>CAZEVY010000069.1:0-28093 GCA_964515555.1 uncultured Solibacteraceae bacterium | reverse complement strand
AGATCATCATGATGCCGTGCATGGTGAACATGCGGTTGTAGGTATCGGGCTGCATGAGGTCGCCCTGGGGAGTGATCAGCTCCAACCGGATCAGCACGGCGAAGGCGCCCCCGACAAAGAAGAACAACGTGATGGTCGCCAGGTAGAGCAACGCGATGCGCTTGTGGTCGGTGGTCAGCAGCCACGAGCGGAGGCCGTAGTTGGCGTTGAGATAGTGCGTGCGCGTCATGGTTCGGTGTCCAGCCTCTTCTTGGGCGGCAGCGCCTTGATGTAGGCGACGATCTGCATCAACTGCTCCTCGTTGACCTGTCCCTGAAAGGTCGGCATGCGCGTCCGGTAGCCGGCGACCATCTTGGCGCCGGGATTCAGTATCGACTCCCGCAGATAGGCCTCGTCGGCCACCACGCGGCGGCCGTCCTGCAACAGCACCGGATTGCCGAACACGCCTTCGAGCACCGGACCGCGGCCCGGCAGGTCGGCGCGATGGCAGTTGAAGCACCCCAGCCGCTGGAACAGCTCCTCGCCGGCCTCCGACATCGACTTGCCGCGCTCGGCGCCGCTCAGCCAGGCCTCGTACTCCGGCGGATCGAGTACGTACACCGTGCCGATCATGCCCGAATGTTGGTTGCCGCAGTACTCGGTGCAGAACAGGTGATACTGGCCGGTCTTGGTCGCTTCGAACCACATGGTCGTGTAACGGCCGGGGATGGCGTCCATCTTCACGCGGAACGCCGGAATGAAGAAGCTGTGGATGACGTCCTCGGTCGCCAGCGTCAGCTTCACCGGGCGGCCCACCGGAATGTGCAGCGCGTTGATCTCGCGCTGGCCGTCGGGATGCTGGATCTTCCACATCCACTGCTTGCCCACGACGAAGATCTCCATCGCCCCCGGCGGCGGATTGTAGTTGCGGAAATACAGCGTCGTGCCCCAGACGAAAATCACCATGCAGACCAGGAAGGGCGTCACCGACCAGAACAGCTCCAGCTTCAGCGACCCGTGAATCGGCTTGGGGACCTCGTCGGGATGGCGGCGGCGGTAGCGCAGGGCGAAGTAGAAAATCGCAAGAAAAATACCGGCCGAGAGCACCGTGCTGAGCGCCACGAGAAACAGATAGAGCGCGTCGACGCTCGAGGCGATCGTGGAGGCGGCCTCAGGAAACAGTGGGAATCCGCGCCACATCGTGGACCGGTTTCCTCCTTTGGCGGAACATGATCGCCCAGAATCCAAGCAGGCAGGCGATGGTCGCCACGCCCGAGGCGCGGATGACGTTGCGGATCGCCAGGCCGTACTTTCCCGTCGCCGGGTCGTAATGGAAGCAGTAGAGAAGAATCGCGTCGACGGCGGATCCGATCTTTCCCTTCGACGCCTCCACCAGTCCCCAGCGCATGTCGCGCGCCGAGTACTCGATGCCGTAGAAGTAGCGCGCGAAGCGGCCTTCGGGCGTGAGCACCATGACGCCGGCGGCGTGCACGTACTGATTCGTCTTCGGATCGAAGGTGTAGCGATAGCCCGCCGCGGCGGTCAGGCGGTCGATCGACGATTGCGAGGCGGTGAGAAAATGCCAGCCGCGCTCGCCGGTCGGACGGCGGTACTGCGCGACGTAGTCGCGCTTCTTGGCCGCGGCCAGCGCGGGCGTCTCCCGCGGGTCGATGCTGACGGTGACGACGTCGTAGTCCTTGCCGGCCTCGAGCGGCATGGCGCGCATGGCGCGCAGCAGCCCGTTCAACTGCATGCCGCACAGCATCGGGCATTCGTAATACACGAACGCCAGAATCACGGGCCGCCCGCGGAAGTAGCTGCTGAGCCGCGCCGGCGCGCCATTCTCGCCGATCAGCTCGACATCGAGCGGCGCCTGGGCGTCGAGCTTCTGGTCGATGCCGATGTCGCGCAACTGCGGCGGCAGCGCCGACTGCGCCAGCGCGAGCATCAGGAGAATCTCGAGGCTCACCGCGGCTTGCTCCTTTCGACCAGCAGGTCCATGGCGCGGTCGATGGGAATGCGCACGACGCCGGCGTTGCGGTCCACCCATCCGTAGGTGGAAAGCGCCTTCTCCTCGTCAGCGCGCAGTCGCTCGACATCGCGCGACGGCGTGACTTGCAGCCGCGGCGAGGGCGGGATGACGCGCTGTGTCGCCATGGCCGGCGCCGGGCGGCGCTCGCCGCGGTCCGCCAGGAAATCGAACATCCACGCCATCAGGCCGATGGAGACGAGCACCAGGATCGAGAGACCAAGCAGGCCCTTGGCGAGCGCCGGCACGTGGGCGTCGGTGCGCTCGTGCCCGCCGTGGCCGTTGTTGGTCTGCGCGCTCATTCGATGGCCTCCACGGGCGCGAGTGGCCGCTGCTTCAACTGCCAGAGAAAGAACGCCAGCCACAGGCCACCGACGCCGAGCGGCGCGAGCACATCGCTCAAGGCGACGCGCAGCGTCCCGCCGTGGAACGACGGCGCGATCATCCAGTACATGTCGACCAGCCGCATCAGGAGCATGCCCGCCGCCACCGCTCCCAGGATGCCGATCTTCTTCTTCAGCGGCCGCGAGAGCAGCAGCAGGAACGGCAGCGCGAAGTGGAACACGATCAGCACGCCCGCCACCCAGCCCCAGCCGTGGTTGATGCGCTTGATGTACCAGGGCGTCTCCTCCGGCAGGTTCCCCGACCAGATGATGAGGAACTGCGAGAACGCCATGTAGGCCCACAGCATCACGAACGCGAACATCAGCGTGCCCAGATCGTGGTAATGCGAGGGCGCCAGGTAATCCGCCATCGGGCGACGGCGCGCCAGCGCCATCAGGACCACCAGCACGAACGCCAGCGTCGCCAGCGCCTGCCCGACCATGAAGAGCACGCCGTAGAGGGTCGAGAACCAGTGCGGCTCGAGCGACATCGCCCAATCGACCGAGGCGAACGTCGCCGTGAGTCCGTAGAGCAGCAGCCCGGGCGCGCTCAGCGTCTGCAGGCGGCCTTTGACGTCGGCGCCGCCCCGCTCCTGCTCGGCCGACCAGCGGTTGAGCATCCAGGCGAGCGCCAGCCACACCGCGAAGTAGATCGCCGCGCGAATCGAGAAGAACGTCGTGTTCAGATACGCGGCCTTGTGGCGCAGCAGCTCGTCGTGCGCGGCTTCGGGCGCCGCCCACTCGTAGACTTTCGGCAACTGGAGCACCAGCGGAAGGAAGAGAATCGCCATCATCGGCGTGGTGCGCGTGCCCGCTTCGAGCAGCCGCCGGATCACCTTCCCCCACGTTCCGCCGACCAGGTGGTGCAGCATCAGCAGCGCAAAGCACCCCAGCACGATGCCGATGAAGAACAGCCACGCGAACAGGAACGACCGCAGCGCCTGCGCGACCGGCGCGACGGCTACCATCGCCACCATCGCCACCGCGCCGACGATCGCTGAGCGCATCTGCCAGCGGCCGAGGTCGCCCACGGTGATGATGGTTTCGCTCATTGCTCGCCTCCGAGCCGCGGCCGCTCCGCCGCCGGCACCTCGTCGATCCGCGCCGACTGGCTCAGCTGTAAAGCGCGTACATAGGCCACCACGGCCCAGCGGTCAGCCACGGAAATTCGCGACACGTAGCTCGCCATGGCGCCGAAGCCGTTTGTTATCACATCGAAAAGCTGTCCGTCGGGCGCCGCCCGTAGACGTTCCACGTGGAACGATGGCGGCTTGCGGAAGCCGCGCTCGACGATCATGCCCGCGCCGTCGCCGAGGCGGCTGTGGCACGGCGCGCAGTAGATGTCGTAGCGCTCGCGGCCGCGGTCGAGCATAGGCCGTGTGAGGGCGACGGGGCTGGCCTTGACGAAGTCGCTTCCGGCGCGGCCGGTGAACATGGCGCGGTCGAGGCGCAGACTGCCGCGCGCGACGGTCCCTTCGACGGGCGTGCGCGCCGAGCGCCCGTCGGAGAAGAAGCGGCTGGGCGCCAGCGGCTTGTAGCGCGGCTGGTTGTGCATGTCCTGCCGGCATGCGGCGCATAGGAGCAGGATGGGCACGAGTGCGACAGCGCGCATCAGTACTCCACCTCCTCGACGCCGCGGCAATGCTCGGAGGCGAGAAACGCCCGCGTCTTATCGCGATCGAACTTCGGATCGCGTGCCTCGATGCACAGGAAGAAGCGATTCCTCGACGCGAGCCGGAACCGCGGCGCGTTGAACACCGGGTGATACGGCGTCGGCAGACCGTTCAGCGCCAGCATGCCGAACACGGCGGCGAACGCCGCGCACAGCACCGTCGTCTCGAAGGTGATCGGAATGAACGCCGGCCAGCTGTTCAGCGGTTTACCGCCGATGTTCAGCGGATACGCAATCACCGCGATCCAGTAGAGCAGCGAGAACCCGCCGACGCATCCGAACACCGCGCCTCCGAGCACCACCCACGGGAGCTTTGTCGGTCGCAGGCCGAGCGCCTCGTCGAGTCCGTGCACCGGCATCGGCGTGTAGGCGTCCATCTTCCGATAGCCGGCCGCGCGCGCGTGCGCCGCCGCCGCGACGACGTCTTCGGGATGCTCGAACTCGGCCATCAGGCCGTACAGCCGCGGCTGCTGCTGCATCAGTGCTTCGGACCTCCTTTCCCGGAAGGCACCAGCGTGCGCATCTCGAAGATGGAGATCACCGGCAGGAATCGCAGGAACAGGAACATCAGCGCGAAGAACAGGCCGATGGTGCCGATGTAGGTGGACCAGTCGAACGCCGTCGGCCGGTACATGCCCCACGACGACGGCAGGAAATCGCGGTGCAGGCTCGTCACCACGATGATGAAGCGCTCCAGCCACATGCCCACGCTCACGAACAGGCTCACCACGAACAGCGCCAGCGCGCTCCTCCGGAATCGTCCGATCCAGAAGAACTGCGGCGCGATCACGTTGCAGGCGATCAGCGCCCAGTAGTAGTTCTTGTACGGCCCCTGCATGCGGTTCGAGACCATGAACTTCTCGTAGGGATTGCCCGAGTACCACGCCATGAACGTCTCCATCATGTAGCCGTAGGCGACGATCAGGCCGGTGGCGAGCAGCACCTTGGCCATGTTGTCCAGGTGGCGCTGCGTGATGAAATCTTCGAGTCCGTAGAAGGCGCGCAGCGGAATCGCGAGCGTGAGCACCATCGCGAATCCGGCGAAAATCGCTCCGGCGACGAAGTACGGCGGAAAGATGGTCGCGTGCCATCCGGGAATCACGCCGACCGCAAAGTCGAAGCTCACGATGGTATGGACCGAGATCACCAGCGGCGTCGCCAGGCCCGCCAGCAGCAGGTAGGCCGTCTCGTAGCGCATCCAGTGCGCCGCCGAGCCGCGCCACCCCATCGCGAGGATGCCGAAGACGATCTGCGCGAAGCGCGAGTGCGCGCGGTCGCGCAGTGTGGCGAGATCGGGGATCAGCCCGACGAACCAGAACAGCAGCGACACCATCCCGTAGGTCGAGACGGCGAAGACGTCCCACAACAGCGGGCTGCGTGGCTGCGGCCAGGTGCCCATGGTGTTCGGCAGCGGCAGCATCCAGTAGGCGAGCCACGGACGCCCCGTGTGGAACAGCGGATAAATCACCGCGCAGGAGACGGCGAACAGCGTCATGGCTTCGGCGAAGCGGTTGATCGATGTCCTCCACTCCTGCCTCAGCAGCAGCAGAATCGCGGAAATGAGAGTGCCCGCGTGGCCGATGCCGATCCACCAGACGAAGTTGATGATGTCGAATCCCCAGCCCACCGGCGCGGTGACGCCCCAGATGCCCGTGCCGCGGAGCACCAGCATCGCCAGCGAATAGAACAGGCCCATCGCCAGCAGGAAGGCGATCGTGAAGCCGCAGTACCACGGCAGCCCCGTGTGGCGGGTCAGAACGATCGCGCTGATCTGGTCGGTGACGGTGGCGTAGGAGTGCCCCGGCCCGATGATCGGCTGCTCTTCGACTTCGACCGGCGGCTCGTTTGGGGTCATCGAATGCTCTCAAAGGCTTTCAGCCGGCCTTCAAAAAAGGTCCTCATCCCAGCTCCGGATTCGGATTCCGTATGCGCGCCAGGTACGACGTGCGCGGCTTGGTGTTCAGCTCCGTCAGCAGCCCGTAGTTGCGGGCGTCCTTCTTGAGCTTCGCGACGCGGCTCGACGGGTCGTTGATGTCGCCGAAGACGATCGCCTGCGCCGGGCAAACGGCCTGGCAGGCGGTGACGATCTCGCCGTCCTTGATCTTCACGCCCTCCTTCTCCGATTCGATGCGAGCCGAGTTGATGCGTTGCACGCAGTAGGTGCACTTCTCCATGACGCCGCGGCTGCGCACGGTGACGTCGGGGTTGCGCATCGGCTCCAGGCTCGCCGACGTCCAGTCGGAATACAGAAAGAAGTTAAACCGCCGGACTTTATAAGGACAGTTGTTGGCGCAGTATCGCGTGCCGACGCAGCGGTTGTACACCATCTGGTTCAGGCCTTCGCTCGAATGCGCCGTCGCCGCCACCGGGCAGACCACCTCGCAAGGCGCGTCCTCGCAGTGCATGCAGGCGACCGGCTGGTGCAGGATCGCGGGCGCTTCCGGCGGCCCCTCGAAGTAGCGGTCGACGCGAATCCAGTGCATCTCGCGGCCGCGCGCCACCTCGCGCCGTCCGACGATGGGGATGTTGTTCTCCGCCTGGCACGCCACGGTGCAGGCGCCGCAGCCGGTGCAGGCGTTCAGGTCGATCGCCATGCCCCAGGCGTAGCCTTCGTACTTGAATTCCGGATAGAGCGGCAGCTCGATCTTCGGCTCGTGCACCATGTGCTGCGCGAAATGCGCGTCCTTGCGGTACTGCTCCGCCGATCCGGCGCGCACCAACTGCCGGCCTTCCATGCTGTGGTGCTCCTGCGTCACGGCGAGCTGTTTCGTCGCGCCTGTTTTCCGGATCGCGAGACCCGATGCATGGCCGCGGTGCGGCGCCGGCCGCAGCGCGTAGGCGCTGAAGCCGCTGCCCGTCGCGTGCGCCCCGCCTCGCCAGCGCCCGTAGCCGAAATGCACGACCACCGTTTCGTCGGCGACCCCCGGCAGTATCCACGCGGGGGCGCGAACCGTGCGGCCTCCGAGCGCCAGGTCGACGACGTCGCCGCTGGCGACCGCCAGACGCCCGGCCGTCGCGGGGCTCATCAGCGCGGCGTTGTCCCAGGTCAGCTTGGTGAGCGGCTTGGGAAGCTCCTGCAACCAGCCGTTGTTCGACCACTGGCCGTCCCACACGGTCGGGTCGGGGCGCCAGGCAAGTTCCACGCCGTTCCCCGCCGCCGGCGCCGTGCCGATCGCCTCGGCGAAATCCTTTCGGAGCACGGGCGATTTCGCGGGCGGCGCGGAGTCCTTCAGGAATCCATCGTGGATGGCGCGCTCCCACCAGGCGTCGAAGTCCTGCTCCTTCGTCTGTGCCCGCCAGTAATTCTTCAGCAGCTCCAGATCGGAACGGTCCGGCGTCCCCGCGAGCACCGAGAGCATTTCATGTGCCGACCGGCCCGCATACAGCGGCGCGATCAACGGCTGCGTGAAGGTGACGAGGCCGTCGGCCGACCGCCCGTCACCCCAGGATTCGAGCGCGTGCGCCTGCGGCACGTGCCAGTGACACAGCTCCGAGGTCTCGTCGTCGTAGAGACTCAAGTGGATCCGATGCGCGACCTTCTTCATGCGCTCGGCGAACCGCAGATCGGCGGGCGCATTGTAGACGGGATTGCCGCCGAGCATCACCAGCGTCTCGACGCGTCCCGCCTCCATCTCGGCGGCGAGCTCGGAGATCGAGGCAAACGGATCGACCGGCTCGGCGTCGATCGGCGCGGTGAGCGTCACGGTCTTGCCGATATTGCCGAGTGCGGCGTTCATCGCGTGCGCCAGCGCGTGCACGGCCGGGGGCTGCTGATCGCCCGCGATCACCAGCGACGATCCGCGATGCGCCGCCAGATCCGCCGCCGCTGCCTTGATCCAGTTGGCGGGAGCTTTCGTCGCCATCGCCGCGACACCTACGCCGACCGCCGCCGCTAGTGCCCGCGCAAAATTCTCGACCTCCGACGCCGCCAGCGCGAGCCGATGATCGGCCATGCCGCCGGTGATCGTCGGCGCGGGTTCGACCATGTAGAGGCGATTCATCTTGCCCGCCGGGTCGCGGCGTGAGGCGAAGTCGCGCGCGGCCCGCACGGCCGCGGGGCCGGCGTACAGGAAATCGGCGTCGAGCGAGAGAATCACGTCGGCCTGGCCGACCTTGTGTATGGCATGCAGCGGCTCGCCGAAGGCGAGTCTCGCGCCGAGGTACGACGCACCACGTCCCACGGGACCGTACTGATGCCACTTGGCCTGCGGAAACCGCGCCAGCGTGTCGCGGATCTGCGCGGCCAGCGCCGGCGACGTCACGCTGCCGGTGAGAATGCGAAGTCCTTCGCCCTTGCGCGCCAGGTGACTCTCGCGCAGCACGCCGAGCGCGGCGACGAACGCCACCCAGCTCGAAATGCGCCCTTCGCGCACGACCACTTGCGCGCGGTCCGGATCGTAGAGCGAGAGGATATCTGCCTGCGCGAAGATGTTGGTCGCGCCGAGGCTGGCGGGATGATCGGGGTGGCCTTCGATTTTGGTCGGGCGCCCCATGTGGCTTTCGACCAGCACCGGCTGCGCGACGCCGTCGAACGGCAAGGCGGTCGCGTACATGAGCGGGCGGCCGGGAATCACGTCCTCGGGCGCGCGCACGTAGGGGACGATCTTCTCGACCGGCTCGCGCGTGCAGCCGGCGAGTCCGGCAAGTCCGATGGTCGCGCCGAGGAGCTGAAGCAGTTCGCGGCGTTTCAAGGGAGACTCGTTCCACTCCGAGACGCCGGGCAGGAATTCGTTCTCGACGATTTCGCGGAAGCGCGGGTCGTCCGCGAACTCTTCGAGGCTGCGCCACTGCCGGACTTGCTCACTCATCGATGGCACACCCAGCAGTCGAGCTTCTTCTGAATGTTGTATTCCTTGACGAGCCGCGCGCCGAGCGCCGCCTGCGGCTCCGCCGGCTGCCAGCTCATGTTGAAGACCTGGTCGCGCGGGCGGACGTACTTTTCCGGCGCGCGATGGCAGTCGAGGCACCACTCCATGTGCAGCGTGTTCTCGCGCCACATGAGCGGCATCTGGTCGACGCGTCCGTGGCAGGAGACGCATCCGACGCCTTTTCTAAGGTGAATACTGTGGTTGAAATACGCGAAGTCGGGCAGGTCGTGCACGCGGACCCACTCGATCGAACGGCCCGACCGGAAGCTGGCGCGCACGGGCTCGAGCATGGGACTGTCGGCCCAGATCTGCGAGTGGCAGCTCATGCAGACTTCGGTGGCGGGCAGCCCGGCGAAGGCCGACGTTTCGACCGACGTGTGGCAGTAGCGGCAGTCGATGCCGAGTCCGCCGACGTGATGTTTATGGCTGAAGGGAACAGGCTGGTCGCGCGCCACTCCGACTTGCGTCACGTAGCTCGACCGGTTCACGCCGTTGATGACAAACAGCAGTCCGCCGGCGAAGAACACGGCCCCGAAGATGCTCACCTTGGAGATCGTGTTCGTGCTGGGATGAAAGATCTGCGCCATCGGCTATAGGCTCCGTCGACCCACTTCGTCCCAGATCAGTGGCTCAGATTAGGATAGTACAACTCGATCCATCAAGTGCCTCGCGGCTGGGGCGGTACCGGCCGCCGGTGCGAGGGGTGGGGACGACGCCTTACGCCATCCCTACTGCCGGGCGCTTTTCTGCCGATAAGTACCTTAGATCCCGCCTATGGCAGAGACCCTGGACGCCCTCGATCCGGCCCTGACCGCGGAAAGCCCGGGCTCCTGGGACGCTGCGCAGGGCTCCAACGGAGCAGAGGCCACGACTGCGCCCGGCCTGCCCACGCCCTCCATCCCCGAATCGATCGCCGACACGGGCCTCTCGGAGTCGTTGATCGAGCAGCTCATTCTCAAGACCCTCTACTTCCGCGGCGAGACCCTGGGACGCGACCTGTCGATGACCCTGGGACTGAAGTTCAGCGTGATCGAGGGCATCGTCGAGTATCTGAAGAGGCACCACCTGGTGGCCGTGCGCCGGTCGCTCGGCATGGGCGCGGTGTCGTCGATTTTCGCGCTGGCCGAAGCGGGCACGCTGCGCGCCCGCGAGTTTCTGGAGGGCAACCAGTACGTGGGCCGCGCGCCGGTTCCGCTGGCGCAGTACCAGGAGATGGTCTACGCCCAGCGCCTGCCCGACAGTTGGCTCACCGTCGAAGCGCTGAGGGAAGCCTTCCGCCACATGGTGATCACCGAGGAGCAGCTCATGCAGGTGGGCCCGGCGGTGAACGCCGGCAAGTCGTTCCTCATTTACGGCCCTCCGGGCAACGGCAAGACCTACCTGGCCGAAGCGCTGTTCCGCATCGAGTGCTCGCCGATCTACGTGCCCCACGCCATCGAGTTCCAGGGAATGATCATCCAGATGTTCGACCCGATCTATCATCACCTGGAGGCCGACGACGAGGAGTCGTCCATCGCGCTCACCTGGGAACCGACCTACGACAAGCGCTGGTTCCGGTGCCGGCGGCCCTTCATCGTCTCGGGCGGCGAGCTGACGCTGGAGTCGCTCGATCTGAGCTACAACCAGGTGGCCAAGTTCTACGACGCCCCGCTGCACCTGAAGGCCAACAACGGCATCTACATGATCGACGACTTCGGGCGACAGCGCGCCACGCCGGCCGAGGTGCTGAACCGCTGGATCGTGCCCATGGAGCGGCGGGTCGACTATCTGAACTTTCAGAACGGCGGCAAGATGACGGTGCCCTTCGAGGCGTTTCTCATCTTCTCGTCGAACCTGAAGCCGCACCAGCTCGGCGACGAGGCCTTCCTGCGCCGCATCCAGTACAAGATGCTGCTCCGGAACCCCGAGGAAGAGGAGTACACCGAGATCTTCCGCCGCTTCGCCGAATCGAACGGCCTGGAGGCGCCCCCGGAGCTGATCGACGGGTTCCTGGAGCGCCACTATCGCGGGACTGGGAAGAAGCGCCGACGCTGCCATCCGCGCGATGTCCTTACCCACGCCATCGACCTGATGCGCTTCGAGCGCCGCCCGATGGCGCTCGCGCCGGACCTTCTCGATCGCGCCTTCGCCAGCGTTTTTCTGGACACCACCGACGACGAGTAGGTCCCGGTGGGGAGCGCCCCAGCGCCGCCGCGCTATCATGAAGTCCAGGACCCGCCGATGAAACCCATCCTCTTCCTCGCTCTCGCCGCGACGGCCTTCGCCGACTGGCCGCAGTTCCGCGGCCCCAAGTCCACCGGCGTCGCCGAAGAAAAAGGACTCCCTGAAAAGTGGAGCGCCACCGAGAACGTCGCCTGGTCCACCACCATCCCCGGCTGGGGCTGGTCCTCCCCCATCGTCTCCGGCGACCGCATCTACGTCACCTCCGTCATCCCCTCCAAAGACGTCGAGCCCATCAAGAAGGGCCTCTACTTCGGCGGCGAGCGTCCGGCGCCGACCGACGAGCATCGCTGGGTAGTATTCGCCCTAGATTTCAATACCGGCAAGATCGCCTGGGAGCGCGAGGTGCATCGCGGCGCGCCGCCGCAGTCGCGCCACCTGAAGAACACCTACGCCTCCGAGACGCCGGTCTCCGACGGCGAGCGCCTCTACGCCTATTTCGGCAACGTCGGCCTCTACGCGCTCGACAAGGCCGGCAAGATTCTCTGGTCGATGCCGTTCCCGCCGCGCAAGACCTACATGGGATGGGGCACCGCCTCTTCGCCGATGCTGCATGGTGAGCGCCTCTACATCGTCGCCGACAACGAAGACGAGTCCGCGCTGCTGGCGATCGACCGCCGCACGGGCAAGCAGATCTGGCGCGTCGCGCGCGACGAGCGGTCCACGTGGGCGACGCCCTATCTGTGGACCAACGGCAAGCGCACCGAGATCGTCGTCCCCGGCCGCACGCGCGTGCGCTCCTACGATCTCGACGGCAAGGTGCTGTGGGAGCTCGGCGGCATGTCGAACCTCGTCATCCCCACGCCGTTCTCCGCGCACGGGCTGCTCTACATCGCCTCGGGCTACGTCGGCGATCAGCAGCGTCCGGCCTTCGCAATCAAACCAGGCGCCTCGGGCGATATCACGCCGAAGTCGGCGGAAGCGCCCGGCGAATTCCTCGCGTGGTTCCTGCCGCAGGGCGGCCCCTACAATCCGTCGCCCATCGTCTACGGCGACATCTACTACACGCTGTTCGACCGCGGCTTCTTCACCGCGCACGACGCGCGCACCGGCAAGGAGATCTACGGCAAGCAGCGCATCGACCCCGAGTCCGGGGCGTTCACATCGTCGCCCTGGGCCTACAACGGCAAGATATTCGCGCTCAGCGAGGACGGCGACACGTTCGTCATTCAGGCGGGGCCCGAGTACAAGCTGCTCGGCAGGAACCGCCTCGACGAGCTGACGATGGCGACCCCGGCCATTGCGCGCGGAAGCCTCGTCATCCGCACCGCGTCGAAGCTCTACCGCATTGCCGAGGGCCGCGGCCGTCCCGCGCGGTGAACGTCCTCCTCATCTCGACCTACGATCTCGGCCATCAGCCGTTCGGACTCGCCTCCCCAGCCGCCTGGCTCCGCGGCGACGGCCACGAAGTCCGCTGCGTCGATCTCTCGGTCGACCCGCTCCCGCTCGACGACGCGCGCGCCGCCGACCTGGCCGCGTTTCACCTGCCGATGCACACCGCCACCCGCCTGGCCGCGCCCGTCATCGAGCGGCTGCGCGACGTGAATCCCACGGCGCACGTCGCCTGCTACGGCCTCTACGCGGCGCTGAACGAAACGCTCCTCCGCTCGCTCGGCGTCCGAACGATTCTCAGCGGCGAGTTCGAGCCCATGCTGCTGGATCTCGCCCGCCGCCTCGCCCGCGGCGAGGACGGCGCGACGCCCGCGCGAATCTCGCTCGACCGCATCCCGTTTCTCGCGCCCGATCGCCGCGATCTGGCCCCGCTGTCGCGCTATGCCGCGCTGGAGGCGAACGGCGTCCGCAAAGCCGCCGGCTACACCGAGGCCAGCCGCGGCTGCAAGCACCTCTGCCGGCACTGCCCGGTCGTGCCGGTATACCAGGGAACGTTCCGCGTCGTCCCCGCCGAGGTCGTGCTGGCCGACGTCCGCGCGCAGGTGGAGGCCGGCGCGCAACACATCACCTTCGGCGATCCGGATTTCTTCAACGGCCCGGCGCACGGGATGCGAATCGTCGAGGAGCTGCACCGCGAGCGCCCCGCGCTCACCTACGACGTCACCATCAAGGTGGAGCATCTTCTCCAGCGCCGCGACCTGCTGCCCGCGCTCGCGCGCACCGGCTGCGCGTTCGTGACCTCGGCCGTCGAATCCATCGACGACGCCGTGCTGGCGAAGCTCGATAAGGGCCACACCCGCGCCGACTTCTTCGCGGTCGCCGCCGCCTTCCGTGAGACCGGCCTCGCGCTTTCGCCGACGTTCATTCCCTTTACGCCCTGGACCACCTGGGCCGGCTACCGCGAGCTTCTCCGAGTCCTCGCCGACCTCGATCTCGTCGAGAACGCCGCGCCCGTGCAGCTCGCGCTCCGCCTGCTCATCACCGCCGGCTCGCGGCTCCTCGAACTCGACGACATCCGCGCGTGCGCCGGCGTCTTCGACCCCACGCTGCTGATTCATCCGTGGCGCCACGACGACCCGTCCCTCGACGCGATGCCGGATCGGCTCATGCGCCTGATCGACGGCGAGCAGAAGCGCGGGGCGTCGCGTCGCGAGATCTTCGAGTGCATCTGGCGCGAGGCCCACCATTCCTCCGAGGGGGGCGCGCCGCCCGACCTGCATCTCGCCGCGCGCGCGACCATCCCTTACCTGACGGAGCCCTGGTATTGTTGAGCCGAACCCGTGCCGGGGCGGGTCGCCCTGGTCTGATGCGGAGCCGCCCGAGCCGCGACCGAAGGGAGCGGTCCTGATGCCGCGCAAGCGCCTCCTGCTGGTCGCCGAAACCACCGGCTACCAGGTCCGGCGATTCGCCGAAGCCGCCGCGGCGCTCGGGGCCGACGTCCAGCTCGCCACCGACCGCTGCCACGTCATGGACGACCCCTGGGCCGACGGCGCCATCGCGCTGCGCTTCGAGAATCCCGAGGAGACCGCCGCCTCCGCCGCCAGTGCCGCGCGGTGCGACGGCGTCGCCGCCGTGGGCGACCGGCCAAGCTACATCGCCGCGCTCATCGCCGAGCGCTGGGGCGCGCCGTTCCATCCCGCGCGCGCCGTCGCCGCTTCCCGCAATAAGCACATCGCGCGCGAGCGCTTTTGCGATGCCGGGCTGCCCGTGCCGCCGTTCTTCCGCGTCCCGGTCGACGAGGACCCGTCTGAGAGCGCGCAACGCGCGCGATATCCATGTGTCCTGAAGCCTCTCGGCCTCTCGGCCAGCCGCGGCGTCATCCGCGCGAATGGTGCCGATGAATTCCGCGCCGCGTTCCACCGCATCCGTGCGCTGCTCGACGAGCCGGACATCCGCCGCCTGCACGACCCCGAGGACCGCTATGTTCAGGTGGAAAGCTTCATCGAGGGCCGCGAGTTCGCGCTCGAAGGCCTGGTCGCCGCCGGCCGCCTCGCGACGCTGGCGATCTTCGACAAGCCCGATCCGCTCGACGGGCCGTTCTTCGAGGAGACCATCTACGTGACCCCCTCGCGTGAGTCTCCCGCGACGCAACAGGCGATCGCAGAGGCCGCGCAGCGCGCCGTCGACGCGCTCGGCCTGGCGCAGGGTCCCGTGCACGCCGAGATGCGCGTCAACACGCGCGGTGTGTGGATGCTCGAAGTCGCCGCGCGGCCCATCGGCGGACTGTGCGCCAAGGCGCTGCGCTTCGACGGCGGCATGCCGCTCGAAGAGCTCATCGCGCGGCATGCGCTCGGCGAGGATGTCGCGGGCGTGCGCCGCGAAACCGCGGCCAGCGGCGTCATGATGATTCCGATTCCGCGCGAGGGCGTCTTCGTCGAGGCGCGCGGCGTCGAGGCGGCGGCCCGAGTCGCCGGGATCGAAGAGGTCGTCATCACCGCGAAGGCGGGCCACCGGCTTCGTCCCCTGCCCGAAGGGTCGACCTATCTGGGCTTCCTCTTCGCGCGCGCGAACTCGCCCGCCGACGTGGAATCGGCGCTGCGCGAATCCCACGCGCGGCTGGAGATCGAGATGACGGCGGCCTTGCCGGTGCTCTAATCCACCTTTACGAAGCGCACGCACACGGGCACCGGCACGTCGAGCTTCTGGCCCGCGGACTCCAGCTTCCCGCTCCGGGTGTCGACCTTGAAGATCACGACGGTATTCGACTGCTGATTCGCGGCCCACAGCCACCGGCCCGTCGGGTCGACGTTGAAGTTGCGCGGCGTCCGGCCTTCGGTGGGAAACGTCCCGAGCGGCGTCAGCGTGCCTTTTTTCTTGTCGATGCGAAACGCGGCGATGGAATCGTGCCCGCGATTCGAGCCGTAGAGGAAATTCCCCGAAGGGTGCACCACGATCTCGGCGGTCGAGCCGGTGGTCACCTCGGGCGGCACGGTGGGCACGGTCTGAAGCTCGCGCATCGAGCCGGATTTCGCTTCGTAGGCGAAGGCCGTCACGGTGCGCGAGATTTCGTTGATCGCGTAGACGAACTTCTTGTTCGGATGGAACGCGAAGTGGCGCGGCCCGGACCGCGGCGCCAGCTTGGCGAACGGCGGATCGTTCGGAGCGAGTTTTCCGGCGGCGGGATCCCAGCGGTAGGCGATGAGCTGGTCGAGCCCCAGGTCGGCGGCGAAGACGTAGCGCCGGTCGGGCGAGACGTGAATGGAGTGCGCGTGCGGACCGCCCTGACGCTTGGGATCGGCGACCTCGCCTTTGTGCTGCACGAACGACGACGGCTCCTTCAGGCTGCCGTCGGCGTTAATCGGCGTCACCGCCACGCTGCCGCCTCCGTAGTTGGCGACCAGCGCGTTGCGGCCCGTCGGGTCCACCTCCACGTAGCAGGGCCCGGCGCCGCCGGACGACACCTGGTTGATGCGGCGCAGCTTGCCGCTCGCCAGATCCATCGCGAACGCCGTCACCGACCCGGGCTGTCCGGCGCTGCCCGTCTCGCCGACCGCGTAGAGGTACTTGCGGTTGGGATGCACGGCCAGAAACGACGGATTGACGGCCTCGCCGGCGAGGCCCAGCGACTCGACCTTTCCGGTCGCGGCGTCGAAACGGTAAGCGTAAATGCCCCTGCTGTCGCCGCGCGTGTAGGTGCCGATGTAGACGATGAAGGTGTCCCTGGCGGCCACGGCGAGCGGCATCATCATGGCGAGCGTGAACAGTGCGAGTCGCATGAACACATGGTATGCGAGCCGGACGCGGGGGCGCGCGCGGCCTTCAGCACGGCGCGAAGGTGAACACCGCCACGCCGATCGCGAACCAGATCGCGGCGAACATCAGTCCGTAGCCGAAGAAGCCGCGGAAGTCGACGTGCGCGATCCCGGCGATCACCACGTACCAGAACGGCGAGATCAGGTTGCCCATCTGGTCGCCGACCGACATCGCCAGAATCCCGCGCTGCACCGAGACGCCCACCGATTCCGCCGCCTTCACGGTGACGAATCCCTGAATCGCCCACTGGCCGCCGCTCGACGGAATGAAGATCGCGAACACCGTAGAGATCAGCGCCGTGAAGAACGGAAAGGTATGGGGCGTCGAGATCGACGCTACCGCGCCCGCCATCTTCTCGCCGATCCCGGTGTGCTGAATGAGCCCGGCGATTCCGGCGTACAGGTGATACAGCACCACCACCGGCCATGCCGACGTCACCGCCGACTGGAGCGCGTGCGTGAAGCGGTGAAAACTGCCATGGAGAAGCAGCGCCGAGAACAGCAGGATGGTGTTGAGCGAGTTGATGTCCAGGCTGGCGCGGCGGAAAAAGAAGTGATACCAGAGCCACGAGCCGAGCGCCACGCACAGAATCATCGCCGCTCCGCGGTGACGCTCCAGCCGCTCCACTGCCGTGAGCGGCCCGCCGGACGCCGGTGCGGCGGCTTCCGCCAGCTTCGCCGTCCCCGGAAAGTGCGAGAGCGGATGCGCCGACCTCGGCATCAGCCATCGCCCGGCGGCGACGACGGCGATGAGGAACAGCACCTCGTGCAGGATCGCGGCCGGCGACCATATCGTCGTCGCCAGGGGAATAATGCCGATGGTCTTCTCGAGGAAGTGGCCGGGCGTCGCCACCAGCAGCGGCGCGCTGGCCGAAAGACCGAACTGCCAGGTCGATCCGGCCGCCCAGGTCACCGCGAACAGGAAGGGAAGGTCCACCGCGATCCCGCGCTCCTCGGCGCCCCGCGCGAAGTACACGGCCACGATCGGCCCGAGCGCGACGTGCAGTCCCCAGTACAGATACGCCAGGCCCGCCGACACCAGGATGCACATGGTGACCACCTGCGCCGGCGTCCGCGGCAGAGCGGCCAGCCGCCGGATGAGCGCGCGGAAAAACGGAGTGGACCCCAGGCAGGCGCTGAGCACGATGATCAGCGTCATCTGCATCGTGAAGGGCAGCAGCATCCAAAGGCCCCGGTAGTAGGCGTCGACGATCTGCACCGCCGGGTTGCCGAGGATCGCCGCGGCGGCGGCCAGCGCCACCATCATGAACACGCAGGCCGTGATGGCGTCCGGCACGAAGCGCCCCATGACTTTCGCGAAGTTGTCGAGGACGGAGTCTTTCAAGCGGGTCTCCCGGCGAGCGAGTCGATCGGCCATTATAATGGTCCGCGGAGGCAGGCTCACTCATGAAAATCGGACTCATGGTTCTCGCGACCGGAATCCTCGCGGCGGTCGAGGTGGCGCCGCCGGCCGACCAGATCGCATCGGCGGTGCTGGCCGCGCCCAAGGAGCGCCGCGCGCAGGCGACCGTGCTGGGCTTCAACGAAAAGGCCGAGGTCGTCACGCTGCGGCAGGGGACCAACGATCTCATCTGCCTGGCCGACGATCCGCGCGAGAAGGGCGTCAGCGTCGCCTGCTACCACAAGGATCTGGAACCGTTCATGGCGCGCGGCCGCGAACTCGCCGAGAAGTACAAGGGCAAGGAGCGGCACGAGCTGCGCTGGAAGGAAGTCGACGAGGGCAAGCTCGCCATGCCGAAGCAGCCCCGCATGCTCTACGTGCTCACCGGGGCGAGCTTCGACGCCGCCAAGGGCGAGATGGTCGATTCCTACTTGCGCTGGGTGGTGTACACGCCCTACGCGACACCGGAGTCGACGGGCCTCTCGACGACGTCGGGCACGGCGCCGTGGCTGATGTATCCGGGCACGGCGGGCGCGCACATCATGATCAGCCCGCCGCGCGCGAAGTAGACTTAGCCGCTACTTCTTCAAACTCAGCTTCGCGAAGTCCGGCCCCGAAATCACGTAGTACCAGTCGGCGAAGCGCTCGTCGAGCGACGCCGCAAGCTTCTGTGCCGCCTCCGGGTCCGCCGCGCCCTTGGGGTTGAATCCGACCGTGACGAACAGGTAGCGGTCCTCCCCCGCCTTCGCGCCCGCCTTGGCCTCGGCCTTCTCGGTCGACCCGGAGACCAGCTCGCCGAACCGCAGCGAGTACACGACGCCGCGCGAGGTCTCCACCGTCAGCTCGCCTTCGTTGGCCAGCAGCCGGCCGTCCGGACTGATGAAGAATCCGCGCTGGCGGAGCGACATGACGGTCTCGAGCGTCATCTGCAACTGCTTGGTCTTGAGCTGGCGCGCCAGCTCGGCGGGCTTGGGCCGCGCGCCCGTCACGCGCAACGCCGCCAGCGTCGCCACCATCTGCTGCATCTCGGCCTTCGACGGACGGCCGGGCGGCTCGGCGCGCCACTCGTCCTTCTCACCCCGCGTCATCACGATGCGCACGACGTTCGAGAGCCGTCCCATCTGCTCGTCGATCGAGTAGCTGTTGAGCACCATGCGCGTCACGTCGCCCGCCGCGATGCGCAGCACGTTGCTTTCCACCCAGTCCTCGAAGCGCGCCGACGGGTCGGCGGCGGTCTTCACGGCGTAGGTGCGCTTCTGTCCCGGCAGCCGCGCGTAGCGATACCCGGCGCGCTCCTTGACCGGCTGGCCGAGCACCATCTCGGCGAGCACGTCGCCCTGCGCGCCGCGCAGCGTGAGCCGCTTGCCGCGGCCGGTGAGGCTCGCGTTCTTCGCGTCCAGCGGGTCGATGACGCCGTAGCGCGCGTGCTCCTCGATGCGGTCCGAGACGACGATGTCCTTCTTCAGGTCGACCAGCTCGGCGGCGGTCTTCGCCATGCGGTCGCGCGCCTCGGCCGGGTAGTCGTTGTGCGAGGAGAGCACCCAGCGCCCCTTGCGCATCTCCACCTTGAGGGGCCGGGCGACGGCGTCGGCTTCGTCGTAGTCCACCACTTCGATGGCGCGCACCGCCATCACGTCGCGGAGTTTTTCGAAGAAGACCTCGCCCTGGTCGCTGAAGATCGCCGGGCGCGCGGCCTCGGGCTCGACGTAGGCGGCGAGCGCCGCCAGCACCGCCGCGGCGGCGAGGAATCCGACGGTCTTGACGCGCTCGCTCATGCCGCGGTCTTCCCGAGCAGCCGATCCGTCGAGATGCGTGTGCGCTCGCGCCGAAGCTTGCGCAGCGAGACGAAGACAAAAAGAACGAAGGCCGGAATCGGCGGCAGCGTCACGGCGAGCAGCTTGATGGTGTTCTGGATCGACCGCACCGAGTCTTCCATCGACGCGCGCGCCGTCTCGATCTGCCGCTGGCGCTCGTCCTCGATGTTGGCGCGCGCCACCTGCAAGCGGCGATTCTCCGCGGTCTGAAGGTTGGAGATCATGATCTGCCGGGTCTGCTCGTCGAGATCCTGGCGCATCTCGATCTGCCGCACCGCGAGGTCGAGCCGCGCCTGCGCTTCCTTCAGGCGGCGATCGGCGGTCGCCTGCGCCTGCGCGGTTTCCTGCGCGCGCCGTTCCTCGTAGACCTGCGTGCGGCGCTCCAGCGCCTCGAGCGTGCGGTGGCGCGGCCGCCGCTTGCGCAGTGCGATGAACGACCGGTCGCCGGCCAGCTCGTCCACCGCGTTCAGCACGAAGGTGACGTTGTCGAAATTGAGGTTCTCGATGCCGCGGCGGCGCAGCTCGAAGAACTCCTCGCCCATCAGATCGGCGTCGGCGACGACGATCGCGTTCACCGGCGGCTCCTTGCGCGCGACGCGCGCGGCCAGCACGTAGGTCTCGCCCGAGACGTTGTGCGGCAGGCCCTGGGCGAGTCCCATGCCGAAAATCGACCGCTGCACGAGCTGGTTCCACAGCAGCGTGCCGGCGGATTTTCCGGTGGTCATCAGCGGTGTGAACCGGATGTCGCCGCCACGCGGCTTGATCGCGCCCGGATAGAGCAGCACCACCTCCTGTAGTCCACTGGTGACATCGTCTTTCGCCTGGAAGGGCATCGCCGACTGGCTGCCTTTGCCGACGAAGACGATCTCCGGCGGCACGCGCAGTTGCGGGTGCGGATTGTACTGGTCCCAGACGAGGCGGTCGCGCTGCCACTCGACGCCGAGCGCGTTCAGCAGCGGGCGCACGTCGGTCGCGGCTGACTGCGGCGGCTGCTGCGGCATAATCGCGCCCAGCGGATTCTCGGGCGGTTGCGCGGCTGCCGGCGAGAGGTTCAGGTTGAAGGCCGGCAGCGGGTCCACCAGCACCAGCGCGGACTTCCCGCGCCGGACATAGGCGGTGAGCCGCTCCAGTTGCGGCGGGGTGAGCGTGTGCGGCAGCGCGGCCAGCAGGACGTCGAGATCGTCGGGATAGTCGGCGTCGGGCGTGATCTGCGAGACCTCGTATTGCTTGCGCAGTTCGCCGACGATCGACCAGTCGTTCGATTGCGCGCGCGACTGAAAATCGAAACCGCCGAACAGCTTCGCGCCGGTCTGGAGCACGCCCACCTTGCGGCGCTGCGCGCGCGACACCACGCGGATGGAGCGCGTCAGCTCGTACTCCACGGGAAGGCCGCGGTCGAAGGACGGAATCACGAACTCCTCGGAGCCGCAGGTGAAGACCAGGCCCAGGAAGATCTCGTTGGCGGCCGAAGCGCTCTCCTCGGTCACCGGCACGCGGAACGGCTGGATTCCGTAGCGCTCGCGGGCTTCGCGCGCCTCGGGCGAATACTTCAACGTCTCGATCACGCGCGCGAAGATCCGGTCGCGTCCAATGGCGCCATACTCGCGCAGAAACGATCCGATCTGCGCGCGCACCGCCAGATAGCTGCGCGGCACCTCGGGACTCAGGTACGCCTGGATGAACACGGGACGCTTCGGGTCGATCGCCTGGATCAGCCGCCGCGTCTCCTCCGACAGCGAATGCACCTTCTCCGAGGTGACGTCCATGCGCCCGCCCAGCCGCGACGCCAGCACCGTCAGCGACGCCGCGGCCACGACCAGCGCCGCCGCCCGCAGGAACACGTGCAGTCCCACCTTCGGCGCGCCGCGCGCGCGCACCCACCGGCGGCGTCCCACCATGGCGATGTTGGCGTAAAGCACCGCCCCGGCCAGCGCGCCGAAGTAGATCAGCGACGACGATGTCGCCACGCCGCGCGCCAGGTCGCGGAACTGCTCGGCCAGCGAGAGCTGCTCGGCGAGGCGCTGCGAGCCGCCGGTGAGGATTGACCCGGCGTGCCGGAGAAAGACGGGAATCGCGCACAGCAGCGACCCGAGGATGAAGGCGACGGTCAGATTGTCGGTCGCCTGCGAGGCCAGAAGTCCCAGGGGCAACAGCGCGGCGCCGGCCAGCCAGTAGCCGGCGTAGGTCGAGAAGATCATGCCGGGATCGGGATTGCCGAGCCAGGCGAGCACCACCACGTGGCTCAGCGAGAACAGCAGCGCGACCGTGTAAATCCCCAGCGCGGCAAAGTACTTTCCGAGGAGGATCTCGGAGGCGCGCGCCGGAAGCGTCAACAACAATTCCTCGGTTCCCTGTTTCCGCTCCTCGGCCCAGAGTCCCATGGTGATGGCGGGCGCCAGGAAGACCAGCAGGTAAGGAAAGTAGTCGTTCAGGGGATCGAGGTTGGCGAGGTTGCTCTGGAAGAAGCGCTCCTGCCAGAAGGCCGCCATGGCGCTCAGGAACACGAACAGCGTGATGAAGACGTAGCCGGTCGGGTTGCTGAAGTACCCGAAGAATTCGCGCTTGAAGACGGCCAGCGTCACTCGGCGGCGGGGGGACAAGTCTCCTCCTGAGCCACGGGGACGGCGGGAGCCGGCGGCTTCGCGCCCGTGAGTGCGTAGAACGCGTCGTCCATCGAGGCGCCGTGAGCGGCCATCTCGGCGGGCGCGCCATCGAAAACCACGCGGCCGGCGTTGATGAGAATGACCCGGTCGGCGACCGCCTCCACTTCCTGCAGAATGTGGGTCGAGAGCAGCACCGTCTTGGTGCGCCCCAGATCGCGGATCAGCGCGCGCACGTCGCGCACCTGGTTGGGATCGAGGCCGCTGGTGGGTTCGTCCATGATGAGCACGTCGGGCTCGTGCAGCAGCACCTGCGCCATGCCGACCCGCTGGCGGTAGCCCTTCGACAGCTTCGAGATGCTCTTCTCCAGCACCTCGCCCAGCGCGCACAGCGCCGCCACGGCGTCGATGCGCTCGCGCAGCCGCGCGCCGCCGAGTCCCCGCGCCTCGCCGAAGAATCGCAGCAGGCCGAGGGGCGTCATCTCGGCGTAGAGCGGGCCGTTCTCCGGCAGGTAGCCGATGCGTTCGGCGCTCGCCATGCGGTCGCGCTGCACGTCGAAGCCGGCGATGCGCGCCGCGCCGGCGCTGGGGGCCAGGTAGCCGGTGAGCAGCTTCATGGTGGTCGACTTGCCGGCGCCGTTGGGCCCCAGGAACGCGGCCACCTGCGCCCGCGGGACGGAAAAGGTGACGTCGCGGACGGCCGCGAAGTCGCCGTAGAACTTCGAGAGGCCGTCGGCCTCGATCATGGGCGTGGCTGCGGCAGGCTCCATGCGGGGTGGGAATTACGCGGTCAGACTCCGATTATAGCCGAGCGATTCAGTGAGAGGATGAGGATTGGATCTGCTGCCCAATGCCGGCAGGGCCGTCGTAGACCTGGCCAAACTGCGCGACTACCGTCTCGATCCACGTCATCTCGACGGGAAGCACAAGGCGCGGGTATTCCAGGCAGCCCTCGGAATCGGTCGCGCCGATGCAACCTGGCTGCGTCAGGAGTTGAATCGGGCGGCTCAAACCATGCCGTGCCGGGTGACGAACCAGTCGGCTTACGGAAGACTCTAGGTGGTAGACTTCGTGCTGGAGACGCCTTTCGGAGCGGCGACTGTCCGCAGGCGGGTGGATTGTTCGCGCTACCGAAGACTCTCCGCGGCTGACGACCTGCAACGTGATCCGGAAGGGAAGATGACTCCTTCAATCCCACTCCTGGCGTCGGTGGCCCTCACGCAAGATATGCCGCATCATGGCCTGACGCGCGGACAAGTGGGTACTGTCGTCGAGCATCTGGAGCGCGACGGCGACGCGGCGCTGCTGGTTGAGTTCGCCGGAGAGGATGGCGAGGCATACGCGATCGTCCCCGTTCGCGTGGACCAGTTGTTGCCCCTTCACCGCAATACCCAGGCCGCCTGATCGTCATTGCCGAGGGCGGTCTCTCAATCGCCGCGTCTCGAGACCAGGAACGCGGCCAGCCGGCGTCGAACGGATACCGGCACGTCGGCTTCGACGACGCACCAGGCGCGCTCGTACCGCGACGAGTGCACCCGGCCGAGCTGGTGGACCAGGTGGATGCTGGCGCCGTCGCCGGCCGGAATCCGGAAGACCGCCCGCGAGAGCGCCTCGCGCGGAAGCAGCGCGTCGGCCTTCTCCAGCATGCGGTCCACGCCCTCGCCGGTCAGCGCCGAGACGTCGGCGGCGTGCTCCACCCCGGCCGCCGCCACCAGTGCATTACGCACCGCGGCCCGATCCTCCGGCGCCACGCAATCGATCTTGTTGACCGCCAGAAGCTGCGGAATCCCGTCCGCGCCGATCTCCTCCAGCACCCGCCGCACTCCCGCGATGCGGTGTGGCGCCGCTTGCGACCCCGCGTCCACCACGTGCACCAGCAGCGCCGCCTGCGCGACCTCTTCCAGCGTCGCGCGGAAGGCCTTCACCAGCGACGCCGGCAGATCCCGGATGAAGCCGACCGTGTCGCTCACCAGCGCCGGCCGCCGCGACGGCAGCTCGAGCTGGCGTACCGTCGGGTCCAGCGTCGCGAACAGCCGCGCGTCGGCGACCACGCCGGCGCCCGTGAGCCGGTTGAAGAGCGTCGATTTTCCGGCGTTGGTGGAGCCGATGAGCGCCACCGTCGCCAGCGGCACGTCCTGGCGCTGACGCCTCTGCACGCCGCGTGTCGATCGCACCGACTCGAGCTGCTCGTGGACTTTCTGGATGCGCGCGCGGATCCGGCGCCGGTCGGTCTCCAGCTTGGTCTCGCCCGGACCGCGCGTCCCGATGCCGCCGCCCAGCCGCGAGAGCGCGGCGCCGTGGCCGGTCAGCCGCGGCAGCAGGTAGTTCAACTGCGCCAGCTCCACCTGCAACTGCCCCTCGCGGGTGCGGGCGCGCCGGGCGAAGATGTCGAGGATGAGCTGCGTGCGGTCGATGACGCGGCACGGCAGCGCCTTCTCCAGGTTGCGGAGCTGCGTGGGGCTGAGGTCGTGCCCGAAAATCACCAGGTCGGCCGCGTCGCCGGTGGCCTGCGTCGCGAGCTCCTCCACTTTGCCCGCGCCGATCAACGTGGCCGGATCCGCGCTGGGGCGCGACTGAATCGCACGGCCCGCGACTTCGGCGCCGGCGCTGACCGCCAGCGCGGCCAGCTCGTCGAGATACTCTTCGGGATCGGCGGGCGCGGGCGCGACAGGCGAGCGCGGCGCGGCCCGTTTCAGATCGACGCCGACCAGAATCGCCCGCTCGCGGTGAACGGGCCGGGTGGCGGTGGGCCTTCGGGCCAGGTGGTGGCTCCTCAACCGGCCGAGGGGTCGGCGGGGCCCGCCGGGACGCCGGAGCCGGTGGCGCCGGCGGTGGTGTGGAGCGCGGAGGAATGCAGTCCTCGCGCCACCACCACGGTCGAGATGGCGTGCTTGAAGATGAGCTGCTCCTGATTGTTGCTTTCGAGGATCACCGAGTATTTGTCGAAACTCTTGATCCGCCCGGAAAGTTTCACGCCGCTCATCAGGTAGATCGTCAGGAACGTTTTTTCACGGCGGGCGTTGTTCAGGAACGCCTCTTGAATGTTTTGAGACTGTTTTTCCATTTTCGTTTCCTTGTTTTCGTCCACACGCCGGAGGACGCGCAACCGCGCCCAATCCGGTCCTGCCCACCCCCCCGCGCGCCGGCGCGCGCGATGTCCTACTCGTCGTGGTCCGTTTCCACTACGGGTCCGCCCGGACCCACCAGCTCTTCGAGCTGGCGGCGCGTCAGCTTCTGCGGCTGACTTTTCGCGCGTCCCGCACCCAACCGGGCCGGCTCCACGAGGAACTCCGTCGCTCTACCGAACTCCTCTTCCATGTTGAAATCGGGCGGCCCCGTCCGTGCCGGAGCCTTTCCCAGCCCGTGCTCGTCGATCACGCAATCGGACCCGCCGGCGAGCGCGAAAGTCACGCGCATCTGGCGGCGGACAGTCATCCGGCGTACGTCGTTGAGCCTCATGCCGACCCCGACAATTTATCAGGTTGAGATCCCGGCGGCAAGGGTGGCCCGATAGCGTTACCGGAGGCGGCGCGCCGCCGGGGAGACCCGTCCGGCCCGGCGAAAGCGCGAGCCGGAGTCCCGTCCCTCGTGATATCCTGTGAGAAACCACTTCCGAGGTACGCAATCACCCATGGCGAATCATGTCTCCTCGATCAAGCGCACGCGGCAGATCGAGCGCCGCACGGCGGTCAATCGCACGCGCCGGACGCGGCTCCGCCACCAGATCCGCGCCATGCGCAAGCTGCTCGCTGAAAAGGACGCCGCCGGCGCGCAGAAGGCGCTGCCGGGCGCGTTTTCCATCATCGACCGCGCCGCTAAGTGGGGAATCATCAAGAAGAACACCGCCGCCCGCTACAAGAGCCGGCTGGCCGTGCGTCTGACCAAACTGGCCGCCGCCTGACGTCCGAACCATGCCCTGGTATCGCACCCGCTGGGCGATGTGGGCTGCGGCGCTGGTGTTTCCGCCGGCGGGATTGGTGCTGTTGTGGATGCGCCCCGCGCGCGTCGTCTTCAAGATCCTCGGCACCCTGGTAATCGCGATCCTGGGCCTGGCCCACCTGTTCCTCTTCTACGGTCTCCAGGCCGAGCTCGATGGCTCCGGCATGCGGCCGATCTTCTCATTCACCAGCAGCGAGGACCGCTTCGCCCGCCTCGAGCAAAGCCGCAAGCAGCCGGCCGCCGCCCCCGCCGCCGAGTCCCAACCTGTCGCGGCCCCCGCCGTGGAAACGCCTGCGGCCGACAAGCCCGCGCCGAGGCTGGCCGGATACTGGACCGATTTCCGAGGCCCAGGCCGCCGCGGCCACTACGACGAGTCGCCCATCCGCACCGGCTGGCCCGCGGGTGGACTCCCGCGATTGTGGCGGCAGCCCGCCGGCGGCGGATATGCGTCGTTTGTGGTGGCGGGGGCGCGTGCCTTCACCATCGAGCAGCGGCGGAACCGCGAAGTGGTCGCGGCCTACGACCTCGTCACCGGCCGCGAGCAATGGACCGATTCCTGGGACGCCGCATTCAGCGAAGCCATGGGCGGCGACGGCCCGCGCGCCACGCCCGTGATCGACCAGGACCGGCTGTACGCGCTCGGCGCCGAGGGCGAGCTCCGGGCGCTCGACGCCCGCACCGGCCGCCTCGTCTGGCGCAAGAATATCCTGGCCGACAACGGCGCGGCCAATCTCCAGTGGGGGATGTCGTGCTCGCCGCTGGTGGTCGACGACAAGCTGGTGGTGCTGCCCGGCGGCGGCGGCGGCAAGTCGGTGGTGGCGTATCGAAAGGCCGACGGTGCGCGCGTCTGGAGCGCGCTCGACGACCGCCAGGCCTACACCTCGCCGATGCTGGTGACGCTCGCCGGGCGGCGGCAGATTCTCGCCGTCAGCGCCCAGCGCGCGGTCGGCCTGGGCGTCGAGAAGGGCGACCTGCTGTGGGAATACCCGTGGACGACGCAGTTCGACGTCAACAGCTCGCAGCCCATCGTGGTGGACGCCAATCGATT
This sequence comes from uncultured Solibacteraceae bacterium, assembly GCA_964515555.1. Taxonomy (GTDB): domain Bacteria; phylum Acidobacteriota; class Terriglobia; order Bryobacterales; family Bryobacteraceae; genus CAZEVY01. Next base: position 995 of record CAZEVY010000069.1, on the reverse strand, counting down.
CCTCATTTCGGCGGGCTACGGGCACGGCTCGGCGCTGGTCGAGGTCTCGGCCGCCGGCGAGAAGTTCGCGGCGAAGGAGATCTGGTCGAACAATCGCCTGAAGTGCCGCTTCAACAGCCCCGTGCTCTACGACGGGCACGTTTACGGCCTCGACGAGGGGATCATGGCCTGCATTCGGGCCAGCGACGGCGAGCTGAAATGGAAGGGCGGCCGATACGGCTACGGGCAGATCGTGCTGGCGGGCGCGCACATCGTGGTGCTGACCGAGACCGGCGAGGTGGCGCTGGTGAAGGCGTCGCCCGGGAAGCACGAGGAGCTCGCGCGCTTCCAGGCCATCGAGGGGAAGACCTGGAATCACCCCGCGATTTCGGGCGGCGTGCTGCTGGTGCGCAATGCCTCCGAGATGGCGGCCTTCCGGATCGGCGAGTGAGGGTGGTGCCGAGCCGTTGCGCCGGATAGTCGGGCAGGCTTACGCTGGATGCATGGTTGGTGCGCTCGACAACGTTCTCGAAACGCTGCGCCATCATGAAACCGATTTGCGGCGGTTAGGTGTCGCGCACGCCGCGGTCTTTGGCTCGGTGGCGCGAGGCGAGGCCCGAAGCGATAGCGACATCGATGTGCTTGTGGAACTCGACTGCGACCGGGCCATCGGGGTGTTCGAGTACGCCAGGCTGAAGCTCTACCTCAACGAAATACTGGATGGTTCCGGCGACGTTGTGAACCGCGCCACCCTGAAACCCCTTCTCCGCGACGGTATTCTGCGCGATGCCGTGAATGCCTTCTAAGAACCCTGCTCAGCGGCTGCGCGACATCGTCGATAACGTCGATTCCATCATCGCCTTCACTGCCGGATTGACATTCGAGGATTTTGCCGGCGATCGCAAGACGGTCTACGCGGTCGTGCGCGCCCTCGAGATCGTCTCGGAAGCCTCGCGACGGCTCCCCGAGGAACTCAAATCGCGGCGCCCGGAGATCGATTGGGTCGCGGTCGCCGC
>CAZEVY010000068.1:0-28282 GCA_964515555.1 uncultured Solibacteraceae bacterium | reverse complement strand
CTGCGAGAAGGCCTTATTGGCGGCCATGGCGCCATCGTCGACGCCGCAGCCGATCCAGACGAGCCGGAACTTGTTCGGATTCCCGGCGAGCGCGGCGACGGTCTTCTCGTGATCGGCGGCGCGCACGCCGCCCGAGCTGAAACCGCCGACCCAGGCGAAGCGCTCGGGATTGCGCAGGCCGATCGCCAGCGCCTGGCCCCCACCCATCGAAAGGCCGGCGATGGCGCGGCGGTCGCGGTCCGTGTGGACGCGATAGCTCGATTCGACCAACGGAATCACGTCGCCGAGGAGATCTTCGGAGAATCGCGCGGTGTTCTGCGCGCCGCCGGGCGAGCCCGGAGGGACCCCATAGCCGAACGGCATGACGACGACGAACGGCTTCGCGCGGTTCGCGGCCGCCAGGTTGTCGAGGATCAGGTTGGCGCGGCCGAGGCGAATCCAGGCGGTCTCGTCGGCGTTGGCACCGTGGAAGAGATAGAGCACCGGGTAGCGCGCGGCGGTGTCGCGCTCGTAGCCCGGAGGCGTGTAGACGGTGACGCGCCGCGCGGCGTTGAGCGACCGCGAGTGATACCAGTGGGTGCGCACGAGGCCGTGCGGAACAGGCTTGGGATCATGGAAGGCGGGCGCGTCGCCCGGGATTTCGAGGATGCTCTGAATGGTCGAGACGGTGGAGCCGGTCTTGACGTTGGGGTTGCCGGGGTCGATCATGCGGAGGCCGTCGACGCTGAAGGTGTAGTTGTAGATCTCCGGGGCGACGGGTCCGACGGTGACGCTCCAGACGCCGGCGTCGTCTTTCGTCATCGCGAGGTCGCCGCGGGCGAACTCGCCCGTGAGGGTGACCTGCGCCGCCTTGGGGGCGGCGATGCGGAAGGTGACGCGGCGGTCGGCGTGGAGCTCGGGGGAGATGGGGCGTGGCTGGGCGGCGAGTGGAAGCGCTAGATGGCCGCAGATGAACGCAGTTGAACACAGATAAGAAATGCGGAGAGGTTTCTTAGTTATTGTTTTGATGGTTTTCATCTGCGTTTATCTGCGTTTATCCGCGGCTAATCAAAGTTCTCCGCGCCGCAACTGCTCGGCGAGATACTCGGAGGCACGCATCGAGAGCGCCAGGATCGTCAGCGTCGGATTCTGCGTGCCGCCGGTGACAAAACTCGACCCGTCGACCACGAACACGTTCTTCACGTCGTGGCTCTGGTTCCATTTGTTGAGCACGCTGGTCCTGGGATTGTCGCCCATGCGGCAGGTGCCCAGCTCGTGGATGCTGTGGCCGGGCGGGTACATCTGGTCGCGGCGCGCGAGGATTTCGAAGCCGGCGGCGCGGCAGGTTTCTTCGAGCGTGTTCAGGGCATCCTTGGCCATGTTGAACTCGTTGTCGGTGTAGCGGCACTGGAAGCGCAGCACCGGAATCCCGAAGGCGTCGGCGACGCCCTTCTCGATGCGCACGTGATTCTCGTGGCGCGGCAGCACCTCGCCCATTGTCGTGAAGCTGAAGCCCGCGCCGCGATAGCTGTCGAGCGCCTGCTGCAAGGGCTCGCCGTAGAGCGGGAAGTAGCGGGCGTCGGGGCTGCCGCCGCTCGAGAAGTCGACCGCATATCCGCGGATGAAGTTGTGCTTCTCGCCCTTCTTGAGGTTGCGGAAGCGCGGGATGTAGCCGTTGCCTCCCATCAGGCCGCGCGGGGCCTTGCCGTCGCGCGCCTCGGGCACGGCGGCCTGGACGGTCGGGGTGATGTAGAACTGGTCGTGCAGATACCGCCCCAGCACGCCGCTCGAATTGGCGATGTTCGAGTTGAGCAGAATGCGAGTGCTCTCCAGACATGACGCGCCGACCACGACGACACGCGCCTTGGCGTGCATTTCGCGGCGCGACTGCCGGTCGACGAAGTGCACGCCGTTGGCGAGGCCGGTGTTCCTGTCGACCGAGATCTCGCGTACCACGGCGTTGGGGACGATGGTGAGGTTCCCGGTCGCCTGCGCGTCGGGGAGCAACAGATTGAAGGAGCTGGCGAACTGGCCGCGGCCGATCGCGCGGCGAATCCTCGTCACGGGAATCCCGCGCGGGGCGCCGGCGGCGATGAAGCGCTTCATCGATTCGGTGTCGGGCGCGTTGTCCTCGAGGAAGATACCGTCGGGAAGCTGCGGCCAGCCCTCCTTGCGGCCGGCGACGCGGAAGATCGGCTCCACCTGGTCGTAGTAGGGCGCGAGGTCGGAGTAGGCGATGGGCCAGTTCTCGCCGAAGCCGTCGAAGTCCCTGGCCTTGAACTCGTAGTCGGACAGGCGAAACGACATGCGCGCCCAGAACAGCGACTTGCCGCCGACCATGCGCACGCGCACCCAGTTGTACGGCTCCTTGGGATCGTGCGTGTAGGGTACCTGGGTCTCGTCGACCCATTGATTGGCGTTGAACTCGTTGGCCTGGTTGACTCGCGGGTGGCGGCCGGGCTTGCCGAAGCCGCGATAAGGCAGCTCGTGGACGGCCTTGTTGGTGCGCTGATGCGCGAAGTCGACCGCGGGTCCGGCTTCGAGCAGCAGGCACTTGATTCCCTTCTTCGTGAGCGTGTAGGCGGCCATGCCGCCGGAAGCGCCCGATCCTATGATGAGGACATCGTGTGTGGTTGCGGCCATGGGTTCACCGAAGGCTCAGTCGAGGGGATACCAGTAGAGTCCGCCGCCGCCGAATCGCCGTGCGCCAGCGCCGGACGCTGCGGCGGTGTATTGCTTGGAATTGGTGGTGGCGGTGCGCACGTCATGCTTGGCGGCGCGAAGGAAGCGCGCCAGCGGGTCGGCGGGAGGGTCGTAGGTCCAGGGCTCGCGAAGCGGGGCGAGGAGCGCGTCGGCCTGAGCGGCGTCGGAGTCGGCGAAGGGCTTGTTGAAGCGCTTCTTCGACTGCGCGTTGAGGGCGTCGAGTCCGTTGCGGTAGAGCTGCTGGCGGTCGGCGGGCGATACGCCAATCAGGAAGTCGAGGAACTCGGCGGCTTCAGCCTCGATCGCGCCCGGCGCGCCGTTGAGAGCGGGCATCAGGATGCCGGACAGCCGGCGCAGCGCGGCGAGTTGCTGGGGATTGAAGAAGCGCGGCGTGGGGTCGGCGGGATCGTCCGGATGCGCGAACTCGAGTTGGGATTCGGCGGCCGGCGGTGGTGCGGCGCCGGGTCCGCCGCGCGGGGCTTGCTGCGCGATCGCGACCGGCACGGCGGGGACGGCCGCGATGGACTGAACGAATCGTCGGCGTTTCATTGAAGGAATGGTATCACCCGGAGGTCCGCCTCACTTCCCCGGAGGCGGACCCTGGAGGGTCCGCGCGGCGCCGGAGCGCCGCCCCACCGCTGTGCGCGCTCAGAACAACAACTTCAGCGCCACCTGGACCTGGCGGCGCTGGCCGCCCTTCTGGGTGATGATGCCGAAGTTCGCCAGGTCGTTGACCGTGGTGCCGGGGTTGTTCCACACCGGGTGATTGGCGATGTTGAAGGCCTCGCCGCGAAGCTGCGCGGTGAAGCGCTCGGTGAACTTCAGGTTCTTGAACAGCGAGAAGTCGACGTTGTTGGTGCCCAGTCCGCGGACGTTGGGCAGAAAGCGGCCGACGTTGCCGAAGGTGAAGTTGCCGGCCTGCGAGAAGACCGACGTGTCGAAGTACTTCGCGATGCGACTGTCGACGCTGCCCGTGATGAGCGGGTTCTTCCCGTTGGAATTCGGCCGCTGGCCGACCGAATAGACGTTCGAGAAGTTGCCGCCGTTGCCGATCGCCAGCGGCGTGCCGCCCTGGTAGGTGACGATGGCGTTCACCTGCCAGCCGCCGATGGCCCAGTCGAGCGCCGTCGGCATCGAGCTCAGGTATTGCTTTCCCTTGCCGAACGGCAGATCGTACTGCGCGCTGATCACCAGCCGCTGGGAGACGTCCTGCGACGAGACCGAGCGCTCGCCGGCGCGGTTGTAGAAGTCCTGCTTGAGCCCCGCGGCGCCCAGGAAGCTCACTTGCTGAGAAACATCGTCGATCAGTTTTCCGGTGGTGAGCGCCACCAGGACGTTGAGCCCGCGCGAGAGGCGTTTCTCGACGCGCAGGGTAAACGAGTGATAGAGCGAGTTGCCCTGCGGCTTGCGGAATGCCCCGACGCTGGTGTACTGCGGGAACGGCCGCAGCAATTGCGAGTATTGCACCGTCGACCGCGCCAGCGTCGAGTTGGGATTCGTGATCACGCCGAAGAACGGGTTCGACACCAGGTTGGCGTTGTTGGCAAGCAACTGGTTGCCGAGCGCGAAGTAGGACGCCGGGAGTTGGTTGTACTGCATGCTGCTCTCGCCGTCCGGCAGATGCTGGCCCTTGCTGCCGAGGTAGGCGGCCTCGACCACCCACCCGCCGCGCAGCTCGCGCTGGAGGTTGCCGTTCCACTGCTGAACGACGGGGTTCACCCAGTCGTTGAAGAAGCTCTCGCCAATTCCCAGGCCGAGCTCAGTGGCCGGCCCGCCCGCGGGTCCGAGCGGCAGGTTGAAACCGTTCGGAAACGGGTTGCTGAGGTTGGCGAGAATGTTGGTGTTGTCGGTGGAGACGATCATTCCGGTGGAGCCGCGGAAGCCCTGCGTGCCGGAGCTGCCGGAAGTCCCGGCGGCTTGAAGCACCGACGGCGAATACATGAGCCCGTAGGCGCCGCGGAACACCGTCTGCTGGTTGATCTTATAGGCGAAGCCGAAGCGGCCGCCCCAGTTGTTCTTGTCGACCGGCACCTGGCGGCGGTGATCGGCGTTGGCGAACATCATTGCGCCCTTCAGATTGGGGAACACGGAAACGCGCCCGGCGATCGGCGACGCCGCGTCGATGTCCCAGTAGCTGAGCCGGTTGTAACGCTCGGTGTGCGGGGTGTCGACGTCCCAGCGAACGCCGATGTTCAGTGTGAGCTTGCGGGTGATCTTGTAGTCGTCCTGGGCGTAGAAGCCGAAGTACAGGCTCTCGCTGGCGATATCGAAGGTGTGCTCGATGGTGCCCGAGTTCGGCACGCCGACCAGCATGGAAGCGAAGCCGTTGCCCTGGGTGGTCGAGGTGGTGGTGGTTCCGGCGGCGCGCTGTGTCCACTGCGAGCCAAAGTCGAACTGCCCGTCGGGCTGCCCGAGCTGCGTGAAGTTGATGAAGTACTTGCGGTACTCGCCGCCCATCTTGAGTGTGTGCTTGGCGAGCACCTTCGTGAGGTCGGACCGGAAGGTGTGCACGGTCGGGCGGTCCTTCAGCGTCGTGAAGGTCGCCTGTCCGAGCGGAGAAATGTTGGTGTTGCCGCCGATGTTGAAGCGCGGGAACTCGAGGCCGAGCGTCGAGGCCTGGTTATAGAGGTAGTCGGGCAGCCCGAGTGTGCGCAGGTCGAAACCCTGCGAGAAGGGGAAGCGCGTGAAGTTGCGGCGGCCCAGGCCGTAGTTGATGTTGATGATGCTGGTGGGGCTGTAGGAGTAGACGGCGTTAATGGCGACGCTATGGAACTTGCTGGTGTTCGGACCGTCGCCGGAGGAGGTCGCGATATTGTTGAAGCCGTTGAACGGCCGTCCCTTGCCGAACTCGCGCGAGGCGCGCACCCACAGCCGGAACTTGTCGGAGAAATTGTGGTCCACGCGGGCGTCGAACTTGTCATTGCGTCCCGGCGTCTTGCCCGAATTGAAGTAATTGTTCTGATTCGTGAAGGCGTTGGTGGGGACGGCGTTGGGCTGCGGCCAGTATTGGAGCAGATTGCGGCCCACGGTGTTGAACCGCGTCTGCGGAATCATGTTGCCGGCGAACTGCACGCGGTTGTTGTCGGCGCCGACGTTCAGCGGATCGTAGAGCAGGATGGGCTGGCCGTTGCCGTTGCGCAGGTCGGAGAAGTCGCCGGTCCGCCAGGCGGCGATGGGCACCGTGGCGGTTGACGAGGCCGCGGTGCGCGACCGTACGCTCTGCTCACTGAAGAAGAAGAAGGTCCGGTTGGCGCCGTCGTAGAGGCCGGGGATCTTGATCGGTCCGCCGATGGTGCCGCCGAACTCGTTTCTCTGAAGCGCCGGCCGGACCACATTGTTGCGATTGTTCGCCCAGGTATTGGCGTCGAGCTGGCTGTTGCGCAGGAACTCGAACAGCGTGCCGTGAAGCTGGTTGGTCCCGCCCCGCGTCGCCACGTTGATCAGCCCGCCGCCGGTGCGCCCAAACTCGGCCGCCAGCGAATTGGTGATCACCGTGAACTCTTCAATGCTGTCGACAATGGGCGTGTAGCCGAGCTGGAGGATGCCGGTGTTGTTCTCCGGCAGGATGATCGACGTCCCGTCGACGGTGATGTCGCTGGAGGCGTTGCGGCCGCCGCTGATCCAGGGGGTCGACCCGCCGCCGGGGATGACGCCGGGGACGGTGGTGGTCAGACTGAAGGCGTTGCGTCCGTTCATGGGCATGTCGAGGATACGGCGGCCGTCGATGACGGTCGCCACGCTGGAGTTGGAGGTCGCCAGTTGCGCGGCTTCGGAGGTGACTTCGACGGTCGTCGAGACCTCGCCGACCTTGAGGGGGATGTCGAGAGACACGGTCTGCTGCACCGCGACCCGGATGTCGCTGGTGACGTTCCGCTGAAACCCGGTCTTCTCGATTGTCAGTCGGTAGTCGCTCGGGATCAGGAACGGCTGAGTGAACCGGCCCTCGGAATTGGTGGTCAGCGCGAACTTGACGCCGGTGCGCTGGTCCTCGATTGTCACCTTGGCCTCGGGGACGGCGGCGTCGGAGGCGTCGCTGACCCGGCCCTGGAGGATTCCGGTCGCCGTTTGACCGGCGAGGGAGAGAATTAACAGGAATGCGGCGACAATGCCGACGGCGACAGAACGCTTCATGGTGTCTCCTCTGAGCTAAGTTGTTGCTAACGTGGCTGTCGATTCTGAACGCAAGACCCCTGACAGCATCCGTTAGTGTCAACGTTGATACGCCAGTTTCGCGATCGAATCAACGGGCTACACGGTGTCTTCACCGTGTAAGCGGGCTTCCGGGAGGGGGCTTACCGTTGGACCGGGCCGGGAGTCCGGAGCCCCTCGGCGACCCTGGAGGGTCAGGACGGGCCGCTTGCGTTTCCTGCCCCTGAAGGTACACAATCGGGCATAGCTGGGAGTTCCATTCAATGGCAGATGTCGCTACACGAATGCGTTTGGCCGAACCGGCGCTGGACCCGGCCGGTCCGACTGGCGAGGAGATTCGCGGACAGCTCAGGGACATCCTCCTCAGTCCCGCGTTTCACCGCAGTACACGCTGCCAGCAGTTCCTGGAATACGTCTGTGAGAAGTCGCTCGCCGGGGAAGCCGGGCAATTGAAAGAGCGCACGGTCGCCACCGAGGTGTTCCGCCGCGAGCCCGAGTCCGACCTGGGAGAAGACACCATCGTCCGCGTGGGGGCGCGCGAGGTGCGCAAGCGCCTGGCGCAATACTACGTGACGCCCGACGGGGCTGCGGCGCGCGTGCGCATCGAGCTGCCGTCCGGGTCGTACGCTCCCGAGTTCCGGTACGCCGAGGCGCGCGAGAACGAAACCCGAATCCTGGCGCCGCCGGCGTCGCGGAACCGGACGCGTCTGGTGGCGGCCGTGGTGGTGCTGGCGCTGGCGGCACTGGCGGTGGCGGCCGCACTGGTACGCACCGACCCGGCGGTCGCGGCGTTCGACCGGTTCTGGGCGCCGGTGATGGACTCCCCGGAGCCGATGCTGCTGGCGGTCGGGAATCCGCTGGTGTACCACCCCTCCTCGCGCGCGCTGCGGCTCAGCGAGGACCGACTCGGTCCTCCGCCCGTTCCGATGCAGAGGCCCGTGCAACTGGCGGCCGAAGAGATGACCGGCGCGGACCTGGTGGCGGTTCCGAACCAGTACGTCGGCTTCGGCGACATGGTGGCGGCCACCGAGATCGCCTCGATGCTCGGGCGCAGCAACCGCGCGGTGCGGGTGCGCATCGCGAGCAGCGTGCAGTTCGCCGACTTGAAGCAGGCGCCCGTGCTCCTGATCGGCGCCATAACCAACCGCTGGACCATGGAGCTCGGCCAGTCCTGGAGATTCCGCTTCGACCGCGGACCGGACCTGAAGAACTTCATCGCCGACACGGCTCAGCCCGGCCGGCGCTGGGAAGTCCAGTCGACTGCCGACGGCCTGACGCCGGCCGACTACATCCTCATCAGCCGCATCCGCAATTCCACGCCCGGACCGCTGATGGTGGTGGCCGCCGGCGTGAAGCAGTTCGGCACGGAAGCCGCCGGGCGGCTGTTGATCGACCCCGAGCGGCTGGGCGGAATTCTCGGGAAGCTGGCGCCGGGCTGGGAGCATCGCAATCTGCAAGTGGTCCTTCAGGTGAAGGTGATCGGCAACACGCCGGCGCAGCCGGAGCTGGTGGCGTCGCACGTGTGGTAGCCCGATCGGGCGCATGTTGCCCCCGACGGTTTTCTGATAAGATTGCAGACCGCCGAGGTCGCCATGCTCATCGTCGCCGCCATTCTCGCCATACTCGTCTACGGCATGATCGCCGCCATGCTGGGCACGATCCTGCCCAACCTGTCCGTTCGATTCTCGCTGACGCCGGAGCAGAACAGCTATATTGCGCTGGCCCAGGGACTGGGGCTGACGATCGCGTCGGTTTCCGTCGGCCCGCTCATCGACAACAAGGGCAAGAAGGCGGGGCTGCTGCTGGGACTGGCGCTGATCGCCGTGGCGCTGTTCGGCCTGCCGAATTCAGCCGGCTACGGGATGATTGTCGGCCTGATGCTGCTGCTGGGCCTGGGAGGCGGCATCATCGTGACGGCGGCCAACGCGCTGGTGAGCGACGTCAGCGAGTCGCGGCGAGCGACGGTGCTGAACTTCCTGAACCTGTTTTTCGGGCTGGGCGGTCTGGCGACCCCGTTCATCCACGGCAACTTTCTCGACAACGACGCGGTCCGCCTGTGCTACCTGACCGCCATCCTCACCACCATCACGTTGGGCGTGCACGTGGCGACGAAGATGCCGCCGCCCAGCGGCGGCCGCGGCTTCCAGCGCGACGAGGCCGGCAAACTGCTCGGCCAGCCGGTGCTTTTTCTGCTGGCGCTGTTTCTGTTCCTGTACGTCGCCGCCGAGGTGGGTGTGTGGAACTGGCTGACGCGCCACCTGATGTCGCAGGGAATCGCCGAGACCACGTCGATGAACATCCTCTCGCTGGGCTTCGCTCTGGGAATCCTGGTGGGCCGCGTCGCGGTGGCGCCGATTCTCATCAAGGTCCGCCCGCAGACGGTGACGCTGGCCTCGGCCGTCCTGATGACGGTGACCACCTACGGAATGCTCCAGGCGACGGGCGCGCAGATGGCCGGCGTATGGGTGTTCTGCGCCGGGCTCGCGATGGCGCCCGTGTTTCCGACGACGCTGGCCATGGTCGGCAACGCCTTTCCGAAGATGACGGCGACGGCCATGGGGATCGTGATCACCAGCGGCTGGATCGGCCTGGTGGTAAGCTCGCCGATCATCGGGCGCATCGCCGGCGACGACCCGCGCCGGCTCCAGACGGCGCTGCTGATCCTGCCCGCCTTCTCGGCGGCGATGATCGTGGTGAACCTGGCGATGCGGCCGTTGCTGGCCAAGCCGCGCTGACGGCCGCCTAGGTGAAGGTGACCACGCCCCGGGGCGTCTTCAAGGTGGCGTAGAGGCGCGCGGTCGAGGCGCGCGAGACCTTCAGATCGACCTCGAGCTTCTGTAGCAGCGCCGTCAGCTTCTCCGGCTCCGGATGCTCCACCGACATCGACACCAGCTCGATTCCCTTCGGCGAATCCTCGGCCGGGTGCGGCGACCCCGCCGCCCACTCGATGAAGAACGGCACGGGGTCGAGCATCGGGCCTCGAAAAGCGTGCATTACACCAAAGCTCTTCCAGCGGAGCGTGCGGCCGTCGGGCCGGGCGCGCGATCCGTCGCGCGGACCGAAGACCTGGTGGCCGACCGCTTTCGCCGCCGCCGCCAGCGCGTCGACGGCGGTGCTGGACGCCGCCCAGTTGATCAGCCGCGGCTCCTTCAACGGCCGGATGTCGATCTGGAAGTTGAACGCCGATTGCTTGGGGTCGGGCGCGATGATCTCCAGGTATCGGCGGCCGCCGAGCGCCGCCAGGGCGTTTCGGGTGCCGGCCCCCGGGTGGACGCCCCCGGCGACGGCGCGGATTCCGGTGAGCCCTTCCACCCAGTCGATGCCACGGTCGAGGTCGCCGATGCCGAGCAGCAGGTGGTCCATGGCGTCGCGGGCGGGCCGCACCGGGGCTGCCCGGGCGATTGCGGCTGCGGCGGCGAGGCCGGCGAACTGGCGTCGAGTCGTGTCCACGAGCGGATTATATCGCGGCGCGGGCGGGCGGCAGGAGAGTAAAATCGCGTTTCGCGGGGCCGATACGGCCTTGCACGCGGCGCACGACCGCTGTATACTCATCAACAATTTATCCAGGAAGCCGGCGTCTCGACCGGCCGGAGTCTTTTTGTCAACTGGGGAGGCAACGTGACCTTTCGTAACGTGTTCGTGAAGTTGGGTGCCGCGGTTCTGGCCCTGATCGTCCTGACGCAACCCGCCGCCGCGCAGATCCTGTATGGGTCGATCGTCGGCAACGTGAAAGACCCAAGCGATGCCGCTGTGGCCGGCGCGCGCGTGGTCGCTATCAACAAGCAGACCAACGTCGCCCGCGAGACCATCACCAGCGATATCGGCGCCTACAGCTTTCCGACCATTCAGGCGGGGACGTACGCGGTGACGGTGACCCGCGAAGGATTCCGCACGGCGACCAGCGAGGTGACCGTCTCCATCAACTCGGTAATCCGCGCCGACGTGACGCTGCAACTGGGCGCGGTGGCCGAGACCGTCGAGGTGAACGCCGCCACGCAGGTGCTCCAGACGGACCGCTCCGAGGTGCGCGCCGAGATCACCAGCCAGACGTTCCAGAACCTGCCGGTGCCATTGGGGCGCAACTACCAGCAGTTATTCAAGATCGTGCCGGGCTTCCGGCCGCCGACGAACGCGCACTCGGTGCCGACCAATCCGGCGCGAGCGCTGACCTTCAACGTCAACGGCGTCAGCTACAGCATCAACAACACCCGCATCGACGGGGCGAGCTCGATCGCGCCCTGGCTGCCGCACGCGACGGCCTTCGTGCCGACGCTGGAGTCGATCGACGCGGTGAACATCGTCACCAACAGCTTCGACGCCGAGCAGGGGCTGGCCGGCGGGGCGGCGGTGAACGTTCAGATTCGTAGCGGCACGAACGACCTGCACGGGTCGGCGTTCGAGTATCACACCAACCAGGCGCTAAAGGCCAAGCCGTGGATCCTGCCGGCGGGCTCGCGCAAACCCAAGCTGGTGAACAACGAGTTCGGCGGCACGCTCGGCGGCCCCGTGAAGAAAGACCGGCTGTTCTACTTCATGAGCTACGAGGGCACGTACAATCGCGAGTTCGCCTCGCGCCTGGGCACGGTTCCGACACCGCTCACCAAGCAGGGCATCATGAGCGAGACGCCGCGCCTGGTCTACGATCCGGCGTCGACCACGCTGACCAACGGCACGGGTCGCACACCCTTCCCCAACAACACGATTCCGGCCAACCGCATCAGCCCGATCATCAAGAAGCTGGTCGACCTGACGCCGAATCCCAACCAGACAGGACTCACCAACAACTACTTCGCCGGCGGGTCGTACATCTTCGACCGCCACCGCGCCGACACCAAAGTGAACTGGAACCCGTCGTCGAATTTCACCATGTTCAGCCGCTTCAGCCTGCTGCACTACGACATGGACAACGCGCAGATGTTCGGCGCCCTGGGCGGACCGGAAATCTCGGCGGCCGGCGGCAACCCCGGCGTCGGGACCGGCAATACCTTCAGCTGGACGCTTGCCGGAACCTACATCTTCAGCCCCCGGCTGATCATTGACGCCTACTACGGCTGGACGCGCATGGACACATCCGTCGAGCAGGGGCGTCTGGATGAGAAGCTCGGACTCGACTTCCTGGGCATTCCCGGAACCAACGGCTCGCGGCGGTTCGAAGGCGGATGGCCGCAGTTCGCCGTCGCCAGCTACACGCAGTTGGGCGTGCCGAACGCATTCCAGCCGTATTTCCGGCGCGACCCGCAGAGCCAGTACGTCGCCAATCTGAACTGGACCAAGGGCGCGCACGAGGTCCGCTTCGGAGTGGACATCTATTTCTCGGGCATGAACCACTTGCAACCGGAGGCCACCGGCGCCAGCCACGGCGCCCAGGGCGGGTTCAACTTCGGCGGTGGGCCGACGGTGCTGGCGGGCGGCGCCACGGCCGACCAGTTCAACAACTACTCGACGTTCCTGCTGGGTCTGCCGACCAACGTCGGCAAGATCACCCAGGTGCCCGACGAATACAACACGCGCCAGTCGAACTACAGCATGTACGTGCGCGACCGCTGGAACGTCTCGCGCAAGCTGACCCTGTCGTATGGACTGCGTTGGGAGTACTATCCGTATCCCACGCGCGCCGATCGCGGCCTGGAATTCTACGACGGGGCAATCAACAAGATGCTGGTGTGCGGCGCCGGCTCGATTCCCCAGGACTGCGGCGCGACGGTGAGCAAGAAACTCTTCGCGCCGCGGATCGGCTTCGCTTATCGCGTCACCGACACCTTCGTGGTGCGCGCCGGCTACGGCATCACCTACGATCCGTTCTCGCTGCAAAGGCCGCTGCGGACCAACTACCCGGTGCTGCTGATCCAGAACATCACGCCCGCCAACGCCTCCTTCGGCTGGGTGAGCCCGATCGCCCAGGGCATCCCGCCGGTGACGGTCCCCAGTACCAGCGCGGGCGTTCTGGACGTGCCCTCGACCTTCGCCGTGGTGACCACCCAGAAGGATACGCAGCGAGGTTATGTCCAGTCGTGGAACTTCACCGTCCAGAAGCAGCTCCCGTTCGGACTTTCGGGACAGGCGGGCTACGTGGCGACGCGTTCGGTCCGGCAGATCGGATATCTCGACATCAACTCCGGACAGGTGATCGGCGCCGATAACGCCGGCCGCCCCTTACAGCAACTGTTCGGCCGCTCGGCTCCCACCACGCTGATCACGCCCTTCGGCACCACGCAGTACAACTCGCTGCAATCGACGCTCGACCGCCGCTTTAGCAAGGGCTTCTCGATGGGCGTGACGTATACCTGGTCGAAGGTGATCGGCCCGGCCGATAACAGCGACTCCGGTCCCAGCGTCCAGGCGCTGCGGTTCTTCACGCGCAATCGCGTGGTGCGCGGCTACGACCGCACGCACAACTTCAACGTGACGCAGATCATCGAGCTGCCCTTCGGTCCCGGCAAGAAGTGGGCCAACGACGGGGTCGCCGGGGCGATTCTCGGCGGCTGGCAGTTGAACAACCTGATCAGTCTGTACTCGGGCACGCCGTTTACCGTCGGAAGCGGCGGCGGGCTCCGCATGCCGGGTTCGACGCAGACCGCCGACCAGGTGACGCCGGAAGTCAAGATCCTCGGCGGAACCGGGCGCGGACAGAACTGGTTCGATCCGCTGGCCTTCGCGGCGGTACCGACCACTCTCGGACAGGAGCGCTTCGGAAACACCGCGATGAACATCCTGCGTGGACCCGGAATCGCCAACTGGGATTTCGGATTCTTCCGCCGCTTCAACATCACCGAGCGCTGGAAGGCGGAGTTCCGCATGGAGGCGTTCAACTTCACCAACACGCCGCACTTCAACAATCCCGGCGCGAACGTGTCGAGCTTCAACCCGTCGGTGACGGACCCGCTGACGCGCTTCAACGGCTACTCGGAAATCACCGGCGTCGGTACCACCGGGCGCGACGGCATCGACGAGCGGCAGTTCCGCTTCGGATTGCGGATCAGCTTCTAACCGGAGACAGCGATCCGGGCCGGCGCGGCGGCCCGATTGGCGCGGGTGGTCCGCGCGATCGCCCGCGCCGCCGCGCGAAAGCCCGATCCGTGCAGCCTTCACAGCCGGGGTGTAATGTAGTGTGGTGGGCTTGAAGGCCCGTAAGGGAGGCGGCATGGCGTCGACGCGCAGACAGATTCTCGGAAGCATGCTGGCGGCGGGCGGCGCGGCCGCGGCCCAGAGCGGCGTCCCGGTCACGCGATACATCCGGTACCGGCACAACAACACGGTTTCCTACGGCGTGGCTGACGGCGAGGTCGTTCGCCCGGTGAGCGGTAACATCTTCGGACGCCACAAGGTCGGCGACCAGAAACTGAAGCTGGCGTCGGTGAAGCTGCTGGCTCCGTGCGAGCCTCCCAAGGTGCTGGCGGTGGGGCTGAATTATCGCAGCCACATCGGCAACCGGCCGGCGCCCAAGCGCCCCGAAATCTTCTACAAGCCGACCACCTGTCTCCAGGATCCCGACGGCCCCATCGTGATCCCCAAGGACGCCGCCAACGTGCACTACGAGGGCGAGCTGGTGGTCGTCATCGGCAAGACGGTCCGTCACGCCACCGCCGAGCAGGCCCGCGAGGCCATCTTCGGCGTCACCTGCGGCAACGATGTCAGCGAGCGCGACTGGCAGAACGGCGCCGACAAGGACCTCCAGTGGTGGCGCGCCAAGGGCGCCGACACCTTTGGACCCCTCGGCCCGGCCATCGTCCGCGGTCTCGACTACGGGAAGCTGCTGCTCCAGACGCGGCTGAACGGCAAGGTCGTGCAGAAACAATTCACCTCGGATCTGTTGTTCGACTGTCCGGCCATCGTGAGCTGGGTGAGCCACTACGTCACGCTCGGCCCGGGCGACCTGATCTATACGGGCACGCCGGGGACGACCCAGAAGATGAGCCCGGGCGACGTCGTCGAGATCGATATCGAGGGTATTGGCGTCCTGAAGAACACCGTGGCCGCGGCCAGTTAGGAGCGGCGCGCCTCACGCGATGAACCCACGCACGGGATCGATGACGGCGATCATCTGCGCGATGGTCGCGGCGGCCGCCATGATCGCCCATCACGTGGGCTCCAAGGCGGTGCGCGACGCGCTCTTCCTTTCCAGCTTCCCCATCACCGCGCTGCCGACCATGGTCATGGTGGCGGCGGGGGTCTCGGTACTGGCCGTCTTCGCCAGCTCGCGCGCCATGATCCGCTTCACGCCGGCGCGGCTGGTTCCGGCGGCGTTCGGCGTCAGCGGCGCGCTGTTCGTCACCGTGTGGCTGCTGCACGACCGGGCGCCGAAGACGGCCGCCATCGCACTCTACATTCAGATCGTCGGATTGGGTTCGCTGCTGACCTCGGGATTCTGGTCGATGGTCAGCGAGCGCTTCGATCCCCGCAGCGCGAAGAAACAGATCGGGCGAATCGCCGGCGCCGGCACGCTGGGCGGCATGCTCGGGGGCCTGCTCGCCGAGCGCGTGGCCGCCTGGTACACCGCCACCGCGGTGCTGCCGCTGCTGGCGGGACTGCACGCCGTCTGCGCCATCGTCCTGCTCGGGCTCAAGACTCCCGCGGAGGCGTCCCTCCGGGCGGCCGCCGCGCGCGACGGGGAGGAGCAGTCCGGCTCCATTCTCAAGGTCCTCAAAGAGGCCACGTATCTGCGCACTCTGGCGGCGCTGGTGCTCCTCGGCACCGTCAGCGCGGCCATGATCGACTTCGTCTTCAAGTCCCAGGCGCTGGCGGCCTACGGCAAGGGACCGGAGCTGATGCGCTTCTTCGCGATCTTCTACAGCGCGACGGCGGTGCTGACGTTCCTGGTGCAGACCGCCTTCAGCGGGCTGTCGCTCTCGCGGCTGGGCCTGGCCAAGACGGTGGGGTCGCTGCCGTTCACGGTGACGGTCGGCGCGGCCGGCGCGCTGGCGCTACCCGGCCTGCTCACGGCCACCGTCGCACGCGCGATGGAGGCCGTCTTCCGCGGATCGCTGTTCCGCGGCGGCTACGAGCTGTTCTACACGCCCATCCCGGCGCGCGAGAAACGCGCCGCCAAGTCGATCGTGGACGTCGGCTTCGACCGCCTGGGCGACGCCGTGGGCAACGGAGTGGTCGGCATCATGCTGCGCGTGGCGCCGGTGGGGGCTACCCAATGGATCCTGGGAGTGGCGATTCTGGTGGCGGCGGCCGGACTGGCGGTCGCCAGCCGCCTGCACAAGGCCTACATCGGCGCGCTCGAGAAGGGCCTGCTCGACCGCGCCGCCGAGGTCGAGAAGCCCGAGATGAACGTCAACGACACCATGATGCTGTCGGGCATCATGCACACCATGACGATCATGAATCCGGGCGCCATCCGTCCGGGATCGCCCTTGGACTCCAGCACCCGCACACCGGCGTTGCCCTTCAAGCCGCCGTCGATCCCGCCCCCGGCGCCGGTCCCCGCGGTGGCGCCGACTCACACGCCGGCGGCCCCCTGGAACCCCACCACCACGGCGATCTTCAAGCCGCCGACGGCGGCGCCGCCCGCCTCGCCGACATCCACCTCCGGGTCGACCCCGGTGCTCAACGATCCCCTGGTGCAGCAGATTCTCGAAATCCGGTCGGGCGACTACAAGCGCGTGAAGAAGGTGCTCGACAGTCCGGAGCCGCCGGGCGCCGCGCTGGTGCCGCACATCGTCAATCTGCTCGCCTGGGACCAGATCTACGGCGACGCCATCCGAGCCCTGCGCCGCGTCGCCGATACGCACGTCGGCCAGTTGGTCGACGTGCTGCTCGACGCCAAGACCGATTTCGCCATGCGCCGGCGTCTCCCCCGCGTGCTGGTCAGCTCCACCTCGCAGCGCGCCGCCGAGGGGCTGCTGGCGGCCCTGCGCGACCGCCGCTTCGAAGTGCGATTCCAGTGCGGCCGGGCGCTCTCGATGCTGGTGCAGAAGAATCCGAAGATCAAGGTCACGCCCGAGGCGATATACGAGATCGTGCTCCAGGAGGTGGCCGTCGGCAAGCCGGTGTGGGAGAGCCACCGTCTGCTCGACAAGACCGAGGAGCGCGAGTCCTCGCCCTTCGTCGACGAGTTCCTGCGCGACCGCACCAATCGCAGCCTGGAGCACGTCTTCACGCTGCTCAGCGTGGCGCTGCCGACCGACGCTCTCCAGATCGCCTTCCGCGGCCTCCACACCGACGATCAGCACCTGCGCGGCACCGCGCTCGAATACCTGGAGAGCACGCTGCCGCCGTCGATTCGCGACCGGTTGTGGCCGTTCCTGGAGGACAATCGCCCGCGGGGCGCGGCGCAGAAACCGGCCGCCGCTCCTGGCGCGCCCGCCGAAAAGCCCAAGGAGGCGGTGCTCGAGGAGTTGCTGCATTCGAATCAGTCGATCATGCTGAACCTCGCCGAGCTGCGCAAGAAGATGGAGAGCGGTAGCAAGTGACCTACCGGGAGTTCGCTCCCGCGGCGCCGCTGGCGCCCTTCGTGCGCTGCCTGTGGATGCTCGAGGATCCGTCGGCCGCCGCCGGCGCGCCCGAGCCGGTCTTTCCCGACGGCAGCATGGAGCTGGTGATCCATTTCGCCGAGCCGATGCATCGCGTCCTGGGCGAATCGCGCGAGCGGCAGCCGCGGGCCTTGCTGGTGGGGCAGATGAGCCGGCACCTCGACCTGGCGCCGGGCGGCGCCGTCGGCGTGATCGGCGTGCGATTTCATCCCTTCGGCGCGCACGCCTTCTGCGGCTTCGCGCAGGAGGAGATCGCCGATGGCGTGGCCACCGTCGAGGACATCTGGGGCTCGGCCGGACGGGCGCTGGAGCGCGACGTCGCCGGCGCACGCGACAAGCCGCGCGTCGTCGAGAGCTTTCTGCTGGCGCGGCTCCGCGCCCGCGACCTGCCGCACCCGGCCGTGCGAGCCATGACGCGCTCGATCCTCGACTCGGGCGGCGCCTCGCGCGTCGACGCGCTGGCGCGTGCGTTGGGAGTCTCACAGCGTCAGGTGCAGCGCCTGTTCGCGCGCCAGGTGGGCCTGTCGCCGAAAGCGCTGGCGCGCGTGGTGCGATTCCAGCGCGTGCTGGGCGCGATCGAGCGCGGAATTCCCGGCGATTGGGCCGAGACGGCGCTCGCGGCAGGCTATTACGACCAGGCGCATCTCGCCAACGACTTCCGCGAGATCGCCGGCGAAACCCCGGCTGCCTACGCCCGCCGACGGCACGGGCTCTCGGACTACTTTCTGCTGCGGGAATGACGCATTTTTCCAAGACTCCGGCGTCGAGTCGCCGCTAAGCTGATGCGTATGAGAATACGCCTGCCGATCGCATGCTTCGCCTTCGCCGCTCTCGCCGCCGCCCAGGAGACCGGCAAACTCAAGCAGCTCGACTTCCTCGCCGGTTGCTGGGAGGTGCGCTTCGGGCCGATGATCATCGAGGAGCAGTGGACGCGGCCGCTGGGCGGCGTGATGCTCGGAGTCGGCCGCACCGTCAAGGGCGACAAGGCGGTGCACACCGAGTTCCTCACGCTGCGCGAATCGGCGGGCGAGGTGAACTACATCGCGCACCCCAGCCAGAATGCCGCGCCGACGCCCTTCAAAATGACCAAGCTCGCCGACGGCGAGGTGGTGTTCGAGAATCCCAAGCACGACTTCCCGCAGCGCATTTCCTACAGGCGGCTGCCGGACGGCACGCTGCTGGCGCAGATCGACGGCACGCAGAACGGCAAGCCGCGCGCCGAGAAGTTCCCATACAAACGGGTCCGCTGCGCCGAGTAGGCGGCCGCGATTCACCCCGCATCGCGGGCGCGAGCGATTGCTCCGGCGGGTCCGCCATGATAGGCTCATGCCTATGAAGACCTTCCTCACCTTCGCAGCCGCCACGGTGGCCGCGGGAGCGCTCATGGCCCAGGCGCCCAAGACCCACCTGAAGGTCGGCGACATGGCGCCGGATTTCAAGCTGAATTCGAGCCTCGGCAAGCCGATCGCCCTGTCGGAGTTTCGAGGCAAGCAGATGGTGGTGGTGGCGTTCTTCCCCGCCGCCTTCACAGGTGGTTGAACGAAGGAAGCCAAGGGATACCAGGCTGGTATCCAGAAGTTCGAGGCGATGGGCGCGCAGGTGCTCATGATCAGCACGGATAACACTCCCACGCTCTCGCACTGGTCCAAGGAACTGGAAATCACCTATCCGATGCTCAGCGATTTCATGCGGAAGACCGCCGAAAGCTACGGCGTGCTGTTCGCCGATCGGGGCGTCGCGAACCGGTCCACATTCGTGGTGGACCAGGAAGGCAAGATCCAGTACATCGAGGAAGGCAACACGGCGGTGGACGTCAGCGGCGCCACCGAGGCCTGCGAAAGGGTCCGGAAGAAATAGGGGTTGGCCGGGCGGATTCATGTCATCGGCGGAGGTTTGGCCGGATGTGAGGCCGCATGGCAGATCGCACGCGCCGGTCTCGGCGCCGTTCTGTACGAGATGCGCCCGGTGCGGCAAACGCCCGCGCATAAGACTGACGCCCTCGCCGAGCTGGTTTGCAGCAATTCCCTGAAGTCCGAGTCCGAGAACTCGGCGTCGTGGCTCCTGAAGCAGGAGCTGCGCAAGCTGGACTCGCTGTTGCTCCGCTGCGCCGCCACGGCCCGCATCCCCGGCGGCCAGGCCCTCACCGTCGACCGCGACGTGTTTGCCGCCGAAGTCACCCGCGCGATCGGCGATTCGCCCTCGATCGAGGTGCGGCGCGAGGAAATCGCCCGCATTCCCGATGACGGCGTCGCCGTCGTCGCCACCGGACCGCTGACCAGCGACGCCCTCGCCCGGGACATCGCCGCGCGCACTGGAAGCGACCGCCTCTACTTTTACGACGCCATCAGCCCGGTGGTCGAGGCCGAGTCGATCGACACGGGCGTCGCGTTCGCCGCGTCGCGCTACGGCAAGTCGATCGACGGCGGCGCCGACTACCTGAACTGCCCCTTCGACCGCGAACAATACGGCCGCTTCGTCGACGCCCTGCTCGACGCCCAGAGCCACGCGCCACACATCCCCGACGACGTGCCGTATTTCGAGGCCTGCCTGCCGATCGAGGAGCTCGCCCGCCGCGGGCGCGACACGCTGCGCTTCGGGCCGATGAAGCCGACCGGCCTCGCCGATCCGCGCACGGGGCGGCGGCCGTGGGCGGTCGTGCAGCTTCGCCAGGAGAACATGCGGGCGTCGAGCTACAACCTGGTCGGGTTCCAGAATTACCTCAAGTACGGCGACCAGGCGCGCGTGTTCCGCATGATCCCCGGCCTGGAGCGCGCCGAGTTTCTGCGCTACGGACAGATTCATCGCAACACCTACATCAATGCGCCGGCGCTGCTCGAGGCGACGCTGCAACTGCGCGCCGATCCGCGGATTCTCTTCGCCGGGCAGATCTCGGGCGTCGAGGGCTACGTCGAATCCATCGCCACCGGACTGCTGGCCGGCCGCAACGCCGCTGCCGTGGCCCGGGGGGAATCGCCCTGGCGACCGCCCCGCGAGACGGCGCTGGGGTCGCTGTGCGCCTACATCGCCGGCGCCGACCCGGAGAACTACCAGCCCGCGAACATCACCTTCGATCTGCTGCCGCCGCTCGACGAGGCCGAGCGCGCGCGGCTCCGCCGGGATCGCCGGGCGCGCCACGAGGCTGTTTGCGCGCGGGCCCTGACGCGGCTCGAGGAAGCGCTGGCGGCACATGTCTGAGATGACGCGGCGTATCGGGCAGTACCTCGGCGAGCTGCGCCGTCAGAACGTATCGCCGCACACCCTGCGCAACTACGGAATCGACCTGCGCCAGTTTCTCGCGTACTTCTCGCCGGAAGACGCATCGGCGCCCGAGCCCGCCGCCTTCGACGCCCTCATGATCCGCGAGTGGCTCGGCGACCTGTACGCGCGCCGCCTGGCCGCCGTCACGCTGCGCCGCAAGCTGGCCGCGGTGCGTTCGTTCTTCCAGTACCTGGTGCGCGAGGGCGCGGCGGCGACCAACGTTGCGCGCCTGCTTCGAACGCCCAAGGCGCCGAAGAAGCTGCCTGCCGTGCAGACCCCGGAGCAGACCAACGCGCTGCTCGACGGCGTCGCGGCCGGGAAGCTCGACCGTGCGATGCTCCTGCGCGACGTCGCGTTGTTCGAGACGCTCTACGGCTGCGGCGTGCGCGTGAGCGAGCTGGTGGGACTCGATCTCGACGACATCGACCTCGCCGATCGCTGGCTGCTCGTGCGCGGCAAGGGACGCAAGGAGCGCCGCGTGCCGATCGCCGGCAAAGCGCTGACGGCGCTGACGCGATACCTCGAGGTTCGTCACGCGCCCACCGCCCAGCCGGCGGTGTTCGTCAACGCGCGCGGCGGGAGGCTGACGGATCGCGGCGTGCGAAGCATCGTGAAGCTCTACGCGGTGCACCTTTCGGGCGATTCGTCGGTGCACCCGCACGGATTCCGGCATGCCTACGCGACGCACCTGCTGAGCGCGGGCGCGGATTTGCGGTCGATTCAGGAATTGCTCGGCCACGCGCGCCTCTCGACCACGCAGAAGTACACACAGGTGTCGCTTCAGGATCTGATGGCGGTCTACGACCGGAGTCACCCCAAGGCTTAGGGGAAGAAATGCGCAACCCGCCGGTGGCCCGATGCGTCATACTCGCATACCTGTTCCGCGATCGCACCACTGGGAGGTGTCGCATGTCGAACGGCCTGTCGCGCCGAGCGCTTTTCCTGATCCCCGCCTTGTTGTTCGCCGCCGGCGGCGTTCATCCGTCCCGCGAATTCGTCGCCCACGAGTGGGGCACATTCACCTCGGTCGCCGACCGGGAGGGGAATCCGGTGACTTGGTATCCGATCACCGGCCCTGACGACCTGCCGTGTTTCGTCCGGCGTTTCACCTTTGCGTTCGGAAAGGCCGGTTTCCCGGGCCGGATTCGCATGGAGACGCCCGTTATCTATTTCTATGGACCGGCGGCGTTGACGGCCAGCGTCCAGGTGAGATTCCCTCGCGGATTGATCACCGAATGGTTCCCGGCCGCCGACGAGGTCGCGCCGCGACTGTCTCCGCAGGAGTCGGACTGGAATTCCCGGCGGAACCTCGACGGAAGAATCGAGTGGTGGACCGTCCAGATCTCCGCGAATGCGCGCGGACCCTTCCCCGATGAGCGGCGTCCGAGCCACTATTACGCCGCGCGCGCGACCGACGCCGCACCGGTGGCGGCCGGCGGATCGGCGGAGAAGTTCCTCTTTTATCGCGGCGTCGGACGTTTCGACCCGCCCCTCACGGCCGCTGCCACCGAGGATCGCCGGCTGCGCGTGCGAACATCGCGCCGCATCAGCAAACTGATCGCATTCGAGAACCGGGATGGCAGGATCGGCTTCCGCCTGTTCGGCCCGCTCGACGGCGAGACGTATGTAGATCGGCCCGCGATCGAGGGCGGACTCGCCGACCTGCGCGGCCTGCTGGAGGAACTGCTGACGGAGTTCGGACTCTATCGCAAGGAAGCGGCCGCGATGGTCAAGACCTGGGAGGACTCCTGGTTCGAGGAAGGAACCCGCGTGCTGTACATCGTGCCGCGCGATCTGGTCGACGAGGAGTTGCCGCTTGCCATTGAGCCTCCGCCGTCGGCGGTGGCGCGTGTGTTCGTCGGCCGGGTCGAAATGGTGACCCCGGAGATCGTTGACGACGCGGCGCGGGCGATCGAGAAGCGCGACGCGGGTTCGCTCACGCGCCTTGGCCGGTTCCTGCAACCGATCTTGGAGGATCTCCGCCGGGGCCGGCCGGAGCTGATGAACCCCTCGGCGGAGGGTTTCATCACGCGTTGCCGCCAGTCGACTCCGAACGCCTGCGGCCGATAGGTCGCTACTGCTTGGTCTCCGACCCTTCCGTGGGCGCCACGCCGCGGCGGCCGCCGGGTTCGACCGCGCCCTTTAGGGTCACCTGCGCGCCGGTGCGAATGAGGCTGGTCTCGCCCGGGCCCTGGAAGAAGTTGTAGTTCTTGCGCGTCGACTTCCAGGCGAACGGGCCGCCGAGCCCGAGCTTGGCCTTCAGCGTGACGTCGACCACTCTGTCGACCAGCGCCTCATACTGCGGCTGGCCCTGCTTGTAGCCCGAGAAGCTCGACAGGTCCGTGCTGGCGACGAACACCACGTCGACCCCCGGGACCGCGGCGATCTTGTCGACGATGGCGGCGCCGGCTGGCGACTCGATCATCGCCACTATCATGATGTTCTCGTTGGCCGTGGCGCGGTAGTCGTTGCCCCACATGGCGCCGTGCTGGCCGCCGCCCTGGCTGCGCTTGCCGATCGGCGGGAACTTGGCGAACGTCACCGCATTACGCACCTTTTCGACGGTGTCGACCATCGGCAGGATGATGCCGAGCGCGCCGAGATCGGTGGCCTTTTGGATGTCGCCCTCGGTGGCGTCGGGCACGCGGATGAAGGGAATCCCCGGCGAGCCTTTGCAGGCGCGCACCATCTTGGCGACTTCCTGGTAGGTGAGCGTGCTGTGCTGCATCTCGATCCACAGGAAGTCGAAGCCGGCGCTCGCCATGGCGCAGTAGACGTCCGGGTCGGGCGTCGACACGGTGCCGCCGACCACCTGCTTGCCTTCGGCCAGCTTCGTCTTGACGGTGTTGTAGATGCGCGGCTGCGCCCCGGCCGCGCCGGCCATGCAGGCGAGCATGGCAGCGCCCGCGGCCATACGGATTCGATTCGTCATCGTGGTGTTTCGCTCCTGTCGCTGTAGCTTATCACCGATCGGCGTCATCTGCTAAACTGGCCTTCTCTCCATGAAAGTCGGCGTCGTGGTGTTCCCCGGCAGCAACTGCGACCATGACGCGTACTACGCCGTCACAGCCAACCTCGGCTGCCGCGCCGAATTCATCTGGCACGACGACGACCGGCTCGGCGGCGTCGACGCCGTCATTCTTCCGGGCGGCTTCGCCTACGGCGACTACCTGCGCTGCGGCGCCATCGCCAAGTTCTCGCGCGTGATGGGCGCGGTGCGTCGATTCGCCGCCGAGGGCGGCCTCGTGCTCGGTATATGCAACGGCTTCCAGGTGCTGGTCGAAAGCGGCCTCCTCCCCGGCGCGCTGATCCGCAACCGCGGCCTCAAGTTCATCTGCCGGACCGTCGAAATCCGCATCGAGACCACCGACTCGCCCTTCACCTGCGCCGCTTCGCGCGGGCAGGTGCTGCGCACGCCGATCGCCCACGGCGAGGGCTGCTACATCGCCGACGAGCGCACGCTCGACGAGCTCGAAGCCGAGGACCGCGTCGCCTTCCGCTACGTCGACAACCCCAACGGCGCCATGCGCGACATCGCCGGCATTCTCAGCCGCGAGCGCAACGTCCTCGGCCTGATGCCGCATCCGGAGCGGGCGTCCGACCCGCTGATGGG
This sequence comes from uncultured Solibacteraceae bacterium, assembly GCA_964515555.1. Lineage (GTDB taxonomy): Bacteria > Acidobacteriota > Terriglobia > Bryobacterales > Bryobacteraceae > CAZEVY01. The sequence continues at coordinate 4,102 of CAZEVY010000068.1, read as the reverse complement.
GTCGACCGACGGCCTGGTCGTGCTGCGATCGGTGGCCGCCGCGATGGAGTCCGTGGGGGCCCGGCGCGGATGAGCGCCATCACCCCGGAACTCATCGCCACCCACCAGCTCACCGAGTCCGAGTATCAGCGCATCGTCGGCATCCTCGGCCGCGAGCCGACCTACACGGAGCTCGGCATCTTCTCGGTGATGTGGAGCGAGCACTGCTCCTACAAGTCGTCGCGCCTGCACCTGAAAAAGCTCCCGACCCGCGGCCCGCGCGTGCTCCAGGGCCCCGGCGAGAACGCCGGCATCATTGATATCGGCGGCGGCTGGGCGATCGCGTTCAAGATCGAGTCGCACAATCACCCGAGTTTCATCGAGCCGTTCCAGGGCGCGGCCACCGGCGTCGGCGGCATCCTGCGCGACATTTTCACGATGGGCGCGCGGCCCATCGCCGTGATGGACGCCCTCCGTTTCGGCTCGCTCGACGACCCGGAGTGCGGCGCGCGCAACCGGCGCATCGTCGGCGGCGTCGTCAGCGGCATCGCGCACTACGGCAACTGCTTCGGCGTGCCGACGGTGGGCGGCGAGTGCTCGTTCGACTCGAGCTACAACGGCAACCCGCTGGTCAACGTGTTCGCGCTCGGCGTGTTCCGCCACGACGAGATCTTCTACGGACGCGCGACCGGCGTCGGCAACCCGGTCATCTACGTCGGCGCGAAGACGGGGCGCGACGGCATTCACGGCGCGTCGATGGCGTCGGCGGAATTCTCCGAGGAGGCCAAGCAGAAGCGGCCGACCGTGCAGGTCGGCGATCCGTTCATGGAGAAGCTGCTGCTCGAAGCCTGCCTGGAAGCCATGAAGACCGGCGCCATCGTCGGCATTCAGGACATGGGCGCGGCGGGACTGACGTGTTCCACCTGCGAGATGGGGAGCCGCGCGGGTACGGGAATCGAGATCGAGCTGGCGCTGGTGCCGCAGCGCGAGACCGGCATGACGCCCTACGAGATCATGCTCTCGGAGTCGCAGGAGCGCATGCTGCTGGTGGCGGAGGCGGGCCGTGAACAGGAGGTCCTCGCCGTATTCCGCAAATGGGGGCTCGACGCCGTGCGCATCGGCGCGGTCACCGGCGACGGCTTGCTGCGCGTGAAGCACAACGGCGCCGTCGTCGCCGAAATCCCGAATCACCCGCTCGCCAACGAAGCGCCCCTCTACGACCGCCCGTACACGACGCCCTATCGCACCGCGCCGATGGAGCCGCGCGAGTACGGCGCCCGCGACGTGGCCTCCGACCTGATGGCGATGATGACTTCGCCCGAGCTGGCCTCGAAGCGCTGGATCTGGCAGCAGTACGACCACACCGTGCGCACCAACACCATCGCGGGGCCGGGCGCGGACGCCGCCATCGTGCGCATCAAGGAGACGGCGACGTCCGTGGCAATGTCGCTGGATGGCAACGGGCGCTATTCGTCGCTCGCGCCTCGCGAAGCGGCGCGGCTGATCGTTGCCGAGTGCTGCCGGAATCTCTCGACTGTCGGCGCGGAACCCGTGGCGGCGACCAACAATCTCAACTTCGGCAACCCGGAGCGCCCCGAGATCATGGCGCAGATCGTCGAGTCGATCGAGGGTCTCGCGGAGGCCTGCGCATTCTTCGAGACGCCCATCACCGGCGGCAACGTCAGCCTCTACAACGAGACGCTCGGCGAGCCGATTCGCCCGACGCCGGTGGTCGGCATCGTCGGGCTGCTCGCGACGGGAGCGCCCGTTCCGATGCGGTTTCCGCGCGAGGGGCTGGCGGTGGTGCTGGTCGGCGGCTTCGGCGAGACCGACGCGACCCGATTCGGGTCGACGCTCTACGCCGAACAGCGTCTCGGCGGCGTGTGGGGGCTTCCGCCGCTGCTCGACATGACGCGCGAGAAGCGCGTGCAGGCCGCGGTGCGCGAGATCGTCCGCGCGGGGCTGGCGGCCGCGTCGCACGACCTCGCCGATGGCGGCCTGGCGGTGGCGCTGGCGGAGTGTTCGATGGGCGGCGTCGGCGCGGAGGTCGCGCTACCGGAAGGGCGCGCGGAGAGGGTGATGTTCCACGAAGCGCCGTCGCGGATTCTCATCGCTACCGCCGACGCGGCGGCCGTTCAGGCGATCGCGGCGAAGCACGGCGTCGACGCGCCGGCGATCGGAGAAACGCGGGCGGGGCGATTAAGAATCGCACAAGGCGGCCCGGCGCTGGTAGATTGGGAAGTGGAGCCGCTGGCGCGGCGCTGGGACTCGGCGCTCGAAGAGAAGCTACGGGGGTGACGGTGTTCGACAAGTTCCACGAAGAATGCGCGGTCGTGGCCGTCTACGGGCATCCGGAAGCGGCCAACCTCTGCTATCTCGGACTCTACGCGTTGCAGCATCGCGGGCAGGAGAGCGCCGGCGTCGCGGTCTTCGACGGCCGCGAGCTTCAGTGTCACAAGCAGATGGGGCACGTCGCCGAGATATTCACTCCCGAGGTGGTGGGGCGGCTGCACGGCGAGATGGCGATCGGTCACACGCGCTACTCGACCGCGGGCGACACCGCCATCCGCAACGCGCAGCCCTTCGCGGTGAACTGCAACAAGGGGCGCATCGCGGTGGCGCACAACGGCAACATCACCAACGCCGCCGAGCTGCGCCGCGACCTGGAGCGCGACGGGTCGATCTTTCAGGCGTCGAGCGATACCGAGGTGGTGCTGCACCTGGTGGCGCACTCGCGCGAGAAGACGCTGGCTGCCGCGCTGCGCGACGCGCTGTTGCAACTGGAAGGCGCGTTCTCGCTGGTGTTCCTGGCGCAGGACCGCATCATCGTGGCGCGCGACCCGCACGGGTTCCGCCCGCTCGCCATGGGACAACTGGAGCTCTCCGGCGGCCGGATCTGCCACCTCTTCGCCAGCGAGACCTGCGCCTTCGACCTGATCGGCGCGGTCTACATGGGCGAGGTGGAGCCGGGCGAGATGGTGACGCTCGGACCCGAAGGCATGACGCGCGAGCGCTTCGCGCCGGTGCGCGATCGCGCGCAGTGCGTCTTCGAGCACGTGTATTTCTCGCGGCCCGATTCCATCGTCTTCGGACGCCCGGTGAGCGAGTCGCGCGAGATGCTGGGGCGGCTGCTGGCGCGCGAGCGCCCCGCCGACGCCGACATCGTCGTGCCGGTGCCGGACTCGGGCGTCGCCGCGGCCCTGGGCTACGCCGACGAGAGCGGACTGCCGTTCCGCCACGCGCTGATCCGCAATCACTACGTGGGGCGCACCTTCATCGAGCCCTCGCAGGCCATCCGCGATTTCGGCGTGCGCCTGAAACTCAATCCCGTGCGGCACCTGCTGGAAGGCAAGCGCGTGGTGCTGGTCGACGACTCCATCGTGCGCGGGACCACGTCGCGCAAGATTGTCCGGATGATGCGCAGCTCGGGCGCCCGCGAAGTGCACCTGCGCATTTCCTGTCCTCCGACCGTGTCGCCGTGTTTCTACGGAGTCGACACGCCGACCAAGAGCGAGCTCATCGCCGCCAACAACACCGTCGATGAGATCAGGCGGTTCGTGGAGGCGGATTCGCTGGGATATCTGCCGCTGGGTGCGCTGCGCGAGGCGGTCGGCGATGCCGAGCGCCACGACTACTGCTACGCCTGCTACACGGGCGACTATCCGACCGAGCTCGTGAACATCGAGGACCTGATCGCCTCGAAGAAGCATCGGCTGTAGCGGTGTCACCATAGAGGCATGGCAACCTTCGGCCTCATCGAGTACGCCGACGCTTCGCCCGAGGTCCGCGCCGTCTACGACGACGTCATGGCGACCCGGCAGGTCGACTGGATCAGCAACTTCTGGAAGGCGCTGGCGCACGACCCGCCGCTGCTGCGCCGGACCTGGGAGAGCGTCAAGGCCGTCATGGGCGCGGGCGCGATCGATCCGCTGACCAAGGAGATGATCTACCTCGCCGTGAGCGCCACCAACCAATGCGGCTACTGCATCGCCTCGCACACGGCGGCGGCGCGCAAGGCCGGCATGACCGAGGCCATGTTCGCCGAGCTGATGGCGGTCGTCGGCATGGCGAACGAGACCAACCGTCTGGCCAGCGGCTACCAGGTGGAGATCGACGAGCGTTT
>CAZEVY010000067.1:25169-29487 GCA_964515555.1 uncultured Solibacteraceae bacterium | reverse complement strand
CGAACGCGCGCGGCATGGTGGATATCGCGGAGCTTTCGCGCGTCGTCACCGACGAAGTCGCCGCGCTGATGATCACCAACCCCAACACGCTGGGCGTCTTCGAGGCGGAGATCAACAAGGCCGCCGCGGTGCTGCACGAGCGCGGCGCGCAGCTTTACATGGACGGCGCCAACATGAACGCGCTGGTGGGCATCGCGCGGCCCGGCGACTTCGGGGTCGACGTGATGCACCTGAATCTCCACAAGACGTTCTCAACTCCGCACGGCGGGGGCGGCCCTGGCGCCGGACCGGTGGCGGTGAAATCGCACCTGGAGCCGTTTCTACCGGTGCCGCGGCTCAGGCGCGCGGGCGAGGCCTGGGCGCTCGACCACGACCGGCCGCATTCCATCGGAAAAGTCCGAGCATTCATCGGGAATTTCGGAGTCTTGGTGCGCGCGCTGGCCTATATTCTGGCGCACGGCGGCGACGGCCTGCGCAACGCGACCCTCGACGCCATCCTGAACGCCAGCTACATCCGCAAGCGGCTCGAGCCGTACTACGAGCCCGCCACGAGCGCCCCGTCGATGCACGAATGCGTCTTCGCCGACGACCGCCAGGCGGCCAAGGGCGTGCGCACCGGCGACATCGCCAAGCGGCTCATCGACTACGGCTTTCATCCCTACACCGTCAGCTTCCCGCTGATCGTCCACGGCGCGCTGATGATCGAGCCGACCGAGACCGAACCCAAGCGCGAGTTGGACCTGTTCGTCGACGCGCTCATCTCGATCGCGCGCGAGATCGAGGAGAACCCGGACCTGGTCCGCACGGCCCCGCACCTGACCCGCACCAGCCGCGTCGACGAAGTCACCGCCGCGCGCAAGCCGGTCGTCCGCTGGCGGCCCGACACGTAAGCCGATGCGCGGCCTTGCGGTCGTCGTCGGCGTCGTGCTGCTGCTGCGGCTGCCGTTCCTCGACCAGGCCATTCAGGGCGACGACCCCTACTACCTCGCGGCGGCGCAGCACGCGCAGGTTTCGCCGCTCCATCCGCACCACGCACGCTACGTCTTCCACGGCGAAATGGTCGACATGCGTGGCTTTCCGCATCCGCCCGGGAACGCCTGGGTGCTGGCGGGGCTTCTGGCGGTGCTTGGCGACGTGCACGAGGTTCCGTTTCACGCGGCCTACGTCGCGTTCTCCCTCATCGCCGCAATCGCGATGTGGTCGCTGGCACGACGGTTCTCGGCGCGACCGTTGTGGGCGACGGTGCTGTTCCTGGCGACGCCCGCCTTTGTCGTCAACGGTAACTCGCTCGAATCCGACGTACCGTTCGTGGCATTGTGGCTGGCGGCGTTCGCGCTCTGGGTGCGGGCGGTCGATCGGCGGAGCGGAGCGATGCTCATTAGTGCCGTCTTCGTCCTCGCCTGTGCGTCGATGTTCGCGTTTCAGGCGGTGGTGGCCGCGCCGATTCTGGCGCTGTACGTGTATCGCGAGGCGCGCGATTGGCGCGCGGCGTGGGCGGCGACGCTGACGCCGCTCGTTACGATCGCGGCGTGGGAGCTTTGGGAGCTGTCGTCCGGCGGCGCGCTTCCGGCCGCTGTCCTGACTGGGTATTTCCAGTCCTACGGCTTGCAGTCGCTGATGAACAAGCTGCGCAACGCGGCGGCTCTAACTGTGCACCTCGCGTGGATCGTCTCGCCGCTGCTGCTCTTCGGCATCATCGCGCGCCGCTCGCGAAACGCGCCTTCCCGCGACGACATGTGGCTCGGCGCGTGGATTCTGCTCTTCTTCGCGGCGGCGCTGGCGCTGTTCTTCGCCGGCTCCGCGCGCTACCTGCTGCCCATCGCCGCGCCGGTAGCGATTCTCGTCGCCAATCGCCTTACCGCGCGATGGCTGGCGACGGGTTTCGCGTTGCACCTCGCCCTCGGCGTGGGCCTCGCGAGCGTCAACTACCAGCACTGGGGCGGCTATCGCGACTTCGTCCGATCGCTCGACTTCGCCTCAAAGCGCGTCTGGATCAACGGCGAGCTCGGCATGCGATTCTACGCCGAAAGCGCCGGCGGTCTGCCGCTCACGCGTGGCCAGGCAGTGCGCCCCGGCGACATCGTCCTTTCGAGCGCCTTCGCGTTCCCGATCGCTTACACGACCGGCGGCGGCGCGGCTACTCCCGCCGCGCGGCACGAGATCCGCCCGTCATTGCCCTTTCGGATGATCGGACTCGGCGTGAAGTCGGCCTACTCCACCGCGACCCTCGGGTTGCGCCCCTTCGATCTCTCAACCGGTCCCGTCGACGTGGTCTCCGCGCATCTCATCGTCGAGCGCGAGCCGGCGCTCTCCTGGGTTCCGATGAACGCACCCGAGACCGAGTCGCAGATCGCGAGCGGCATTCACCAGCTCGAAGGCGGCGCCTGGCGATGGATGTCGGGTCGTGCCGCGATCCTGCTGCGGTCCCCGGACTCACCGGCTCCCGTGCGTGTCGACCTGCACGTCCCCGCGCAATCGCCCGCGCGCCGTGCGACCGTCGCCGTCGATGGCGCCGTCGTGCTCGACGTCAAGCTCGTCCCCGGATCGCAGTCGATCGTGTCGCCGCCGGTGAAGCCGACGGGGCGCACGGCGGTGCTTACCATCGAGCTCGACAGGACTTTCCGAGCCGCGGGCGACCACCGCGAGCTCGGCGTGACGATCAGTGGCGCGGGATTCCGCCCCTAAGCTACCTCAGCGCGATCGTCACCGTGTTCGACCGCGCGCCGCCCTGGCTCACCGAAAGCTGCGTGTTTCCCGTCAGTCCCGCAGGCACGCTGAACACCACCGCGTTCAGCCCGAAGAATCCGGGCACGGCGACCGTCGCCAGCGGCGTGATGGTCCGCCCGCCGAGCGTCACCTGTACGCCCGCCGTTGCGAACACCGTGTCACCGGGCACGAAGGTCCCGGCCACCAGCGCCGGCGTGGTCGCACCGACTCCCGTGGTCAGAACCGCGAGCGTGCTGCCCGCCGTCGCGGGCGCCGACGCGCGCACAAGCTGCGCACCCGCGAGACTCGCCGCACTCGCGAGCTGAAACACGATTCCGCCCTCGCTGTCGAAGAAGATCCCCGGAGCGGCTGCAGCGACCGTCACGTTGAACGCCGGACCCGCGCCGTTCGAATTGGTAACGACCAGCGGCTGGCTCCCGGCGGGCGCGTCGTAAGGAACCTGCACCACCATCCAGCCGCTCCCCGGCGAATCGCTGCCCATCGCGAAGATGGGCGCGTTACGGCCGCCGATCGCGACGCTGGAGCCGTTCAGCGAAGCCGGGGCCGACGCCGCCAGCACGCCGTCGAGGTTCCCGGCGACCTTGAAGAGATCGCTGCCAAACACCGTCATCAGACCCCCGTTACCCGCAGTGCGCAGCGTGGGGTCGCTGACCGCGTTGATCACGTCGATCACGCGGGGCAGATTCGCGTTCGTGTTTCGAAGCTGCGATCGCACCAAGCCCGATCCGTGAGTGCGCGTGTGCAGATTCAGATAGTGATTCTCCGGGTTCCGCAGCAGCGAGTTGATGGTCGCCAGCGAGTTCGCCGACGTGAAGATTCGGCTGATGTGAATATTGCCGAAGCCCGTGGAGGTCGGCGTGGGGTTGGCGCCGCTGATGCCGCTGTCGACGCGGACCGGACCCGTCGCCGTCGCCAAACCGTCGTGAATGTGCAGCCCGACGAACTCGGCGGCGCCCGGCAGCCTGTGATTCACGTTGAAGGTGACAACCGCCGCGGCGACGTCGCCGTTGGCGCCTCGCACGGTATTCACCTGGACGACCGCCTCGCCCGACGCTTCGATGTCGGTCACGGGCGGAACTTCCTTGGAGGTGGTCATCGAGACCGGAAAGACGTACTTATCGGTCTTGCGAAGCTGTGCGCGGATCGCGCCACCCGCATTCGTAGGAGTGTGCAGGTTGATGTAGGCGGCCTGCGGGTTATAGAACAGGTTGTCGTACACCACCAGCGCGTCCGGTATGAACGTCGTCGCCTCGACCACGCGGCGCAGATTCCCGACACCATTCTCGGCGGACTGCACGCTGCGGGCTCCCGCGCCGATGCCCGTGTCGATGCGCACAGCACCGTTCACGCCGGCGACGTTGTTATGGATGTGCAATCCCTGGAACGTCGTCAGCCCCGGGAAGGTGTAGTCGACATCGAACAGCACGGTCGCGCTATCCACCGCGAACGTGCGCGGATCGCGAGTGACCCAAACCTGCACGTTGGCGACCCCCGTGGCGTCTCTCTCGGCGTTGGTGATCGGCGGAACCTCGTTGGCCCCGTTCATGAAGCCCATCAGCACGGTATGCTCGGCGCGCACGAGCTGGCCGCG
>CAZEVY010000067.1:0-25069 GCA_964515555.1 uncultured Solibacteraceae bacterium | reverse complement strand
TCGCGGCGCTCGTGCGGCATCCGCGGCTCGAAGGCCCGCTCGACCCGCCAAAAACCCTCCACCTCCCCGACGTTCTTCCAGAACCCGACTGCAAGGCCCGCCAGGTACGCCGCACCCAGGGCCGTGGTCTCGATGTCGGCCGGCCGCGCGATGCGGCGCCCCAGAATGTCCGCCTGGAACTGCATCAGGAAATCGTTGGCGGCGGCGCCGCCGTCGACCCGCAGCTCGCGCAACAGCTCGCCGGCATCGGCCTCCATGGCTTCCACCAGCTCGCGCGTCTGGTAGGCGATGCTCTCCAGTGCCGCTCTGGCGATGTGCGCCCGCGTCGTCGCGCGCGTGATGCCTGAGATCATGCCGCGCGCATCCGGGTCCCAGTGCGGTGCCCCCAGTCCGACGAAGGCCGGCACGAAGTGGACCCCGCCGGCGTCGTCGACCGACCGGGCGAGCGCCTCCGACTCCACCGCCGAGGCCAGCACGCCGAGCTGGTCGCGGAGCCACTGAATGGCCGCGCCGGCGATGAATACGCTGCCCTCGACGGCGAACTCGGCGCGATCGGCGGTCGCCGCCGCGCGCGTCGCCAGCAGCCGGTGCTTCGAAACCGGCAGGTGGTGGCCGGTGTGCATCAGCGCGAAACAGCCCGTGCCGTAGGTGTTCTTCGACAGCCCCGGGTGGAAGCAGGCCTGGCCCACCAACGCCGCCTGTTGGTCACCGGCGATTCCAGCGATCGGAATCTCACCCCCGAAGTGCTCGCTCATGGCGACGCCCGCCACGCCGCTCGACGGCACGATGCGCGGCAGCATCGCGCGCGGCACGCCGAACAACGAGAGCATCGCCGGGTCCCAGTCGCCGGTGGCGAGGTTCATGAGCATCGTCCTCGACGCGTTCGAGGGATCGGTGGCGTGCACGGCGCCGTTGGTCAGCCGCCAAATGAGCCAGGTGTCGACGTTGCCGAACAGCAGGTCGCCGCCTTCGGCGAGCGCGCGCGCCCCGGGGACGTCCTCGAGAATCCAGCGAATCTTGCTTGCGGAGAAGTACGCGTCGACAACCAGGCCTGTCGTCGAAGCAATCTCGCTCGCCGCCGGGGACGCCGCCAGTTGCTGGCAAAAAGGCGCCGTGCGGCGGCACTGCCAGACGATCGCCGGCGCGACAGGCTCGCCCGTACGGCGGTCCCACACGATAGTCGTCTCGCGCTGGTTAGTGATGCCGATAGCGGCGACCTCGGCGGCCTGGACGCGCGAGGAGGCCAGCACCGCGCGCGCGGCCTCGATCTGGGCCGTCCAGATCAGGCGCGCGTCCTGTTCGACCCATCCCGCCTGCGGGTATCCGCAATCGATGGGGCGCGACTCCATCGCGATGCGCCGGCCCTCGGCGTCATACACGGCGGCGCGCGCCGACGTGGTCCCTTCGTCGAGCGAGAGGATGTACACCGAGGCATTATAATGACAATGCATGTTCTTTCGTCGCGCCGTTGCGCACGTGCCGTCGTTCGCCGAGCGTCTCGACGCGCTGCGTCGCGCGGGCTTCGAGGTGAGGCCGGGGTCCGGAGGCGCGCGCGTGTCGAGGCGCGGCTTCGCGGCTGTCATCGGCGAGGCGCCTCTTCATGTTGCCGAGGCCGGGCCGTCGATCGGCGGCGAAATAGCCAAGCTGGTCGACCACGGGTACCAGAAGGTGTTCGAGACACCGAAGGGTAAGCGCGTCCCGGCGCTGGCGTCGCAGCTCAAGGGGCTGCACGCGTTCCTGGAGGACCTGCGCGAGGGCCTCGGGATCACGAGCATGTACCACGAGTCGCTCGGCACGGTGAACGCGAGTCACCGCTACGACCGGTTGGAGCATCGCGATCAGGCGCCGTCGCGGCGGCCCTGGGAGCGGTAGGGGGCGCGGCGCGGACGACGCGCCGTGATCGGCTCGAAGGCCGACGAGGGGAAGGCCGACCTTAGTGCCCCGCGCCCAGCCGCAGCGCCAGAAGCTCCGGCAGGCCCGCGTCGCGAATCTTCGTCATCGCCCCGGCGATGTCGTAATCCACCCGGTGATACGTCACCAGCCGCTCCTCGTCGTCGAAGAGCGCGAAGCCGGCGCGCGGGTCGCCGTCGCGCGGCTGGCCGACCGAGCCGGGGTTGATCATCCAATGCTGGTCGCGCTCGAGAAACAGCGTCCCGCGATCCTCGGAGCCGGGCACCTGCGGGATTCGCCGCACGTCGCGCCTCTTGAACGCGAAGCCGCCCTGCAAATGCGTGTGCCCGAAAAACGAAATCGACGTCTCCAGATACCCCACCAGTTGCGCGGCGTCGGTCTGCGTAATCAGGTAGTCGTCCTCGTCGAGCGGCGAGCCGTGGAGAATCTGAAAGCCCCCGAGGAGCATCGGTCCGCGGGGCAGGTTGCGGAGCCAGGTCAGATTCTCCGGCGTCAGCGTCGACTGGGTCCACAGCGCCGAAGCCTGCGCCAGCGGATTGAACCACTCCAGGTCCTCGCCGCCCGAGCAGGCCTTGTCGTGATTGCCGCGCACGGTCCACTGCGCGTTGGCGCGCACCCATTCGACGGCGCGGTTGGGGTCGGCCCCGTAACCGACCAGGTCGCCGCAGCAGACGACCTTGTCGTAGGCGCCGCCGGCGCGGTCGAGCACGGCCTCGAGCGCCTCCCAGTTGGCATGAATGTCGGTGACGATCAGGTAGCGCACAGGCGAACGAGAGCGATCTCCGGCGGGGCGCCCGTCCTCAGCGGGATTCCCACCGTCCCGATGCCGCGCGTCACGTATATCGAGGATTTCCCCGACCGGTACAGCCCGTACACATAGGGCGTAAAGAATCTCGCCAGGTTAACCCACTGGTGCAGAATCTCCACGGTGATCTGCCCGCCGTGCGTGTGCCCGGCGATGGTTACATCATAGCCCTGCGCGGAGGCCACGGGAAAGACATCGGGGTTGTGCGAGAGGAGAATGTTCAACTCGCCCGGCCGCACCAGCCTTTCGGCACCGGCCAGGTAGGGCTGGTCCTTGCGCTGATAGTCGACTCCGGCGAAGTTCACGCGCGCGCCGCCGAAGCGCAGCGACTCCGACTCCTGCCGCAGGAACCGCAGGCCGAGACGCGCGCCGCGGCGCTGGGCCTCCGCTTCGCAACGCACGAATACCTCGTGATTGCCCATGCAGCCGAAGACACCGGCGTCGGCGCGGAGCTTGGCCAGTTCCGCGAGGCAGTCGTCGAGCGGATCGCGCGGCGCGGTCACCAGGTCGCCCGTGACGAGCGCGACGTGCGGACGCGTCTCGTTGGCCAGGGCGACCGCGCGGGCCAGTTCGCGGGCGCTCAGGTAAGGACTCAGGTGTATGTCGCTGATCTGGGCGAGGCGCAGTCCCGCCAGGTCCTTGGGCAGGCCCGGAACCGGCAGGTCGACCTCGCGCAACCGGAACCGCGTGCGTTCGATGAAGACGCCGTAGCCGACCGCCGCCACGGGCGCCGCCAACGCCGCGCCAAGAACGCGGCGGCGCGACGGGTCGAATCCCGGCGTCACGCGCAGCAGCAGCGCGACCGCCAGAATCCCCGCCGAGGCGATCGCCCACAACAGCGCGCCGGCGCGAATCCACAGCATCGGCCAGGAGTAGGCGATCAGGCCGGCGCGATAGAGCATCATGAACGCCAGTCCGAAGAAGAGCCAGGCGGCGATGAAGCCGAAAACGAACCAGACCATGCGGCGCCGCGCGGGCGACTGCGCCACGGGCGCCCAGCCGATCACCAGGCGCGCCAGCATCCACTGAATCAGGATGGCCGGCACGAGCGTGAGGGCTTCGGGGATTTTCCAGAACGGTTGATCCATGCAACTACTTGACCGGCGCCAGCCCCAACTGCCAGAGGATGAACGCGTAGTCGAGCGCGATCTCCTTGAGGCGGTCGTAGCGGCCCGACGATCCGCCATGCCCGCCCGCCAGGTTGGTGATGAACAGCAGCGGGTTGTTGTCGGTCTTCAGCGTCCGCATCTTGGCGACGTATTTGGCGGGCTCCCAGTACATCACCTGGCTGTCGTCGAAGCTGGTCTTCACGAGCATCGCCGGGTAGGCCCGGCCGTCCAGGTTGCTGTAGGGACAGTACGTCTTCATGTAATCGTACTCGTCCTTCTTCTTGGGATTGCCCCACTCCTCGAACTCGCCGACGGTAAGCGGCAGCGATTCGTCGAGCATCGTGTTGATCACGTCGACGAACGGCACGTGCGAGATCACTGCCTTGAACAGATCCGGGCGCATGTTGGCGACCGCGCCCATCAACAGGCCTCCCGCGCTGCCGCCTTCGATCACCAGCCGGTCCTTCGCAGTGTATTTTTCCGAAATGAGGTGTTCGGCCGAGGCGATGAAATCGGTGAAGGTGTTGCGCTTGTTCTTCATGCGGCCCTGGTCGTGCCAGGCCTTGCCCATGTCGGCGCCCCCGCGGATGTGGGCCACCGCGTAGACCATGCCGCGGTCGAGCAGGCTGACCCGGTTGGAACTGAACGAGACCGACATCGAAGACCCGTAAGAGCCGTAGGCGTAGAGCAGCATGCCGGCCTTGCCGTCGAGCCGGAAGCCCTTGCGGTAGACCAGCGAGATCGGGATGCGTGCGCCGTCGGCGGCCTTCGCCCACAGGCGCTCGGAGGCGTAATCGCCGGGGTTGTAGCCGCCCAGGACCTCGGTGCGCTTCAGCAGCGTCGCGCTGCGCTTGTCGAGCTCGTATTCGAAGACAGACATCGGCGTGGTGAACGACTGATAAGAATAGCGGAACGCCGTCGTCTCGAATTCCGGGTTCGCCGACGGAAAGGCGGAATACGCCTGCTCCGGCATCGCGATGCGGTGCGTCCGGCCGGACCGCAGATCGGTGACCCGCAGGTGCGGCAGCGCGTCCTCGCGTTCGGTCAGCACGTAGTGATTCGCGAAGAACGACATCCCCGTGAGCATCACGCTCGCGCGGTGCGGGACGACTTCGGTCCAGTTCGCCTTGGCGGGATTCGCCACCGGCGCCGAGACCAGCCGGAAATTGCGGCCGCCGGAGTTGGTGCGGATGTAGAAGCGGTCGCCATGATGGTCGACGTCGTACTCGTGATCGGCCTCGCGCTGCTGGATGAGCTTCCAGTCGCCGCGCGGATCGGAGGCGGCCAGGTAGCGAACCTCGCTCGCGGTATGGGAGTCGGAGGCGAGCAGGAGGAACTTGAGGCTGCGCGTGCGGTCGACCGAGATTCGGAAGCGCTCGTCCTTCTCCTCGAACACCAGGTCGTGGGCGGTGGAGCCGGACTGATGCCGATACAGCCGATACGACCGCTTGGCGTGATCCTCGACGGTGTAGAAGACGGTCCGGTTGTCGGCGGCCCAGGCGGCGTCGACCACCTTCTCGGCGATGGGGCCGGTGACTGCGCCGCTTCGCAGGTCCTTCATCCAGAGCTTGTATTGCCGGAAGCCGATGTTGTCGGTTGAGTAGAGCAACAGGTTGTCATCGTCGCTGACCTCGTAGACGCCGAGGCTCATGAAGCGCTCGCCCTTGGCGAGCTCGTTGAGGTCGATTACGACCTTCTCGGCGCCTTCGAGGCTGCCCTGTTTGCGGCAGTGGATCGGGTACTGCTTGCCTTCCTCGGTGCGCGAGTAATACCAGTAGCCGCGCTTGCGGTAGGGGACGCTTAGGTCGGTCTGCTTGATGCGCCCGAGCAGCTCGTCGTAGAGCGCTTTCTGGAGCGGCTCGGTGTGCTTGAGGACGGCTTTGGCGTAGTCGTTCTCGGCGGAGAGGTACGCCCTGACGTCGGGATTGGCGCGCTCGCGCAGCCAGAAATAATCGTCGACACGCTTGTCGCCGTGGAGCACATCGGTCTTGGGGATCTTCCTGGCGACGGGTGGCTTGGGCGGTTCGTTGGCTTTGAGTGCGGTCATCAGGGTTAGCAGCAGGATCGGCGATACACCAAGTGGCATTGGCAGATTATGGCGCGGAATCAGCACGAAAACAGACCCGTCTCCATAGAACCCCTTTCAAACTGTGCGTGCGGTTTTGGTACAGCGCGGCTCTCAGGACACACCATGAACCGATGATACTGCGCGCGGCGTGCGCGAGCTACTTCTTCGTGGCCGGCGTGGTCGACTTCGCCGCCGGAGCTTTCGTCGCCGGGGCCGCCGACTTGGTGGTGGCGGGCGCCTTGGTCGCGGCGGGTTTCGGGGCGGGTGGTTTCGCAGCCGCCGGTTTGGCCGCCGCCAGCGGGTAGCGCTGAATCGTCACGCGAATCATGCGCACAGGCGTGTTGGGGCGGCCCTCGGCGTTCGCGGGTACGCGCGCGATCTGCCCGACCAACTCCTGCCCCTCGATGGTCTGACCGAAGATGGTGTGCTTGCCGTTGAGGTGCGGGGTCGGAACCTCGGTGATGAAGAACTGAGAGCTTCCGGTGTTGGGCCCGGCGTTGGCCATAGCGAGGCGGCCGGGAACGTCGAATCGCAGCGACGGATGGAACTCGTCTTTGATGTCGTCGGTGCCGCCGAAGCCGGTACCCATGGGGTCGCCGCCCTGGATCATGAAGGCGGGCAGCACGCGATGAAAGATAAGGCCGTTATACAGCGGGCGGGTCACGCGCGTCTTGGTCTTGGGATCGGTGAACGGCTTGCGGCCCTGCGCCAGGTCGACGAAATTCTTCACGGTGACCGGCGATTCCTTCTCGAACAGCTTGCACACGATGGTTCCCATCGATGTTTGAAAGGTCGCGTAGAGGCCCGGCTCGCGCTCCGGGGCCGCGGCCTTGGTCTCGGCCTTGGGGGCGTCTTTCTTGGGCGCGGGCGCCTGCGCGGAGAGCGGCGCCGCCAGCAGGACCGCGCCCGCGAGCGTGGCCGCTAGCGTATGTGTTCGTCGAATCGTCATGATGCCAGATTATACTGAAACCAGCCCCGAATGCAGCGTTCCGTACTGCTTCTCCTCTCGGCGCTAACGCTTCACGGCGCCGAGGTCACCATCACCGTGTTGGCGACCACCGACCTTCACGGCAACATCCTCCCGTACGACTACTTCACTGCGCAGGCGGCCGAACGCGGGCTCGCGAAGATCGCGACGCTGGTCCGGGCGATCCGCGCCACGACCCCCAACGTCCTCCTGCTCGACTGCGGCGACACGATTCAAGGCGCGCCGCTCGAGGGCGTCTACCAGCAGTACGTGCGCAACGGGCGGCTCCCGTTCGGACTCACGCCTTCGGCGCCGCTGGCGGGCGATCCGATGATGCTCGCCATGAACCACATCGGCTACGACGCCATGGCGCTCGGCAATCACGAGTTCAATTTCGGCTTGTCGAATCTGGAGAAGGCACGCGCCACGGCGAAGTTTCCCTGGCTCTCCGCCAACGCCGCGTCCGAGCCGGGCGCGAAGGTGCGCCCCTTCGACCGTTATCTCGTGAAGGGAATCGCCGGCGTTCGCGTCGGCGCGATCGGCATCACGACGCCTTCGGTGCCGCACTGGGAGAAGCCCGAGAATTACGCCGGATACCGCTTCCTCGACGGCGTCGAAGCCGCCCGCGCCGCGGTCGCCGACCTGCGCGCGAAACATCGCCCCGACCTGGTGCTCGTCGCCGCGCACTCGGGCGTCGACCGCGACCTCAAGACCGGCCGACCGTTCGGGACGGGGATGCCCGGGGAGAACATGGTCTACCAGATCGCCGAGGCGGTCCCGGGAATCGACGCAATCGTCTACGGGCACAGCCATCAGCAGCTCGAAGGGCATCGCATCGGCAAAGTGCTGCTTGCGCAGCCGAAGAACTGGGGGATTTCCCTGGCGCGGCTCGACTTCGTCTTCGAGACTAGGGCCGGCGCGCCCAAGCTGCTTTCGAGCCGAAGCTCGCTCATTCCCGTTACCGCCGAGACTCCTGCCGACGATGGCGTCCTGCGCCTCTCGGCGCCCTATCACGATCTCGCCGAGCGCTTCCTCAACGTCCCCTTCGCGACCTCGGCGGCGCCGCTCGACGGGGCGCTGGCGCGCACCGGCGACACCGCCGTTCTGGACGCGATTCACGAAGCGCAGCTTCATTTCGCGCGCGCCGACGTATCGTTCGCCGCGCCCTTCAACACGCGCGTGCGCATTCCCCAGGGCCCGGTAACGGTGCGGCAGGCGGCCGCGCTCTACATCTACGACAACGAGCTCTACGCGATCGAAGGAACGGGCCGCATGGTCCGCGAGGCGCTGGAAAATTCCGCGCGCTACTATCGCACCTGCCCCGACGCGGCCTGCTCAGGGCCGCTGGTGAATCCGGCGGTGATGGGCTTCAATTTCGAAACGGCGCAGGGCGTGAACTACGAGATCGACCTGACGCGGCCGGAGGGCGGCCGCATCCGGAATCTCACGTGGAAGGGCAGCCCGCTGGCCGACGATCGGCCGCTGCGGCTGGCGGTCAACAGCTACCGCGCCGCCGGCAGCGCCGGCTACGGCATGTTCCGCGGCGCCAGGATCGTCTGGAAATCGCACCGCGAGGTCCGTGACCTGCTGATCGACTACTTCACGGAGAAGAAAACGCTGCCCGCGAAACCGGACGGCAACTGGCGCATCGAGCCGGCGGCAGCGCGCGAACGGCTCGCCGCGGAGGCCGCCAAGGACGCGGCGCGCGCTTCGGCGTACTGATTTCGCCGCGCCGCCCGGCGGCGGCGAGGTACAATCCTTCCCGATGGCATTGACCGGCGGCGATCGCATCGGCCCCTATGAAATCGTCGAACCCCTGGGCGCCGGGGGAATGGGCGAAGTCTACCGGGGGCGCGATCCGCGCCTCGGCCGCGATGTCGCGCTCAAGGTGCTCCCGGACGCCTTCGCCGCCGACCCGGAAAGAATGGCGCGCTTCGCGCGCGAAGCCCAGCTTCTCGCTTCGCTGAACCACCCGCATATCGCGATGCTCTACGGCCTGGAGGAGTCCGGCGGCGTGCGCGCGCTGGCGATCGAGCTGGTGGAAGGTCCGACGCTGGCCGAGCGCGCGGCTTCCGGAGCGATTCCTCTCGAGGAATCGCTTCAATATGCCCGGCAGATCGCCGACGCGCTCGAAGCCGCGCACGATCGCGGCATCATTCATCGCGACCTCAAGCCCGCCAACGTCAAGCTGACGCGCGAGGGCGCCGTGAAGGTGCTCGACTTCGGACTGGCTAAGGCGCTCGACGACCCGCCGCAAGCCTCCAGCGTCCACAACTCGCCGACGCTGAGCCTCGCCGCCACGCGCGCAGGCGTCATCATGGGGACGGCAGCCTACATGGCGCCCGAGCAGGCGCGCGGCGCGGCGGTCGACCGTCGCGCGGATATCTGGTCGTGGGGCGTTCTGGTGTTCGAACTGCTCGCCGGGGGCAAGATGTTCGAAAGCCCTACCGTCTCGGACACGCTTGCCGCGGTGCTGCGCGCCGATGTCGAGTGGTCGCGGCTGCCGGCGACGACGCCTCCGCACATCGTACGCCTGCTGCGCCGGTGTCTGGAGCGCGATCCGCGGCGACGTTTGCAGGCCATCGGCGAGGCGCGCCTGGCGCTGGACGAGCTGCCCGCGGAGCCGCCTCCGCCGCAGGTCGCGCCCGCGCCATCGCGTATGAATCGCTGGCTTGCGGCGCTCGCAGGCGTTGCGCTGCTGGCCGCCGCGGGACTCGGGATCGTGCTGGCGACGCGCCGTCCGCCCGAAGCGAAGGTGCGGAAGTACCAGATCGCGTCCGACCCCGAATTCACCTTCGGTCACACGCCATCCATTTCTCCCGACGGCCGCCGCATGGCCATCACGATCCACCCAACCAAGAGCGGTCCCACTCGTCACCTGATCGCCATCCGATCGCTCGACGGGCTGAGTACTCAGATTCTCCCCGGGACAGAGGACGGTCGTGAGCCCTTCTGGTCGCCCGACAGCAGGCACCTGGCCTTCATTACCCCGACCCAACTGAAGCGCATCGAACCCGGCGCGGGTCCCCCGGTGACGGTGTGCGAATTGCCCGAGGGAAACGCCACCGCCCGTGGAGACTGGTCCGCCGACGGGACTATTATTTTCGGCGTCGGCGAACTGTTCCGCGTTTCCGCCGGAGGAGGCCTGCCGGCTAAGCTGCCGGCGCTCGCGGGAGAGCGTCGCGTGAGCCCTCGACTGCTGCCGGGCGGCCGCTATTTGTTTCGGATGCAGGGCGTACAGGCGGGGGTGGCGGTCGGCGCATTCGATTCACCCCAGGTCACACGGCTGATCGCGGCGGCCGGGCCAGCCGTTTTCGCGCCCCTCGCGCCTGGGGCATCGCAAGGGTACCTGGTTTTTCTCCGGGAGCGAACATTGCTGGCGCAACGCTTCGATGCCGCGAAGCCGGCGCTCTCCGGCGAGCCCTTTCCATTGGCCGAATCGGTCGACAGTGTGCCCGGAGCCATGTTCGATGTGGCCGGGACCGAGGTGCTGACCTATCGCTCCGGCAGTCGGGGAGAATTCCAATTGACCTGGCTCGAACGGGACGGGAAGACTCAACCGGCCTGGAACCCGGGCGCCTACGTTGCGCTGGCGCTCTCGCCGGATGGCAAGCGCGTCGTGCTGGTGGAAGGCACGCCCCCGAAGCAGGATCTCTGGATGCTGGAGCTGGAGCGGAAGACGTACTCGCGCTTCACGTTCGATGCGGGGCGGGAATTCGGCCCGGTCTGGTCGCCGGACGGCCGCCAGATCGCCTATGGGGCGGGGACTGAATCCGAAGGCCGCATTCTTGTGAAATCGGCCGGCGGAAGCGGGAGTGAGGAGACACTGCTCAAGGAAAGGGGCACACCGCAGGACTGGTCCGCCGACGGGAAGTTCCTCATCTACACGACGGGGAGCCGCGGCACTGCCCGGACCGACATCTGGGTGCTGCCGATGACCGGGGAAAAAAAGCCGCGCGCCTGGCTCCAGACGCAGTTCGCCGAGTTCGCGGCGCGCTTCTCTCCAGACGGAAAGTACATAGCCTATGCATCGGACGAGAGCGGACGCTTCGAAGTCTACGTCCGCCCGTTTCCCGACGCCACGCAGGGCAAGTGGCAGGTGTCGACCGAGGGAGGCAACCACCCGCAATGGAGCCGCGACGGCAAGCATCTCTACTACTTCGGGCTGGGATTCCAGAAGCCGATGATGGAAGTGCCGGTGAAGATCGCCGGCGGTTCCTTTGAGGCAGGCGCTCCCAAGCCGCTGTTTGACTCGGGAATCACGGGCGCGAGCACCGGGGTCCAGCCGCGATATGCGCGGTCGCCCGACGGGCGTTTCCTGGTGATCACCAGCCCGGATTCCTCCGACGGTCCGATGACGATGGTTCTCAACTGGGCGGCGGGGCGGTAATCCTCACCGCAGGTCGTCGAAGCGAAGAAACACCGAGCAGGCCCAGTCGATCTTCACGCGCGGATAATGCAGCCGATGCATGTGCCGCCAGCCGAGCTGGTCGCTGAATCCGCGCGGCGTCGCGCACATCTCCGGCCGATCGAGAATCTCGCGCGCCAGCTCGCCAATTACCTTCGCGCGTCCCAGGAAGCCGCCGGCGTTGAGGTGCGCGTGCTGCGGGTCAAGATATTCCTCGACGGAACACTCGAAGGCCCAGCACTCGGGCGACGGCGGGGCGTCGGCACAGGTGGCGCCGAAGAGCAGATCGCAGCCGGAGGCGCGAAAGCGTTCCAGGATCAGGCGCGGGTCGTTGACGAACAGGATGTCATCGGCGTCCAGGCACAGCAGGTACTCGCTTCGGCAGGCGCCCGAGGCGAGCCAGTCGACGAGCAGCGACAGCTTGTAACGGTGCGTCCACGGGCTGGATTCCGTGCGCAACACCGCGTAGTCGCGAATGCCGATCCACTCGAGGCCGCTCTCCAGCAGCGTCGGCTCGGCATAGTTGCTGTAGGTGACGACGGTGGTGTCTTCGATGCCCTCGGCGATGCCACGCAGCGAGGTGTCGGCGAGCGCCAGGTCGCAGGCCGCCGCCCATTCGTGCTCGAAACACGCTCCCCGCCAGCGGAACGGTCCGGGACAGTGCAGGATCACCGGATCGTGGACCAGCCCGTATCGGCGCTGGGAGCGCGTGCGTTCCGGCATCAGCGGAGCGTCGTCATCCAGAGATTGCCGGTGCGTTCGGCGAGGCTGAAGAGGATGCGGTCGCGCGCGATCCCCAGGCGCGCCATGTTGACGTTGACGAAGTTCATCATCGACCGGCGCGGGCTGTGCGAATGATGGACGAAGAAGATCGGGCCGGCCGGCTTCCTGGTCGCGCGATCCAACTTGCGAGCGGCGATGCAGCGGAACCCGTCGGCCTCGGAGACGAAATAGAGCAGGTCGCCGTCAGTCGACCAGGCGGCCAGCCGATCCATCGACTGGCCCGCGGTGATGGCGATGCGCTCGCCGTCGGGGACGATATCGGGCGCCGGCGCGATCTGCACCTGGCGCGCCAACGTTCCGACGATGGCGTGATAGGCCACCCAACGGCCGTCGGGCGAGAATCGCGGGTCGGCGAGCGTCTGCGTCGTCTCGCGCTTGGCGATTCGGGAGGTCTCGCCGGTAGCAATGTTGCGGAGGACGATGCTCGAGGTGGGGTCGTTGTAGTAAAGCACGCGGCCGTCGTTGGAAAGATCGGAGAGGTTGCCGCAGCTGGAGCACACCTTCTCCACCGGGCCGGGACGCGAGCCGGGGCCGAGCTTCATGAAGTTGATCGACGGAAACTTCGGGTCGTCGAGAACGGCCCAGGCGACGGAAGCGCCGTCGGGTGAGATGATCGGGAAGGTCTCGAACGCCTTGTCGACCGTCAGCCGGATGGCGTTGCCGGTATCGAGCTCCATGAGCCAGATGTCGGCGTTGCCCGAGCGGTCCGACCAGAAGACCATCTTCTTTCCGTCGGAGGTGACCGACGGGTAGGCGTCGACGGCGGTTCCGCTGGTGAGCCGCACCAGCTGGCCGGAGGCCTTGCCTTCGGCGGCGCGAACCGGAAGACTCCAGACGTTGACGCTTTCAGCGAGGCTGGCAAAGACCATATCGCGCGTAGGCGCCACCGAAAACGCGCTGTCCAGTCCGGTGCCGAACGTGAGCCGCTCGGGGCTGCCGGCGGCCTTACGCGCCCCGGACATCGGAATCCGCCAGACGTTGACGGCGTCGTTGGGATTCACGATGTTGGCGCCCACGCGGTCCCTGCCGCCCCGCACGTCGAATCCGGCCGGGAAGTAGACGCCGTCGGCGGTCCAATCCCGCGGCGCCGTCGAATAGCTTGTGCGCAGCCCCGCCTTCGTGATGGCATCGAAGACGCCGGTGCTCTCGGCCTTGCCGCCGGAAGGCGCCGCCACCCACCAGTCGAGCAGCCCCCCGGCCCTGGCCTCGCGGCCGAGGAAAAGGAGGTACTTGCCGTCCGGCGACCAGACCGGCATGCGCGCCTGGAGCGCCGGCTGGAAGTTGAGCGCCCGTCCGCCACCGCCGCCGGCCGGGGCGACATAGATCTGCGCCGCCGCCTGGAGTTCACCGACCCAATAGACGATCTGTTTGCCGTCGGGTGAATAGCGGGGATTCCGGCCGTGAGGGGCGACGGGGCGCGGCTCGACGCCTCCGAGTGCCGGGATGACGTAAATGCCCCCGCCGTCGCGGTCCGAGCGGAAGGCGATGTAGGCGCCGTCGGGCGAAAACGACGGCTGATAATCGTCGTGAAGGCCGGAGGTGAGCTGTACGGGCTCGCCGCCGGAGAGGTTGCGCATCCACAGCGAGAGATTGCCCTGTCCGGTACGGTCGGAGGCGTAGACGACGAGCCTGCCGTCGGGCGATAGGGCGGGGTCGGTGCTGAGCCCTGGATCGGAAGTCACGCGAACCTGTGGCGGCGGCGGGGCGGAGTCGCCGCCCAGGAGGCCCAATCGCCAGGCTGCGAGACCCGCGGCGGCCAGGCACGCCAGAGCGATCACGCCGCCGAGGACCACCTTGCGGCGTGGAATCGGCGGCTCGATCGCGGCTGCGGTGGAAATCTGCGAGATCAGCGCCTCGGCTTCGGCGCGCGAAAGGCTCTTCAGGGTCTCTGGCCGCGAGGCCAGCGACGCGATGTCGGTGGCGCGGACCAGCTTGCCGGCCGCCGTCTCCTCTTCGAGATCGAGCAGCGCCAGCCGGACGTCGGTCATGCTCTGGAAGCGCTGTTCGCGGTCCTTCTTGAGGCAGCGGTTGATGATGCGCTCGACCTCCCGGGGTACGCCCGGCACGGCCACCGAAGGCGCCTCCGGCTCCAGGTGCAGGATCGCCGTCAACGTCGATACGGTGCTCTTGCCTCGAAAGGCGCGCTTGCCGGTGACCATCTCGTAGAGCACCGCGCCAAAGGAGAAAATATCGGAGCGCGGATCGACCAGCTTGCCGGTGGCCTGCTCCGGCGACATATAGGCGAAAGTCCCGACCACGGTGCCCTTGGCGGTGTAGGGTGCCTCGTCGGCTCGGAGGCTCATGGTCGGCGAGGCGTCGGTGAGCTCGGGTCCGCGATTGAGCTTCGCGAGTCCGAAGTCGAGCACCTTGACGACGCCCTTCTCGCTCACCATGATGTTGGCGGGCTTGAGATCGCGGTGCGTGATGCCGGCCTCGTGCGCCGCCGCCAGCGCGGTGGCGATCTGCACGGAGTAGTGCAGGGTTTCGAGCAGAGTCAGGCCGCGCTCGCGAGTGAGGTCGTGCAGGTTCTTGCCCTGCACGTATTCCATGGCGATGTACTGTCCGCCCTCCCACTCGTTGATCTCGTAGATGACGATGATGTTGGGTTGGTTGAGCGCCGAAGCCGCCTTGGCCTCCTGGACGAAGCGACGGCGGTCCTGGTCGTCGACGAGCCTGTCGCGCGGCAGCACCTTGAGCGCGACCAGGCGGTCGAGCTTGGTGTCGCGGGCTTTGAGGACCACACCCATCCCGCCCTCGCCCAGATGGGCAAGGATCTCGTAATGGGCGATTTTTTCGCCAGGCTCCATGACAGGACCAGTCACTGCTATTGTACGTACAATGCCGTTCAGTCAACATCGCGCACAACGCCGCGGGGCGCCAGCGTTGACCGACACCATGGAGCGCGCCCCGCGCTGTGCGCTCAGGAGCCTATGTTCACAGCAACCGCCGATCTGATCCTTCCCAGCACCGTGACGGGATCCTTCCCGCGTCCGCGCTGGTTCGACGTCAGCATGTGGGGGAGGCCGCTCGACACCTGCATGCTCGACGTTCGATTCCGCGAGAAGTTCCAGGACGCCATGGCGGTGGTCATCGGCGACCAGGAGCGTGCGGGGCTGGATATCCTCACACACGGCGATCTGCATGTCGACGAGGACATGGCGGGGCGCGCGTGGCACCACTATCCACTGCAGCGCTGGGCGGGCTTCGAGGGCGATCATCTGCAACCGGAGGAGACCACGGCGCCGTGGCTGCACTATCCGCCGGGCACGCTGCTCAACGAGATTTACACCGGCTGGCGCTGGCCGCACGTCGTCGACAGGATCGAGCACCGGCCGCTGGATTATCCGAAGGTCTGGCGGCTGGCGCAGTCGCGCACGCGCAAGCCGGTGAAGTTCGGTACATGCTGCTCGCAGGTGATGGCGCTGTTCCTCGACATCCACACGACCAAGTACAAGGACAAGCGCCAGGTGATCTGGGACATGGCCGAGGCCATGAACAAAGAGCTGCTGGCGCTCCAGGCGGGTGGCTGCCGGTGCATCCAGATCGAGGAGCCGACCTTCCACTTCATGGCGAACACCTACGGCAAGGACCACGAGGAGGTCAAGTTTCTCATCGAGGCGTTCAACCGCGAGGTCGCGGGACTGGACCAGGTGGAGCTGTGGATTCACACCTGCTGGGGCAATCCCAATATGCAGCGCGTGATGGAGGATACCAGCTACGCGGCGTCGATCGAGATCTACGTGGAGCGCTGCCGCGGCGACGTCTGGACGCTGGAAATGAAGGATCGCGGACAGAAGGATATCGAGCTGTTCGCGCCCTTCCGGGGCGATCTGAAGAAGAAGATCGCCATCGGCGCGGTGAGCCATCGGCAGTTGCAGGCCGACCGTCCCGAGGACGTGGCGGCGGAGGTTCGCAAGGCGCTGAAGTACATCCCCGCCGATCGGCTCATCGTCTCGAGCGACTGCGGATTCGGGCGCCAGGGATGCAATCGCGAGATCGCGTTCTACAAGGCGAGCGCCATCGCGCAAGGCGCCAACATCGTGCGCCGCGAGCTGGGACTGCCGGAGACCTACGTGCCGGCGGCCGACGCGCAGCTACAGGTCGACGTGGTGCCGGGTCGCAAAATGTTCTGAGGCGACGACCGCGTTCAGTCCCACCGCCACCGCCAATGCACGGTTCAACTCCGGCAATGTTGTGGACTTGAGCGCACCGACGTAATGCGTCAGGACCGACTTCGGAAGACTGACCAGATCGTCGCAGTGAATGCTCGATTCCCTCTTGAGGCCCTCGCCCGTTCCCACCCGAACCTGGGTGCTTAGCCCATCGTGCCGTGAATAGACGGGTGCGCAGATCACCGTCGAGAATCGGGAGTCGATCAGCGCCTGTCGGCTGACGACGGCGAAGACCCGCTGCTTCTTCGGATCTCGCGAGCCCGGTTTGCGAACCAGGTAAAGCTCGCCTCGGCTCATGGCAGCTTCAGGTATTCCAGTGTGTCGAACGCCTCGCGATTCAGCCGGTCAGCGTGTCTGGCGATGATCTCGATGTCCCGGCGGTCGCGAGCTTGCCGCTCCATCTCGGCGAGATACGCCACGGCCGCGCGCTCCAGAAGCGCCGACCGGTTCCGGTCCACTCGATCCAGACGCCGGAGCAATTCCCTGGGGAGTGTGATCGATGTCTTGACTCTCACAGGACAATTATACTCCCCGATTCCCGACGAATCGCCCGCCTGCGGCGCGAGCAGGGCGGGAATCACCGCACCCGGCGCACCAGGGCCGCGCCGAGCAACTCCTCCAGCAGCGGCGACACCGGGTACGGGTGAATCCGGTAGTGGCGGAACCCCTCACCCCACTCGAGGCCGCCGAGCCGCCCTCGCGCGCGCGTCCAGGTCTCCATGGTCTCGAGGTAGTCGTCCATGCCGTGGTGCTGCTTCAGCCACAGCCGCTGGCTGGCGTGCGCGGCCAGCATCTCGCGCTTCACCGCCAGCGTCGACGAGACGTCCACCACGAAATCCGGCGTCACTTCGGCGCCCGACCGATCGACGCCCCCCGCGGGGTCTGCGAAATAGAGCTGCGGGATGGCCGTGGTCGCAGGAGACGGGTCGAAGGCCGCCGTGGTGTAGTTCTCCGCAGGCGCGGCGAAGCAGGCGTCGCGGACGAGATGACTGGTCGCCTCGTGGTCGCAGTGGTAGTCGCTCGGTGAGGCAGTAATGACGATGTCGGGCCGCGTGCGCCGCAGCACGCCGGTGACGCGGCGGCGCGAGGCATCGTCCTCGTAGATCGAAAGGTCGCGGAACTCGGCGCAGAGGTACTCGGCGCCGATCATCGCGGCGGCAGCGGCGGCCTCCTTGCGGCGGATGTCGGCGGTCTCCTCGGGTCCGTGCTCGTGCGAGCCGCAGTCGCCCGGCGTCATGGTGACGATCGTCACCGAGTGCCCGGCGCGGGCGAGCAGCGCCAGCGTGCCGGCGCAGAAAATCTCGGCGTCGTCCGGATGGGCGTGAATAATGGCGATGCGGCGGGACATGCTGGAAGAGAAACTCGCGACCGCCTATTGTAGACTATGGCTGTGCGATACGTCATCGCGGCCCTGTGCGCGCTCACCGCGGCGGCGCAGGACACAACCCAAACCGACTTCTTTGAGCAGCGAATCCGGCCGTTGCTCACGCGCCAGTGCCTGAGCTGTCACGGGGGGCAGAAGCTAGGGCCGCTCGAGATGCTCGGCCGCGACGAGCTACTCAAAGGCGGCAAGTACGGCCCCGCGATCGTCCCCGGCAAGCCCGATCAGAGCCTCCTCATCCAGGCCGTCACGCACACGCACGAACGCCTGAAAATGCCGCTCAACGGCAAGCTCGCCGAGAATGAAATCGCCGACCTGAAGTCGTGGATCGCCGCCGGGGCCGTGTGGCCGGAGTCGGCCAAGATCAAGGCGCAGCCCGCCGCCAAATATACGATCACCGCCGCGCAACGCGCTTTCTGGTCCTTCCAGCCGTTTCGCAAACCGGCGCCGCCGCCGACGCGCGACAGGCGATGGCCGAGCTCGCCGATCGACAGCTTTCTGCTGGCGAAAATCGAACAGGCCGGCCTCGCGCCGGCACCGCCCGCCGGCCGCCGCACGCTGATCCGCCGCGCGACCTTCGACCTCACGGGCCTGCCGCCGACACCCGACGAGGTCGAAACATTCGTCCACGACAAATCGCCCGACGCTTTCGCAAAGGTTGTCGACCGGCTGCTCGCCTCGCCGCGCTACGGCGAGCGCTGGGGGCGCTACTGGCTCGACGTGGCGCGCTATTCCGACGATAAGCTCGACTCCACCGGCGAGGTCCCGCACCCCAACGCCTGGCGCTACCGCGACTGGGTCATCCAGGCCTTCAACGACGACATGCCCTACGACATGTTCGTCAAGGCGCAGATTGCCGGCGACCTGCTGCCGGACCGCGACCGCTACGTCGCCGGCCTGGGCTTTTTCGGCCTGCGGCCGGAGCAGCAGGACGATCGCGTCGACGCCACCACGCGCGGCTTCCTCGGACTGACTGTCGCCTGCGCGCAGTGCCACAACCACAAGTTCGATCCCATTCCGACCGAAGACTACTACGCGCTGCTCGGCGTCTTCGACAGTTCGAACTACCAGGAGCTGCCGATCGCCTCAAGGGAAGCCGTCGACCAGTGGGAGTCGCAAAAGAAAAAGATCGACGCGCAGGATAAAGCCCTCAAGGACTTCCTCGCCGAGCAGGCCGCCAGCCTCGCGCGCGTGCTGGCCGCGCAGACAGCCGACAACCTCATGGCGTCGCTGAAGCCGCAGACCGGTCACGCTCTCGACCAGGAGACCTTCGCGCTCTGGCGCGACTACCTGAAGTCGGCGCGGCGCGAGCATCCGTTTCTGAAGGAATGGGAGAAGCTCGTCGGGGAGAACGCGCCCGAGGAGAAACTGCGCGCCGCCGCCGAGGAGTTCCAGAAAGCGGTCCTGGCTGTCGACCAGGAGCGCCGCGACATCGACGAGAAGAACCTCATCCGCCTGGGCGGCTCCAACGAGCGCCGCGATCTCGCGAACGCCGACCTTCTGTCGCTCCCGCGCGACAAATACTTCCTGTGGCGCGACCTGTTTTCGCCCGAGCGCGGCATCCTCTACAAGCGCGATCAGCGCATCGAGCGCTTCCTGACCGGCGAGTGGAAAGCGCACGCCGCGCGCCTGCGCGCCGATCTGGACCGCATGAAAGCGGCGCTGCCGGAGAAATACCCCTACCTGCACGTGATCGCCGACAATACTTCGCCGCGCGACGCCCGCGTGTTGATCCGCGGCGAGCGCGGCAATCCCGGCGACGTCGTGCCCCGGCGGTTCGTCTCGATCCTCTGTGACGGCGAGCCTCTTCGATTCTCGAAGGGCAGCGGGCGGCTGGAGCTGGCCGAGGCCATCGCCGATCCGAAGAATCCGCTCACGGCGCGCGTGATCGCGAATCGCGTGTGGAGGCATCGCTTCGGACAGGGGATCGTCGCAACGACGGGGAACTTCGGCGAGCTGGGCGAAAGGCCGTCGCATCCGGAGCTGCTGGACTACCTGGCGGCGCGGCTGGTCGAGTCCGGCTGGTCGCTGAAGGCGCTGCATCGCGAGACGATGCTCACCGCGGCCTACCAGATGAGCGCGGCTTCATCGGCGAAGGGCGAGGCGATCGATGCGGGCAACCGCCTGTTGTGGCGATTCCCGCGGCAGCGGCTGGACGTGGAGGCGCTGCGCGACGCGATGCTGGCCGCCTCGGGCGATCTCGACGCGAAGCCCGGCGGTTCGCCGATGCGGCTCGCCGAGGCGAAGAATCTCCGCCGCACGGTATATGGCTTCGTGAGCCGCAAGAAGCTGGACCCGATGCTGGCGGTCTTCGACTTTCCGAATCCCAACACGATGAGCGAGCAGCGCATCGTCACCAACGTCCCGGTGCAGCGGCTGTTCTTCCTGAACAGCCCGTTCGCGATGGCCCGCGCCGAGTCGCTCGCCAAGCGCCTCGACGGCGCGACCGATCGCGACAAGGTCCGGCAGGCTTACCGGCTGCTGTTCGCGCGCGAGCCGTCGGCGGCCGAGCTGTCGCTCGGCGTGGAGTACGTCGCGCGCGGCGCTGGGGCCTGGGCCGAGTACGCGCAGGTGCTGTTCAGCTCGAACGAGTTCCTGTTCGTGGATTAGAAGCCAACGCCCCGCACAAACGGGTCTCCGACTTACAACAACCTCCAGTCGGTTGTCGGCACGCAGGAGTCTCGAGTAGAATTCTGATCTTGAGGTGATCCGATGCCAAGTGTCGACGAAGCCAAGCTGCACGAGTTCATGGGGAAGGTGGTCGGCGACATGGGGGCCGCCATGCACGCCGCCCTCATTGTCGTCGGCGACAAGCTGGGCCTCTACAAGGCTATGGCGGGCGCCGGCGGCATGACGCCGGCAGAGTTGGCCGCCGCCACCCAAACCACCGAGCGCTACGTGCGCGAGTGGTTGAACGCCAACGCCGCCAGCGGCTACGTCCGCTACGACCCGGCCGCGGGCCGCTACGAGCTGCCCCCCGAACAGGCCTTCGCGCTCACAGCGATGGACATCCCGGGCGCCTTCCACATCATCTCGTCGTGCTTCAAGGACGAGCCCAAGATCACCCAGGCTTTCCGCACCGGCGAGGGCGTCGGCTGGCACGAGCACGACGCCAACCTCTTCTTCGGCACCGAGCGCTTCTTCCGCCCCAACTACGAAGCCAACCTGCTGAGCGCCTGGATTCCCGCGCTCGACGGCGTTCAGGAAAAGCTGAAGCGCGGCGGCGCTGTCGCCGACGTGGGCTGCGGACACGGCGCCTCGACGATACTTATGGCGCGCGCCTTCCCTAAGTCGCGCTTCTTCGGATTCGACTACCACAGCGGCTCCATCGAATACGCGCGCCACGTCGCCGGCCGCGACGGCCTCCAGGATCAGATCGTCTTCGAGGTCGCCAGCTCCAAGAGCTATCCCGCCAACGGCGGCTACGACCTGGTGGCCTTCTTCGACTGCCTGCACGTCATGGGCGATCCGGCCGGCGCCGCGCGCCACGTCCTCTCGACCCTCAAGCCCGACGGCTCCTGGATGATCGTCGAGCCGTTCGCGCACGACAAGCCGGAGGAGAATCACAACCCCATCGGTCGTTTGTATTATTCGGCGTCGACCATGATCTGCACGCCGGCGTCCATGGCGCAGGAGGTCGGCGCGGCTTTAGGCGCTCAAGCGGGCGAGGCGCGGCTGCGCGAGATGGTGACCGCCGGCGGCTTCACGCGCTTCCGCCGCGCCGCCGAGACGCCCTTCAACCTGGTCTTCGAAGCGCGTCCCTGAAGCGCTCGCGGAGGCTGTGCGCTATTGAAAGAAGCGCGACTGAAGCGCCTTGCCGACGCCGGTGCGCGCGCGGCCCTGGTGATCTACGCGGCGCTCACGCTGGTCGTCATCCGGCTCCACCCGATGTCGACCGGACTCGATCCTTCCTGGGCGGTCGGACTGAACTACTTTCGGAACGCCGGATTCGTGCACGGCCGCGACATCGCCTTCACCTACGGGCCGCTCTCCTTTCTGACGCTGCCGATGGACTCGGGCGACAACCTGATCCTGGGAGCGGCGTTCCAGGCGGGAGCGTGGATCGCGTTCGTTGCGGTGCTGGCGACACTGGCGTATGCGCGAAGTATCGGCGCCGCCTCGCTGGCGGTTTTCGCGCTGGGCGCGTTTCTCGGCACCGGGTCGTTTCACAACTTCGGATATGCGGGGCCGGAGGTCTTCGTCGCATTCCTGTCGTTGTTGCTGCTGGGGGGTGCGCTCGAGGGGCGCTTCTGGTGGGCGTATTACGCGGCGGCGACCGCGGTCGCAGCGCTGCTGACGCTCATCAAATGGAGCGCGGGCATGCATGCCCTTAGCGCCGTGCTGGCGTTTCCATTGGCGATGGCGCTGTTCGACCGCGGCCGCGCGCTCACCGCGGCGGCGATCGGCTTCCTCGGCGGTCCGGCGGCGATCGCGGGCGCGTATCTCGCCTACAACCCCTCCATCGGTGATATGGGGCGATACATTCGCGCGGGACTGGAGCTCTCGGCCGGTCACAGCGCCGCGCAGAGCCTGCCCGCCGATCCGCGCGACCTCGCCGCGGCGCTGCTGTTCGCCGGAGCCTACCTCGTATTCCTCGTTTCTCTCTACGCGCTGCGGCTCCGCTCGTTTGTGCTCGCGTTCGCGGTGCTCGGGCCGCTGTTCGTCGAGTTCAAGCATTCCTTCATCCGTCCCCCGGGCCACGCCGGGATCCTGTTTGCGTTCGTACCGCTCGCCGTCGGAATTGTGTTCCTGTTCACGAAGCTCCAGGGGCGCGCGCGATGGGTCGTCCTGGCGCTGATCCCAATGACCGCGGCGCTGAGATACCGCGAGCCGCCCGACCTTACCTGGCAGGCCGTGATGCGGTGGCCCGAAGGCGTCCGGCGGGCCGGTGCGCTCGGTCAGATCGCGCGATTCGAGGCGACGCGCGCGCGGTTGGCCGCCGAGTCGGCCAATGCGCTCGCCGCCGACCGGCTGCCGCCCGAACTGCTGGCGCGGATCGGCGGCGCGACCGTCACGGCGTTCCCCTGGGAGTGCGCCTACGCGGCGGCGAATCCGATCCGCTTCGTGCCCCTGCCGGTCTTCAGCGGCTTCATGGCCTACACGCCGTTTCTCGACGGCTGGAACGCGAGCTTCCTCGGCGACGCCGCGCGCGCCCCCCGTTTCGTGCTCCTCGAATGGTCGTCGATCGACGACCGCAACCCGCTGCTCGACGCGCCACAGACGTTCACCGCGTTGTACCAGCACTATGGCTTCGGCGGTCTCTTCGGCAAGCGTCTCCTTTTGCGGCGCCGCGACTCGCCGCGCTTTCGCGAGGCGCGCTTCCTGGGCAGCCGGCAGGTGCGCATGGGCGATCCCGCACGATTGCCGGAGGGCGCGGGCGCTCGACCCGCGATCGCGCGCGTCGACGCGCGCTACAACACGCGCGGGCGGCTGTTGCGCTTCCTCTACCAGATCCCCGAAATGCGCGCGGTATACGCATCGGAGGCCGGCGCGGCGGCCGCGCCCCG
This sequence comes from uncultured Solibacteraceae bacterium, assembly GCA_964515555.1. GTDB lineage: Bacteria > Acidobacteriota > Terriglobia > Bryobacterales > Bryobacteraceae > CAZEVY01. The sequence goes on along the minus strand of CAZEVY010000067.1, from coordinate 1,958 downwards.
CTGCTCCACCGAGACGGCCATCGGCGGATTGCCGCTGAATTTCCTCCCGTCGTCGCTCGCGGAGGCCGTGGCGCTGTTCCACGAGGAACGGTTGCTGGATGGCGTGGACTCGCTCGTCGTCAGCGGCCCGGGCCGCGCGAACTTCGAGAGTCCGATGCGGGTGGACTTCTACGAGTTTCCCGCAGTCACGCTCGGTCAGCCGCGACCCCGTCCCCCGCCTCCGGAATTGAGTTCGCTGACGAGAGACGCCAGTCTGTCGCCGGGCCGGATCGAGTTGCTTGGCGGCATCGGAGTCGTGGACCGCGGCCCGGAGGAAGTAATCGACCTCTCCGGCATCAACGGCTACGTCGAGGCGACGGGCTGGGCCGTCGGACCGGATGGCGCGGCGGCGGCGGGTTCCGTGTGGATCCAACTGGACGGCCGGCTCCACCCGGCGCGGCTGGACGTCGAGCGGCCCGACATCGCGGCGCTATTGAGAGGACCGCAGTACTTGCGGTCGGGCTTCCGGTGGATTCGTCCCGCGTGGGAACTAGGCGCGGCGGAGCACAGGATCAGCCTGGTGGTGATCAGCGGATCGAGCTATCGCGAATTGACGCCGCGCCGGTTCCGGGTGGCGCGCGGCGACTGAAACGTCAGCGCCCCAGTGCGAGCACGAAGTAATGCGCGCGCGTCGTACCGGCGTTGCGCCACCCGTGCAGCTCGTTCGACGCCACGTAGGCCACCGACCCCGGCCCGATCGTCGAGACCTTCCCCTCGATGGTCACCTCCATCGTGCCCTCGCGGATGAAGATCATCTCCTCGTGGACGTGGCGGTGCGCGGCGTGGGGCGCGAGTCCCGGCGCCAGTTCGGTCTGGTGCAACTGGAGGCGGTAACCGGTGTGCGTTCGGCCGTCGAGCACCGACCTCTGCCGGTTCTCGCCGCTGTTGCGGACGGTGAGGTCCTCGAACTTGTAGGTCTTCGACGGCAGGGCGGGATTCTCCTGCGCGGAAGCGGCCGCCGCCAGCGCGGGCAGCAGCAACGCCAGTTCCCGGCGTGATTGGTCCACTGGAATCTCTCCTCGATTGGAAATTTCAACCGCGATTGCGGAGCAGGTAGGCCGGCTTCGCGCCGCCCTTGCGGAATTCGTAGCGTGACTCGGCGATGGGCGTCCCGATGACCTCGACCTTCGAGAGGTCGCGCGTTCCGACGCCATGCGCCTCGGCCAGACGCAGCGTCGAATCGGCGATCTCGAAGGGCGCCGTGCCGCGGTCGGCCATGGGGTCGAATCCCATGATCGCCGTGCAGACGGCGTCGGTCGTCACGCAGTTGGTTCCCGCGACCAGCACCCCGGGACTGACCCGCGCGACGCCGGGAAGCCACGGGCCTTCTCCGCCCGACATGCTTTCGATGCCCTCGACGATGGCCAGGTGGATGGGGCGCGCGGCGACGAGGTCGGCGACGATGCGCGGGACGCGATAGCCGCCCTGCCGCGGCGACTTGGGGTCCTTCTCGGGCGGCGAACTCGCCGAGGGCTGGCGGTTCCCGCCGTGGAACATGCCGCGGCCGCCGCGAGGGACCCGGCTGGGCTCGTCCTTGCCGGCGCCCTCGCCGTAGATCGTGCAGGGCGTGATGCCGAAGCAGTTCTTCATCGAAAGCGTGACGCCGGTGGTGCCGTGCTCCTTCATCTTGGCAATGGAGACGAAGACGTCGCAGTCTTCATAGGAATGATTCAGGTCGAAGGCGGGATACAGGTGACCGCCGTTGGGGACCGGGAAGCGCGAGTACTTCTTCGCGTTCCCAAGCCAGTTGGTGTTCTCCATCTCGACGTTGGGAGCGGCGCGCAGCAGCGCCGACGGGTCCCAACCGCCCTCCAGCATGTAGGCCTCAACCGGCTCGGCCGTGCTCCACGGGCTTTCGAGCAGGCGGATGCGGCGCGCGCCCGCGCGGCCCATCAGGTGGACGGTCGCGCCGATGACGT
>CAZEVY010000066.1:0-29962 GCA_964515555.1 uncultured Solibacteraceae bacterium | reverse complement strand
AAGGACCAGACCATCGCCGTGTACGATTTCGGCGGCGGCACCTTCGATATTTCTATTCTGGAAGTCGGCGACGGCGTGTTCGAGGTGAAGTCGACCAACGGCGACACGCACCTGGGCGGCGACAACATCGACCAGCGCCTGGTCGACTGGCTGATCGGCGAGTTCAAGAAGGAAGAGGGCGTCGACCTGTCGCGCGACCGGATGGCGCTCCAGCGCCTGCTTGAGGCCGCCGAGAAGGCCAAGATCGAGCTCTCGACGCTGCTCGAGACCGAGATCAATCTCCCGTTCATCTACGGCGATCCGTCGACCGGACCGAAGCACCTGGTTCGCCGGATCACGCGCGCGCTGTTCGAGCAGATGGTCGAGGACGTCCTGAAGCGCGCCGAGGGCCCTTGCGTTCAGGCGCTGAAGGACGCGGGCATGACGCCCAACGATATCCACGAGGTGGTGCTCGTGGGCGGCTCGACGCGCATCCCGAAGGTCCAGGAGATGGTGCGCAAGCTGTTCGGCCGCGAGCCGAACAAGACCGTCAACCCCGACGAAGTCGTCGCCGTGGGCGCGGCGGTGCAGGGCGGCGTGCTCGGCGGCGAGGTGAAGGACGTATTGTTGCTCGACGTGACGCCGCTGTCGCTCGGCATCGAGACGCTGGGCGGTGTGTTCACCAAGCTGATCGACCGCAACACGACCATTCCGACGCGGAAGAGCGAGACCTTCTCCACGGCGGCGGACAGCCAGACGTCGGTCGAGATCAAGGTGTTCCAGGGCGAGCGCGCCATGGCGCAACACAACCGGCTGCTGGGAGTCTTCCAGCTTGTCGGCATACCGCCGGCGCCGCGCGGCGTTCCGCAGGTGGAAGTGACCTTCGATATCGACGCCAACGGCATCCTGAACGTCACGGCCAAGGATCGCGCCACCAACAACGAGCAGAAGATCACGATCACCTCGTCGTCGGGACTCAGCAAGGACGAGGTGGAGAAGATGGCCCGCGACGCCGAGTCGCACGCCGGCGAGGACCGCCAGCGCAAGGAAGAGATCGAGACGCGCAACCAGGCCGACGCGATGGTCTACAACGTCGACAAGATGCTGCGCGAGCATCGCGCCAAGATCGGCGACGCCGAGGCCAAGGCGGTCGAAGAGGCCATCGAGGAGACTCGCAAGACCTTGCAGGACGGCAATGCCGAGGAGATCAAGAAGGCGATGGACAAGCTGACGGCCGCGAGCCACAAGCTCGCCGAGGCCATGTACAAGTCGGCCGGGGCGTCGCCGGGCGGGGCACCGGACGGCGCGCCGGGCGGCGATGGCCAGCAGCCTCCACGCGAGGAGAAGAAGGACAACGTGGTCGACGCCGAGTTCGTCGACGTGGACGACAAGAAGTAATCGCGGGGGCGGCCCGCTACCGGTATGGCCAGCAGCCAGGATCACTACAAGACGCTCGGCATCCCCCGCGGCGCCGACGCCGAGGAGATCCGCAAGGCGTATCGCAAGCTGGCGCGCAAGTTCCACCCCGATCTCAACCCCGGCGACAAGAGCGCCGAGGACCGCTTCAAGAACGTCCAGGCGGCCTACGACATCCTGAGCGACGACAAGAAGCGCCAGGTCTACGACCAGTACGGCTTTTACTCCGACGCCGCGTTCAAGGACGGCGGTGGGCCGCGGCCCGGCGCCGGCATGGGCTTCGGCGGCTTCGACTTCTCGGACTTCTTTTCGGGAGCGGGCGGCGACCCGTCGGCAGGTCGCGGACCGGGGACGGCGGGCGGACCGGCCGGCGCGGGCAGCGGATTCGGCGGAGGATTCCGCGATCTGTTCGGCCAGTTCTTCGGCGGTGGGGGCCGCGAGGAGACGCCGCAGTCGAGCCGCGGCGCCGATCTGGAGTACTCGCTTAACGTCGACTTCTGGCGCGCCGTGCGAGGCACCGCCGTGCGGCTCGCGGTCAATCGGCGCGACGCCTGTTCCACCTGCAACGGGTCAGGCTCGGGCGGCGGCGGACAGGTGGTCTGCCCCCAGTGCAACGGCCAGGGAAACGTCACGCAGGCGGCCGGCGCCATGCGGTTCAACATGACCTGCCCGCGATGCGCGGGGTCGGGCCGGCTGCGCAACGCCTGCGCGGCCTGCCACGGCGAGGGCGTCGTCGAGCGCTCCGAGACCGTCGAGACACGATTGCCGGCGGGAGTGCAGTCCGGCGACCGGCTGCGCGTTCCAGGCAAGGGTAACGCGGGAACGGTCGGCGGCGCGGCGGGCGACCTCTACATCACCGTGCGCGTCGAACCGCACAAACTCTTCCAGCGCAAGGGCGACGACATCGTGATTCAGGCGCCGGTGGCGGTCTGGGAGGCGTCGCTGGGCGCGAAGATCGAGGTGCCCACCATCGACGGGCGCGCGCTGCTGAAGATTCCGCAGGGGACGCAGGACGGGCAGCGCTTCCGTCTGCGCGAGAAGGGCGTCTACAACGCGCGCAAGGACAAGCGCGGCGACCAGATCGTCGAGATCAGCGTGCAGGCGCCGGCGCCGCGCGACGAGCGCACGCGGGAGATTCTCCGCGAGATGGCGCGTCTGCACCCCGAGGATCCGCGGGCCGCGCTCTGGAGTCAGGTGGAATGAAGCGCCGCGCCAGGGCCGCGTATATGATCTCGGCGGTCGCCGACAAGTACGGCGTGCATCCCCAGACGCTGCGGCTCTACGAACGCGAGGGATTGCTGAAGCCGTCGCGCTCGGACGGCAACACGCGCCTATACACCGACGACGACCTGGAGCGGCTGGAGGTGATCCTCAGCCTGACGCGCGACCTGGGCGTGAATCTCGCGGGTGTCGAGATCATTCTGAACATGCGGGCCAAGATGGCGGCCATGCAGCGCCAGTTCGAGGAGTTCGTGACGACGTTGAATCGCGAGATGTACGCGCGCGGGCCCTCGCCCGCGGCCGAGGAGCGGTCGTTGGTGCCGGTGATCGTGATGCCGCCGCCTCCGGCGCGCCGGGCGGCGCGGACGCGGAAGCGGTAACTCGCGCTAGGCGCCGCGCTCCACCGAATCCACAACCACCGCGCGATCCAGGTAACCGAGCAGCTCGATCGTCTGCGCGCGAATCGTCTCGGCGTCGCCCGAATTCGCCGACGCTTCGATCACCGCGCCGATCTCCGACACCCTCTGAAATCCGTACGCTCCGCCCGAGCCCTTCATGTTGTGGCCGAGCGTGCGGATCTTCTCGAAGTCCCCGAACTCCAGCGCCTCCAGAATCGCCTCGGCGTTGGTGCGCTGCACCTGCTTGAACCACGGGACCAGCCGCCGCAGCCGCGGGTCGACGTGAATCCCGATGCTCTCGGCGGCGTCCGGCGCGCGGCCGTGGGCTTCGATCGCTCTGAGGAGCTCGTCGCGGCGGATCGGCTTGGTGAGGTGCGCCGTGCAGCCCGCCTCCAGGCTCTTGCGCCGCTCGCCGTCGAGCGCGTGCGCGGTGAGCGCCAGAATCGGCGCCGCCGCGCGGCCCTGTCCGGACTCCCAGGCGCGAATCCGCCGCGTCGCCTCGTAGCCGTCCATCACCGGCATCCGCACGTCCATCAGCACCAGGTCAAAGGCGCCCGTGGTGAACAGGTCGACCGCCTCCTCGCCGTTTCGCGCCACTTCAACGGTGCAGGGTGTGTCCTTGAGATAGGCCCGCACCAGCGTGATGTTCTCCTCGGCGTCCTCAGCGAGGAGAATGCGCTGCCCCGTCCACGGAGACGCGGCCGCAGCGTTTCCCGCGGCACCGCCCAGGACCGGCTCGGCGAACTCCTCCAGCGGAAGCGCGAACGAGAACGTCGACCCCTGGCCCGGGGCGCTCTCCAGCTCGATGCGCCCCCCCATCAGGTTCACCAGGCGTTGCGAGATCGCCAGGCCCAGTCCCGTGCCTCCGTACTTGCGCGAGGTGGACGCGTCGGCCTGGGAGAAGGCCTCGAAGATGCGCGCGCGCTGGTCGGGCGCGATGCCAATGCCGGTGTCCGACACGGCGAATCGGATCCCTCGCGCCGCGCGCGCCACCGCCAGCGACACCTCGCCGCACTCGGTGAACTTCACCGCGTTGCCAAGCAGGTTGATGAGCACCTGGCGCAGGCGGTTGGGATCGCCCCAGACGCGCGACGGAAGGTCCGGCGCCAGGCGGCAGTGGAGGGTGAGCCCCTTCTCGCGCGCTCCGATCGAGATCAGCTCGACGGTCTTCGCCGCCAGGTCGGCGAGGTCGAAGCCGACGCGCTCCAGCTCGATGCGGTCCGACTCGATCTTGGAAAGATCCAGGACGTCGTCGATCAGCCGCAGCAGGTTGTCGCCCGCCCGCTGTGAGATGCGCACGTATTCGCGCTGATCGGCAAGCAGCGCCGTGCGCGAGAGCAGGTCGGCCATGCCGATGATGGCGTTCATCGGCGTTCGGATCTCGTGGCTCATGCGAGCCAGGAAGTCACTCTTGGCGTGGCTGGCCTGCTCGGCGTGCTCCTTGGCCTGCCGCAGGCGCTCCTCGATCTCGATCTGCGTGGAAACGTCGCGCCCGACGGCGTAGATCAGCTGCCCGTCCACCAGGGCGTTCCACTCCAGCCACTTCCAGCCGCCGGACTTGGTCGCGTAGCGGTTGCGGAAGGAGAGCGTCTCTTTGCCGGCCGAGAGCCGGCGCACCTCGCCCATGGTGGCCTCGCGGTCCTCCGGGTGAATGAAATCGAGGAACGGCCGCGCCGTCATCTCCGTGGATGTGAAGCCCAGCGTACGCTCAAAGGCCGGATTGACGCGCGTGAAATAACCGTCGAAGCTCACCACGCAGAACATGTCGATCGAGAGATCGAAGAAGCGGTCGCGCTCGGCCTCGACGCGGGCGCGCTCCATGAGCTGACCGATCTGGCTGCCGATGGTGGCGAACATCCGCAGCAGCTCCTGGTCGGGCTCGCGGATCTCGTCGCTGAAGAACTCCAGCACGGCCAGCACTTCGCCGCCGAGCAGCACGGGAAAGGCGAACGCCCCCCGCAGGCCGGCTTCCCGCGCCAGCGGCGCGCGCGGAAAGTTGTCGTCGCAGGTGACGTCGGCGATCCAGGCCGGCACGCGCGATTCCCAGACCCGGCCGGGCAGCCCGACTCCGGGAGCGAAGCTCCGGGCGCGGCTCTCCATTTCGAAACGCGTTCCGGCGCGCTCGGGCGCGCGCCAGTAATCGGAGCAGCGCAGCCCGCCGGCGCCGGGCGCCCAGAGCGCACCCCACTCCCAGTCGAGCGTGTGGCAGACGGTCTCAAGAATGCGCGGCGCTGCCGCGGCGAGATTCGGCGAGTCCTCGATGGCGCGGGTGACTTCGTCGCGCACCGTCAGGCGGCGCGCCAGCCGGCGGTGCTCGGAGATTTCGCGCTCCAGCCGTGCGACGGTCGCGCGCAGATCGGCGTTATCCTGTTCGGCGTTCATCGCCGGGTTCCCAACCCAGAAGTTCTGGACTCAGGGTAGCAGCACCAGTGAGGCCCGCGGAAACGCGAATTTCTTCCCGATTTCGTCGATCACGCTGACCTGGCAGGTGTACGTTCCGGCGGCGAGTTTCTCGAGCGGCAACTGGAACTGCACCGGGATCACGCCGGGCCGCCGATTGGTGGCTTCGGCGATGTGAATCGGCGCCGATTCGAACGCCTTCCGCCGCCCGCGATAGAAGCTCAGCTTCGTCAGCAGGCTCGGCTTCCTGTCCGCCGCGTCGACACCGGCGTCGTAGACCTCCATGTAGACGTACAGGTTCTGGCTTCGCCGGAACACCCGCGTGATACTCGGAATCAGCTTCTGATCACCGTCGACCAGCGGGTTCGCCGCCAGCAGCCGCCGGTTCCCCGACGCCGACCCCACCGCCGATTTCATCGCCTCGCGCTGATTCGAGAACACCACCGAGCTGGTGCGCAGCCGGTCGGCGAGCGTGGTCACGTCCGGTACCGTGAACTTCGTCTCGAACGTGCCGATCTTGCCGAGCTGGTTCTCGCGCGCCAGGAACTTCAGGCTGTACTCGCCCGGCGCGAGCGCGAAGCCGGTGTCGTACTGGAAGGCCCGGCGCTGGAGCTGCGCCGCGTCGGCCTCCGTCAGCTTCACCTTGATGCCGTCGCGAACGGCGCCCGCGAGGCGGCCCCTGGCGTCGCGCACCTGGCCGATGAAGTCGAGCTCGGTCGACTCGTTGCCGCCGCGGCGCGCCATGGCGACTTCGGCGCCCGGAATCTTCACCGCCATCGGCACGAAATAGCGCTCGCGCGAGATGCGAAAGTAGTTGACCTCGATCGCCAGCGGCAGATCGGTCACCGGATCGCCGAGCATCAACGCTTCGGAGAGCTGTTGCTCCTTATCGGCTTCGTTGAATTTCGCGAACTGCTTGGGGGCGAAATAGCCGCTGCGGAAATCCAGCTTCGCCTGCGGATTCGACGCCAGCCGGACCTGTATTCTGCGGAACCGGCCGTCCTCGGCCGGGTTCGTCGAGTAATACCCGAGGATGTAATAGCTGCGAATATCGCTTTGCGCCTGTTGAATGCCGAGCGTCAGGTCGTTGCTGTCGAGGAACGGCTTGCCGCCGGTGTCGTTGGCGAGCGTTACCAGCGTCTCCTGCTGGTCCTGGAAGCGCGACTCCCGCTGGCGCTGCGCCGAGCCGGTGAAGATCCCCTGTCCCCTCGGCGATCCGGTCGACGCATCGCCGCCCGGCGGCAGCGCCGTCAGTCCGCGAGCGTCGATCGGGTAGAACGACACGTTGGCGCGCACCGCCGCGTTCACTGTCGACCGCAACTGCGACTGGTTCTCGACGCCCGTCCTCCCGATGCCGCTTGAGAAGTACACCAGCGCCTTTTTCTCGGGCAGCGCCGCGAGCATCTTGGTCGCCGACTCCAGCGCGCTCAGTTTGCGGTCCGTATTGAAGATGTTGAACTCGCTCTCGTCGGCCTGGAAGGCCGCGCCCGAGTCCGCCTCGTCTTCGCTGTCGGTGGCAGCCTCGCCGGCGAGTTCGTTGGCCTCGCCGGCGAAACCCTTGATGAGACTCTTGAGCAGCTCGCGGTCGGCGGTGAAATCCTGCTCGACCTTGAGCGACGTCCCGAACGTCATCACCGACACCATGTCGGCGGGCGACATCTGCTCGTCGAGGAACTTGACGGCGGCGTTTTGCGCGCGGATCTGGTCGGCGGGCGGCATCGCGGAAAAGTCGAAGAAGAAGATCATGAGCCGCTTGTCGCGATACTGCACCTTCCCCGCCCCGGCGCTGGCAATCACCTGCTGAGCGGCCGGCCGCGACGCGGGAGCTGCCGCGGGAGGCAGCGACGGCGAGGGCGCCGCGTCGAGCTTCTGGAACTCGAAGATGGAGATCGCCTGCGGCTTGCCGTCCTCGATAACGACGAAATCTTCCTTTTTCAGCCCTGGGATGTCCTTGCCCGACCGGTCGCGGGCGAAGACGTCGATGATGACGAGATTGGTCGTCGTGCGGAAGACGACATCGCCCTGTTGTGCGAGGACCGAGAGCGCGAAGAAAACCAGCGCGACGCGGCGCATGTCAGAACCTCAACCGCATCGTCATGGTGACCGTGCGCATACCCGCCGCCGACGTCGGCAGCCCGTAGTTCAGCGCGTTTACCACCGTCCCCAGGCCCGTGTAGCTCACGTGATTCAGGAAGTTATTCGAATCCGCGCGAAACTCCAGTCGCCGCCGCTCGTCGACCCGGAAGGACCGCGCCAGCGACAGGTTCATCGAAAACCGGCTCGGCCCGTCGATCGTGTTCCGCCCCGCGTTGCCGAAGCCCGCCGCCGGAATCGTGAACGCCCCGAGATTGAAGAATCCCGAACCCGCGTCCACCGGCGCTCCGGTCGCATCCGCGCGGCCGCTGCCGACCGATCCCGTGCCGCCGGTATCGGCCTGGTTACCGAGGACGCGCGCCGTGAGGGGTGTCCCGGAGCTCGCCGTCAGCCCTCCGCTGAGACTCCAGTCCTTCATCAGCAGCAGCGGCAGCCCCTTCATCTGAATCACCTTTGCGTTCTCGCTCACCGGCGAATTCAGCACGTAGCTCAGGCTCAACGCGTGCCGCTGGTCGAAGCTCGACCGCCCGCGCTCGGCCGCCAGGTCCCTGTCGTTCTGCGCGACCGTCGCGCCGCCGCCGCCCAGCGTCGAGGCGTTGTCGATCGACTTGGCGTAGGTGTACGTCAGGTTCGACGACACGCCGCGCGCGAACCGCCGCGTCAGCCGGGCCTGTCCCGCATGCGAGATCGAGTTGCCCTCCGAGCTGTCGAAGGTGAAACCCACCGCGTTGCCGATCTGGCGGCGTTGCTCGGCGGTCAGCGGCGACCCCGGCGCCGCGCGATTCGGCAGCCGTTGAATGTCGAGCCGCGTGCCCTTCGTCGCGAGATAGCTGATCTCGGTCACCCATGACCGCCCCACGGGCTGCGAAATCGACGCATTCCACGTCTGCGCGTAGCCGATGCGATAGCGCCGATCGACCGCGTAGGTGTTGGTGATGGTCTGCGAGGGCGAGGTCGCGAACCCGTTCTGAATGGTCAGCACGCGCGTCGCGCTGGTGTTCACCGAGGCGGTGTTGGCGAAGGGCGGCTGCGCCGCGAGCCGCGACGGAAACTGGTTGTACATCGACCCGTTGAAGAACAGGCCGAAGCCCGCCCGCACCTGCAGGCGACGCTTCTGCGACGGCCTCCAGGCGATGCCCACGCGGGGCGAGATGTTGTTCTTGTCGGGGTCCACAAGCCCGTCGGGAAACACGCCGCTGTACGGTCCCGCCGCGCCCGGCGTCACCACGGCGACACCCGTGAATCCCGGCGCGACATCGAGATTCGCGATGCGCCCGAACTTCTCGTGGAAGGGCGTGAAGTACTCGTAGCGCACGCCCAGGTTCAGCGTCAGGCTGCGGTGCGCGCGCCAGTCGTCCTGCGCGAAGGCGCTGTAGACGGTCGAGCGGAAGTAGGTGCTCGAGCTGCCGAAGCGCACCGAGGTCGACTGCGGCAGGCCGAGCAGGAAATCGGCGAAGTCGAAACCGGTGGCGGCGACGGGCTGCCCGGCGGCGTTAAAGTCGCTGGTGGCGAGGCCCGAGAAGGTCATCGTCCCGCGCGCGTTCTGATCGGTGCGCGTGTTGAGCTGCATGCGACGCAGCTCGCCGCCGAAGGTGACGGTGTGCGACTTGTAGACGTACAGAAAACTGTCGCTGACCGACGACGTCTGGTCGCGCCGCAGCACCGGGCTGGCGTCGTTGAGGGATCCGAAGTTCGTGAAGCTCAGGTTCGGCGGACCGTAGTTGATGGGGTCGTCCGAAACGCCGAGAATCCCGAGGTCGGCGGCGACGTTGCGCCCGTAGGCGAAGAACGGCAGCGTCTCGCTGATGTTGCGGCTGAAGTTCCAGCGCAAGGTATTGATGCGCCCGCGCGCGAAGGTGCGCACCCAGCCGAGGTTCCAACTGTAGCCGTGGCCGTCGGTCGCGTCGAGGAATCCGAAGAGCTGCGCGTTGTTGCCGCGGCGGAACTGGGCGTTGAAATTGGCGTCGATTCGGTTCTTCTGCGTCAGCGTGCGATTCAGGCGCACGCCGAGATTGTCGGTGCCGCTTTTCACCGAGGTGACGTACTGATAGTTCTGCACCGCGCCCGGTTGATTCGGCAGCGGGATGAAGTCGAGCAGCCCGCGCGAGGCCGAGTTCATCCGGTTCGCCGGAATGCGGTTGCCCGCGAACGGAAGCCGGCCGCTCGGATCGAAGATCGCGACCGGTCCGCGCACCACCGACTGCGAGAAATCGCCCACGCGCTCCAGCGCCGAGGGCAGCGTCGAGGTCGCGTTGTAGAGGTTGCGCCCGCGCGAGCCGTTGTAGTTGATGAACAGAAACGTCCGCTCGCTGTGGACGATCTTCGGAATGTTCAGCGGTCCGCCGATCGTGAACCCGAACCGGTTCTGCGCGTACGACGGCTTCTCCACGGTCTGGCCGGTGAGCGAGTACGATCGCGCGTTGAGCGCCGAGTTGTTCATCGTGTAGTTCGCCATGCCGCGCATCGGCTGCCGCCCGCGACCCGCGCGATTCCCGAACGCCGCGAACGGCGGTCCTCCGCCGCGGCCTTGCGGTCCGCCCCGGCCGCCAGGGCCCATTCCCCCTCCGCCGCCGAACCCTCCGCGACCGCCGAATCCTCCTCCGCCGCCCGGCGCGCCCATGCCGCCGCGACCACCCGGTCCCCCTGGACCACCCGGTCCGCCGAATCCGCCGCGGCCGCCCGGGCCGCCTCCGGCTCCACCGGGACCGGCCGCGCCGCGCATGCCGGGTGCGCCGGGCTCGCCGCCGCCGGGTCCGCCCTCACCCGATCCGGGAAGTCCTCCGCCGAACGGCGACCCTTCGCCCGGACCGCCCGGTCCGCCAGGTCCAAAGGCGCCGGGGAAACCGCCGCCGGCGCGCATGGCCTCGAACTCGCCGCGGCGCTCCATGAGGAAGCTCTCCTGGATGGCCGACTGCAATCCGCCGCTGATAGATCCGTTCAGCAGGAGGGCTTCGTTGGCGCTGGCCTCCATCGGGGCCGACGCCGTCTGCGCCGAGCGATCGATTTCCGCCTGTAGCTCGGCATCGCTCGCCGATTGAGTCACCGCGACGTTCCGGAATCCCGCTCCGCGCGCGGAGGGTCCGGCGGGAGTTGCGGGTTTCGCGGCGGCGACACGCGGCTGGAGCTGTAGCGCCCATTCGAGCGCCGCAGCCGCTTCCGCGTCGCGGCGCGATGAAACGAAGCCGGTCATCTCGACTTCGAACTTCCAGGCGCCCGGGGAGAGGTTGGCGAACTCGTAGCGGCCCGCGTCGTCCGTGGAGGTGACGACCTTGCGGTCGCCCTGAATGGCGGTGACGGTCGCACCGGGAATCGGCTGGCCCGCCGATCGCACGACGCCGGAGTGTCGCAGCGCGGGCTGGGTGAAGGCCCGCGCCAGGAGCAGACACACTACGAGCGTCTGAGTCGCGGGCCGCATCTCGTTTACCGCGAAAACCTAGGACGCGGATTTCTTAGCGACGAACTCCTGGGGTCCGCCCTTGCCGCCGCCGCCCTCGCGCTCGCGCGTGAACTTGATCTCGCTGCCGGAAACCTTGCCCTTGTAGATGAACTTGAAGCTGTTGTCGCCGAACATGACGGACTGCGTGAACGACACGTCGTCGCCGCTCACCTTGCCGTCGGAGATGGGGTTCTCGCCGCGCGGCGTGGTGATGGTGCCGGTCAGGCTCTCGCCGGACTGCTTGAAGGTGAAGGTGTTCTCGGTGGTGCCGCCCTGCCGGCCGGGAATCTGCGCCACCCACTTGCCGGTAACGTCGGCAGCTTGGACGGCCAGGCTCAGGCTCAGAAGCGCGAGGGTCAGAAGGAAGATCTTTCTCATATCAGCAAGGATGGTCACACGTGAAAAAGGGTTACCCCGCGCGGAAAGGTTAATGAACCCTAATGCCGAAGCTCGCCGTCGACCAGCTCCAGGCGGCGTGGAAAGCGCTCAGCCAGCCCCGGACTATGCGTGACGACCACCAGAATCGTCTGCCGACGCCGATGCAGTTCCACCAGCAGATCGGCGACCGACTCGGCGTTGCGCCGGTCGAGATTCCCGGTCGGCTCGTCGCACAGCAGCAGGTGTGGCTCACGAATCAGCGCGCGCGCCAGCGCGACCCGTTGTTTCTCGCCGCCGGATAGCTGCGCGGGGAAATGGTCGAGCCGCCCGGAGAGTCCCACCTGGTCGAGCAGCTCCCGCGCGCGCGACGCGTGGTCGCCGGGCGGCGCCACCAGGGTCGGAATCAGCGCGTTTTCGAGGACCGTGCATTGCGGAAGCAGGCAATGGTCCTGGAAGACGAAGCCGACGCGCTCGTTGCGGAAGCCGGCCAGCGCCTTCTCGCCCAGCGCGAAGGGATTCACGCCGTCCAACGTCACCGTGCCCGAGGTCGGCGCTTCGAGCGCCCCCAGAATCGCCAGCAGCGTGCTCTTGCCCGACCCCGACGGTCCCATGATGGCCGCCGCCTCGCCTCGCGCGAGCGCGAGCGACACATCGCGGAGGACGGCGAGGTCGCCCTGCGCGGTGGAGTATTGGCGGGTGACGCGCTCGACGGCGAGCATTCCTCGCAGGGTAACACGCGTCCGCCAGGATTACGCCGGGAGCCGCCGCGCGGGGTCCGAGTCCTCTATTGGACCAACCGCCGCAGTTTCGCCAGCGCCTGGCTCGCGAGCTCGTAGCGAGGCTCGATTTCGAGCGATTTCTCGAAACACTCGCGCGCCTTCTTGTACATGTCCATACCCGCGTAGACGCGACCCAGGTTGAACCACGGATAGTGATACGCCTCGTAGCGCTCGCTGGCGATGGCGCGCTCGAGCCACGGGATGGCGTCGCCGGGCTTGCCCTGCTCGATCAGGTAGGAACCGATGTCGTTATACGGGTTCCCGAACGAGGGGTCGACGGCGATGGCCTTCTTGCATTCCTCGATGGCATCGTCGAGCTTCCCCTGAAACCGATAGGTCCAGCCCAGGAATGTGTAGGCTTCGGCGGTCGGGTACACCTCGATCGATCGCTTGTAGAGCGAGACCGCCAGATCCAGTTGCCCCTGCATCTGCATGGCATGGGCCTTTTGAAACAACTCGACAGCCAACGTGAGACGGGCGCCGGGCACGATTCCATGGTAGCCCTTCCGTCACTCCTCCCGGAGCACGGCGACCGGGTTGACCTTCGTCGATCGGCGCGCCGGAAGATAGCAGGCCAGCAGCGTCAGAGACACCAGGAGCGCCGGGGCGCCGATGACCAGCAGCGGGTCCGAGAGACTGGTCGCCGTCACCGTGGCGAGCAGCTCCAGGTAGCTCGCCAGCGCGCGCGTAATCCCGAACGCCGCCGCCAGGCCGATCACCGTCCCCACGCCCGCCAGTACGACTCCCTCGCGCAGGACCAGTTTCAGCACGTCGCGCGGCAGCGCGCCCAACGCCACGCGGATGCCGATCTCCTTGGCGCGCCGCGCCACCGCATAGGCGGTCACGCCCGCCAGTCCCGTGGTCGCCAGCACCAGGCCGAACAGTCCGATACCGCCGTAAGTAATCATCGTCAGCTCGAACAGGTAGACCATCATGCGTACCATCTCGCCGATGCTGCGGACCTGAAACACCGTCAGCTCCGGATCGATCGCGGCGATCGCCTCGCGCGTGTGCTTCACGACGTCGGCCCCGGGAGAGCCGCGGACGACCAGCGTGACTCCCTGCGGCGAGGGACGCGCGTACCGCGACGGCTCCATCGGAAGGTAGGCCACCGGCAGATCGCGCTGCATCATGAATCCGGTGTGCACTCCCGCAGCCACGCCGACGATCTCGAAGCGCCGGCCCTCGACGTCGAGCGTCTGCCCGACGGCGTTCTTGCCCGCGAAGGATTCGCGCGCCAGCGCCTCATTCACCACCAGCGCACGCGGATCCTCGCGGACATCTTCGCGCCGGAATCCGCGCCCCGAGACCAGCCGAATGCCGAGCGTCTCGAAGTATCCGGCGCCGACCCGCTCGACCTTCGTCGTCCGGGAGATCTTCCCGCCCGAATAGAACTCCGACTGGAACTTCATCGACTCTTCACCCGTGAGCATGCCGAGCGGCGGCGACTGAGAGAGCGCCGCCGCAACCACGCCCGGCGCCGGCCGCACCCGATCCGGAAGATTATCGAAGAATGCCGCCGTCTTTTCCGGAGAATAGCCCTCGCGCACGGGATCGAGCGACACCAGGTAGAGGTTGCTCGCGTCGAAACCCAGGTCGACCTGCGAGTTCTTGCGGAAGCCCAGCACGATGAACCCGGTCAGCAGCAGCAGCGAGAGCGATCCGGCGACCTGCTGCAACACCAGAATGTTGCGCGAGCTGTACCAGCGGTAACCCGGCATCTGGCCGAGAGCGCCGGCTTTCATCGCCTGCGCCAGATCGGCGCGCGTCGCCTGAAGCGCGGGGGCCAGTCCGAACAGCACTCCGGTCAGCACGCACATCCCGGCGGTGAAGACGAAAACAGTCCAGTCCATCTTCAATTCGATATGCACATAATTCGGCATAAAGGGCTTGAATTCGTCGAAGGTCGATTGCGACCACAACGCGAAGAAGTATCCCGCCACGCCGCCGAGCGCGGCCAGCAGCACGCTTTCGGTGAGCATCTGGCGGATAACCCGCCAGCGGCTGGCGCCCATCGCGAGGCGAATGGCAATCTCGCGCCGCCGCCCGGCCGCTCGCGCCAACAGCATCGTCGCCACGTTGGAGCAGGCGATCCACAGCGTCAACCCCACCAGCACGATCGGAAACGCCGTCACCAGCGCCATGTCCTGATCGCGCACGGGAACCAGCCTGCCTCCCGGCAACAGGGTGATGCGGCGCTCGGGCCGGTCGCGTCCGGGGTCGCCGTGCTGTTGTTCGAGCGCGCGCGCCTGCGTGTCGAGCGCGGCCTCGGCCTGTCCCATCGTGACTCCCGCCTTCAGCCGTCCGACGAGTTGGAACGCCGCGACCTTGCGGTCGGTGAGCGCCTCGCGTCCCAGTTCCGGGGCGACGCGCGACTGCGCGGTGGTGGGGATCCACAGATCCGCCGCCATCATCATCGGCATGGGACCGAGGAAGTCGGGCGGCGCCACGCCGATGACGGTCAGCGTGTGGCCGTTGATCTTGACCCTGCGCCCGGCAATATTCGGGTCGGCGCCGAAGCGGCTCTCCCACAATCGATGGCCGAGCACGAGCGAGGTTCGACCGGGGTCTTTCTCGTCGACACCCATCAGACGGCCCCGATGCGGCCGCACGCCCAGAGTCGTGAAGTAGTCGGGCGTGACGATGTGTCCCCAGACGCGCTGTGTTGTCGAACCGAGACTCAGCACGAACGGCACGGGCGCGATGAACGCCGATAGCCCCTGGAATTGTCCGCCGTGATCGCGGAACTGTTCGTAGTTGGGATAGGAGACCGGCGGCTGGACGAGGACGAGCCGCTGCGGGTCGGCGACCTGCGGCACGGGATGAAAGACCGTCGAACGGAACTGGCTGAAGATCGACGTGTTGAGCCCGATGCCGATACCGAGCGAGACCGTGCAGACGATCGCCAGGCCGGGCGAGGCGATGAGCTGCCGCACGGCGTAGCGGAGATCGTGCAGGAGGTCGGAGACGAATTGCATCTTATGCCAGCATCGCACGTCGGCTGCTACAGTGGAGTTGGACGGCACCGATTTGCGACCCGCCGCCTCCTGGATTTCATGACACTTGGCTGACGCTTGCGAACATGCACGACAAGCCTGTTTTATTTGTCAGGTGCGGGCAGTCGAGCGATCTCGAGAGGAAGCTCGGCAGCGACATTTGCGAGCTCGTTCGCACCCTACTGCCCGACATCGAGCCGTATTTTGCACAGAATCAGTCCACCGTCGATGGACTCAGCAACCACATCCTAAAGGCTCTGTACCGATGCGCTGGGTTTATCTGCGTGATGCACAAACGCGGCGAGCTACAAACTCCCGACGAGCGCATCATCACCCGCGGCTCGGTCTGGGTCGAGCAGGAGGTCGCGATCGTTGCTCTGATGAGGCACGTCTTGAATCGTTCGATTCCAGTGCTTTTCTACAAGGAAACGGGCGTTAGCATTGAAGGTATTCGATCGGTCCTTCTGATGAATCCTCAAGTGGAGTTCGAGCGAGAGTCTCAGGTGCTGGATCACCTCCGTCGAGCACTGCCGGGAATGCGTCTCGAACCGTACGCCGACTACGACCTCGTTGCGGTGCCAGATTACACGGAAACCGGGGTTCGCGGCGATCGTCACGAGTACATGTTCTCGGTCAATGTCAAGAACGTTGGGCGCCAGAAGGTAACTGATTTTCGCCTCAGGGCGCACTTTCCACGTGCGTTCATGAATCCATCTACTCATTGGGGATGTGAAGTGAGTCGGTCGGATACTCACATTTGTCTCGAGGCCAGCGAAAAGAACAGACTTCCATCCGTCCTGTACTCGGGCGACACGCTACGGAATCCGCTGACAATCGAGTACTTCGTGGATGATGTCCTCCACTCGTCACCCGACGCGATGCGCAGTGAAATCAAGATCGAGTTGTGCTCGGGCTCGATGACGCCAAAGACGATGACGTTGCGTATCGCCGATTACCAACACTTCTGAGCTCTGGTCACACGGCCTTCTCTCGAAGATACTCCGCGATCGCCGCCTTCCCGCCGTACTCGGCCCAACCCAGCGGCGTGCCCTGATAGATGGTATCCCGTATGTCCAGTCGCGCGCCGCGTTCCACCAGCAGCCGCACGACGGCGTCGTGACCGGCAAGCGCCGCCTGGTGCAACGGCGTCGAGTGCGCGTGATTGCCGTCGGGATTGTAGCGGTTCGGATCTTCGCCGGCGTCGAGCAGCAGGCGCACGATCTCGACGTGGCCGTTCTGCGCGGCCATGGCGAGGGCGCGGTGACGCGTGTCGGCGTCAGCCTCCGGGAGCAGGCGCTCGGAGTCCGCGAGCCGGCCGAGGGCGGCTGCCGCGGCCAATGTGTCGACCCGCGCGCCGCGGCGAACGAGCGCCTCGGCGGCGTCGACGTAGCCGAACGCGAGCGCGGTCATCAGCGGCGAGGTCCACTTCCCCGCCCCGCGCGCCTCCACTGCCGCGCCGAAGTCGACCAGCGTGTCGACCAGCGCCACTTGAAGGCCAGCCTCGGCCGGATGACAGCTCGAGACCAGCAGGCTCATGGTCGTGCACTCGCCTCCGTATAGATAGGCGACGGCGTCCGGCTCGGCGCCGGCCTGGAGCAGCGCCCGCGTGATTTCTACGGCGTTCTTCGGCGTCCTCTGCCGATGACCCTCGATGCCGTTCGCGCCGACGTAGTGCAGCAGCGTCGCGCGGTGCGACGGCGGGTCGAAGTGAGTGACGCGAGTGGAACGGGCGTGGACGAGCTCGGGGTGGTCGCGGAGCAGCGCTTCGAGCGCGGCCAGGTCACCGTTGACGACCGCTTCGATCGCCGACTCGAACCAGTACACGGGGCCGTCCTGCCGGACGGCTTCGACGTAATCCACCAGCGCCGGCCAGTCGCGGAAATCGTAGGCGCGCGCGACGGTCAGCCGGGCGTCGGCGGCATCGAACGCCGCCGCGGCGATCTCGGCGTCGGCAAGACGTTTCGGGAGCCAGGGAATCTTCTCGTCGAGGAAACGCGGGTGCTTTTCGTGGATGATCCGGATTGCGGTGGGATCCCCGGCGGCGTGCGCGGCGAGCAGTTCGTCGGCCTGACGCTGATAGTCGGCGAGCGGCGCGCGGTAGGGCAGTGGCGGAAGATCCATCGCCGTTCGCGATGGTATCACGCGCTCTGATAGAGTGACTCCGAAGAAACGGAGACGCCGATGGAAATCACTCGACGCGGTGCGATCGAACTGCTCGCCGCGACGCCGGTCGCGATGGCGCAGACGCCGGCCGGTATCGAACCCGTCGCGCTGAGCTGGCTCGACGGCGCGCCCCCGGAAACGGCGGCGGGCGTCGCCTGGGGCGTTCCCTTCCGGCGCGGCGCCGTTCGGCGCGAGCAGACCTTCCGCCTCAGCACGACGGACGGCCGCGCGCTGCCCCTGCAATCCTGGCCGCTCGCCTACTGGCCCGACGGGTCGATGAAGTTCCTCGGCTTCGCCACCGTCGCCGACGCCGGCGCCTCCGCGCCGCTGCGACTCAGCCACGATGCCCCCGGCGCCCCGGTGGGGCCCGCCGTGCGCGTCACGTCTTTCGCGCAGGCCGTCGAGATCGATACCGGTGCGCTCCAGTGCCGCATCGCGGCCGCGGGCGCTTCGATCGTCGAATCGATGACCATGGAGGGCCGCGTCGTCGCGCGCGAGGGACGCCTCGTCTGCACCCTCGAAGACCGCACGCAAGCCGCCGGCGGCGTCATCCGCTACGAAGACTTCCGGTCGCAGGTGCGGAAGGTCGCCGTCGAACAGTCCGGACCCGTGCGCGCGGTCGTCAGGATCGAAGGCGTGCACCGCGCCGTGAAAGGCGCGCGGGAGTGGCTGCCCTTCGTCGTCCGGCTCTACTTCCATGCCGGCCTGGCGCGCGTGCGCATGATCCACACCATCGTCTTCGACGGCGACGACCGGCGCGACTTCATCCGCGGCCTCGGCGTCGCCTTCACCGTCCCCATGCGCGAGCAGATCCACAATCGGCACGTTCGATTCTCCGGCGAAGACGCCGGACTCTGGGCCGAGCCCGTGCAACCGGCCACCGGACGCCGAAGAATCACCATGCCCGGGCGCGCGAACCTCTACGCCGATCAGCTCGCCGGAGCGCGGTTGCCGAATCGCGAGGAGTTCCCCGCCGCCGGACAGTAGCTGCTCGCCGACTGGGCCTCGTGGGGCGACTTTAAGCTCGTCCAGCCGACGCCCGACGGCTTTCGCATCGAGAAGCGCGCGCACCCCGACTGTTGCTGGATCGCGGCCGGTGCGGGCCGCCGCGCCTCGGGACTGGCGTTTGCCGGCGACGTCTCGGGCGGACTCGGCGTCGCGGTGCGGAACTTCTGGCAGTCGTACCCGGCGTCCCTCGAAGTGCGGGGCGCCACCGGCGCCGCCGCCGAGCTGACGGCCTGGCTGTGGTCGCCCGACGCCGCCGCGATGGACCTGCGCCACTACGACGTGCGCGCGCACGATCTCGATTCGAGCTACGAGGACGTGCAACCCGGCTTCAGCACGCCGCACGGCATCGCGCGCACCAGCGAGCTGATGCTCTACCCGTCTGCGTCGGTGCCGTCGCGCGAGGAGACGGTGAAGCTTGCGCGATCGGCGGCGGCGCCGCCGCTGCTCACCGCCTCGCCGGCGTACCTGCATTCGGCGAAAGTGTTCGGCATCTGGAGCCTGCCCGATCGCGCGCACCCGGTGAAGCGCGCCGTCGAAGAGCAGCTCGACGCCACGCTGGCGCTCTATCTCAGGGAGGTCGAGCAGCGCCGCTGGTACGGCTTCTGGGATTACGGCGACGTGATGCACGCCTACGATCCGGCGCGTCACGCCTGGCGCTACGACATCGGCGGCTTCGCCTGGGACAACACCGAGCTCGGCACCGACATGTGGCTGTGGTACAGCTTCCTCCGCACCGGCCGCGCCGATGTCTTCCGCATGGCGGAAGCAATGACGCGACACACCAGCGAGGTCGACACCTATCATCTGGGGCGCTTCGCGACGCTGGGGTCGCGGCATAACGTGCGGCACTGGGGCTGCGGGGCCAAGGAGCCGCGCATCAGCCAGGCCGCCTATCGCCGCTACTACTACTACCTGACGGCCGACGAGCGCACCGGCGACGTCATGCGCGAGGTGGTCGACGCCGACGTGAAGACATCGGAGATCGACATGATGCGCCTGGCGCTGCCCGTGAGCCAGATGCCGAGCAAGTACCCGGGGCGCGTGCGCGGCGGTCCGGACTGGCTGTCGTTCATCGGCAACTGGATGACGGAGTGGGAGCGCACCGGCGATCCCAAGTATCGCGACAAGATCGTCGCCGGCATGGATTCGATCGCCGCCATGAAGTACGCGTTTCTCTCCGGGCCGCAGAATCTTTACGGCTACGAACCCGCGACCGGCAGGCTCCATACGCTGGTGGACGATCCGTTCGGCAGCTACAACCTGACGTCGATCATGGGCGGCGCCGAGGTGGTCTTCGAGCTCAACGATCTGATCGAGCATCCGGGCTGGCACAAAGCCTGGCTTCAGTACTGCCGCCTGACGAGCGCACCGAAAGAGGTGGTCGCGCGCGACATGTCGACGGGCGCCGAGGGCGCCGACGCGTCCTATGCCGGCGCCGGAAGACTGGCGGCCTATGCGTACGCGCGAACGGGGAATCCGGCGTTCGCAAGGCGCGCCTGGACGCAGCTCGCGGCGCGGCGGCCTCCGGCGACGCGGCGGGTCCAGGGGCCGGAGGTGTTGAACCCGATCGACGAGGCCCCGGGGGTGTCGACCAATAACGCGGCTCAGAATTCGCTGAACGCGATTCAGGTTCTGGCGATGTGCGGCGACCGCCCGCCGGAGCCGGCGTAGCTTCTCAGCGCGCGTCGACCACCCGCCGCAGGGCCGCCGCGCTTTCCCCGCCGCCGACAAAGAGGTCGGCGGGATAGCGCCGGTAGCGCGACATTTCCTCGTAAATGACAAACGATCCGCGTAAATCCGGCGTCATTCCGGCGACATACTGGAGGCGCAGGTTGCGGTCGCGATTGATGGCCGCGCCCTTGAGCCAGTCCCCCAGGTCGCGGCTGCGCCCGGCGTAGGCGCCCAGCAGGTGGCGCGGCTCCTGGAACCCGACCTCGGCGAGCGCGCCTAGGACCGCGGCATGGTCGGCGCGGCGGAGCCTGCGCTCGAAGGCCTCCACGTCGATCGCCCGGACGCCCGCCAGCAGTACGACGTCGTAGCCTTCGCCGAACGCCGTCTCGTTCGCCCAGACGGCGCCGTCGGGAAACACGTCGAAGAAAGTCGCCAGCTCGCTCTTCACGGCCTCGCGGCTGCTCTCGTAGAGCGGAACCCATTGCGCGACGATGCCGCCGGGGTTCAGGCGCCGCTTGCACATCTCGAAGTACTCGCGCGTGTAGAGCGCCGCGGAGCCTTTCACCCACGGATGGATCGGATCGGAGGTGATGATGTCGTATGTCTCGCGCGACGTCAGCATGTGATGCCGCGCGTCGTCGGCGAGCACACGCACCCGCGGGTCACGCAGGAAGTGGTGGTTCTGAGGTCCGAAGAAGCGCACGGCGGCGGGAGGAATCAGCGGCTCCAGTTCCACGAGCACGATCCGCTCCATCGACGGGTGCGGCACGAACGATCCGGTCGTCACGCCCGCACCGCAGCCGACTACGAGCACCCAGCGCGGATTTGGATGCAGGAGCGCCGGCAGGTGTCCGAGCATGCGTTGCACGCGCATATCCTGCTGCACGGTCGACGCCTCCACCTTGCCGCTCACGTGGAAGCGGCGGATGCCGTAGAGATCGGTGACCGCCATCGAGCTGTTGCGTCCTTCGCCGAGATAGAGGAGCTTGCCCGGCATCGCCGACGCCAGGCCGCGCCCGAAGCCGATCACTTCCCACGGCACGGCGGGCGCGGTCCCGGCGAGCAGCGCCGCGAAGGGGACGGCCGCCCACAACGGCCGCGACCACGCCGCGGCCAGCGCCGCGAACACCGGCAGAACGATCAGCAGCCGCTGGGAGTCGTGCGAGCCGATTCCGGGGATCAGCGCCACGCTGAACGTCAGCGCCCCGGCGATCGCTCCCAGCGTGTTGGCCGCGTAGATGCGCGCGGTGGTCCGCGCCGGATCGTCGCCTGACCGCGCGGCCGCCGCCACGGCCAGCGGGAAGCTCGCGCCCCAGAACACGGCGGCGGGAAAGACAGCCGCCAGGCATCGAACAAAGTCGGACGCGAAGGTGGCCATCGGATGCGTCGAGAACGCCGCCTCGGCGCGCCAATACGGCAGCCAGCCCGCCAATGACCACGCCGCCCCGGCGACCGCAACGGCCGCGAGCACCTGGCACACGGCCAGCGCCACCACGGGCCGCGACGACCTTCGGGCCACTCCGCCCCCGGCCGTGCCGCCGATGCCGAGACCCAGGAGAAAGCCCGCGAGAATCAGCGCGAACGTGTAGACCGTCGCGCCCAGCATCAGCGAGAGCAGCCGCGTCCAGACCACTTCGGCGCCCAGCGCGCAGAATCCCGAGATCGCGATCGCCGCGGCGATTCGCCCCGAGCCCCGCACGGCGCCGCCCCTCGCTTCGGGCTGCCGTTCGGCGACGGGTACGACCGCGAGCGCGAGGGCGCCCGCCGCGACCGCCGCGTTCATCGCCGCCGCGAAAAACGTCGCGACACCGGTATCGTGCACGCGCAGCAAGTAGAACGCCGCCAGCAGGCAGCCCACGACTCCGCCCGCGATATTGGCGCCGTAGAGCAACCCCAGCCGCGAGATTCCGCGCGGCGTCGTCTCCGTCCAGCGCGCGAGCGCCGGCAGCGTCGCGCCCATGAGCATCGTCGGCGGCAGCAGGCAGGCGATTCCGGCCGCCAGGCGCAGCGGAGTCGACGGCAGCCCGGCGGCGACGCCCGCCGCGTAGAGGCTCTCGACCCACGGCAGGCACATCCACACACCGATGCCGAGAAGCCCGATCCCCAGCTCCAACGCCGCATAGACGCGCAGCGGATGATGGCCGGGCGCGACCACACGCGGCAACGCCAGGCTCCCGAGACACATCCCGCCCATGAAGGCCGCCAGCAGCACGCCGAGCGAAATCGTGGTCGACCCGATCACCAGTTGCAGGAGCTGGAGCCATACCACCTCGTAGATCAGCGCGGCGCAGCCTCCACCCGCCGCCAGGGCGAGCAGGACGGCGAACCTCATCGGGCCATCCCCAGCGCCTCGCGCACCCGCGCCGGGACCTCGCCGGCGTTGCGCACCTCGAGCACCGCGAATCCGGCCGCGCGACCGCTCGCCGCCCCGGCGGGCGAATCCTCCACCACCAGCGGCGCGCGCGCGCCGAGGATCGCGGCCGCCTTTCGATACGGCTCCGGATCGGGCTTGTGACGCGTGACGTCGTCGCCGCACACGATCGCGCCGAAGCGCGGCCGGATTCCGGCGGCGACAAGCAACGGTTCCACCTCGGTGCGATGGCTCGACGAGACCACCGCCAGCTTCAGTCCGTCGAGCGAGGCGATCATCTCGATCGTCGGCGCCAGGATCGGCTGCGACGCCTCGACGCGCGCGCGGTAGAGCGCATTCTTGCGTGGATACTCGGCCCAGACGCGCTCGAAGTCGGCCGGCGGCGCGATCTCGCGGCACAGCGCCGCGACCATGGGGCGGTCCGCGACGCCGATGCAGGTGCGCTCGTAGGTGGCCCAGTCCAGGTCGACGCCGAAGGGCGCCAGCACCTCGCGCCAGCACTCGAAGTGAATCGGCTCGCTGTCCACCAGCACGCCGTCGAAGTCGAACAGCACGGAGTCGTAGGCGGTCATCGCTTCCATCGAGTTTCGCAGAACGCGGCGGCGGCCTGCGTTAAGATGAAGCGACACGTGGCCGGTCATCCCATCCCGCAGCAACTCGACGAGCTCGGAGACCGCGCGTTTTCGTTTTACCCGCCGATCGTGAACGTCGAGCATAACGAGTGGGTATTCGCGCGCGGAACCTGGTCGGAGATCCTGGTGCGCAACCCCAAGCTGGACGTCGAAGTATGGATTCCGCGCGGCTACCTCGGCGAGATTTCGCACGTCGAGGAGCCGATCATGATCGTCGGGCTTCGCAAGGAGCTCGAATTCAAAGGCGGGGGCGTGTGGCCCTACGAGCGACGGCTGGTGGAGATGCCCCGCGCCGGAGTGGCCCCGCGGCCGGCGCGGACGTCCGGCCCCGAACCCACTGCGCCCAGCGCGCTGACGCTGGGGTCGGGCGCCGAAAGACGGCTCAGCGTCTTCATCCTGGCGACGCTCGGAGCGGCGATCCTGGCGACCTTTCTGGTGATCACGTTCCTACGCAAGGGCGAGTCCGGCGAGAACATCCGCCTGCGTCCGGTGCTTCAGTCGGAGCTGGGATTCACCGGGGCCAGCGACTATCACGACGTCGTCCGCAAGCTCGGTCCGCCCGACTCCGACCGCTGGCTCGCCGGAGCCGGCGAGCGGCAGTATCGCGCACTCGGCTACGAGCGGCTTAACGCGACCGTGATTCTCATGGGCGCCGACCGCGACAAGGTGGTCTACATCGGCGCCAAGGATCGCGACTGGAAGAACGTCGACAGCGTCGCGCTGCCCGAGGGACGCAACACGGATTCGATTCTCCGCAGTCTGAAGAAGTTCTGACGTCTCAGTGCGTCATCGCGTACACCACGTAATTGACGCCGATCCTCAGCCCTAACGCCGAGTACTTCTCCGGATAACGGGGCTCGTCGGCGAGCTGCCAGGAGTCGCCGAGGTCCGAATTGAACGCCATGGCGATCACGATGCGCCCACGGTCGTCCTTCACCGCGCGCCAGCGGGCCACGGCGCCGTCGGCGCGATACGGCCGCGAGGCGTCGCGCATCATCGAGCGGAAGTTGCCCACCTGGTAGCGCTCGTCGAGGTTGTAGACGAGATGAAAGATCGTGTCGTCCTCCGGAATCTCGACCACCTCGCGCTTGGGAAAGATGAGCCGCAATCCCTCCTCGAACGACGCCCATTCCTGGGTGCCGAAGAAGCTGTCGCAAAGCAGGAATCCGCCGCGCAGCAGGTAGTCGCGCAGCCTGGCGGCCTGCGCCTCGGTGAGTCTCCACGAACCCGGCATCCCGGCGTGCAGGTACGGCCAGTTGTAGATATCGTCGCCGTCGTCGGGATTCACGGGCTGTTCGACGGAGCGCACGTCGAGGCGCGTAAGGCGCCGCAGGGCCGCCGCGAAGAAGCGGTCTCCCTTCGGATAGTCGACCGTCCAGTTGGTGCGGCCGCCCGTCCAGTCGCCGCCGCCGCGCCCGCCGCGCGAGGGGTACATCAGCCTTCCGACGACGAACTCCGCCCTGGCGCGATAATCGGGCGGGAGCGGGAGATCGTCGTATCCCTCCATCGCCGGGTAAACGCGGAACTCGCGCTGGAACGCGGAGACGGCCGCGACCGCGCTGAGCGCGAGCAACGTGGTTTTTCGGAACACTCGCACGGACCTGACGACATTCGCCGGCGCGCGGTTACGCGGATCTTGCATACGCTCCGCGTAACCCAACCCGAGTGGGCGCCCGTCGAATTGTAACAGCTATGTCACCATCTCTCGAACCCGCCCCCGGCGAGTTCGCCACTGAAATCAAGTTCGCCATTACCGCCGATCGCGCCGATGCCATTCGTGAGTGGGCGCGAGCGCGACTGGCGCCCGACCCCAACGGCTCCGGCCAGGCGGGCGACACCTATCTGACCACCAGCCTCTACTTCGATACGCCCGATCTCGGCGTCTACTTCCGGCGCGGCTCGTTCGGGCGCGCCAAGTACCGCGTGCGGCGTTACTGCGACGGGCCGATGGTCTACCTGGAGCGCAAACTCAAGTCGCGCGACCGCGTCGGCAAGCGCCGCTCGGCGATCGGCGCCGGCGAACTGGAGAGAATCGACGCGGCCGAGCCGGGCGAGCGATGGGCGGGGCGATGGTTTCATCGGCGGATTCGGGCGCGGGACTTGCGCCCGGTGTGCCAGGTGGCCTACCTGCGCACGGCGCGGCTGGCGGCGACGGCGTCCGGGCCGATTCGCCTGACGCTCGATTCCGACCTGCGCGCGGCGCCGGTCGATCGCGCGGCGTATCGCCCGCATCGCGACGCCGTGGTCATCGCTCCGTCGGCATGTATTCTGGAGTTAAAATACCGTAACGCCATGCCCTCCCTGTTCGAGCGATTGATCGCGGAGTTTTTCCTGACTCCCGCCCGCGCATCGAAGTACCGGATGGCGATGGAGGCGTTGGGACGCGCGACCGTCTCCGTGGAGGCCGCATATGCCTAAGACCGCTCGGCTCGTGTGTGGTGCGTGGTTGGCCTCATGCGCGTTCGCGCAACCGGGTCCGCCGGGATTCGGCCCTCCGGGATTTCCCGGCGGCCGCGGCGGCGTCATGGAAGACACCAAGCTGGTCGGCCAGTTCGACAAGGACGGCGACGGCCGGCTCAACGCCGACGAGCGCAAGGCGGCGCGCGAGCACCTGGCGGCGCAGCCGCGTCGCGGCCCGTTCGGACGCGGCGGTCGAGGACCGGGCGGCCCGCCGCCATTCGGCCCCGGCGGCCCTCCCCCCGAGTTCGAGCGCGGCGCCCCGCCCCCGTTTCCACCCGGCGGTCCGAGGCCGGAGTTCGGTCGCGGTGGTCCGCCGTTCGGACCGGGAGGCCCCGGCCGCGGGGAGCCGATGCCGCCGCCGGTGCCGGGAAAAAAGCTCTCTCCCGCCGACGTAAAGTCCTATCGCGACGAGCCTATCTACGAACGCAAGGCGCTGCGCACCCTGTTCCTCGAATTCGAGAACGCCGACTGGGAGAAGGAACTGGCCGATTTCTACCGCACCGACGTCGAGGTGCCCGCGAAGCTGACGGTGGACGGAAAAGCCTACCCGAACGTCGGCGTGCACTTTCGCGGCATGTCGTCCTACATGATGGTCCCCGAGGGGCGGAAACGGTCGCTGAACCTGTCGATCGATTTCGTGCATAAGAATCAGAGATTAAATGGATATCGTACTCTGAATCTTCTGAATTCCAACGGCGACCCCACGTTTTTGCGCGCGGTCCTGTTCCTCGAGATCGCCCGCAGCTACATCGCGGCCCCGGCGGCGAACTACATGCGGGTCGTCATCAACGGCGAGAACTGGGGCGTCTACGTGAGCGCCGAGCAGTTCAATACCGATTTCGTCCGGCAATGGTTCGGGACCGCCACGGGGGCGCGCTGGAAGGTGCCCGGCAGCCCGGGCGGCCGCGGCGGCCTGGCCTACCTCGGCGACGACCCGGCGCCTTACAAGCGCATCTATGAGATCAAGTCGAAGGACGACCGTGAGTCCTGGGCGGCGCTCATCGGACTCTGCAAGACGCTCAACGAAACGCCGCCCGAGCGGCTGGAAGCGGCGCTCGAGCCGATTCTCGACATCGACGGCACGCTGAAGTTCCTGGCGCTCGACAAGGCGCTGATCAACAGCGACGGCTATTGGACGCGCGCCAGCGACTACAACATCTACCGGGACGCCAAGGGGCGCTTCCACCTGATCCCGCACGACGCCAACGAAGCGCTGCGCCCGCCGGAAGGCCCCGGCCGCTTCCGCAGGAGCGGCGGCGACGGCCTCGATCTCGACCCGTTCGCCGGCGCCGAGGACCCCAACAAAGCGCTGCTGCACAAACTGCTCGCCGTGCCGGCGCTGCGCGCGCGCTATCTCGGCTACATGCGCGATATCGCCGAAAAGTGGCTGACGTGGGACCGGCTCGGCGCGATGGCGCGTGAATACCAGTCGGTCATCGCCGCCGATGTCGCCGAGGACACCCGCAAGCTGTACTCGACCGAGGCGTTCACCAGCGGCGTCGCCGCGGACGCTCCGGAACGCACCGGATTCCGCGGCCCGGGACCACCGGCGATGAGCCTGAAGCGATTCGTGGAAGGCAGGCGGAGCTATCTGCTCAGCCACCCCGAGATCGTCAAGGCTGTCGCGCCGAAGTAATCGGGGCCGGCCTCAGGCTGCTGCAGGATCCGTTCCTCGTTCCGAAATCAGGCGCCGCACGATGCCGTCGTCGATCGGCAGCGCGTCCTGCGGGAACAACGGGTAGGTTACATTGAACCGAGGACCGTGAGCGATGCTCTCGTTCGGATCAAGCGGGCCGTCCTGGGCGGCCGGTATGCTTTCTCCGAGAAGGCGCGCCGCGAGATGGAAACCGACGCCCTTACTGAGCTCGACGTTGCCGAGTCAATAGTGAACGCCGTTGCAATATACAAGACGCCGCGATCGCGAAGTCAGTTCCGGTCCCTGGCGCGCGAGCGGCTGTACGTGATTCAGAGCCCGACGCTCGACGGTCTCGTCATCTACTCGAAGGGTAAGCTCGTGAGACAGGCTGGAGAAGAGGTCTACTACTTTCTGGTTTCTTCGACGAGGTCATCGTGAGCGGGCTGGTTATTAAATTTTGTCCGACTTGCGGAAGCGAGGGGATTCGGAAGGTCCGGGAAAAGTGGAAGTCCGGAACCGGGGCCAGCAAGATCCGAGTAAAGGACCTCGAATACTACAAATGCGGAGTCTGCGGCGAGAAAGTATACGACCGGGATGCCATGCGCCGCATCGAGTCGCACAGGCAGGTTTCGGCGGGGCGGGGTCGACTCCGGACCGCATAGTCGGTCATCCCTGACGTTCTACGTCAGCACCACGTTTTCGTCGCGCGAGGCTTGAAACCGGATAATTCAATCTCCGGCGATCTGAGCGGGCACGGCCCGAGGCCGACTCGCCGCCAACGCGCCGACGCTGACGTGAATCTGCGGAAGCGACCCGCCCGGATGCTCGTGCTGCTGCTCGAGCTCCGCCAGGCGTTCCTTCAGCACCTGCCGCCGCAGCCGCGCCTCGAACTCGCGTAGCTGCGCCTCGATGCCGGTCTTCTTTTCCTTGGCCGCGACCATGTCCTCGCGATAGCGCTTCAGGAAGTAGCCGATGGTCTCCGTGCGAATCTTGATCGACCCCGTCGGCTTATTCTCGTCGATGTCCTTGAAGCAGAAATACGGCGTCCCCGAGTGCTCCACGATCTCCTCGACCACCGTGTAAATCGGCGCGTCGTGGCCGCACTTGAAGCTCGATAGCTCGAGCGCCACCAGGTTCGGGTGCCGCGCGACGTACTTCGCGGCCCACACCTTGCGCGACGTGTTCTCCGAGTAGCTGTTCTTCCAGACGTCGGAAATCGACATGGGGTCGGGAATCTCGCCCGATCGGACTTCGTCGCCGAACAGCCGCCAGACGATGTCGTCGTCGATCGGCAGCGCGTCCTGCGGAAACACCGGGTAGCCGAGCTTCTGGAACTCCTCGAGAATTTCGTGGTTCACGCCCGGGTCGTTGTGATACGGCCGGCCGAGCAGCACGATGCCGAGGCGGTCCTCGCGCTCCAGTTGCTCCAGCGTCTCGCGCGCCGCGCCCCGCAGCAGGACGTTGTCGTAGTAGTCGAGGGCGCGGTAGCCCTGCTCGACCGCCCGCCTGTTCTCCTCCGGCGACAGGCCCAGCAGCTCCTGGAACTGCTCCCACATCTGCCTCTCGAACATGTCGGGCTTCGAGACGTTGACGAAGGTGTCCATGAAAAGGACGCCCTTCTCGGCGAACAGATCGCCTTCCTTGGTGAACGCCGCCTTGACGGCCTCGGGAGTCGTCGCCACCGTCGGGCACGACCGCGATCCCTGCGTCCCGGTGAGGTTGCTCGTCAGGCAGTCGATCATCGGGAAGAAGATCACATCCAGCGGCTTCTTGGCGTGATGCACGTACAGCAGGTTGTGGATGTGCGGGATGCCCAGCTTCGACGGGAAGCACGGGTCGATCGAACCGCGCTTGGCGCCCGACTTGTAGAGCTCCTCACTGGTGTAATCCGACCAGACGATGTGTTCCGGCTTGATGCCCAGCGCGGCGAAATAGCCGCTGAACACCGGCGCCTGCGAGTACATGTTCAGCACGCGCGGCATGCCGATCCGCAGCGCCGCGCGCCGTTTCATGGCCTCGACGCGCTTCTTCTGCGAAGAGGTGATCGCCAGCCTCGGAAGAGCGTCGGCGACATGATCCACTTCCGGGACGCGGAACACCGCGCGCGCGGCGACTTCGACGAAGTTCGGATTGGCCTTCTTCATCTTGTCGAGATCGCCCTTGATGCTGCGCATCTCGTTGATGTCTTCGACCGTGCCCTTCTCGCAAGTGGCGATGATGAGCCGCTGCACGCCGTCCTCGATGGGCACCTTTGTCTTGGCGGGACGATAGGCGTTTTCGTTCAGCGTGGTGGTCTTGACGTCGATGAACGTGCGCAGGCACTTGTTCTTGCAGAAGTAGCAGCGCGTCGCTTCCGAACGCGTGGTCGTGAAGCTGATCTGCTGCACGGCGTCCAGGCCGATGAAGGTCGAGACGCGCCCGCGGTCCCACAGCCGTCCGGCTTCGAGTCCCGCGCCGATGGCGCCCGCCTCGCCGCAATGCTCGTGGACGATCACCTCGGCGGCGATTTCCTTGCCCTTGAAGCGCGATTCGATGAAATCGACCTGCGACTTCACGGCGGCGAGATTGTACTGCGTGCCGCCCTGTAGCAGGAAGCGGCGGCCGATCGCCGAGATATTGGGGATCTGCGAGACGTACAGCCAGATGTTCTTGGGCAGCACGTTGCACAGGCCGGCCATGATCTCTTCGGCCTTCCAGCCCTGGCGCTGGAAGTCGACGATGTCGCTCTGCATGAAGACCGCGCAGCCGTAGCCGAAGCTCGGGTAGCCCGTGGCGGCGAAGGCGATGTCGGCGAACTGCTCCACCGGATAGCCGAATCCCTGAGCGGTGGATTGGAGGAAGTAGCCGTTGCCGGCCGAGCACTGCGTGTTGAGCTTGAAGTCCTTCACGCGGCCGTTCTTCAGGATGATGATCTTGATGTCCTG
>CAZEVY010000065.1:0-30171 GCA_964515555.1 uncultured Solibacteraceae bacterium | reverse complement strand
GCGCAGACGCTGCCGAAGGGCGTCTCGAAGGGCGCCTCGGTGGAGGGCATCACCGAATATCGCCTCGATAACGGCTTGAAGGTCCTGCTCTTCCCCGACGCCTCCAAGCCGACCGTCACGGTCAACGTGACCTTCCTGGTCGGATCGAAGCACGAAAACTACGGCGAGACCGGAATGGCGCACCTGCTCGAGCACCTGGTGTTCAAGGGCACCGCCAGGCGCGGCAACATCATGAAGGAACTGGAGAGCCGCGGCGCGCAGTTCAACGGCACCACGTCGCTCGACCGCACCAATTACTACGAAACGCTGACGGCCTCCGACGAGAACCTGCGCTGGGCCCTCGAAATGGAAGCCGACCGCATGGTGAACTCGCGCATCGCTAAAAGCGATCTCGACACCGAGATGACCGTGGTCCGCAACGAGTGGGAGATGGGGCAGTCCGACCCTATCAGCGTGACCATGGAGCGCATCATGGCGGCCGCCTACGAGTGGCACAACTACGGCAAGACCACCATCGGCGCGCGATCGGATATCGAGAACGTGCCGATCGAGCGGCTCCAGGCCTTCTACCGCACGCACTACCAGCCCGACAACGCGATGCTGGTCATCGCCGGAAAGTTCGACGAGGTCAAGACGCTGGCCTGGACAGCGGAACTGTTCGGGGCGATTCCGAAGCCGTCGCGCACGCTGCCGCGGCTGTACACGCGCGAGCTCCCGCAGGATGGAGAGCGCGCCGTCACCGTGCGCCGCACCGGCGACACACAACTGCTCGCCGCCGCCTATCATCTGCCGCCGGGCACGCACGACGATTTCGCCGCGGCGACGGTGCTGATGTCGGTGCTCGGCGACACACCCTCGGGCCGGCTCTACAAGGCGCTGGTCGACAACAAGAAGGCCAGCGACGTCTTCGGCGGCGGA
This sequence comes from uncultured Solibacteraceae bacterium, assembly GCA_964515555.1. Classification (GTDB taxonomy): domain Bacteria; phylum Acidobacteriota; class Terriglobia; order Bryobacterales; family Bryobacteraceae; genus CAZEVY01. The sequence goes on along the minus strand of CAZEVY010000065.1, from coordinate 29,253 downwards.
ATGCAGCAGAGCGAGCCGGGCCTGGCGTTCTTCGGCGCGCGGCTGACGCGCGAGCAGAACCTGGCCGAGGCGCGCGACCTGATGCTGAAGGTGGTCGAGTCGCTGGCCAGCGAGCCGCCGACCAAGGAGGAAGTGGAGCGCGCGCGCACGAAGATCCTCAAGAACATCGAGCTGTCCCTGGCGAATTCCGCGGGGGTCGGCGTGGAACTGAGCGAGTGGGAGTCGATGGCCGACTGGCGGATGATCTTCGTCAACCGCGACCGAATCCGGAAGGTCACGGCGGAGGACGTGGTACGCGTCGCGCGCGCGTACCTGAAAGAATCGAACCGCACGCTCGGGACCTTCCTCCCTACCGCGAAGCCCGATCGCGCCGAGATTCCCGACGCGCCGGACGTGGCGGCCATCGTGCGCGACTACAAGGGATCGGCGGCGATGGCGCAGGGCGAGGCCTTCGACCCGTCGTTCTCGAACATCGAGGCGCGCACAAAGCGGCGGACGCTCGCGAACGGCATGAAGCTGGTGCTGCTGCCGAAGTCGACGCGCGGGGCCGTGGTTTCCGCGAGTGTCGAGCTGCGGTACGGCGACCTGGAGTCGATGAAGGGCAAGATCGCCGTGGCGCAGTTGACGGGCCAAATGCTCGACCGCGGGACTTCGAAGCGCGGCCGCCAGCAGATCGACGACGAGTTCGCCAAGCTCAACGCCGAGGTGAGCTTCGACGGCGGCCCGGGAATCGCCTCGGCGCACTTGAAGACCGTCCGCAAGAGCCTGCCGGAGGCGATGAAGCTGATCGCCGAGATTCTGCGCGAGCCGTCGTTTCCCGAGCAGGAGCTGGAGCCGGTGCGGCAGAGCTTTCTAGCGGGCATCGAGCAGAACCGGAGCGATCCCATCCAGGTGGCGGCGACCGAGCTGCGCCGCGCCCTCGAACCCTATCCGCGCGGGGATTCGCGCGCGGTGCGCACGCCCGACGAGGAGGTGGCCGACGCCAAGGCGGTAACGCTCGCCCAGGTGCGGCAATTCCACAAGGATTTCTACGGCGCCTCGAACGCGATTCTCAGCGTGGTCGGCGATTTCGACGAGGCCGAGATCTCGGCGCTCGCGGATTCGCTGTTCGGGCCGTGGAAGAGCGCGCGGCCGTTCACGCGGATCACGAAGGAGTATCGCAAGCCGCCGGTGCTGAACCGGACGCTCGACACGCCGGACAAGGCCAATGCCATGTTCATCGCCGGCACGACGTTCGAGATGAGCGACGAGCATCCCGACTATCCGGCGCTGCTCCTGGGCAACTACATCGTCGGCGGCAGCGCGAATTCGCGGCTCATCAACCGGCTTCGCCAGAAGGAAGGCTTCAGCTACGGCGCCGGCTCGCAGGTCGACGCGCCCACGAAATCGAACTGCGGCGCCTTCTTCGCATTCGCGATTCTGGCGCCGGAGAACCTGGTGAAGCTCGAGGCGGCGTTTCGCGACGAGATGACGAAGATCCTCGGTGAGGGCCTGTCAGCCGAAGAGATCGCCACGGCGAAGAAGTCGTGGCGGCAGGAGCAGGAGCTTGGGCGCGCCGAAGACGCCGGACTACGCGGAATTCTGGCACGCAACGAGTTTTTCGGCCGCACCATGAAGCGGCAGCAGGAGATCGACGGCAAGGTCGAGGCGCTGACACCGGACGCGGTGAACGCGGCCCTTCGGCGGTATTTGCGCGCCGACGCGCTGGCGATCGTCAAGGCGGGCGACGTGAAGAAGGCCGGCGTCAAGGCGAACTGACGATCATCGCGCGCCCGCGGCGACGTCCTGACGCACGTAGCCGCGGACTTCGAAGTTGGGGCGGAGCTCGACGCGGCGGTCGAACATCGGCACGTAGAGCGGCCGCTGGCCCGGCGGGAGCGTTTCGTAGAGGTGGTGCAGCAGCGACTCCTCGACGTCGGGTGTCGCCAGGATGACGGGCGTGGGCTTCAGGTCCGCGGTCACCGCGCGCCGCCACTCCACGCCGGCGATTCCGCGCAGATACCAGGGCATCGGCCAGATGTTCTGCGTGCTGATCACCTGCACGGGAGCGCCGAGCGCACGCGCGCGATCGCGGATCGCGTAGACGTCGCGCGTGGTGTGCGCATATGCGTAGGGATTGGCGGGATCGGCGGCGCGGGGCCATGAGACGAGGTACACCTGACAGGCAAGCGAGGCACACGCCAGCGCGATGACGCCGATCGAGGCGGGCCGCGCAATCCGTGTCATCGCCACGGTGCCGATCGCCGCAAGAGCGATCATGCCGTGGAGCGGCCCGAGCAGGCACCACGGCGTTTTGTAGGGGATCGCCGAGTAGAACGCGAGTATCGCGAGAGTGTAGACCGCGGCACGGCGGGCGAAGGCGCGCTCGCGGTCTTCGAGGCCGCGCCCGGTGATCGCCGCGGCCGCGCCGCACACGGCCAGCGCCACGAGGGCGGTCTCCTGGCGGACGAGGAGGCCGAGGTAATAATGCCAGGGTTGAACGTGGCGGTCGACGGCCTGGCGCGCATAGGCGAGCGCCGTCTCGGCGAGTTCTCGGGGGCCGAGCAGGATCGCGACGATGGCCGCGGCAATCGCGATGACGCGCCAGTCGGGGCGGCGACGCGTGGCGGCCAACAGCGCAAGAGCGGCGATGACGGCGGTCTCTTTTGTCGCGAGCATCAACCCGAGAATCACGCCGGCCAACCAAGGCGAACCGCCGGCGGCCAGCGCGGCGGTCAACAGCACGAGCAGCGTCTCGGGGATGTAGTACCGGCTGTAATAGACCATCGCCGGTGAGATCGCCGTGAACGCCGCGATCGCAAGCGCCGCCGGGCGCCCGACGCGATGGGCGAGCAGCAACGGCATCGCCACGAGCGCGACGCCGAGCATCGCCGTGACACCGCGCAGCATCGGCTCCGTCAGACCGCCGTAGCCGCGCGCGCCGGCAAAGTAGGCCGCGCCCGCGGTTAGGTAGTGCAGCAGCGGCCCGTGATACTCGCCCGGCTCGTACTTCCAGGAACCGGTCTCGAGCAGCGTGCCGAGCTTGCGCGCCTGCACGTCCTCGTCGGCGTGCATCGGACGACTGGCGATATCCGCGAACCGAAGGAGCGCCGCCGCGGCGACGATGACAATCGACGCGGCGCGAAACGTCACGGCAGCGGCCGGCCGTAGACCTCGACTTCCACGTAGTGATTGGCCCGCGTCTTGTCGCTTCCGTTCGAGATCAGCCGCAGGTAGCGGGTCTCGACGCCGCGCGCGTCGATCAGCTTGCCCTCGGAGGTTTCCACGTAGCGGCGGTCCTTGCCGATTCCGAATCCGGCGGCGTTGTCGGAGTCGTTGTTGAACAGCGTCTGCACGTTGACGATGAAGTCGGGATCGTCGGCCGTCTGCACGATGACGTCGTCGTAGGAGCGCGCCTCTTTGTGATAGTGCCAGACGAGAATCGCGTAGACGGCGTGCTTCGCCTCCAGGTCGATGACGACGCTCTGAACGCCGGGCTTCAACTCGACGTAGGTTCCGTCGCGGCCCGTCTTGACGCCATCGGTGATCATTTCCAGGTCGCCCACGACAGGCTCGGAATCGGTCGACGACACCGGCTTTCCCTTGGCGACGTTCGATGTCCCCGCGGGCGCGAGAAACGGCGGCCGCGGGCGGCCCAGTGGCTTTTCGAGATTCGGCACGTTGGTCGGCTCGGGCGTGCCCTCGAATAACGGATGCGGAAGCACGATCGGAAGGGGCGCGAGTTTGGGGGCTTGCGCGAACGCCGCAGCGGCCAGGAGCAGCAACATCGCCATCATAGGAATCTTAGCAACCCGTTCAATCGATCCACCGCGGCGGCCGCTTCCCTGGCGACATCGCGGTCTTTTGTCGCGGCTTCGGCGACCGCGAGCGCCTCTTTGCAGGCGAAGTTCGCGAGCATCGAAAGGATGGTGCGCTTCTCAGCGGGCTGGCGCGCGAGCGTCATGGCTTCACCGAGAAGGGTCGCCGTCGCCGCCGGTGACCGTTCCGAGGGCAGCGCGAGCAGCCGCAGATATCCGCGCAGGGCGAGCACCTGGAGCGCAGGGTTCTGTTGCGCGCGCGCGAGCGCCAACAGGTCGGGCATCGGCGCTACCGTGGCCCATTCGGTAAGCGCGAGAATCGTGGCGCGCGCGACGGGCGCATCGGGCGACGTGAGCAATCGCCGCAGCAGCGGAAGCGCCGCTTCCGACGAACTCTGCCCCATCACGTCGATGAATGCGAGCCGCGTCTCCGAGGGTGGAGACTTCTCGTACGCCGCGACGACTTCCGACACCCGCGCGGGATCCGTCCGCTTCAGCACCGACGCCAGCGTCTGGGCCGACTCGCGGCGGTCGGCGGCAGTCGCCGCTTGAAGCAGGAGGCCGAGGAGCGCCGGAACATCGGCCGCGCCCGCGACGTTGCGCAGCGCGCGCAGCGCCTCGCGATGAACATCGGTGTCCTTCTCCTGAACGGCAGCGATAAGCAACGGCGAAGCCGCCGCGATTCCACGCTCTCCAGCGGCCACGATCAACTCGACCTTCAGCCGTCCGGCCGCCGATCGCATCGCGGCGACGATCGCTTCATCGACGCCGGCTGCGCGCAATCCGTACAGGGCTTCCCGGGCGGCTGCCTGCGCCGCGCCATCGCTGTTCGCGGCGGTCCCGGCGAGGACAGTGACACTCGAGGCGTCGCCGAGCCGGCCCAGTCCGGCGAGCGCGGTGATGCGAACCTCTCCCTCGCCGCTGCGCGAGATGGTGGTGAGGAGCGGTAGAGCGGCCCGGTCGCCACGATCGGCGAGTTCGGCGAGGGTCACGATCTGCTCCTTGGGATGGAGCTTGGGAAAGCGCTCGATGAGCGCGCCGGTCGGGCGAGGCGGATCGGGCGCCCGAGCGAGATTCCGCGAGCGCGGCGGCGCCGGGCCGGATATCCGCGCGATCGCGTAGGCGGCCATCTCGGCGAGATCCGGCTGTTTCAGGAGGGCCTTGAGTCTCGGGATGGAGGCCTCGCTGCCGACGCGGCTGAGCTCGCGAAGCGCGAATTCCTTGGCCGAAGTGGTCGCGTTGGATTCGATGAACCGGAGGAGTCGCGACTCAACCTGCTTGCGTTGCGCGGGCGCGGCGAGCGCATCGGTGACCATCTGAGTCACCCCCACCAGGGCCTCGCGGCTCGCGCCGTGGTGGTAGGTTGCCGCCTTCGCGAGGAGCGACTCCAGATCCGCTCCGACGAAGAAGGCGGCGAGAGCTACGAGAGGCGCCACGGGCTTCTCATGGGTCGCGACAGCAGGCGCTCGGCCAGCGGGTTGCCGACGATCTTCTGCTTCACCGGGTCCCAGCGAATCTTCGTCTGATTGAGTATCGAGATCAGGCCGAGATACCCCGGCGCCGCCGACCGCAGCGCGACATCGGCGGGCGAGAGCGTGCGGCGGCGAGTTCGCACGCAGTCGAGAAAGTTCCTGTAGTGCGACTCCGACCGCTCGAAACGAATCTCGTCGGGGCGTATCCGGCTGAAAAGCACCTGGCGCGGATGCGCCTCCATGCCGGCGCGGTCAACCCATATCCAACCTTCATCGCCGATCCAGCGCGCGCCGCGGCGAATGTCGTCGTAGCCGCCGCTGACGATCATCGTCACGCCGCCGGCGTAGCGCGCCGTCACGCGAAACTTCGACGGCGCGTTCCAGACGGCGCTCGCCAGCGTGTACTCGCCCTTGCCTTCCACTTCGACCGGACCGGTGCCGTCGAAGCCGAGCCCCCAGTGCGCGGTGTCGACGTGGTGGCCGACCCAATCCATGAGCATGCCGCCGCCGTAGTCGAGATTCCAGCGCCACGTCTTGTGGACGCGCGCGGCGCAGTACGGCGCCTTGGGCGCGGGGCCGAGCCATCGATCGTAGTCGAGATGCTTCGGCGGCTCGGTGGGCTGATCGAGATGACCGAGGCCGTCGAAGTCGGTGAGTCCGCCAGGCAGTCCGACCTCGACGGTGTGCACTTTGCCGATGCGCCCGTTGCGCACCAGCTCGCAAGCCTGGCGGAACTGCGCACGCGAGCGCTGCCAGCTTCCGGTCTGCCACACGCGGCGATGCTCGGCGACGGCGTCGCAGATCGCTTTGCCTTCGGCCCAGAACTGCGCCAGGGGCTTCTCGCCGTAGACGTCCTTGCCGGCGCGCAGCGCGGCGACGCCGATGAGCCCGTGCCAGTGGTCTGGCGCCGCGATCATGACGGCGTCGACGTCGGCGCGCGCGAGCACGTCTTCGAAATTGCGGTACGACGCGCAGTCCTTGTTGCCGTACTTCTCGCGGACTTGCGCGCAGGCGCTCGCCAGGTGCTCGGCGTCGACGTCGCAGACGGCGACCACCTGGGCGCCCGGCTCGTCGAGGAACGCGGCGACGTTGGCCGATCCCATCCAACCCGTGCCGATGCAAGCGACGTTGATCCGGTCGTTGGCGGTGACGGCGCGAACGGCCCCGGCGGCCGCGGCGGTCTGGAGAAATCGCCGGCGTGAGGGATTCGACGGCACGCGACTGCATGATATCGCGCGGGGCCGGGCCGTTCAAGACGCGGGGCCCGCTTTATCCGGCGATTTGGATGATTTCAGCGCCGAGCGGGTTCCGTGTCGCGGTCAATCTGAGATAATCGCATCCGGACAGGAGGCGCGCGATATGAGGCTGGCAGTCGTGGCCGCAGCGGCGATGATGTTCGCGCCGGCAGCCGAGCAGAACAGAGTGGTCGATTCCGCCGCGCTGAAGTGGCTGCCGGTCGAGATTACAGGCGTTCCCAAGGGGATGCTGCAAAAACCGCTGCGCGACGACCAGCGGACGAAAATGGTGTCGTCGATCATCCGGTTTCCGAAGGGCTTTCGCGACCCCAAGCACTACCACACCACCTGCGGACATGGCATCTACATATTGAAGGGAAGGGTCCAGACGCCAACGGGAGTGGTGAGCTCGGGCATGTTCTTTTACGCGGCGCCGAACGAGCGTCATGGACCGTACGTTGCACTCGAAGAGACCGACATGCTTCTCTACACCGACGGCCCGCTCGACTATCACGTCGCGGAGTAGCGCTCGGATGCCGCTGGTGGCCACCTTCGAGGGACTCCCGGCCGACGCCGCGCCGATCGCAGGCGGCAAGGGCGCGAGCCTGAGCCGGATGTCGCGCGCGGGGCTGCCTGTGCCGCCGGGCTTCGTGGTGTGCGCGGGCGCGTTTCAAGAGTTCCTCGCGCAACGCGTCGGGGTCGAGCGGTTTCTCTCGATCGCGCGGGAGCTGGACGTCGACGACTCCGCGGCTCTCGATCGGGCCTCCAGCGAGATGCGCGGGTTCATTCTGGACGGCGGGCTGCCCCCGGCCATCGACGGCGTTGTGCGCGATGCGTACTGCGCCGTGGGAAGCGACGCGCTGGTCGCGGTTCGGTCAAGCGCGGTGAGTGAGGACGGCGACTCGGCCAGCTTCGCCGGTCAGCAGGAGACGTTTCTCAACGTGCGGGGCGCCGGCGAGGTCGCGCGGCGGGTGCAGGAATGCTGGGCGTCGTTCTTCTCGCCGCGGGCGCTGTTCTATCGCGCACGCAAAGGCGCGCTCACCGACACCGGCATGGCGGTGGTCGTTCAGGAGATGGTCGAAGCCGACAAGAGCGGTGTCCTGTTCACGGCGGACCCGGTGCATCGACGCCGCGACCACATGGTGATTGAGGCCGCGCGCGGGCTTGGGGAGGCGATCGTCTCCGGCGAGGTGACGCCGGATCATTACGTCCTGGATCGCGACGACGGCTCGCTGGTGCGCGAATTCCTGCCTGATCCGGCGCATCGCGTGCTCAGCATCGGCGAACTTGCGCGACTCCGGGAAGTGGGTGCGCGGCTGGAGCAGTTCTTCGGCAAGCCGCAGGACGTCGAGTGGTGTATTCGCGGCAGGGACCTGCTGCTGTTGCAGAGCCGTCCCATCACGACCCTGTAGCCGATGACGGAATCGCCACTCATCGAAGCCGGGAAGAAGTGGGTCACCGACAATTACGCCTACAACAGCTACCACCTGATCGATTCGCTGGCGTGGCTCGACCGGCTCGCGCCCGCCGCGACGCTCGCCATGCGCCTGGCGACGCTCACGCACGACATGGAGCGCGCGTTTCCAGGCCCGGATCAGCCGGTGGCGCGCAGTTTCGTGGACATGGAGTACTACGCCGCGCACTCGGCGCGAAGCGCGCGCATCGTCGGCGCGTGGTTGCGGGAGAACGGCGCCGATGAGCCACTCGCCGCCGAGGTGGAACGTCTGGTGGTCGCCCACGAAATCGGCGGCTGGCCCGAGGCGAACCTGGTGCAGGCCGCCGACAGCGTCAGCTTCCTGGCCGTCAACGTCGAGCTGTTCCTCAACATGGTGCGATCGGGCAAGCGCAGCGCCGCCGAAGTACGCGAGAAATTCGACTACTCGTACGACCGCATCCAGGTCCCCGAGGCCCGGCGTCTCGCCGCGCCGCTGCACGCCTCGGCGCTCGCGCGGCTCCAAGCCCTCGCGGCGGGGCAGCCCCTTTGAAACCCTTCGCTTACACCCAGCCGGAGCGTCTCGATGACGCGCTCGCACTCCTCGCGGACTTTGACGCGCGTGTCCTGGCAGGCGGCACGGACCTGATCGTGCGTCTACGCGTCGGGGACGTTGCGCCGAGTGTCGTGGTTGACCTGAAGCGCGTGCGCGAACTGCGCACCGGGATCGTCGAGACCGGCGCGGGACTCCGTGTCGGCGCACTAGTGACGATGTCGGCGCTGATTCGCGACGAGCGCGTGCGGTCGCGCTTCCCCGCGCTGGTGGAGGCCGCGCGCGTGGTGGGGTCGGTGCAGATTCGCAATCGCGCCACGCTGGCGGGGAACATCTGCAACGCGTCGCCGGCGGCCGACACGGCGCCACCTCTGCTCGCCTACGGCGCGGTGGCGAACATCGCCGGACCACGCGGCGCGCGCGCGGTGGCGGTCGCCGATTTCTTCACGGGGCCGGGACGAACGGTGCTCGCCCGCGGCGAGATCGTCGAGTCGATCGAGATTCCGTTTCCACCGCGCGGGTCGGGCGCGGCGTTCGGTCGAGTTACCCGGCGGCGCGGCGTGGATCTCGCGACGATCAGCCTGTGCTGTCTGACGATGGCGTCGGGCGAAGCGCGGATGGCTTGCGGCGCTGTGGGGCCGCGACCGTTCGTCGTCGAAGGCGAGGGAGATTCAGCGGTGGAACGCGCCATTGCGGCTTCGTCGCCGATCGACGATGTGCGCGGGAGCAGGGTCTACCGTGTCGCGATGCTGGGGGTGGTGGGGCGTCGAACGCTGGCGGAGGCGATGCGGAGGGCGCATGGATAACATCACCCTCACCGTGAATCGTCAGACCGTCACGGTCGACGTCGAACCGCATCACACGCTGCTACGCGTGCTGCGCGACCAGCTCGGCTGGACCGGCGTGAAGGAATGCTGCTCGGCAGGCGAATGTGGCGCCTGTACGGTGATGGTCGACGGCGACGCCGTGAACTCGTGCCTGATGCTGGCGGCGGAGGCCGACGGCGCGGAAGTCGTGACAATCGAGGGAATCGCGACGGGCGGCGGGCTCGACGCGCTCCAGCGATCGTTCCTCGATGAGGGCGCCGTGCAGTGCGGATTCTGCATCCCCGGCATGATCGTCGCGGCGAAGTATCTGCTCGCAACGAACCCCGATCCCACGCCGGCGGAGATTCAGGAAGGGCTGGCCGGCAACCTCTGCCGATGCGCGGGCTACACGCGCATCGTTGCGGCAGTACTGGCGGCGGCGAAGGAGTCGCGATGACCCGGGCGGGCGGAGTCGAACGCGTCACCGGGGCGCAGAAGTACGCCGCCGACATTCGCCTCGACAATGTCCTGCACGTCAAGCTGGTGACGCTCGACTGTGCGCGCGCGCGAATCCGCTCGATCGACGCCGCCGAGGCGCTCGCAATCGCCGGCGTGCGATGCGTGTTCACCGCCGGAGACCTGCCGCGGCCGGTGCCGCTGTTCGGTCCCGCAATTGCCGACCGCCCGGTGATCGCCGCGGAGGAGGCGAAGTTTTTCGGCGAGCCGGTCGCCGCGGTCGCCGCCGAATCGGAGGACGCCGCTGAAGAAGCGGCCTCGCTCGTACGCGTCGATTACCAGGAACTGGAAGCGGTACTGACGATTGACGACGCGCTCGCGTCGTCGTGTCCTTTCGTGCAGGACAAGACGTGGCGGTTCGGCTGGGGCGACGTCGCCAGCGCCCCCGCCGATCTCGTCATCGAGAACACCTACACGTTCCCGATGGTCACGCACTTCGCCATCGAGCCGCACGTCTTCATGGCGGCGCCGGATGCGAACGGTGTCGTGATCTGGAGTCCGATTCAGCATCCCTACGTCCTCCAGCGCGTCGTGGCGCAGGCGCTCGCGTGGCCGCTCGCGAAGGTGCGCATCGTCGCGCCCGATCCCGGGGGCGGGTTCGGCGGAAAAGGGTGGCCGAAGTTCGAGCCGCTGATGGCGTATCTGGCGTTGAAGACGAACCGGCCCGTGCGACTGGTCCTGACGCTCGAGGAAACGTTCCAGGCGGTGCGGCGCACGTCGGCGCGCACACGCGTCCGCAGCGGATTCGACAGGAACGGCCGGATCTGTTTTCAGGACATCGAGGCCGACTTCCTCATCGGCGCCTATGCCGACATCGCCACGCGAGTCGTCAGCAAGGCGGGCTATTCGGCCTGCGGACCGTATCGCACGCCGCACGCGCGCATCGTCGCGCGCGCTCTGCACTCCCACACGACGCCGAGCACGGCGTTTCGAGGCTTCGGTACGCCGCAGGCGTCCTGGGCCGTCGAATCGCAGCTCGACGAAGCGGCTCGGCGGCTCGGGATCGACCGCGTCGAGATTCGCCGCCGCAACCTGCCGGAGAGAGGCGAGGAGTTCATCCCCGGCGACACGCCCGCCGATGGCCGATGGATCGAGTCGATCGAGAAAGCTGCGTCGGCGATCGGCTGGGGCGAGCCGCTTGCGCCGAATCGCGGCCGCGGCCTCTCGCTCGGATTGAAAAGCTCGTCGACGGCGTCGGTCTCCTTCGCCATCGTGCGCCTGCACGGCGACGCCAGCGTCTCGGTTCTCACCGCGACCTCCGACATGGGACAGGGCGCGCGCACCGTTTTCGCCGAGCTGGCCGCGGCGGAGTTGGGCGTGCCGGCGGGGCGCGTCGCCGTCGTCATGGGAGACACAGCCGTCGCGCCGTTCGATTCCTCGACGTCGGCCAGCCGCTCGACGGTGTTCATGGGCAACGCCATCGTACGCGCGTGCGGCGAGGTGAAGGCGAAGCTGCGCGCGATGGCCGAGGCCGTCGGCGCGGGCGAAGGGACCGGCTACGCGGAGCTGATGCGGCGCTATTACGGAGGCGCTCTCGGCGAGGTGATCGGCGTGGGCGAGGCGCGCAGCGAGTACGTCGCCGGACATCCGCTGGGAGGGCGCGCGGCGTTCTGGGAGTTCCTGTGCGTGGCCGCCGAGGTCGAGGTGGACCGCGAGACCGGAATGGTCGACGTGCGGAAGCTGGTGCTGGCGAGCGACGTTGGCAAGGCGCTGAACGCACAACAGGTGGAGGCGCAGGACGAGGGCGCCGCCGTCATGGGACTCGGTCACACGCTGATGGAGCACCTGATGCTCGACGATCATGGGCGGATTCGCAACCTCGGCGCGCTCGACTATCGCATTCCCACCATCGAGGACATCCCCGGCGAGCTACACTCGATTCTCATCGAGAACGGCGACGGGCCCGGCCCGCACGGCGCCAAGGGCGCGGGCGAAGGCGGCATACTGACCGTCTCCGCGGCAATCGGCTCGGCGGTGGCGGAGGCGACCGGCGCCGTCATCCGCGATCTGCCGTTAACGCCCGAGCGGGTTTGGAGCGCGATACAGGAAAGGACCAATCATGGCTGACCAGAGCAAGATTATCGACCGGTTCTTCGGCGACGCCAACACGCCCATCGAGTGGGCCAGCGAAGAGGAGAAAAGTCTCCACTTCTGGTACGACGACCTGCACTGCCCCCAGCCGATCTCACCGATGTGGTTCGACGTGGGCGGCTGGTGGTACACGTGCGACTACATGTACCGCCGTTTCGGCGTGCCGTTCGGCAAGGACTGGGTCGCCAAGACCGTGCAGGGCTATGTCCATAGCGCCGTGGTCCCGCGCGACCCGAAGGATGCCGCGGACATCGGGGCGTACTTCGGAATGGTCATGCCGATCTACGCGGGCAAGTTTCTCGACTGGTGGAAGCGGCGCTATTTGCCGGAAATCCTCCGCAATTTCGAGTTCCTCGACGCCTACCCTATGGAGGAATCCTCGCTCGGCGACCTGATGATCCTGCTCGAGGACGCTCTCGATATCCAGGAGCGTCACTTCCGGCTGCACTGGATTCTGAACATCGCCCAGTTCCAGTCGGCCATGGCGTTCCAGGGTGTCTTCAACGAGCTGATCGGGGCGCAGCATGGCGCGCTCATCGGGCGCATTCTCGTCTCCGACGAGGACCGGAACTGGGACTCGATTCGCGAGCTGTGGCGCCTCAAGGAAAAGGTCAAGGTCAGCGCCGCGCTGCGGGGCGCCTTTGCGGGCAGCGAGACTGCCGACGGCGTTATCCGCGCGTTGGGCGCGTTCGGCGAGGGACGCGCGTTGCTGGCCGAGATCGACGCATATAAGAACGAGTACGGCAACAAGGCGATTTACTCGCACGAGTATGCCTTCACGACCTGGCGCGAGAATCCCACGCCGATCTTCGAGGGCCTGCGCGGCTATCTCGACAACGATTACGACTACGAAAGGGACGTGCGGCTTCTCCGCGAGAACCGCGCCGCGGCGATCGCCGAGATGTGGGCACTGTTTCCCGCCGACCGTTCGCAAGCCGACCGCGATCGCCTCGCCACGTCGCTCGACCTGGCGCTCAAGATGACGCCGCTCACGCCCGACCATCACTTCTATATGGATCAGGGCACCTACGCGCGCGTGCGCCTGGTCTTGATGGCGATCGGGAGGAAGCTGGTGGAGCGCGGCGATTTCACCGCGGCCGACGATGTCGTGTATCTCAAGTATGACGAGCTGCGCGTGCTGAGCGCGAATCCCGCGGCGGTCGACGCAAACGGGATCGTCAGGGAGCGGCGCAAGGCGCGCGAGGCGGCCTACGCGGTGCGGCCGCCGACGTGGTGCGGCACGATCACCGAATGGTCGCTGCACGGGGAACCGTACAAGGGTCTGTGGGGATGGCCCGACGTCTACACGCGCGCCTCGGAACTCGGAAAACAGCCGCAGGGGACGATTCGCGGCCTCGGCGCCTCGGCGGGCGTGGTCGAAGGACCGGCGCGAGTTGTGCACTCGCCGGAGGAATTCGACCAGGTGAAGAAGGGCGACATCCTGGTCTGCAAGATGACGAATCCGGCGTGGGTGCTGGTGTTTACCCGGATCGGAGGCCTCGTGACCGACGCTGGGGGCGTGCTGTCGCATCCGGCCGTGGTGTCGCGCGAGTTCGGGATTCCCGCCGTGGTGGGAACGGGCGTGGCGACCTCGCAAATCAAGACTGGCCAGCGCCTGCGGGTCAACGGCGCCGCCGGTGTCATCGAAATTCTATCTTGATTTATGGCGTTCTGAGCGCATAGCGCGGGGCGCGCACCCGCGCCATCCAAACCCGCGCCCCGCTGCGTTGTGCGCGATGTCGACTCAGAGTAGAATTGCTCCATGATCCGCACGACTCGACGCTGGCTGGCTGGGGCGATCGTCATCGTTGTCTTCGGCGGCGTGATCGCCGTCCGCGCGTTCACCGAGCCGAAGAACGACTATCGCTTCTCGATCATGGGGGACCGCACGGGCGGCGCCACTCCTGAGGTCTATGGGCGCGTCTGGCGCGAGATCGACCTCATGCATCCCGACTTTGTGATCAACGTCGGCGACACCATCGAGGGCGGCGGCGACGATCGCGCGCCGGCGCAGTGGGCCGATCTTCGAGGAACGTTTCAACGCTACAATCACTACCCGCTCTATTTCACGCCGGGCAATCACGACGTGTTTTCCGACACTTCGCGAGCGCTTTATGAAAAGGAGTCGGGCCGGCCGTCGTATTACAGCTTCGACTATCAGGACACGCACTTCACGGTGCTCGACAACAGCCGCACCACCGACCTGAACGCCGACCAGCTCGCGTTTCTCGAAAAGGACCTGACGGCGAACGCCGCCAAGCGCCCGAAGTTCGTCTTCTTCCACAAGCCGTTCTGGATCGCACCGCTGCGGCTCGGCTCGGGCGAGTTCCCGTTGCACCAGATCGCGAAGAAGCACGGGGTGGAGTACATCATCAGCGGACACGGCCACCAGTTCGTGCGCATGGTGCGCGACGGGATCACGTATATCGAGGTGGGTAGTTCGGGCGGGTCGATCACACGCGGCCTGCGCCAGGGCCAGGGCTTCGTGCACGGGTTCTTCTATCACCACGTCTGGGGCCGCGTGAAAGGCGGCAAGGTCAGCCTCACGGTGAAGGAACTGGACCCGCCGCTCGGCCAGGGCCGCATGTTTCGCGCCGAGGACTGGGACGAAAACGGCCCGCGCTTCGACGCCAACGATCCCGCGAGGCTGGAGACGCCGAAAACGTAGCGCGCGACCCGGAACCGCCTGCGTCTTCGACACGAATGCGCATGGCCTTGCCAAGCGCCCGAAATGCCGCTTCAAGTTGATCGATCGGCGATCGGTGGTCCAGATCGAACAAGCGGTCGATGCCACTTGGAATGCCCGCCTTGCGCGTAAGATCGGACTTCCTCATGCCGGACTTTCGGTACGCAAGGTAGAGCGCAAGCTTTGCCTCGACCAGTGCAGGCAGTGTGACCACGTGGTAATTCCCGCCCTTGCGGCGCGCCTCGGAAGGCAACGGCTCACCGGCGGCGATGTGGTCGGCGAGGATCATGTGAAGCATCTCGCGAGCCATGCCCATCGCCTCGGGGAACGTCTCTCCCTGGGTCGCGCCCTTCGACATTCCGGGGAAAGTGACGACGAAGCCACCGGACTCCCGATCGGGCTCGAATCGTGCGTAATATGGCATCAGGTCTGATCTTCCTCGTTCAATCCCAGATCCTTCAGGATCGCCCGCAGCGTGCCCTTCTTGATTTCCTTCGACGGGTGCCGTGGCATGATGACTTTCTTGTCGCCTCGGCAAACCCAAATGTGCCGCTTGCCCTCCACGAACCTGCAGCCATGTTTCGCGAGCCAACGCTTTAGCTCACTGGCAGTCACCCTCTTCCATGCTATTCAAGCCCGGCTCGTTGGTCAACGGCTTCCACTCAGCCCATGGAAGTCTCCGCGCGACACGAGAGCGCAGTCCACCGTGCGCTAAGATAGCGGTTCCGCGATGCAAGAGAAGCTCGGACTCCTCATCCGCGCCGGCGGCGGACCCGGTGTCCTGCACCAGGTCACCGGCGTCATCGCGAGTCACCAGGGCAACATCACGTCGGTCGAGATACTGCACGCGGGACCGCCGGAAGCGCGCATCTACTTCGAGCTCGACCTGCCGGGCGCGCCCGAGCCGCTCATCGCCGGACTCGAGGCGCTCGACATCGTCCAGCAGGCCACGATTGAGCCGTCGCTTCAGAAAATCTACGGGAAGCGCATCATCATCATGGGCGGCGGCGCGCAGGTCGGTCAGGTCTCGATCGGTGCGATCTCCGAGGCCGACCGTCACAACATACGAGGCGAGCACATCTCGGTCGACACCATTCCGCTGGTCGGGGAGCAGCCGCTGGCGGCCGCCGTGCGCGCCGTGGCGAGGCTTCCTCGCGCGAAAGCGCTGGTGCTCGCCGGAGCGCTCATGGGCGGTGAGATCGAGCAGGCCGTCCGCGAAGTCCGCGCGCAGGGGCTGCTGGTCATCAGCCTGAACATGGCGGGCAGCGTGCCGGACGCCGCCGACCTGGTGGTCTCCGACCCCGTGCAGGCCGGCGTCATGGCGGTAATGGCCGTCGCCGACACAGCCAAGTTCACCGTCGATCGGCTCAATCGCCGCGTCTTCTGAAGGAGTCTCCGATGCGAGTGTCTCGTCTCGTCCCACTGATCGCCGCGATGCCCGCCTTCGCGCAGCCGTTCGACCTCGTGATCCGCAACGGCAAGGTCTACGACGGCACCGGCAATCCCTGGGTGATGGCCGATATCGGCGTGCGCGGCGACCGCATCGCCGCCATCGGCCGGCTCGGAGGTGCGCAGGCGGCGCGCGTGATCGATGCGAAGGGCCTGGTGGTCGCGCCCGGCTTCATCGACATGCACAACCACTCCGACAACACCATCCTCTCCGACGGCAACGCGCAGAGCATGGTGCGGCAGGGCGTCACGTCGATGATCTTCGGCGAAGGCGGATCGGCGGCGCCGAGCGGCGAGTTCCCCGACTTCGCCGCGTATTTCGCGCGCGTGCTCAAGCTGGGCGTCTCCACGAACATCGGCAGTTACATCGGCAGCAGCACGGTCTGGACGCGCGTGCACGGCCAGCGCGCGGGCCCGGCGATTCCGGCCGATCGTGTGAAGATGCAGGCCATCGTGCGTACGGCCATGGAGCAGGGCGCGCTCGGCGTGGCGAGCTCGCTCAGCGGGCCGCCGGGCACCTGGATCGACACCGACTCGCTGGTCGCCATGTGCGAGGCGGCCGCGCCCTTCGGCGGCATCTACTCGACCCACATGCGCACGGAGGGTTTCGGCGTCTTCGAGGCGGCCGCCGAGGCCATCGAGATCGGACGCCGCGCCGGGGTGCCGGTCGACATTATTCACTTGAAGATCGCCGAGCACAAGCTGTGGGGCCGCATGGACGAGCTGGTCAACACGATCGCCGCGGCGCGCCGTAACGGACAGCAGGTGGAGGCGCACGTCTATCCGTATCGCGCCGGGCAGAACAATCTCGCGAGCATCATTCCACCGTGGGCGCACGAGGGCGGCCGCCAGCAGATGATGGCGCGGCTGAAGGATCCGGCGCTGCGGCCGCGCCTCGAGAAAGAAATCAACGAAGGCATTCCGGGATCGAACTGGTACAACCACTACACGGCGACGGGAAGCTGGGAGGGGATGCTGCTGGTCTCGCTCTCGAATCCGAAGTACAAGCAGTTCCAGGGCAAGCGCATGAGCGAGGTGATTCAGACGATCGGCAAGCCCGGCATCGACGTTCTGTTCGAGCTGCTGCTCAACAACGGCGGCGGGGTGTCGACGGTCTACTTCCACCACTCCGAGGAAGACATGCGCTACGCGATGAAGCAGCCGTTCGTCTCGTTCGGCTCCGACGGCACGGCGGTGAGCGTCGACGGCGCGCGCTCGGGATCGAACCCGCACCCGCGCTATTACGGGACGTTTCCGCGCATCCTCGGCCGCTACGTGCGCGACGATAAAGTCATCACCATGGAGGAGGCCATCCGCAAGATGACGTCGGCCAACGCCGCCAAGATCGGTATCATGGACCGCGGCCTGCTGCGCCCCGGCATGGCGGCCGACATCACGGTGTTCGACGCCGATCGCGTGATCGACCGCGCGACCTTCGAGAAGCCGCACCAGTACGCCGAGGGCATCGTGTACGTGGTCGTCAACGGGACGGTGGTTCTCGAAAAGGACAAGCACACCGGCGCGCGGCCAGGCAAGGTTCTCTACGGCCAGGGGAAGAAGTGAGCTCGCTCGCCGACCAGTTGCGCGAGTGCGGTGTCGTCGGCGCGGGCGGCGCGGGATTTCCGACGCACGTGAAGGCGGCGTCGCAGGTCGAGTTTCTCATCGCCAACGGAGCGGAGTGCGAGCCGCTGCTTCACAAGGACTACGAGCTGATGAAGCATTTCGCCGGCGGCGTGGCCGGCGGCATGAAGCTCATGATGTCGGCGGTGGGCGCGCAGCGCGGCAAGTTCGGCATCAAGACCAAGAACGCCGACGCCATCGCCGCCGTGCGGCCGCTCGTCGAGGGATGGGCCATCGACATCGTCGAGTTGGGCGACTTCTACCCTTCCGGCGACGAGTACGAGCTGGTCCACATCGCGACCGGGCGGCTGATTCCGCCGTCCGGCATTCCGCTTCAGGTTGGATGCGTGGTCAACAATGTCGAGACGCTGTACAACGCCGAGCAGGCCAGCCGCGGCGTGCCGGTGACGCGCAAATTTCTCTCGGTGAGCGGCGCGGTGCGGAATCCGGGGTCCTGGTGGGCGCCGGTGGGGATATCGTTCCGCGAACTGATCGAGGCCGCGGGGGGCGCGGCGACCGGCGACTACGGCATCTTCGTCAGCGGCATCATGATGGGGACGCTGACGTTCGACGCCGACGACGTCGTCACCAAGACCACTGCGGGCCTGATCGTCCTGCCGCGCGACCATTACCTGATTCAGCGCAAGGACCGTTCGCAGGAGTCGATGAACCGCATCGGCAAGTCGGCGTGCGACCAGTGCAGCTACTGCACGGAGTTCTGTCCCCGCTACCTGCTCGGCTACGACGTGCAGCCGCACAAGGTGATGCGCAGCCTGGGATTCACTTCGACGGGAGCGGAGATCTGGAACCAGTGGGCCGATCTATGCTGCGCCTGCGGCCTGTGCACGCTCTACGCGTGCCCCGAGGATCTGTTTCCCAAGGAGGCCTGCGACGACTCCAAGCGCGCGCTGCGCGCCGCCGGGACCAAGTTCGTCCAGCAGAAGCCCGTGCGCGTGCATCCGATGAAGGAAAGCCGCAGGGTGCCGCTCGCGATGCTGCGCAAGCGCCTCAAGGTGGAGCAGTACGAGGCCGAGACGCCATATCGCGACGTGGAGCTCCAGACGCGGCGCGTGAGGCTCAAGCTCAAGCAGCACGCCGGAGCGCCCGCCGAGCCGAAGGTCGGCGAAGGGCGCAAGGTGAAGCGGGGCGCGGTGGTCGCGGCGGTCGCGCCGGAAGCGATGGGCGCGACGATACACGCTTCGATCGACGGCGTGGTGAAGCGTGTGACGGATTCGTTCGTGGAAATCGAGGCGAAATGACGGGAACTTCCATCGGTCTGATCGAACTGACGAGCGTGGCGGCCGGCTACCAGGCTTGTGACGCGATGCTGAAGGCGGCGGCGGTCGAGCTGGTGCTGGCGCGCTCGATCTGCTCGGGCAAGTACATGGTGCTGGTGCGCGGCGACGTCGCGGCGGTGGAGGCTTCGGTGCGGCAGGGCTGCGAGACGGGCGACTTCTCGGTGATCGACACGTTCGTGATTCCGAACGTGCACGAGTCGGTGTTCCCGGCGCTCTCGGGCACGAACAAGGTGGAGGCGCTGGAGGCGCTGGGCATTATCGAGTCGTTCTCGGTGGCGTCGCTGATCGAGGCGGCCGACCGCGCGGCCAAGAGCGCGAACGTGAAGCTGATTGAAATCCGCCTGGCGATGGCGCTGGGCGGAAAGGCGTTCGTCACGATTACCGGGTCGGTGGCGGCGGTGCGCAGCGCGGTGGACGCCGGCGCCGCCGTGGTGGCGGCCAAGGGCCTGCTGACGAATAAGGTAGTCATCGCGCAGCCGCGTCCGGAGCTGCTGAACGAGATGATCTGAACGGCCGGCGCCCGTTCTGCTATACTGGCGAAAGCCTTCCTTCGAGGTATCCATGCCCAAGTTGAAAACGCACAAGGGCGCCGCAAAGCGCTTCAAGAAGACCGGATCGGGCAAGATTGTCCGCCATCACGCATTCGCCCGGCACATCCTTACCTCGAAGGCGCGTTCGCGAAAGCGTCACCTGAGATCGTCGACGGTGGTCGACGACGCCAACGTGAACGCGATCAAGGACATGCTGCCGTACTAAGCACGGCGGCCGGTGTGGACGGCGCGCAGGCACGTGCCCGATCCACCTGATAACATCCCAAGGAGGAAAACGTGCCCAGAGTCAAACGTGGAACCACGCGGCGCGACTCGCGCCGCAAGACCCTCAAGCTCGCCGAGGGCTACTTTCTCACCAAAGGGAAGCTCTACCGGTCGGCACAGGAGGCCGTCGAGCGCGGCCTGCGCCACGCCTACATCGGACGCAAGCTGAAGAAGCGCGACTTCCGGTCGCTGTGGATCGTGCGAATCGGCGCCGCCTGCCGCGCCCACGGCATCTCCTACAGCCGCTTCATGAACGGCCTGAAGCGCGCCGGACTCGACCTGAACCGCAAGGTGCTCGCCGAAATCGCCTACGCCGACGATGCCGCCTTCGGGAAGTTGATCGAGACGGCCAAGTCCTCCCAGGCGGCCTGACCATGGCGGCCCCGGTCGAGCAGTCCGCGGACTCCTGGAGTCTGCTCGAAGAGCGCATCCGGCGCGTCGTCGAACTCGTCGAGGAGCTGCGCGGCGAGCGGGATGCGGCGCTCAACGTGCGTGGCGCGTCGTCGGGAGAGCTGGAAGCGTTGC
Source organism: uncultured Solibacteraceae bacterium (assembly GCA_964515555.1). Lineage (GTDB taxonomy): Bacteria > Acidobacteriota > Terriglobia > Bryobacterales > Bryobacteraceae > CAZEVY01. The sequence continues at coordinate 8,958 of CAZEVY010000065.1, read as the reverse complement.
GGGCCGAGGTGGCGCGCCTCAAGCAGGAGAACGAGTCGCTGCGCGGCGAGCGGGAAAAGGTCCGCGGGCGGCTGGAGAAACTGCTCGGGCAACTGGACGCGCTCGGCGCCTAGCTGATATCCTCTGCGGCATGCAGCCGGAGAAGAAACAGGTTCGCGTCACCATCCTCGGTCAGTCGATTCCGCTGGTCACCACGGGCGACCCCGGCGAGATGGTCGCGCTCGCCGCCGAGATCGATGAGTTGATGACCTCCATCGCGGGGCGGTCGCAGAATCTCGATTCGACGCGCGTCGCCGTGCTGGCCTGCCTGCACCTGGCCGATCGCCTGCGCTCCACCGAGGGCGAGCTGACGTCGCTGCGGGGCGCGGTGGACCGCCGGAATCGCGAGTTCTGCGGGATGCTCGACGCGGCGCTGGCGGAGGGTCAACCCGCGACCTTGTAGTAGCACATGTAGCCGGCGTCGCAGTGCTCCGGCTCGTTGCGCAGCGCGCGCGCCCGCTCGATGGCGTGCAGTTTCGACGCTCCGCCGCGCACGCGGTCGACGACATCGCGCACCATCTTCACGCTGGCGAGCTTCTTGAACGCCGACGCCTCGCGCCCCACGATCTTCAACGACGCCACGCCGATCCGCGCGAGATCGGGGATCGCGCACAGGCCGCAGGGGCCATAGGGCAGGCCCTTCGGCGTCGCCCCGCAGCCGTTGCCGTTGAGATACCAGACCCACTCGCGATAGTCGGCGAGATTGCGCCGCAGCCACTGGCGGCGGCGATTGGTGAAGACCGGCGCGTGCCACTCGAAGTCGGCGTCCATTCCGGAGAGGTCGGTGCAGAAGGCGCCCACCGAGTGATGATGCGTCGTCGCGCAGAAGCCTTCCTCGAAGGCGCAGCCGTCGTTGAGCATGAAAACTTCGAGTTCCACGGCGTCGCCGAGCGCGCCCCGTACGCCCGCGATCTCCTCCAGCGTCAGGCTGCGCGGAAGGATGACGCGGCTCGGTCCGAAGTTCAGGAGGAATCGCAGCGCTTCGGTGTTGAGCGCCGCGGCCACGGAACTGACGTGCAGCTTCGCGCTCAGCCGCTCCTCGCTCAGGCGGACGAGCAGGTTCACGTCGGTCACGATGAGCGCGTCGAGGCCGCAGTCCTCCGACAGCCGCCGCGCCAGCTCCATCACCAGCGGCAACTGCTCGGCGGTGTAGTAGGGTGCGTTGATGGTGGCGAACACCGGCAGGCCGGCGCGACGGGCGGCGTCGGCGAGCGCGCGCATCTCCGACCACGTCTCCAGGCTTCCGCCCTTGGGACTCCGGCGATTCAGCCACACGGCGCCCGTGTAGCGATCCATCCACTCGCGCGGCACCATGCCGCAGTAAAGCTCCTCGGCGCCGGCCGCGGCCAGCATTTCGAGCTCGCCGAGCTCCCGGATGGGCGCCAGTACCTTCACGACATCACCATGGGCAGCCGCGGCTGGAAGACGAGCCGCGAGACACGGCCCGCCCGCGCGTGGTCGAACAGCGAATCGAGCATGCCGTCGCTGTGCTGGTAGAAATACGAGTTGCCCTTCAACAGGAAGCGCTGATCGCGATTCTCAAACGGCGAGGTCGTGTAGCTGTACTCCACCAGGTGCGACTGGCACTCGTGGCGGCACGGCGCGCCGGGCTGGAACTTGTCGGCCTTGCGGTAGTGAAGTCCGGCCGCCATGCACACGCGGCTGGTGGCGATGAATCCGTACGGCAGGTAGACGGCGAGGCGCACGCGCGCCGTGAAGCTCAGGTCCATCCCCTGCGGCAGATTGTCCATCTCCACCGCGTCCACGCCGAAGCGCGCCAGCAGCGACGTGTAACTCTCGTTGTCGATGCTCGACCGCTGCAACGCCGCCAGCGTCGCGTTCACTTCGGTTTCGCCGTAGACGCCCATCACGCGCGGATCGCGCAGCGACTTGTTGAGGAGCCTGCCCTGCACCGCAGTGATGCGCGGGAACTCGCGCCGGAGCACGTTTAGCACACCCCAATCGTTGAAGACCACCTCGCCCTCGCCGAGCCGCGCGAAGATCTCGCGCAGCCGCGCGATGCCCGAGTCGGATACATAGGGCGTGACCAGCGTGAACCCGAGTCCCGCGTCACGCGCCGCGCTCGCGGCGTCGTCGACCTGCGACGGTGACGGCATCAGGTACTCGCAGAATTCCGTCCCGAACACGCAGCGGGTGAAGCGGACGTCGCCGAACTGGGCGGCGATGCGCGCCGCGGTGCTCTCCAGCCGGGGCCGGAGCTTCGCGCTCGATTCCAGCGCCGCGAACCGGCTCAACAACGGCTCGCCGGCCAGGTCGGAGGATCCGCCGATGTGAACACACCACTCCATCGCACTCGGGAGAATCAGACGCGCGCGGGCAGCACCAGAAAGTTCGACGTCAGGTCGACGTCGAGCGTCAGCGACTTGCGCGGCTTCAAAGTCGAAACGTCGTATATCTCGACCAGGGGCGACGACCCGTAGACATAAAGACTCCGCCCGTCGCCCGAGATCGTGAACCGGAAGTTGATCGGCCCGTCGAACTCGACACGCCGCGTCACCTGCCGCGTCGTCATATCGAAAACCCAGAATTCGACTCGGCGATTCCCATGGTCGCCCTGGTAGATCACCGTATAGCCGGTCTTCTTGTCGGGCGTCAGTTGCAGGCCGCCGACGCCGGGATTCGCCGACGGGCCGACGGGCGTGAAGTCGAACGTTCGCTTGGTCAGGTCGAAGCGCGCGATGCCGAAGATGGTTCGCCGCACGATCGGATCGGTGGAGTTGAAGAAGCCCGTGAGGACGCCGCGGTCCTCGCCGGGATCGTCGCGCCAGCCCACGCCGATGTTGCCCATGCCGGGGAAGGGCGGGTTGGCGAGTTCGATCTTCTCGGCGAGCTTGAAGTCCGACGTGTTGAAGATCAGCACGCTGTCGGCGAAAACGTACAGGAACTTGCCGTCGGGCGAGACGCGCATGTTTCCGCCGAACGGGAGGCGCGGCTCGTCGCGCGGAAGCTCCGCGGTGCGAACGATTTTCTTCTGCGCCAGGTCGATTACGCTGAACTTCGGTTTCTCGATCTCGAAGCGGTCGGGTTGCTTCACCGCCCAGCCGACCATCGTGTAGATGAGCTTGTCCTCCGGATCGGGCGTGAAGCCGCTGCGCGTGCGCGCGAGGCGGTTACCTTCGTTGAGGTTGACCTGGTTGATCACCTTGCGCGTCGCGAGATCGATCACTTCGAGCGTCGTCCGCGTCGTGGTGACGTAGATCTTTTTCTTGTCGTAGGAAAGCTGGAGGCCGCGCGGGATTCCGGAGGTAATCGGAATCCGGTCGACGATGCGCTCCTGCGCCTCGTCGAAGACGACCACCTGGCCGGGGAAACTGCCGGCGTACATGACGGTGGGCCCAGGGCGCGGTTGCGCGGACGCGGCGGCCGCCGCGACAACGGGGAGAAACTCTCGTCGTGTCATCGCGGGGCCCTACGGAAACACCAGGTCGATGTTGCGCCAGTCCTTCGTCGCACTGGCGCATTTGGCGGTCCAGTCGGGATAGTTGTTGAGATGATCGGGCACCTGCGCGGGCCAGAAGCAGCTGAGGTAGCAGTCGTAGAGATCGCGCTCGACCGGCTGGCAGAGGCCCGCCGTACCGCCGGCGGAGTCGACCTCCCAACCGGGCGAGAACACCAGCGAGCAGCCCAGCGGAATGTGCGGCGACGGCCGCTGTCCCCCTTGCTGCATGGCGACGATGTCGCCCGCGGTGGCGTCGATATACTCCTCGACGCGGGCTGCCTTCCGATTTACCGCATGGAGATGTCTCATGTCAGTTCCTCTCGTCGAAATGCCTCAGGTATTTCGGATTCCGCGCGGCGATCTCGCCGTAGACGCGCAGGCACACGTCCGTCCAGCCGCGGATCCAGTCGCAGTAATGAAGATTGGCGTGCCCGGTGTCGCCGTAGCGCACGTAGGCCTCGTGGTAACAGCCGCCCGAGCACACCGGCCGCGCCCAGCAGGTGTGGCACTCGAACTTCTGTGAAATGTGACCGCGCTCCAGGAAATCCGCCTGCTTGGCGCGGTCGATCCCCGTCGATATGTGCCCGAGCCGGTGGGCGTCGCTGTCGACGAAGCGGTGGCACGGCGCGATGTCGCCCGACGGCCCCACGCCGACCATCCCAAGTCCCGCGCCGCACGGATGCGCCTTGCTGATGCCTTCGTGCAGCTCGCGGATGGTGTCGCTCACGTTCGAAAAGCCGTGGTGCTCGTCGCGCAGCGCGCTCTCGAGATACTCGCCCGCCAGCGCCGTGAACTGCTCCAGCACCCAGTCGAGGCCGCGTTCGTCGATCGCATAGAGCCGGTTCGGCGACGTCGTCACCGGCGCGAAGCCGACCTCGTGGAATCCCATGTCGTGCTTCAGGTGCTTGTAGATCTTCAGCACGTCGACCGCTTGCGCTGTCAGAGTCACGCGCGCGGCGATCGGGCGCGACGTGTGGCGCTTCAGCAGCTCGCGCACCTTGGGGGCGATCACGTCGTAGGATCCGCGTCCGCCCTCGAACACGCGCAGGGCGTCGTTCATTTCCGGCGGGCCGTCGAGACTGATGGTCACGCCGACCTGGTTCTCGGCGAGGTATTCAATGACGTCGGGCTTGAGCAGCGTGCCGTTGGTCGTCAGGCTGAAGTCGACGTACTTGCCGGCGGCGTGGGCGCGGTCGCGCGCGTAGTCGATCGCTTTCTGCACCTGCGGGAAGTTCAGCAGCGTCTCGCCGCCGAAGAAAGTCACGTGCACCGAGCGACGGCCCGGCGAGTTCTCCATGAGGTAGTCGATCGCCGCGCGCGCCGTAGGCTCATCCATGAAGCGCGGCTTGCCCTCGGTGGTCATCAGCCGGTCCTCGCCGAACTCGTAGCAATACTTGCACGAGAGATTGCACTGGTTGGTGACGTTGAGGACGATGCTCCGCAGCGGAAACGGCGACGGCGCCTTCTGCGGGTCATCGGCGAAGGGGACGCCGTTGGAGATCGCGCGAGCGGCGTGCAGCTCGTCGATGGCCTCCTCGACGTCTTCGCGCGGGAACGGAGCGGCCAGCAGTTCGTCGCGGGTGCACTCGCGTTCGCCCAAGGCGTCGACGATGGTCCGGCTGACCGGCGTCAGCGCGAAGATCGCGCCGCTGGGCACTAGGTACAGGTATTCGGCGCCGCCGCCAGAGAAGCGATGAAACTCGGCCAGGCGATAGCTGCTCATGCGGGCGCCTTCCCGGTCCTCACGGCGACGATCGCCTCGACCTGCTGCCGGTGGGAATCGGGGACGCGAATGATCGCGTTCTCGACTGGGCCTCCCTCGAGGACACGCTTGATACCCACCAAGACCACGTTGCCGCCATCCCAGTGCCAGCCCTCCAGTTGATGCCACTTCACGAAGCGGTTGTCCTCGGCGGCCGTAAACTGTACGCCGTTCTCGTACAGTGTCACGCGCCGCCGCAGAAAAACGGGAAACAGCCCGGCCCAGACGGCGAAGAGAGCGGGGTTCAACTTCTTTGTGGTGATCAACACCAACGTCGTAGCCAGGGCAGCGGCGATCACCACGAGAATAACGATTCGCACCACGCGCGGCATCAGCGGAACCGACAACAGGACCTTCCCTCGATCCGCGCTCACTTCGAAACCTCCGGCGTGTCCCACCGAACGTAGAGCGGAATCGTCACCACCAGGTGGCCGCGCCCGATGAGCGGCTTGCCGTCGCGGCTGACCTCCTCGCCTCCGCGCATCGTGCCCACCACCCACACGTCGCCGTAGTTGTTCCGGCTGAACTTGCGCTTGGGATTCGGCCCTTCGTGCGATGGGGTGAACAAGCCGCCCCGTGACAGCGTCCCGACGAAGTCCTTGTCGTCGTCGCCGTAAACCGCGAGAAACTCCTCCACCGACCAGTCCACGTCCACCGTGCCGAGATTCACGTCGTCGGCCGTTTTCGGCTTGCCGTCGGCGCCGCGATGGAACGCCGCCGCCTCGAACATCTGGTAGCCCTTGGGGTGCGAGTTTCCGCCGAGCCGCGCCAGCGCCGCCTCGGGCGTCACCTTCAGATAGTCGATCTTGTCGAATACCGCCGTGGCCCCGGTCGCCACCGCGCCGCGGACCGCCAAGTCGCGCTTGCCTGCGATCGCCGACGCGGCGACATCCACTTCCACTGTCGCCTCCGACGGCGACGAATCGGCCACGCGCCGCACCGTCACGCCGCCGCCGAAGTCGATGTCCTCGGCGCGCAAACCCGCCGGCAGATTGTCTCCGTAGATGCGAACGCGCTGGCCCGTCGCGCCCGCGCGCAGCGACTGGCGATCGACGCCGAACACCAGCGGATTGCTGCCGGCGCGGCGCAGCGTCACGTCGAAGCCGAACTCGTCGTAGGCGCCCCAGAACCAGCGCCCGTCCATTTGCGACTGGTCGCGCGACACCATCATGACCTGACGTGCCTCGGCAAGATCGGAGGGGTCGGCGCCTTTCGCGACGTTCTCGACGCGGCCACGCCACGCGTAGCCCGTGTAGACGATCGAGCGGCCCGCCGCCGTCACTGTCTTACCGTCCCAGAGATAGCGCATCGTAAGGCGCGTGGTGAATTCGTCGGCCGATCCCGGCGCCGGCTCCACCACCATTTCCCCGACCACGCGGCCGCGTCCGGTCTGCGCGCCGGTGATCAACCACCGGCCGGCGAGTCGCGGCGCACGCATGCCGGCTTGCCACGCGGCCCAATCGGGCGTGCGCAGGGAGTAGTTCTTCGTCAGCCAGTCGACGGCCTTGTCGGCGTTGTCGCGCGTGTCGGTTCCTGGCGCGGGCGGCGGCGCGCCGGCCGGAGGCGGGAAGCGCCGGAAGCCCTGGAACTCCGTTACCGGGAAGTAGCCGACGTGCATGTTGATGAGGAGATTCCACTCCTCGCGCGTGCGGCGCCAGGACATCGCGCGGCCATGGCTGTGGCAGATGACGCAGGCCTGCTTGAGGCTGTCGTCGGGCACGGTCTCGTCGATCATGCGCCGCTCGACCTCGTACATCGCCGGCCGCGCCTCTTCCGGTGCGAGGCCGTGCGAAGTGCTGAGATAGCGCACGATCTGGCGCGCCTCATCGGGAGTGAGCTGCACGTTGTTGAGGCGCACCATGCGCTTGATGGCCTGCTGCCAGCCCTCGGGCGTCGAGCGGATCCAGGAGATTCGCGAGAGGTTGCCCTTGTCGTCCTTCTTGTGGCAGGCCACGCACTTGGCGACGACCAGATCGCTGGTGACGGGGAAGCCCTCCTCGCTGGGCTTGGCCTCGGCGGCGGGCTTGGCCTCGGCGGGCTTGGGGGCGTCGGCGGGGGGCGCCTGCCCGGCCAGTATCAGAATCGAGAGCGAACTTAGCGCGAGGGCGTGGGATGGGCGCACACGTCGATTCTACACCCCGGCGCGCTAGACTGGAGTCGTATGGCGGCGACGACAACTCCCATCACGGTCCGGCAGTTCGCCGAGATGGATCTGCCGGAAGGTCAGAAGCATGAGCTGATCGGAGGTGAGGTTGTATCGATGCCGCCGGGGCGATGGATCCACGAGAACGTAAAGCCAAATGTTATCGGGGCGTTGATTGGGCTTAACGAAAGAAGCTCGTATCGGCAAGGTTTTCAGTGGGACCGGCTATGTCCTCTCGGATGAAGACTGCCTCGGGCCCGACATCTCGATCCTCCTCAACGAGCAGATAGGCTCGTTGGACCCGCAAGAAATCCCCGCGATTGCACCCGTTCTCGCCGTCGAGATAGTTTCGTCGGAACCTGCGGAACTTCTGGAGAGGAAGATTCGGACGTATTTGGCCGCCGGCACACGAACCGTCCTGGCGCTCTACCCGACCGAACGGACCATCATGCTCCGCGAACTGAACAACGTGGCCCGTGTTTTCCGCGGGGACGACCCGGTCACCATCGACTGGATGCCGGACTTCTCCGTCCCCGCATCGAAGTTCTTCGAAGGCCTCTGAACCCGGTCACCGCACCGCGACCGGAACCTCCTCCCGCATCTTCTCCTCCCGCCAGTGCCGCACCGGCTCGCCGATGTAGAGCTGCCGCGGCCGCGAGATCTTCTGCTCGGCGTCCTCCAGCAGCTCCTGCCACTGCGCCAGCCACCCGACCGTGCGGGGAATCGCGAACAGGACCGTGAACATCTCGGGCGAGAAGCCCATCGCCTGGTAGATGATCCCCGAGTAGAAGTCGACGTTGGGATACAGCTTGCGCTTGACGAAGTACTCGTCCTGAAGCGCGATCTTCTCCAGCTCCAGCGCGATCTCCAGCTTCGGATTGCGCCCCGTCACCTCGAAGACCTTCTCGGCCGTCTCCTTGATGATTCGCGCGCGCGGGTCGTAGTTCTTGTAGACGCGGTGGCCAAAACCCATCAGCTTACCGTGCCCGGCCTTCACCTTCTCGACATAGGCCGGAACGCTCTCCACCGAACCGATCTCATCGAGCATCTTGAGCACTTCCTCGTTGGCGCCTCCGTGCAGCGGTCCCGAGAGCGCCGCGGCCGCCGCGGCGGTGGTCACATACGGATCGGCGTGCGCGCTGCCGACGCACCGCATGGTGCTGGTGCTGCAATTCTGCTCGTGGTCGGCGTGCAGGATGAAGAGCACTTCGAGCGCGCGCGCCAGCACCGGGTGCGGCATGTACTTCAGCTCGGCCATCTTCCATAGCATGTTCATGAAGTTGCCGGTGTAGGTGAGCGCATTATCGGGGTAGACGTAGGGCATCCCCAGGCTGTGGCGATACGCATACGCCGCGATCGTGGGCATCTTGCCGATCAACCGCAGGATCTGGATGCGCCGGCAGGCGCGGTCGCCGATGTTGCGCGACTCCGGATAGAACGTCGAGAGCGCCGCCACGGTGCTGACGAGCATCCCCATGGGATGAGCGTCGTGGTGGAAGCCGTCCATGAACTTCTTGATGTTCTCGTGCAGCATGGTGTGCTGGCGGATCTCGT
>CAZEVY010000064.1:16594-30350 GCA_964515555.1 uncultured Solibacteraceae bacterium | reverse complement strand
CATCAAGTCGACCAACATCTTCGTCACCAGCGATGGCAAGATCAAGATTCTCGACTTCGGCCTCGCGAAGGTGCAGCCCCCCTCGCGCAGCGCCGACCAGTCCACCCAGGGCGCCGACCTCACCGTCGCCGGCACGACGATGGGCACCGTGCATTACATGTCGCCCGAGCAGGCGCGCGGAGAAGCGGCCGACGCGCGCAGCGACCTGTTCTCCTTCGGCGTCACTCTCTACGAAATGGCGGCCGGCCAGTTGCCGTTCGCCGGCCCCACCGACGCCGCCGTGTTCGCTGCGCTGCTCGACAAGACGCCCGCTCGTCCGTCGCAGGTTCGCCTGGGACTCCCGGCGGAATTCGACGCGGTGATTCTCAAGACGCTGGAGAAAGACCGCGATCTCCGCTACCAGTCGGCCGCCGACCTGCGCGCCGATCTCAAGCGCCTGGCGCGCGGCCCCAGCGCTTCGAGCGTGCCCGCCGCCGCGCCCGCGAAGCCCCGCTCGCGCGCCTGGTTGGCGATCGTGGCAGTGGGCCTGGTCGCCGCGGGCGGAGTGTGGTGGAAGCAGAGGAACAAAGCTCCCCTTACCGACAAGGACTTCATCGTCCTCGCCGACATCCGCAACAGCACCGGCGACCCGGCCTTCGACATCGCCGTCAAGCAGGCGGTGGCGGTGCAGATCGAGCAGTCCCCGTTCCTCAAGGCGCTGCGCGAGGACCAGGTGCGCGCGTCGCTGCGCTTCATGCAGCGTCCGCCCGATACGCGGCTGACGCCGGAGCTGGCGCGCGAGCTCTGCCAGCGCGAAGGATTGAAAGCCGTGGTGCAGGGCGCGCTCAGCTCGATCGGGAGCCGCTACCTGTTGACGCTCGACGCCATCAACTGCCAGAGCGGCGAGTCGCTGGCGCAGGCGAGCGCCGAAGCGCAGGGCAAGGAGCAGGTGCTCGAAGCGGTGTCGAAGGCGGTGGCGGCGATGCGCGGGCGTCTCGGCGAATCGGTCGCCAGCATCGCGAAGCTGAGCGCGCCGCTCGAACAGGCGACCACGGCGTCAATCGAGGCCTTTCAGGCGTTCGCGCTCGGCGAGCAGGCGCGTTATGCCGGGAATAACCTGGGCGGCATCTCCCACTACCAGCGGGCCGTCGAGGTCGACCCGGAGTTCGCGCTGGCCTGGGCGCGAATGTCGGTCTTGCAGGGCAACGTCGGAGAGCGTGTGCTGGCGCGGGCCGCGATCGGAACCGCGATGAAGCATATTGCGCGGGCCAGCGAGAAGGAACGCTACTACATTCAGGCGCACTACAACAACCAGGTGACCGAGGACCTGGAGAAGTCGGTGGAGGCGTGGCAGGCGCAGTCGCGCCTGTACCCCCGCGACCCGACGCCGCTCATCAATCTGGGCGTGTCGTACAACGCGCTCGGTCAGGTGGAGAAGGCGGTCGAGGCGACGCGCGCGGCGCTGCGGGTGGACCCTCGGCAGGTCACGGCGGCTGGGAATCTTCCGGGCTTTCTGATCTCCGTCGGCCAGTTCGAGGAGGCCCGCGCCGTGGCTCGACAGTCGATCGCATCCGGCCGCAGTTCGATTCCCGCATCCATGAACCTCTGGACGGTTTCGTCGCTGTTGGGAGACGAGGCGGAATGCAAGCGCGTGGAGGCTTCGGTGGCCGGGCATCCGGAGGAGTATCGCCTGTGGGTCGTGCAGCTCAACCGGGCGATGCTGGACGGACGCTTTCGCGACGCCGCCGCGATCCGGGCGCGCACCGTGGCCGCCCTCGAACGCAAGAAGCTCGCGGAGAACCTGGCTAATGCGTACGTGGCGGAGGCGCGCAGTCATGCGCTGACGGGCGACTGCGACGGCGCGCGGGCGAGCGTCAAACAGGCCCTATCGCGGGTTCCCGACCTGGAGGCCACGGCGGGGATCGGCGCCTCCCGCGCGTTGTGCGGAGACGACGCCGGCGCCCGCGCCAGCATCGACGCCATTCGCAAGCGCGCCCCCGAAGGCACGCTTTCGATTCAGGTGGAGATTCCCGTGGTTCAGGCCGCCCGCGAGCTGAAACTGGGCCGCCCGCAACAGGCTCTCGAAGCGCTGCGGCCGGCGCTCGCCTATCCCGAGGCCGACGCGTTCGTGTGGACGCTGAGTGGCATGGCCTATCGCGATCTCAAACGGCACGCCGAGGCGGCCGCGCAATTCCAGCGGATCGTCGACGGCCGGGGCCGGGCTATCGGGCGGAATCTCGTATACGCGCTGGCGCACGTCTCGGCGGCGCGCGCCTACGCCGCCGCGGGACAACCCGATAGAGCGCGCAAGCTGTACGGTGATTTCCAGGCGCTGTGGAAGAACGCCGACCGCGACATCCCTCTCGTCGCCGAGGTGCAGCGCGAACTGGCGGCGCTGAAGTAGATCCCAACAGCTACACTGGCGTCATGCCGAACCGCGCGCTCTTGCTCGCCGCGCCGCAGGCGCCCGTCGAAATTTCGCCGGTCGACGCCGGCGAGCCCGGCCCCGGCGAGGTACGCCTTCGCATGGAAGCCTGCGGCGTCTGTCACTCCGACCTGATGATCGCCGGACTTCCGAAGCTCCCGATGACGCCGCTGGTGCTCGGCCACGAGGCCATCGGACGCATCGAAGCCCTGGGCCCTGGCGTCGGCGGATTCGCTCCCGGCGACCGCGCCGGCGTCACGTTCCTCGCCTCGACCTGCGGCGCCTGCGAATTCTGCGCCAGCGGACGCGAGCGCTACTGCCTGAAGCAGCAGACCACCGGCTACACGCGCCACGGCGCGATGTCGCAGGCCGCCGTGGTCGCGGCGCAGAACCTGGTGCGCATTCCGGCGTCGCTCGACCCGGCGCGCGTCGCTCCCCTGTGCTGCGCGGGCTGGACGGCCTACTGCGCGATCCGCGAAGCGGCTCTCGCGGCGGGCCAGGTCATCGGAATCTTCGGACTCGGCGGACTCGGCCACCTCGGCGTCCAGTACGCCCGCGCGCGCGGTCTACGCGTGGCCGCCGTCGACGCCGTGGAGTCGAAGCTCGAAATGGCGAAGGCGCTTGGCGCCGAGATCGTGGCGCCGGCGAACGGCGCCGGACGCGCGCTGACCAGGCAGCACGGTGGAGTCGACGCGGCAGTCGTCTTCGCGGCCGCTCCCGAAGCGGTCGAGGAAGCCTTCCGCGCGGTGAAACGAACCGGCACGGTGGTCGTCGCCGGACTGCCGACGAGGCCCTGGGAGTTCGCGGTCAACGAGGCGGTGCTGAAGGGCGTCGCCATTCGCGGCAGCTATCTGGGGTCGCGCGCCGACCTCGAGGAGGTCTTCCGATTGGCGGCTGACGGCGTCGGGCTGCCGCACACAACGCCGCACGCGCTCGACGAGGCGCCCGCGCTGCTCGAGCGAATGCGCAAGGGCGAACTGGCGGGACGCGCCGTGGTCGTGTTTGACTAGGTAGCTTGCCCCCCTTCGAGGACCTCGAAGTCGCGCCCGACGCCCAAGGCCGCGCCATCCGCGTGCGATTCCGCATCGAGAACCGGTCGCGGGAAGCAGCGCGCGCCGCCGACGGCTTCGCCGCCGGCTGGCAGTTGTTCGACCCCGACAACTCCGCCTATCTCGCCGAAGGCCCCTGGACGCCGCTCTCCGGGGATCTCGCTCCCGGCGCGTCGTGCGGATTCGACCTGAACGTCGAACTTCCCGCCGAGGACGGGCGCTATCGGGCCTACGTTTCGCTGCGGTCCGAAAAGCGCGGCTGGTTCTACCGGCGCGGCTGGCCGTTCGTGATGATCGACGCCGAGGTGCGCGGCGGGCGGCTGGGCGAGGTCGAGAGCCGAGTGGCGGCGCTGCCGGCGATGCGTCGCGCGCAGCGGGCCGAGTCGGCGGGCCGGTTTCTGGCGGCGCCGTGGATGGCGCTGTGGGACCATCGCGCGCTGATCTTCTCGATGGCGCGGCGCGACCTGGCGGCGCGCTACCGCGGCAGCTTCGGCGACGCGCTGTGGACGCTGATCCACCCGGTGCTGCTCATGGCGACGTACTTCTTCGTCTTCGGCGTGGTGCTGCAATCGCGCTTCGCGGGCGACCCGAGCCGCTCGGGCTTCGCGCTCTACTTCATCGCCGGCCTGCTGCCGTGGCTCCCCTTCGCCGAGGCCGTGGGACGCGCGCCGGGCGTGATGCGCGAGTACCGCAACTTCGTCAAGAAGATGTTGTACCCGGTGGAGACCCTGCCGGTGCACCCCGCGATCGCCTCGCTGGTAACGGCAGCCTTCGCGCTGGCGGTGTTCCTGGCGATTCTCGCCGTGCTGCGCGGCACGCCCCCGGCGACCGCGGCCGCCCTGCCGGCGCTCGCGATCCCACAGCTTCTGCTGACCATCGGACTCTGCTGGATGCTGGCGACGCTGGGCGTGTTCGTGCGCGATCTCGGCCAGGTGATCGGGTTCCTGCTGACGGTCGGATTCTTCATCGCGCCGATCTGTTACCCGGAGTCGTCGTGGCCGCGCGACGCGGCGGCGATCCTCAAGCTGAATCCCATGTACTCGCTGGTGCGCGGCTACCGCTTCCTGCTTCTCGAAGGCGTCCTGCCGAGCCCGGAGTCGCTCGCGAAGCTGTGGGCGGTCGCGCTGGCGTTCTTCTACGCGGGCTACGCGTGGTTTCATCGACTCCGGCGCAGCTTTCCCGATGTGATATAGTTTCATCGAATTCCCCCAAGGAGCGACTCATTATGGCCGACTACGCTCACCCGGAAACGCTTGTGAGCACGCAGTGGGTAGCCGAGAACGGCTCCCAGCCGAACGTTCGCGTCGTGGAAGTCGACGTCGACACCGCCGCCTATAGCGAAGGTCATCCGCCCGGCGCGATCGCCTGGGCCTGGAACACGCAGCTTTGCGACACCGTACGGCGCGACATCCTCTCGAAGGACCAGTTCGAGACTCTCATGAAGACCTCGGGCATCACGCCGGACACCACCGTCGTGCTCTACGGCGACAACAACAATTGGTTCGCCGCCTGGGCCTTCTGGCAGATGAAGATGTACGGCCACAAGGATGTCCGCCTCATGAACGGCGGCCGGAAGAAGTGGCTCGCCGAGGGACGCGAACTCAGCAAGGAGAACCCCGCGGTGACGCTGGTCTCCAGCTACAAGGCCACCGGACCCGACCTCTCGCTTCGCGCCATGCTCCCGCAGGTGCAGGAAGCGCAGCGTTCGGGCAGCCACGGCATGGTGGACGTCCGCAGTCCGCAGGAGTTCACCGGAGAGATCCTGGCGCCTCCGGGACTCCCGGAGACCTGCCAGCGCGGCGGGCACATTCCCGGCGCGCGCAGCATTCCGTGGGGCAAGGCCTGCAACGAGGACGGTACCTTCAAGTCCGCCGCCGATCTCCGCGCGCTCTACGGCGGCGAGGGCATCGACGGATCGAAGCCGGTGATCGCCTACTGCCGCATCGGCGAGCGCTCGTCGCATAGCTGGTTCGTGCTCAAGTACCTGCTGGGCTTCAACAACGTCACCAATTACGACGGATCGTGGACGGAGTGGGGCAACCTGGTCGGGGCGCCGGTGGAGAAGGGAGCCGCCCGCGCGGCCGGCTCCTAGAATATGAAGGCCGAAGATTTCTCCGAAAAGACCCTGCCGCTGGAGGGCTGGTCGGTCCGCGTGACCACCTACCGGATGGGCGAGACCTGGCACGCCAAGGCCGATAACGTATCGCCGGGAGCGGCGCTGGCCCGGGCCACGGGCGCGACTCGCGACGAGGCCGAACAGGGCGTCCTGCGCCGCGCGGCCGAGCTTCTGGCGCGCACCCGGCGCCGCACTGTGTGACGGTCGCGCGAATCGCGGTATTCGGCTTCACCACCTTGCTCCTGAAGGGGCAGTCCGTCTCGGTGTACTCCGAGTTCCGCCGCGTCGACCCCTCGGGCGAGATCGTCGAGAGCGACCGCGGGGGAACGCCGCGGGAGATTCTGTCGCCCGCGCTGCCGCGCAACGGCTGGTCGTCGTTTCGCGTGGTGGTATCGGCGCCGCCGGGCAAGGACTACTACCTGCACATCGGGCAGAATCCCGAAGCGGCGGTCGAGGCGACCGTCTTCCGCGAGGTCCACGAGCGTCACGGCGGGAGGCTGATTCCCGACGGCCTGGAGAAGGTCGAACTTCCGCATCGTGGCACGATTCCGGAGCCGCGCGGACGGGCGCGGCGCACGGTCGACACCTTCTGGATGGACGTGTTCGTACGGGGCGACGCCCCTATTCGCCGCGTGCGCCTGGAGCTGCAACTCAACGTCGGCGAAGAGTGGTTCATCTATCCGCTGGAGCTGCGCGTGATGCACCCGGTGATTCCGAAGCTGCCTGAGCTGTCGGTTCCCCTGGCGACGGTGACGGGATCCGCGGACCTGATGGCGGTGGCGGCGCTGAAGGCGGGACTGTGCGGCGGGGCGCGGTCGCCCGCGGCGGTGGGAACGTCGCCGCGCAGCCGGATTCGGCGCAACGCGCTCCAGGATGTCGCGCTGGCGCGCTCGCTGGAGGAGTCGCTCGGACGCCGCAAGGTGCGCGACGGGATTCTGGCGGCGCTGGGGGCGTCCGACGAGAAGTCGTGGTGCGCGGCGGAGCCTTTGGTTCCGGCGCCGGAGGCGTACTTGAAGGTACGCGACTTCCTGATGCGCAGCGCGGTAAACTAGTCGTCGGGCTGCTTCGCCCGTTCCCCGCGTATCGGAGAGATGGCCGAGTGGTTGAAGGCGCACGCTTGGAAAGCGTGTATAGGGGAAACTCTATCGAGGGTTCGAATCCCTCTCTCTCCGCCACTGGCTTCGATTCCCGCCGCGCGTGGTAGAGTCGTTCCTTATGTTCGAGCGCTCCGCCGCCGAGATGGCGCTGCTCGCCGCGATCCTGGCCGCGAGCGCATACGGATTCTGGCGCCGATTCCGCGCCGTGGTGCGCAACATCCGCGCGGCCGCGCCCGACCCTTCCTTTCGCCTCGCCCCCGTCGCCCGCCGCGTCCGCGACTTTGTCGTCGAGGTGCTGCTTCAGGCGAAAGTGATCCGCGAGCGGCCGCTCGCCGGCATCGCGCACGCCTTCGTATTCTGGGGCTTCTGCGCCTTCGCGCTGGTCACCGTCGACCACGTCGCCGCGGGCTTTGGCCTCGACCTCCTGACGCCCGATGGTTTCTTCGGCCGCATCTATTTCTTCGTGGCCGCGCTGTTCTCCATCGCCGTCGGCGTCTCGATCGCCGGCCTCGCCGCGCGCCGGTTCCTGGTCCGCCCCAAGGCGCTGGGCGCCGTGTCGCCGGAATCGGGCTTCATCGCCCTGCTGATCTTCACGCTCATGGCGACCTATCTCGCCGACTACCTGCTCGGCGACCACGGTCCGCTCGGCCGCGCCATCTGGTGGCTGCACACCCTGGCTCTGGCCGTGTTTCTGCCGCTGATTCCGCACACCAAGCACCTGCATCTGGTGCTGAGTCCGCTGACGATCTTCCTGCGCCGCGACGGCTTCAGCGCCATCCCGCCCCTCTCGGGCGACGAGGATTTCGGCATGGTCTCGGCGCGCGACGTCACGCAGATCGCGGCGTTGCAGGCGTATTCCTGCGTCGAATGCGGCCGCTGCACCGAGCATTGCCCGGCGAATAACACCGGAAAGATCCTGAATCCCAAGGAAATCATTCTCGGCCTGCGCGCGCACGTGAGTGAATTCGGATTCGCCCAGGAGCCGCCGCTGCTCGGCGTGCACCTCTCGCAGGAAGCCGTCTTCCAGTGCACCACCTGCGGGGCGTGCGAGTTCCAGTGCCCGGTCGGCATCCAGCACCTGCCGCTCATCGTCGGACTGCGGCGCGGCGCCGTCAACACGGGCGCCTGGGAGGACGACTACGGGACCAAGCTGTTCCTCGCGCTGGAGCGCAACGGAAATCCGCTGGGGATGCCCTCGGCCGAGCGCGACAAGTTCGTCGAGAAGGCGGCGCTGCCGGTCTACGACGGCACGCAGGAGTACTGCCTGTGGCTCGGCTGCATGGGCGCGCTCGATCCGCAGGGCCGCGAGATCGTGCTGGCGCTAGCGAAGCTGATGCGCCACCTCGGCGTCACCTTCGGGGTGCTGCGCAAGGAGCGATGCACGGGCGACCCGGCGCGGCGGCTCGGCAACGACCTCGCGTTCGGCCAGCTCGCCGAGCAGAATCTCGCGCAATTGGCGAACGTCAAGAAGCTCATTTCTATCTGTCCCCACTGCGTTCGCACCATTTCCACCGACTGGCGCGAGTTTGGCGAGGCCCCGCCCATCGAGCACCACAGCGAGTTCCTCGCGCGTCATCGCGACCGGCTGCCGAAGGCCGCGGCGGGCCGCGTCGTCCTCCACGACCCGTGTTACCTCTCGCGCTATCGCGGCGTGGTCGACGAGCCGCGCGCGGTCATCGGCGAGGTGGTGGAGGCGCGCCGGTCGCGCGAGCGGTCGTTCTGCTGCGGCGCGGGCGGGGGACTGGCTTTTCTCGGCGAGGAGAAGGGGAAGCGCGTCAGCGCCGAGCGCGCCGAGGAGCTGGTCGCGACCGGCGCCGAGACGGTCGCGACGGCCTGCCCGTTCTGCAATACGATGTTCCGCGACGCGCTGGCGACCATATCGCCCGCGCCGCCCAAGCTGCTCGACATCGCGCAGATCGCGGCGGCGGGATTGCGGCTGTCGAAACTGCAATCTTGACAAGGGAACAAGGACACGCGCGAGTATGAAGGGGAGTTGCAGCATCGGCAGCCAGAAAACTAAGCAATGATGAGCACTGCACCAGATCACAAAATCGAATCCGACGAACCCTTGGGAATGGTCTTCGTCAGGCTCCAGCCCACAGACTGGCACGACTACAGAACAGAATCCGTTTGGGCCGAGCCGTTAGGCGGTGGAGTATTCCGACTGCGAAATGTCCCTTTTTACGCGATGGGGATCAGCCACGGAGATGTGGTGCGAGCTTCGCTGGTCAGTGACAGCCTCTTCTTTGATCGCGTTGAGCGTCGCGGAGGGTACTCGACGTACCGGTTCATCACCCAGGACGGGATTGCTGAAGATCAGTGGCTACCATATTGGCAACCGCTAGATGAGATTGGCTGTACGTACGAGAGATGCAGCTCTCGCCTTTTTGCTGTAGATGTTCCACCCGAAGTGGATATCTACAAGACCTATGCGCTGCTTGATGCCGGCGAGAAGGCTGGAATCTGGGGTTTCCAGGAAGCCCACTGTGGGCATCCTGTCGTCCGCGAATAATCGCATGCTCTGCAAGAATCCGCCTACGCTAAGAGGATGTGATCCGCAAGTTGCGGTCTGGAGAAACCGATCCTGCATTGGTCGAGCTAGTGATGAGTGAGTCCGGACGAGCCGCCCGATTGGGCTTTCAGCTCGGTCACGGCATTTTCGGTCTCGGAATCCCCAGGGAATTCAATGCCATGGCGGCCATCCCGCCGGGCGCCCCGCCCGAAGCCGCGGTAATGTGAATCGAGAACCCGCGAAGCGACCCCGGCCCCTCCGGATTCCACGTCGGGTCGACCCCTCGAGGCTCGCCGGCGCGACCTCTGGCAGCAAGTGAGCAGCAATAGGGCAACGCTTTTTGGAATCCTCGCGATCGCGCCGCCGCCCATGCTATACTCCCCTCAGATGTTGGCCCCTGTTCCGCGCCAGCGGAAAGCCCGTACCGGGCCGGCCCGGCCCGCGTTCCCCCGATGAAACTCAGCGTTCGCATCAGTCGCGGCATTGAATCTCTGTTCGGAACGCGCGACGAGAACATCCGGCTCCTCGAACAGAACCTGCGCGTCACCACGCGCCTGCGCGACGACTCCCTCGAACTCGAAGGCGACGAGCCCGCCGTCCGCCGCGCCGCCACCATCCTCGACGACTACGCCGCGCTCGTCGGCGAGGGCCACGCCTTCAACAACGGCGACCTCAACAGCTACCTGCGTGTCGTCACCAGCGACGCTCAGTCCAGCCTCCGCTCTCTGGTCGAGGGCGGCCGCCAGCGCCAGTTCGGCAAGAAATCCGTCATGCCGAAGACGCCCAACCAGCGCGTCTACCTCGACGCCATCGAGCGCCACGACCTGGTCTTCGGCGTCGGACCGGCCGGCACCGGCAAGACCTACCTCGCCGTCGCCATGGCCGTCTCGGCGCTCCTCAACAAGAAGATCACGCGCATCATTCTCACGCGGCCCGCGGTCGAGGCCGGCGAGCGGCTCGGCTTCCTGCCGGGCACTTTGCAGGAAAAAATCGACCCCTACCTGCGCCCGCTCTACGACGCGCTCTACGACATGCTGGAGGCCGAAAAGATCGAGAAATTCTTCGAGCGCAACACCATCGAGGTCGCGCCGCTGGCCTTCATGCGCGGCCGCACGCTCAACGACAGCTTCATCATCTTCGACGAGGCGCAGAACTCCACGCCCGAGCAGATGAAGATGATCCTCACCCGCCAGGGCTTCCACTCGAAAATGGTGGTCACCGGCGACCTCACGCAGATCGATCTGCCGAACGGCCGGCGCAGTGGACTCATCGACGCCGTCGAGATACTTCGCGGCGTCGAGGGCATCTGCTTCGTCGGATTCGACGACCGCGACGTGGTGCGCCATCACCTCGTCCAGCGCATCGTGAAGGCCTACGAGCGCCACCAGGAATCGGGCGCGCGCGCCGCCGAGCCCGCCGCCGATTCCGAGGCCAGGTAATCGTCCCGATGTCCGCGACCGAGCCTCCGCTTATTCTCCATCGCGCCGGGCGCGGCCTCGACCGCCGCTGGCTGCGGAGCTTCGTGCAGCGCCTGGCCCGCGACGTCACGGGCGGCCGTTCGTTCACGTGCCTGGTCGCCGACGACCGCCGGCTGCTGGCGCTGAATCGCCGGTTCCTCCAGCGCGACTATCCCGCCGACGTGCTCTCGTTCCCTTCACCGGCGGCCGACGGCGCTCTCGGCGAAGTGGCGATCTCGGCCGACCGCGCCCGCGCGCAGGCGCGCGCGCTGGGCCACGGCGTCGACCGGGAGATCGGCGTGCTGCTGCTGCACGGCGTTCTGCACCTGATGGGCATGGACCACGAGCGCGACGGCGGCCGCATGCGGCGCGTTGAGAAGCGCTGGCGCCGCGAGTTGGGACTGCCGCTCGCGCTGACCGAGCGTGGCACGGGAGCGCGGCGATGACGCTGGCGCTGATTCTGGCGATTCTGCCGCTGAGCGTCGTGCTGGTGGTGGTGTCGTTCGTGCACCTTCTGTACCGCGAGTCGCTGCGGCTGCGGCCGCGCGAGCAACCGGCGCTGGAGTTCTTCAAGGACTCCTACGAGGCCATGCTGGCGCTCAAGGGCGATCACGGCGCCATGACCTTCTCGCTCATCCGCCACACCATGATGCTCCTGCTCAGCATGCTCGCCTTCGCCGCCGCCGTCTCCGCCGACGACGTCTACTGGCGCATCTGGGTGGAGGCGATTCTGTTCGGATGGCTGGGCATGATGCTGGCGGCGCACGTCGTGCCGTACATGCTCTACCAGCGGACCTCGGCGGAATGGCTCATCCCGTGGGCGCCGTTCCTGCGGCTGCTGGCGTTGATGGCGCGCCCGCCACTCGCGGTGCTCGCGTTCCTGCAATCGCTCGCCGACCCGTCCAACGGCGAGGAGAAGCCCGCCGAGGGCGCCACGCCCGACGGCGATATCGACGCCCTCATCGACGCCGGCGCCGAGGAAGGACTCATCGAAGAGGGCGACCGCAAGCTGATCCAGTCGGTGGTGGCCTTCGGCGACAAGACCGTGCGCGAGGTGATGACGCCGCGCACGCAGATCGTCGCCATCTCGGCCCAGGCGACGCTGGAAGCCCTGCGGCGGCTGGTGATCCACGAACAATACTCGCGGATTCCCGTCTTCGAAGGCTCCATCGACCAGATCGTCGGTTTCGTGCACGTGCGCGACATGTTCGAGCGCGAGTACAAGGAGCGCCAGTACAGCACCGTCCGCGAAGTCATGCGGCCCGTTCCCTTCGTGCCCGAGGCCAAGTCCGTCCACGACCTGTTGCGCGAGATGCAGCGCCAGGGCGCGCACATGGCCATCGTCGTCGACGAATTCGGAAAGACCGCCGGCCTCGCCACCATGGAGGACGTCGTCGAAGAGATCGTCGGCGAGATCCGCGACGAGCACGAGCCCGCGGCCGACTTCACCATGCAGCCCGACGGCTCCTACGTCATGTCGGGCAGCTTCGACATCGACCACCTCCGCGAGATGCTCGACTTCACGCCTCCCGAGGAGATCGACGCGGTGACCGTCGGCGGCCTGGTGGCGGAGTGGCTCGGTCACGTGCCGCGCGCCGGCGAATCCGTCGAGCGCGACGGCATCCGCGTTGATGTGCTGGCGGCGAGCGACCGCCGCGTCGAATCCGTCCGCGTCGCGCGCCTGGCCGGGAGGACGAATGCCGCCGAGTGAGCCGCGGCACGTCTCGGGCTTCGTGTCGCTGGTGGGGCGTCCCAACACCGGCAAGTCGACCATGCTCAACGCGCTGGTGGGGACGCGCCTGGCGATCGTCTCCGCCAAGCCGCAGACCACGCGCACGTCGATTCAGGGAGTGCTGACGCGTGACGACGCCCAGATCGTTTTTCTGGATACTCCCGGGATGCACCGCCCGCGCACGCCGCTCAACGAGCGCATGATGGAGTCGGTGCGCGAGGCGCTCGCCGGCCGCGATCTGCTGGTGCTGGTGGCGGACGCTGCGGCGCCTTATCGCGACGAGGACGCTGAGGCCGTCGAGATGCTGAAGACCGCGGGCGCGCCCGTGCTGCTCGCCCTCAATAAAATCGACCGCCTGCGCGACAAGTCCCCGCTGCTGCCTCTGATCGACCGTTATCGCGCCATGCACGAATTCGCCGGGTGCCTCCCGGTCTCGGCGCGCACCGGCGAGGGACTCGACGGCCTGACGGCGGCGATCGTCGCGCGGCTGCCCGAGGGTCCGCGATACTTCCCGCCGGATCACGTCACCGACCAGCCCGAGCGGTTCCTCGCGGGCGAGATCGTGCGCGAGAAGATTCTCGCGGCCACACAACAGGAAGTGCCGCACGCCGTGGCGGTGATCGTGGAGAAGTGGGAGGAGTCGGGCAGGCTGCTGCGCATCTCCGCGGCCATCGTCGTCGAGAAGCCGGGACAGAAGGCCATCGTGATCGGCGCGAAGGGCGCGGTGTTGAAGCACATCGGCATCGAGGCGCGGCGGGAGCTGGAGGCGCTGCTCGGCCGGAAGATCCACCTGGAGTTGTTCGTCAAGGTCCGCGCGGACTGGCGGCGCAGCCGGGCGTTCCTGCGCGAACTGGACTGGAAGTCGATGGCGGGAGTAGATTGAGATATGACGCGGCGGATGGTATTGGCGATGCTCGCGGCGGCCGCGGCGCTGGCGCAGAAGGCGCCCGTTTCCGACAACTACCTCTACGACCAGGTGCGCATCCGGCTGACGGCCGACGCGGAAGTGAAGGGCGGAGATATCCAGATCGGCGTCCGCGAGGGCGTAGTGACGCTGCGCGGGCGCGTGGACTCGGCGCGCGCCAAGAGCAAGGCCGACAAGCTGACGAAGAAGATCAAGGGCGTCAAGCAGGTCATCAACGAGCTGCGGGTCGAGAAGCCGTCGTAGACGGGCCGCCCCGCCTACATCGCCAGTAACGCCGCCATCGTCTCGATCCCGTCCCAGAGATTGCGCAGGCGCATGTTCTCGTTGTGACCGTGCTGGTTGTTGTCGTGATTGGCGATCGGCACGATGACGAACGGCACGTTGAGCGTCTCGACGATGGCTCCCAGCGGAAGGCTCCCGCCGAGCGTCGGCAGACGAATCACCACGCCGCGCGCCGACTCCAC
>CAZEVY010000064.1:0-16494 GCA_964515555.1 uncultured Solibacteraceae bacterium | reverse complement strand
GAAGGCTCCCGCCGAGCGTCGGCAGACGAATCACCACGCCGCGCGCCGACTCCACCGCCTTCAGCACGCGCCGCGAGATCTCCAGGTCCATCGATGTGCGCACGGCGTTGTAGCCGCCCTCGGCCTGGATGCGGGCGACGCGAGGATGCGCCAGGCGGGTGCGCTCGTCCGGCTCCGCTTCCACCAGGAAGTAGCCCTGCCGCATCACGTGCTCGGCGAGCAGCCGCACGGCCGTGCGATGGTCGAGCCCCTTGACGAGGCGGATGTCGATCGACGCCGCCGCCGATGAGGGGATCACGTTGCGCGACTGCGCGCCGACCGTCGCGCTCGCCAGGCCGCGCACGTTGAGCGCCGGCTGATTGATCAGATCGTCGAGCCGCCGTCCTCCGTTCTCGGTGCGCGCCAGCCATAGCTCGCGCCGGAGATCGTCGTCGAACCGCGGCGCCTCGGCGATGGCGCGCTTCTCGGTGTCGCTGAGGGGCTCGACGCGGTCGTAGAAGCCTTCGATGAGCACGCGGCCGTCGACGTCTTTCATGGACGCCACCAGTTGCGCCAGCATCATGGCCGGGTTCGGCGCCCAGTTGCCGTAGTGGCCGCTGTGCAGCTCGCGGCGCGGGCCGTAGACCGTCAGGTTGACGCCGGTGACGCCCCGCGCGCCGAAGGCGATCTGCTGCGTGCGGTTCTGATGCACCGGGCCGTCGCAGAAGATCCACACGTCGCCGGCGAGGAGGTCGCGGTGCGCCTTGACGATCTCCCCCAGATGATCCGAGCCGGCCTCCTCCTCGCCGTCGAGGAAGAACTTCAGGTTGCTCCTGAGCGGTACGCGCGCGGCGCGCAGCGCTTCGAGCGCCGCCAGCCAGGCGACGATGGGCGCCTTGTCGTCGCCCGCCGAGCGGGCGTAGATGCGCCACTCCGGATCGAAGGGCTGGCCGGCCGCAGGCAGCGGGATCACGCGCCCGTCGCGCTCGAGCGCGGCGCTGCGCAGCTCGGGACGAAACGGATCGCCCGACGCCCAACGCGACGGCTCGACCGGCTGCCCGTCGTAGTGCGCATAGAAGACGACGGTCTGCTTCGCGCCGGGCGTCTTCACCTCGGCGTAGATGGCGGGCGGCGCGCCGCCGGCCTCGAGCAGCTTCGTCGCGATGCCGCGCCGGGCGAACATCGCCGATATGTGGGCGGCGTTGCGCCGCATGTCCCCGACGTTGCTGGCGACGTTCGGGATCGCCAGCAGCGCCAGGTACTCGTCGACGATGGCGCGTTCGTGCGCCGCGCGCCACTGCCGCGCGGCCTCGGGCGGCGACTGCGCCGCAGCGGCCAGGGCGCAGACGAGCGGCAGCCAGCGGCGCGGGCGCATTAGCCTTTATCGGGGGGCGCCGGGCGCTTCCCGGCTGGCGACGATGCGGTCGATCATGCCGTATTCGAGCGCCTGCTCGGGGTCCATGATGTAGTCGCGGTCGACGTCGCGCGCCACCTTGTCCACCTCCTGGCTGGTGGCCTCGGCCAGCACCTCGTTCAGCGTCTTGCGCATGCGCAGGATCTCGCGCGCGTAGATGTCGATGTCGGTGGCCTGGCCCGCCAGTCCGCTCATCGACGGCTGGTGAATCAGGATGCGCGAGTGCGGCAGGCTGTAGCGCTTGCCCTTGGCGCCGCAGGCGAGCAGCACCGCCGCCATCGAGGCCGCCTGGCCCACGCAGTAGGTCACGATGTCGGGCTCGATCAGCCGCATGGTGTCGAGGATGGCCAGGCCCGCGGTGATGGAGCCGCCCGGCGAGTTGATGTAGAGCGAGATGTCCTTCTCCGGGTCCTCGGCCGCCAGAAACAGCATCTGTGCGATGACCAGGTTGGCAACCTGGTCGTCAATCGGAGTCCCGAGAAAAATGATGTTCTCTTTGAGCAGGCGCGAATAGATGTCGAACGCCCGCTCGCCCCGGGAGGTCTGCTCGACCACCATGGGCACGAGAACGGAGTTGTTCATGGATGGTTAACCCCCAACCTCCCATCATACAGTGGGGCGGCTCTCCCGAGCCGCGGTGGACATCCCGGCCCCGCGATAGGCCTCGTCGAGTATCTCCACCACGTGCGCGACCCGCTGGCCGCGGCCGTGCCGGCGCACTCCCGCCTCCAGTTGCAGCATGCACCCCGGATTCGCGGTGACCACCATCGACGCCCCGGTCGTCTCCACCGACTGCATTTTCGAGTCGAGCAGCGACATCGCCATCTCGTTCTGTACGACGTTATAGATCCCCGCGCTCCCGCAGCACAGGTCCGACCCCGGCATCTCGCGCAACTCGATCCCCGGCACCGCCGCCAGCAGCGCCCGCGGCGCCGCGCGCACCTTCTGCCCGTGCGCCAGGTGACAGGAATCCTGGTAGGTCACCAGCGCGCGCACCTCGCCGAAGTCACGGTTCAGCTCGATGGAGGCCAGGAATTCGTTGACGTCCTTCACCAGCGACGAGAACTTCCGCGCGCGGTCGTCGTGCTCCAACAGCTCGTGATACTCCTTCAGGGTCGACCCGCATCCAGCGGCGTTAGTGAGGATGGCGTCGTAGCCGCCGCCGGAGAGCGCGTCGATGTTGCGCCGGGCCTGCCGGCGCGCGAGCTCGCGGAGTCCCGAATGCACGTGCAGGGCGCCGCAGCAGGTCTGCGCCTCGGGCACGTGCACCTCGCAGCCGTTCTTTTGCAGCACGCGGACGGTGGCCTCGTTCAGCCGCGCGAAGCACACGTTGGCGATGCAGCCGCCGAGCAGCGCCACGCGATACCGCCGCTCGCCTTCAGCCGGAAAGACCTTGCCGTAATGCCGGAAGAAGGTCGGCAGTTGCGCTTTCGGAGTCAGCTCGAAGATGCCGCCGCGATGCAGCCGGTCGATGCCGAGCCGCTGGTAGAGGAAGAGCGACAGACCCGCGCAGCGCAGCATCCAGCGCGAGGGGAGCAGCCAGGCGAACACGAATCGCCGAAGAAGGCGCGCGCCGAACGAGCGCGGGACCGCCTCTTCGATCCGCGCCCGCGCCTCCTCCACCAGCAGTCCGTACTCGACCCCCGACGGGCACGCCGTCTCGCAGCCGCGGCAGGCCAGGCACAGCTCGATGTGCTCGACGTACGACGCCGTCACCGGCGCGCCGCCCGCCACCTGGACCATCTGGTAGATGCGGCCGCGCGGCGAGTCCATCTCCAGGCCCCGCTCGCGATAGGTGGGGCAGGCGTTCAGGCACAGGCCGCAGTGAACGCACTTGTCGAGACGCGCTTCAAATGCGCCCATACAATCGCCCCCGGTTGAGCAACGCCTCGGGATCGAGCATGCCCTTGATGCGCTTCATCAGCGCCAGGTCGGCGCCCGGCTCCGGCCACAGCTCGCATCGCCCCGGCGGCGCCGATTCGATCACTCCGCGGCGGCCTCGCAGACACTCCTGCGCCGCCGCGCAGCCGTCAAAGTGCGCGTACAGCACTCCGTTGGCCGCGCGCGAAACCACAGGCTCGGCGATATCGGCGACCGGCGATTCCATGGCCGACAGCGTCGCGCTGAGGCGCACGACCGCGCCCTCCGGGTGCTCGTCGAGGAAGGCCGGCGTGAACTCCCGGACCGTCTTCCAGAACCGCGATTCCTCGTCGCCTTCGAGAACTTCCGCGCCCGAGAGCGTGGCGGCGAAGCGGTCCACGACCCCCTGGTTGCCCTGCGCCTGCGCCGCCAGCAGCCAGCCGGACCTTCCGATACGCTGCGCGGCGGCGGGATTCAACAGGTCCAGCGCCACGGGAGGTAGCGGCCCGCGCAGCAGACCGTCGCGCGCGGCCATCGCGCCCCTGGCGTCGTCGAAGCCGAGCAGAAACGTCCGCGACCGCGCCGGCACGGGATGCACGCGCAGATTCACCACGGCGATTGCAGCCAGAGTCCCGAATGACCCGATCATGAGCTTCCCCATGTCGAGTCCAGCGACGTTCTTCACCACCATGCCGCCCGAGTCCACGAGCTCGCCTTCGAGCGTCGCGAATCGTATGCCGATCACGTGGTCGCGCGCCGTGCCGAACTGCCGGCGCCGTGGGCCGCTGGAGTTCGCCGCCACCACGCCGCCGATGGTCGCGCTCGCCGCGAAGGGCGGATCGAGCGGGAGCATCTGGCGATTCGCCGCCAGAATCGCGCTCAGCTCGGCGTAAGGCAGTCCGGCCTCGACGCTGACGGTGAGGTCGCCCGGCTCGTAGCGCAGCACACGCCGCAGGGCGGTGGTGGAGACGTCGACGTCCGCCTCCGCGACCGGCCCGCCGAAGCGGCGTTTGCTCGACGCCCCGTTCAGTGCGATGGTGCGGCCCGCGGCGGCGGCGGAAGCGAGAAGCCCGGCGAGACGCTCGGGAGTGTCGGGCCGCTCAATCGGCAAGTCACATGATGGCACACGCGCTCTTCATGGAACGAGCGCACGCCACAGCCGCGGCGCGTGCGCTCAGCCGACCCTCCGGCAGCGCGCCGCCAGGTACGGGCGCGAGGGCAGGTCCACCCGCGCCTCGCCTTGAAACTCGCCCGCGACCGGCGCGACCGTCATCTCCCAGGGGTCGATGAGGTCGACGCGGAATCGCCCGGACTTCGGCAGTTCGAAGGCGTACGACGCCGGCTGGTGAAAATCGAAATAGTAGAGGTAATACTCGCCCTCGACGCCCGCCGACGGATAGTACGAGACGCGCGGCGCCAGTCCGCGCGCCGGCCCTTCCTCGAGGATTCGCCGCAGGAACGCGATGCGCGGCGCGCTCTCGCCGCGCAGCACGCCGCCCTTCGACCACCAGATGACGTCGCCGGGCGCGAGGCCCGCCGGGGCCGGTGGAGGAAGATACGTTTCGCCGTGTCCGGCATAGCAGCCCTCCATCGCCGCCTGCCAGAAGCGATGGGTCATTTCCCTCGCCGAAATGTCGCCCCAGCGCCGCGGCAGGTTGCCTTCGTACTGGCACTCGTCGTAGATCACCGGCTTGCGATAGCGCTCGCGCAGCGTGCGCCCGAGCGTCATCTGGCGGCTTTGCACGCTGACGTGCGTGATCCACGGTCGCGTGTGGTCGTAGAGATTCTCCAGCTCGCCGCCGTTGTGGATCGACATCAGCCGCCCGTAGGGGTCCTTCGACCTCACGAGCGCCGCGAGGCGCTCCCATTCCTCCACGGTGCGGGTCTTGACGAAGTTGTACTCGTTCGCCATCGACCACCACACGTTACGATAGGCCGCCATGCGCGCGACGGCGTAGCGCACGTAGCGCGCGTCGGCATCCGGCCCCATGTTGGCGAAGCCCCAGCGGTCGTAGGGATGGAACAGGATCAGGTCGGCCTCGATGCCGAGGCGCTGCAAGCCGAGGATGCGGGTTTCGATGTGCCGCCAGAAGGCGGGGTTCGGGCGGGTGAAGTCGCTCTTGCCCTGGGCGTCGCGCGCGAACGGATACAGTTGCGGCTCGTTGGCGTTGTAGGCGTAGTGCTTCGGAAAAACGCACATGCGCATCTTGTTGAACGGCGATTTCGCGAGCGTCGCCAGCGTCTGCTGCTGGAGCTCGGGCGTCTGGTGCGTCCACGCGTAACAGGTGGTGCCGAAGGGCCGGTACGCCGAGCCATCGGCGTACGCGAAGTGATGCGTCTCCCGCACCTGGACCGGCCCGCGATTCCCGCGTCCCGGCCCGACGCACAGGAAACTTCCCCGCCGGCCCGACAGGTCGCGGGCGTTGCTGTGCGTCTCCCAGGTCCACTCGCCCTGTTCGGGCGGCGAGAAGCGGACGCGGTAGTCGCCCGAGCCGTCGTAAAAGCCGTCGGCTTCCATGAGGCGGTCGCCTCGCCGGAAACGCACCGTGAGCACGACGCCGGCGAACGGATTGTCCGACTGCGGGCCGCGGAAGGAGGACTCGAACAGCCCCCACTGCTCGACGCGCGCGGGCGATTGCGCCAGCGCCGGCGCGGCCGCCCAGGCGGAGAGGAACCCGCGGCGCGTGGTCATCCTGGCCAGTATGCCGCAACCGTGCGTCCAGGGGAGCCGCGACGCCCCCCGCGCCGACTATGCGAGAATCACGCCCATGCCCCGGCCGCGGCGGTTCTTTTGGACCGGCATGCTGATGCTGGCCGCCTCCGTTCTGTTGTTCGCCCTGCTGGAGGGACTCGCCAGCGTCGCGCTGCTGGCGGGCGGAATCCTGAGAACCTCCCGGGTCATGATGGCCGAACGGAAACACACGAAGTACGATCCGGAAATCGGATGGGTGAGCGCGCCCGGCCTTCGCATACCGGACCTGTATGCGCCGGGTATCGGGCTCAGCTCGAACTCGCTGGGATTCCGGGGCGTTGCCGAGACGGCGCCGGAGAAGCCGCCGGGGAAGCTGCGGATACTGTGTTCGGGCGATTCGTTCACCCACGGTTACGCGGTGAAGGACGAAGACGCCTGGTGCGCCCAACTCGCCGCTCTCGATCCTCGCATCGACGCCGTCAACCTCGGCATGGGCGGTTACGGCATCGACCAAATGTATCTCTGGTACCGGCGCAACGCCGCCAACGCCCGCCACGACTTGCACGTGCTGGCGGTCACCAACGCCGACTTCGAGCGCGTGCGCTCCGCCGAGTTCGCTGGCTACGCCAAGCCGTTTCTGGAACTTCGGGACGGCGTGCTCAAGGTGTCCAATCGGCCGGTTCCACGCGCTTCGTGGCTTGCTCCTTACCTGCTTCAACTCGGCCAATCGGCCGCGAAGCTACGAGCAGTCGAACTGGCGGGGGCGCTCCGCCTGTCCGGTTCCGGGCCTCGCAAGGCGCCGGAATCCAATACCAGACGGATTCTGGAGGCCGTCCTGGACGACCTGACGAGGATCGCCCGCGAGCGCTCCGCCGGGTTGCTGCTGGTCTACATTCCCTCCGATTCCGAATGCCAGCCCGGCGGCTTCCGGTCGCCCTGGCGGGAGTTCTGGCGCGACCAGGGGGCGCGCCGGCGCCTGATGGTCCGCGACCTCACACCCGACTGCCGGGCCCTCGGCGAGGAAGCCCGGCGCCTCTACATCCGCGACGCGAGCCGATATCATGTCGCGGGGGCGCTGGGGCATCAGAACGAGCATGGACACCGGTTTGTTGCCGAATTGCTGCTCCCGGAGGTGCAGTCGGCGCTGAACATCAAGCCCGGAAACCGCTGACGGGATCAATTCGCCGACGGGAACTTGTCGCGGCAGGAGGACGAGCAGAAATAGTAGACCTGGTCGCGGACGGTCTTGGTTGGCGACGTGGCCATGGGAACGAACGTCCCGCAAACCGGGTCCTGCCGGAGCTCGCCGCCGAATCCTTTCGGGGAAGCCTTGGGTGCGGCTTCGCGATTCTCCGGCTCGAACGCCTGCCCGACGGCCTTGGTGATCAGCCCGATCACGCCGCGCAGGAACGTGATCAGCACGACGCTGATCAGCAGGTATAGGATTGTTCGGACCATGGCCGTACGCGCGGCCGGCGCGCGTCAGTTCTTCTTCTTGGCGCCCTTTTTCTTCGCGTCGGGGTTCTCGTAGCTGGTCTGCAACTGGGCGTCGAGCGTGGCGATCATGCCCTTGGCGCCCTCGGCGAACATCCCGGTCGGCGCCAGGTCCAGGTACTTCTGGAAGGCTTCCTTGGTTCCCGGCGGCGGAATCACCTTGCCGTCCGGCGTGGTGGTGGCCTTCGAGATCAGGTAGACGCCGTACTGATACTGCGCGTCGGCGTGATTCGGGTTGACCTCGATGGCTTTCTTGAAGGCCTCGCCGGCGGGCTCGAGCTGGCCGGTGTTCACCAGGATCGCGCCGAGATTGTAGTAATACTTGGCGGCGTTGGGAGGATCGAGCTGCGCGGCCTTGCCGAGCTCGGCCTGGGCCTCGGCGTACTTCTTGGCCTTCACGTACGCCAGCCCGAAGTTGTTGTGATAGCCGGCGTCGTCGGGTTTCAGCTCGATGGCCTTGGTGTAGGCGTCGATGCCCTTGGTAAAGTCGGCGTCCTGGTCGGCGCCGGTCTTGGTTGCGCCGCGCGCGACGTAGGACTCCGCCAGGTTGGCCCACACCACGTGCTGCTTGGGATCGAGCTCGGCGGCCTTGCCGAGCTGCTCGATGGCGGCGTCGAACTGCTTGGCGTTGAGCGCCAGCATGCCGGCGTTGAAGGCGTCGTTCAACTCCTTGTTCTTCGACATCTGGGCGGCGCGCTCTTTCATCTGCTTCTCGTAGGCGGCGCGCTGCTCGGGCGTCATCTCGCGGGTCTGCTCCTGGGTGAGTTGACCGGAGTCGGCGGCCCGCTGGAGCGCCTCGGCCTTCTTCTTGGTGGCCTCCAGGTCGAAATCGACCTCCACCGGGTCGCCCAGGCGCGCCCGCACCTTCGGCACCACCTCGGCGACCTTTCCGCCGACTTCGACGGAGATCTTGTAGTCGCCCAGCGGGATTCCAGTATGGAAGTACTCGCCCTTCTTGTTTGTCTTGCACTGGTAGTTGCCCCGGATGTCCAGCCGCTCGATCTTGATCACGGCGTTCTGGAGTAACTGTCCGTCCGGGCCCTTCACGCGCCCGGAAAACGACCCGTGCTGGGCCCAGCCGGTAGCGGAGAAACACAGAAAGGCGGCGATCGCGACGAGGCTTCTCATCAGGGACGCGGCAGACATGGCATAGACCTCCAACCTGGATTCACGGCTTCCTATCGACAGCATACTATAAGGGACGACCGCCGTCGGCGATTCGGTACAGCCCTCAGCGCCGCGGCGAAGACGCCGGGCGCTCACGAACGCCAATCACCCCGCACGCCGCGGCATGCGTTGTGCGCTGGTTCACTTTACAGGTGTCTCCCGACCCGCATGCTATGCTGGCCCTGTGCGAACCGCCCTTGTGGCCTGCGCAATGCTGGCGTGCGCGCCGGCGCAGACGCTGACCGGCATTCTCGGCGAGGAACTCGACCGGAATTTCCGGATTCTCAAGGAAAAGGGCGACCCGCCGCCCTACTACATCGCCTACGCGGTCACCGAGCAGGAAGCCGAGTCCGTCTCGGCTTCACTCGGCGCGCTGCTGCACCAGGTCCGCCGCCACAGCCGGTATCTCGACGTCACGCTGCGGGCCGGCTCGCCCAAGCTCGACAATTACCACTCCATACGAGGCGATTTCCCGCGCTTCACCAGCGGCGCCATCATCTCGGTGGACGACAACACCGCCGCCATCCGAAGGCGCGTGTGGTCGGAAACCGATCGCGTCTATCGTCTGGCCGCCCAGCGGCTCATCAACATCCGCGCTAACAAGGAAGTCCGCATCGCCGAGCGCGACGCCTCCGACGATTTCACGATGGAGGAGGGCGCCGCCCATTCCGAGGAGACGCCCCGCCTGCGCTTCGACGCCGACCGATGGGCGTCGCGCCTGCGCAAGCTCTCCGCCGAGTTCTCGAAGTACCCGGCGATTCTCGGCTCCACCGTAAGCGTCTCGACGCTGCGCGAGACCAAGCATCGCGTGGACACCTCGGGGGCGCGCCTGACGCACGGGCGACTGTTCGCCCGCGTCATGATTAACGCCCACGCCAAGGCGCCCGACGGCATGGACCTGGCCCTCAACGACAGCTTCGAGGGCGCCGATCCCTCGCGCCTTCCCGGCGACGACGAGATTCTGGCCGCCATCCGCCGTCTGGCCTCGCAGCTGACCGACCAGGTGAAGGCGCCGCTGGTCGAGCCCTTCGTCGGGCCGGCGATGCTCTCCGGCCGCGCCGCCGGCGTGTTCTTCCACGAGATCTTCGGACACCGCATCGAGGGCCATCGCCAGAAGGACGAGACCGACGGCCAGACCTTCGCCAAGAGCGTCGGCCTGCCGGTGCTCCCCGAGTTCCTCTCGGTGATCTTCGACCCCACGCTGCGCTCGGCGGCGGGGAGCGACCTCAACGGGACCTACCGCTACGACGACGAGGGCGTCGCCGCGCGGCGGGTCGCGGTGATCGACCACGGAATCCTCAAGACCTTCCTGATGTCGCGATCGCCGGCCGCGGGCGTCTCCGGATCGAACGGGCACGGGAGGCGCGAGCCCGGCTCCGAGATCGTCGCGCGGCAGTCGAATCTGCTGGTGGAGTCGTCGAAGAAGGTCACCGACGCGCGGCTGCGCGAGCTGTTGATCGAGGAGATCAAGCGGCAGAACAAGCCCTACGGGTACCTGTTCGACCAGGTCATCGGCGGCTACACGACCACGGGCCGCCGCGGCATCCAGGCCTTCAAGGTGATCCCGGTGCTGGTCTACCGCGTGTATCCCGACGGCCGGTCCGACGAGATGGTGCGCGGCGCCGACATCGTCGGGACGCCGCTGGCGAGCTTCGCCAAGATCGTCGCCACGGGCGACCGCCTGGGCGTATTCAACGGGTACTGCGGGGCCGAGTCGGGCGACGTGCCGGTTTCGGCGGTGTCGCCTGCGCTTCTGGTGACCGAGATCGAGATTCAGAAGAAGGAAAGCGGACAGGACCGTCCGCCGCTGCTGCCGCCGCCCACCGGGGGCGCGCTGTGATGCGGCTGCTCGCGCTGATCGCCGCCGCGACGCTGAGCCTCGCCGCACAGCCCGCCGACGACGTCATCCTGCGGGCCATGCGCGACGAGTTGGCGCGCGTCTCCGGGCTGCGCCTGAACAACGTCGAGCCGCCGTACTACGCCGAATACCTGATTGACGATGTGCGCGTTTTCTCGGCGTCGGCGACGCTGGGCGGGCTGCTGACGCGTAACAAGATCCACAGGCGTCTGCCACGCATCCAGGTGCGCACCGGCAGTTACGCCTTCGACAACACCAGCTACGTCTTCTCCGACTTCTTCACCCGCGGCTCCTCGGGCGGCGCCATGCCGCTCGACGACGACTACACCGCCCTCCGCCGGCACCTGTGGCTGGCCACCGACGCCGCCTACAAGGGGGCCGTCGAGGCTCTGGCGCGCAAGCGGGCGGCGCTCCGCAACGTCACGCAGCAGGAGCCGCTCGACGATTTCACGCGTGCCGAGCCGGTGCGCCTGGTGCTTCCGGTCGAGGCCCCGGCGGCCGACGAGGAGGCCTGGGTGGCGCGGGCGCGGACGCTTTCGGCGGCCTTCTCGGCGTTTCCGGCGGTGCTCGCGTCCGGAGTCGAGGTGGAGTATCTGCATTCGGCCTCGTATATCGTCAACACCGAGGGGACCGCCATCCGCATGCCCGATCACCTGGCCTCGGTGCGCGTGCGCGCCAGCGGCCAGGCCCCGGACGGGATGCCCGTGCGCGACTCCGTTTTCTTCCAGGCTCTCGATCTCGCGGGCCTTCCCTCGGAGGCCGAGATGCGGAGCGGCATCGAGCAGGCCGCGAAGAACGTCACGGCGCTGGCCTCGGCCCCGCGCGCCGAGGACTATTCGGGTCCCGTGATGATGGAGCCGGCCGCCGCCGCGCAGTTGTTCGCGCAACTGCTGGGAATGAATCTGGCGATTCCGCGCCGCCCGGTCGGCGAGCCCGGCCGCCCGGCGCCGTTCCTCGCCAGCGAGCTCGAAGGCCGGCAGGGGTCGCGGATACTGCCCGAATGGATGGACGTGGTCGACGATCCCACGCAGAAGGAGTGGCGCGGCCGTCCGCTGTTCGGCCATTATCCGGTCGACATGGAAGGCGTGGTTCCGAAGCCGCTGGTCGCGGTCGAGAAAGGCGTACTGAAGAACTTCCTGCTGACCCGCCAGCCGATCCGCGGATTCTCGGGATCGAACGGCCGCGGCCGCATGCCGGGAGCGTTCGGCGCGCGCGCCGCCATGTTCGGCAACCTGTTCGTGCGCGCCGCGCAGACCACCCCTGCGGCCAAGCTCAAGGACGCTCTGATCGAGATGTGCCAGCGGCGCGACAAGCCCTACGGAATCCTCATCCGCAAGCTCGACTTCCCGTCGACGGCCTCCTTCGACGAGCTCCGCCGCATGACGACGGCCGCCGGGCAGCGCGGCGGCGGCAGACCGGTCAGCTCGCCGCTGCTGGTCTATCGCGTCTATCGCGACGGGCGCGAGGAGCTGGTTCGCGGCCTTCGCTTCCGGGGACTCTCGGCGCGCTCGCTGCGGGACATCTTCGCGGCCGGCGACGACGAGCGGGCCTTCGACTTTCTCGCCAACGGCAATCCGCTGTCGCTGGCCGGGTCCTCGAACTTCGTGGTGGCGGCGACGGTGGTGGCCCCTTCCATGCTGTTCGAGGACCTCGAGCTCGAGCGCGTCGAGGAGGACTGGCCGAAGCTGCCGCTGGTCCCCGCGCCGTCGGCGGGCGGCTGACCGTCAGCGCTTGCCGGGCCGCTTGGGGGACAGGGGAGACGGCGCCGGCAAACGCGTGGAAAGTCCGGCCTGCTGCACGATGGCCGCGAAGCGCGCGTCGGCGCGCACGGCGTCGAACACCGGCTCCACGTTCAGGTAGACCATCTGCGGACTCCGCTCGGCGAGAGCTTGCGTGAGCCACTGGAAGGCGTTCTCGCGATCGCCCGCGCACGTGTACGCCATCGCGAAGTGATAGGCCGATACATACCGCCGCGAGCTCATGGCGCGCATCTGTTCGATCATGGTCTGGAATCCCCCGGCATGGCCGGCATTGGCGTAGGCGCAGCCCAGCATCGCCAGCAGGTCCGGGGCGCCGATTGCGTCGGGGACGAGCACGCCCGCGCGCGAAACGATCGCCACGGCTTCGGAGGCCTGATTCTTGGCGACCAGGTTGCTGCCCTGAAGCTGGTAGCCGATGTCGAAGCCCGGCGCCGTCTCGATGATCCTCCGCCCGATCGCCAGGGACTCGTCGTACCGCCGTCCGAAATAGGAAATCCGCGCCGAGGTCGACAGAGTCTGGAGGTCTTGCGGATCGCGTTGATCGCCCTCC
The DNA here is from genome assembly GCA_964515555.1 of uncultured Solibacteraceae bacterium. Lineage (GTDB taxonomy): Bacteria > Acidobacteriota > Terriglobia > Bryobacterales > Bryobacteraceae > CAZEVY01. Next base: position 3,720 of record CAZEVY010000064.1, on the reverse strand, counting down.
TGAATGGTGGACCGCGCGCCGGCCAGCCGTTCCATCGCGGCCATGTACTCGGCGTACCAGCGGTATCCGGCCACGTAGCCGGGATTCAACTGGAGGGCCCGCCGGAACTCGCGCTCGGCGTCGGTCCAGTTCCAGTCCTGAAGGAAACGCGCCAGCGCCAGCGCCAGGTGGGCCTCGGGCAGGCGCTCGTCGATCGAGATCGCCTGGAGCGCGGCCGCGGCCGCCTGGTCTTTCACCTCGGAAGGAGCGAACACCGGTTGCGCCAGGGACTCGGCCAGCGCGGCGAAGGCGAGTCCGAACTTCGGATCGCTGGCGGCCGCCTTTCGAAACCGGTCGATGGCGGCGCGGCGGCTGGGAAGATCGCGCCGCGAGCGCAGCGCCTGACCCTCCAGGAAAAGGCGCAAGGCCTCCGGCTTGCGCGAGTACCGGCGCGACATTTCGTTTCGCATCTCGGCGCCCAGCGGGAGGTCGGCCCAGGAGGCCAGGCCTTCGGTGGCCTGGAGCGGAAGGGCGCCGAGCTCGCCCGGTCCGGCGTCGAAGGAGTCGCTCCAGCGGCGCCCGCCGGTAACCGGATCGATCACCTCCAGCCGCAGGCGAACTCCTCCGTCGCGCCGGGTTTCGATCGTGCCGCGAACCAGAGCCTCGACGTCGAACTCACGGCCGACCGTCTTGAGGTCGGGGCGTCCCCGCGCGCGAGCCAGCGTTCCGGCAGACATGACCCGCCCAAGCCGCAGCCGCGAGAGGTTCGCGATCACGCCCTCGGCGATTCCCGAGCCGAGGTAATCCGGCTGGCCGCTGCCGGCCGGCACTTCGAAGCCGATAAACGCGAAGGACTGCGGCGGCCGCGACCGGTCGAGTACGAAGAACCAGTACAGGGCGGTCGCGATGGCCAGCACCGCCAGCGCCGCTCCCGCGATCGCCAGCTGGCGCCGGCGGTTGGGCGGATTCGCCAGCGCGTGCTGCGTGCGTAGTTCCGCCAGGAGCTCCGTGGCCGAGGCGTGACGTTGCGCCGGATCCTTCGACAGGCAGCGAAGAATCGCGCCCGAGAGCGCTCTCGGCACTCCGGGGTGCCAGCGCTCGATGCGATCCGGCTCCGCCTCGAGAATCTGAGCGATGGTCAGCTCCGGCGTCCGCGCCCGAAACGGCCGGCGGCCGACCGCCATCTCGTAGAGCAGCACCCCCAGGCAGTAGAGGTCGCTGCGCGCGTCCGGCTCCTGCCCCCGCGCCTCCTCCGGAGTCAGGTACTCCACCAGTCGCCCGCCGGCGTCGTCAGGCGTCACCCTCCGCGGCGATCCGAATCCGGTGAGCTTGACCCCGTCGGCGGCCAGGATCACGTTCGCCGGGCGCACATCGCCGTGGACCAGGCCGGCCGCGTGGGCCTGCTCCAGCGCCTCGGCGAGGCCGATGGCGGTGGCGAGAATCTCCCGCGGCGGCGCGATGCCCTTCCGCATGCGGGCGGCCAGCGATCGTCCCTCGACGTACTCGCTGACGAGGTAGCGCTGGCCGTCGACCTCGGCGATCTCCACCGTCCGCGCCACGCGCGGGTGAGCCAGCCGGGCCGACGCCTCCACCAGGCGCGCGATGCGCTCCAGTTGGCCGTCCGGCAGGCCGGACAGCGGCTTGAGCATCACGCGGACGCCGTCCTCGACCGCTTCGGCGACGAAGTACTCGTCCTTACCGCCTGCATCCCAGGCGGACAGTATCCGATAGGAGCCCACCAACTGGCCGGCCGCCAGCGATTCCTTCATCGCCCGCCGTCTCCTCCTCCGTTAGAATCGCCGTGGGGTGCGAGCGTAGATTCCCCGCGCCCCGCGCTGTGCGCTCAAAGCTTCAGCAGCGCACGCAAGCGCTTGGTCTGAACGCGGCTCACCGGGACTTCCGTGCCTTTCCGGTCGTCCATTCGAATCTGATAACTGGACTTGAACCAGGGGATCACTTCCTTGATTCGATTGATATTCACCAGATAAGAGCGATGCACCCTCCAGAACACATCCGGATCCAGGTTCGACTGAAGCTCCTCGATAGTCCGGTAGTTGGAGGCGCCCTCCAGCCCCTCGGCGACGATGGTGATCAACCCGTCGTCGATCGTCGCGAAGACGATCTCGTTGGCGTCGACGATGAAATTGCGGTTCTGGCTCCTCACCAGAATCTTCGAGCGCTGCCCGGCCGCGCGCCCCGAGGCGGCCGGAGGCGGCCCCTCCTTGTTCTTCTCGCCGACGTATCGCCGGGCGCGGTCGAGCGACTCCGCCAGGCGCTCGCGCTCGATGGGCTTCAGCAGGTAGTCGAGCGCCTCCAGGCGGAACGCCTCGATGGCGTACTGATCGTAGGCGGTGGCCATGACGAAGTACGGCATGTGGCCGCCTCGTTCGCGCACCCGCCGGATCACGCCGGTTCCGTCGAAGCCGGGCATCTGCACGTCGAGGAACACCAGGTCCGGCTCCAGCTTCTCGATCATATCGAGGGCCTCCGGACCGTTGCCGGCGGTTCCAAGCACTTCGATTTCCGGGAAATCCTTCAACAGCCAGGCGAGTTCGTCGCGGGCGGGGAGTTCATCATCCACCAGAATCGCCGATATAACGCCTGTCGCGCGACCCTGCATCGAAGTGTTAGTATAGCAAGTTATCGCTGTCATCATCCCGCGCTCGAGGAGTTCCCCTTTGACCTCCAAGGACAACGTGCAGATCGCTCCGCCAGACGGCAAGCTTGGCGTTCTGATTCCCGGACTGGGCGCCGTCGCGACCACCTTCATCGCCGGCGTCGAGGCCGTCAAACGCGGCATCGCCGAGCCGGTCGGCTCCGTGACCCAGATGGCCACCATCCGGCTCGGCAAGCGTACCGACAACCGCTCGCCGCTGGTGAAGGACTTCGTCCCGCTGGCGCGCCTTGACGATCTCGTCTTCGGCGGCTGGGATATTTTCGAGGACAACGCCTACCAGGCCGCGGCGCACGCCAAGGTGCTCGACCAGGCCCTGCTCGACAAGGTCCGCGAGCCTCTGGAGGCGATTCAGCCCATGAAGGCCGTCTTCGACCAGGACTACGTGCGCCGCCTGCACGGCACGCACGTCAAGCAGGGCGGCTCGAAGATGGACCTCGCCGAGATGCTGGCCGACGACATCCGCCGGTTCCGCGAATCCACCGGCGCCTCGCGCCTGGTGATGGTCTGGTGCGGCTCCACCGAAGTGCACCACCACCCCGCCAAGGTCCACCAGACGCTGAAGGATTTCGAGTGCGGGCTGATGCGCAACGATCCCGAGATCGCGCCCAGCCAGGTCTACGCCTACGCGTCGCTCAAGTCCGGCGTGCCGTTCGCCAACGGCGCTCCCAACCTGACCACCGACGTCCCGGCCATGATCGAACTGGCGCGCGATCGCGAGATTCCGATCTGCGGCAAGGATTTCAAGACCGGTCAGACCTTCATGAAAACCCTGGTGGCGCCGGGACTCAAGGCGCGCATGCTGGGCATCAGCGGTTGGTTTTCCACCAATATCCTCGGAAATCGCGACGGCGAGGTGCTGGACGACCCCGGGTCGTTCAAATCGAAAGAGGAGACCAAGCTCAGCGTGCTCGAGCAGATCCTCCAGCCCAACCTCTACCCGACGCTCTACAAGGACCTGTATCACGCGGTGCGCATCAACTACTACCCGCCACGCGGCGACGCCAAGGAAGGCTGGGACAACATCGACATCTTCGGGTGGCTCGGTTACCCGATGCAGATCAAGG
>CAZEVY010000063.1:3293-30523 GCA_964515555.1 uncultured Solibacteraceae bacterium | reverse complement strand
AGAGGAAGGCTGGCGCTACACGCAGGGCGACAAGAACGCGCGGCGTCCGCCGGAGCTGCTGACGCGCGACCACGTGGCGCGCTCGATCGTGCGCGAGATCAAGGAAGGACGCGGGTCGCCGCACGGGGGCGTGTACCTGGACATCGCCTGGATTCACAAGCGCCTGCCGGGCGCCGCCGAGCACATCAAGCGCAAGCTGCCGAGCATGTACCACCAGTTCAAACAGCTCGCCGACATCGACATCACGAAAGAGCCGATGGAGGTCGGGCCGACGACACACTATATGATGGGCGGCGTGATGGTGGACGCCGATTCGCAGATGTCGACGGTGCCGGGCCTGTTCGCCGCGGGCGAGTGCGGCGCGGGACTGCACGGGGCGAACCGGCTGGGCGGGAATTCGCTCTCGGACCTGCTGGTGTTCGGCAGACGGGCGGGGCGTTACGCGGCGGTGTTCGCACGCGAGAACGGCGCGGCGCGGATCGACCGCGATCGGGCGGGACAGGCGGCGCGAGAGGCGGTGGAGCCTTTCGATCGCGCGGCGTCGGGAAGCGGCGAGAATCCGTATCAGATCCAGGACGACTTGCAGGACATGATGCAGGACCTGGTCGGGATTGTGCGCCAGGAGGCGGAGATGCGGCGGGCGCTGGAAGGCCTGGAGAAACTGAAGGAGCGCGCGCGGCGCGCGACGGTGAAGGGGAATCGCGAATACAACGGCGGCTGGCACACGGCGCTCGACCTGCCGAGCATGCTGACGGTGTCGGAAGCCATCACGCGGGCGGCGCTGGAGCGCGCCGAGAGCCGCGGAGCGCACTTCCGCGAGGACTATCCTCACAAGGACGCCGAGCTCGGCAACGTGAACGTGCTGGTCCACCAGAACGGCGACGGGTCGATGGCGGTGACCCGTCGGCCGATACACGAGATGCCGGAGGAGCTGCACGAGATCGTCATGGAGATGAAGTGATGGCGGGGGAATCGGCGGCGACGTTCCGGATCTGGCGCGGCGACGCGGCGGGCGGGCGCTTCGAGGATTACACTACCAAAGTCACCGAAGGCATGGTGGTGCTGGACGCGGTGCACGACATCCAGGCGGCGCAGGCGAACGACCTGGCGGTGCGATGGAACTGCAAGGCGGGCAAATGCGGGTCGTGCTCGGCGGAGATCAACGGGTATCCGCGGCTGATGTGCATGACGCGGCTCAATTCGATCGACCTGACGAAGCCGGTGACGGTGGAGCCGATGCGCGCCTTCCCGCCGGTGCGCGACCTGGTGACGGACGTTTCCTGGAATTACCGGGTGAAGAAATCGATCCGCCCGTTCGCGCCGCGGCCGCCCGACGCCGCCGACGGCACCTGGCGGATGGCGCAGGCCGACGTCGACCGCGTGCAGGAGTTTCGCAAGTGCATCGAGTGCTACCTGTGCCAGGACGTCTGCCACGTGCTGCGGGAGCATCGGCAGTTCGAGCGCTTCATCGGACCGCGGTTTTTCGTCTACGCGGCGGCGCTGGAGATGCATCCGCTGGACACCGGCGACCGGCTGCGCGAGTTGAAGAACGACCACGGCATCGGGTTCTGCAACATCACGACCTGCTGCCGCCAGGTGTGCCCGGAAGAGATTACGATTACGGAGAACGCGATTATTCCGTTGAAGGAGCGCGTGGTCGACGAGTTTTACGATCCGCTCAGGAAGCTGTTCCGGATATTCCGATAGGAGCGGGCTAAGGCCCGCCGGGAGGTGCAGCCATGTACGAGCTGAAGCCACTCTCCGAGGAGGCGATTCCGGCGGCGCTCGCCAAGGTGGAGCGCTACCGCCTGCTGAACGAACCGGCGCTGGCGGAGAGCATCTGCCTCGACATTCTCCGCATCGACGCGGGCCACCAGGAGGCGCTTGTCATGCTGATCCTGGCGGTGACCGACCAGTTCGACGAAGGCCGCGCGCCGGGCGACGCGCGCGAGCTGATCGGTCGACTCGACAGCCCCTACGAGCGCGCCTACTATTCGGGCCTCGTCCGGGAGCGGCAGGCGCGGGCGCTGATGCGTCACGGACGGCCGGGGTCGCACAACCGCGCCTATGAGGCGTTTCGCGACGCGATGTCGTGGTACGAGAAGGCGGAGGCGCTTCGTCCGGCGGGCAACGACGACGCGCTGCTGCGGTGGAACACCTGCGCGCGGCTGCTGGAGCGGAGTCCGCACTTGCAGCCGGCGGCGGACGAGGTGGTGGAGCCGATTCTGTCGGAGTAGGCTCGGCGGGGAGTTCGCGACGATTTACCGCAGGACCGCCTCGCCGGTGAAGGCCGACTGGCGCAACGGCGACGCGGCCTGCGAGAGGCACAGCATCAGGATCCAGTTCATAGCTCTACTCTCTGCAATCCGACGGGCATGGGGATGTGGTAGTTGCGGTCCAGGCTGGTGACCTCGAACGTCAGGACGGTGCGCTGCTGCGCGCCGGGCCGGCCGTCGGTGTCGTAGATCAACTTATAGAGTCCCGGGCGCACGGTGAAATCGGACGAGACGAGGTTCTGGACACGGCCCTCGGAATCCGAGATGCCGGTGCCGGCGACGGTCCACTCGCTTTCGGAGACCTGGAATTCGAGCAGCACAACGACGCCAGGGTGCGGCTCGCCCGACTCGCGGTCGAAGATGCGAGTGCTGATCGACATGCTGGTACGAATATATACCCGGACGGCCTCTCCCGAATCGGCTATAATCCTCGCTGGTCGAGAATGGCTTCCGTATCGCCCGCTCCCCTGCCCCGGCACGAACCGGTGGAAACCCTCAGCCGCCTGGCACACGAGCTGGCGCAGCCAATCAGCGCGATCGAATCGATCACCTATTACCTCGAGATGATTCTGCCGCGCGGCGATGCGCGCGTGCGTCCCCAACTGGAGCAGTTGCGGCGGCTGGTGGATCAGCTCGGGCTGATGGTGAGCGACGCGGTTCACGAGTTGGAGGCGGAGAGCCGGGAACGCGCGAAGTCGACCAACTCCGGGGAGAGATAGCTCGGGGGCGCAACGGGGAAGCGGGGCCTGTCGCGACCCGGAAGCGCCGCGCGCGGCGCTGGAGGGCCGCCCCAGACTTCGACGATGGCGGTGGCGCGGTCGAGATGACGGCGCGCGGAGAGCTTCCAGTCTTCGACGGTGGGGTCGACCACGACGAGGTAGAGGTCGGGCCGCAGGAATCCCATGACGCTGTTCGACTCGACGATGGCGTTGCCGCCGAGCGGGAGAATGGCGCGCAGGGCCGTCATCGCGCCCCCGAGGCGGCCTTCGGCGGTGCGCAGCCAGAAGGAACGCGCGGCGCCGGCGGCGAGGTAGCGGCCGGAGTCGGCGGCGTTGGGCGCGACCTCCTCGGTGAGCTCGTAGGGATGCCGCGGGTCGACGGCGCAATCGCAAGGCTCTCCGGCGGCCGAGCAGACGCCGTGTCCAAGCTGCGTGATCTTGACGGCGGTCCAGTTAGCTTCGCGCATCGCCGAGATGAGGCCGGCCACCACGGACGTCTTGCCGATGTTGCGGCTGTGGCCGCCGACGACGATCAGCATCACTTCTCTCCGGCGAGGCGGCGCTGGAGATCGCGCACCTCGGCGCGCAATTCGGGCAGATGCGAGAGCGCGGCGAGCATGTCGAGATACTCCTTGAGCGGGCGCGCGGGCGTCCCCCAGACGATCTGCCCGGAGCGCACGATCTTCGACGTCAGCACGCCGCAGCCGGAGCCGAGCACGGCGCGCGACTCGATGCGGGCCTTGTCGCCGATGCCGACCTGTCCGCCGATCACCGCGTAGTCCTCGACGACGACGCCTCCGGAGAATCCGGTCTGCGCGGCGACGACGACGTGCTTACCGATGCGGCAGTTGTGGCCGACGTGGACCATGTTGTCGAGCTTGACGCCGTCGCCGATGGAGGTGACGCCGAGCGCGGCGCGGTCGACGCAGGAGTTGGCGCCGATCTCCACGTCGTCGCCGATCTCGACGCCGCCGATCTGCGGGAACTTCTCGTAGCGGCCGCCGGCGAGGACGAAGCCGAAGCCGTCGGCGCCGAGCACACATCCGGAGTGCAGAACCGCGCGCGCGCCGATCTTAACGCCGTCGTAGATGGTCACGTGGGCGTGGAGGAGCGCGCCGGGGCCGAGCGAGACGTCCTCGCCGATGGCGCAGCCGGGGCCGATCGAAGCGCCGGCGCCTATCGACGAACGGGCGCCAATCGTGACGTTGGCCGAGATCTCGACTCCGGCGCCGAGCGTTGCGTCGCGGGCGACGATCGCGGACGGATGGATCCCGGGTCGAATGCCGCGCGGCGGATGGAACAGGAGCACGGCGCGGGCGAAGAGCGCGCGCGGTTCGGCGGCGCGGATCAGGGGGCGTCCGGCGGGAAAGTCGAGGGGAACGACGAGGCAGCCGGCGGGAGATTTACGCGCCTGCCCGACGGCTTTGGAGCCTGCCGCGAAGGCGAGCTGCCGCGGTCCGGCGGACTCGAGCGTCGCGACATCGTCGATTTCCGTTTGGGGGTCGCCTTCGAATTCGGCGGCGAGGCGCTGGGCCAGCTCGCGCAGGCGCAAGGGTTGAGTCTCCTTCAGTCTGTATCATACAGGTTATGTCCGTCGATCCCTCCGCGGTGGTGGCGCCGACGGCGCGCGTTCATCGGGACGCCCGTGTGGGCGCGGGGACGGCGATCGGCGAGTACTGCGTGGTGGAGCAGGATGCGGCGATCGGCGCGCACTGCCGGCTGGAGCCGTACGTCTATGTCAAACGCTGGACGACACTGGGCGACCGGAACGAGATATCGGCGGGCTCGGTGCTGGGCACGGACCCGCTCGACCGCAGCTTCACCGGAGAGCGGAGCTATCTGCGCATCGGACATGGAAACCGCATCCGGGAGCACTACACGATTTCGCGCGGGACTAAGCCGGAGTCGGAGACGGTAATCGGGGACGGGAACTACATCATGACGAGCGGACACATCGCGCACGACTGCCGGATCGGCAACGAGACGGTGATCTGCAGCTGCGCGCTGATCGCGGGCTACGTGGAGGTCGGCGACCGGGCGTTTATCTCGGGCGGCGTGGTGGTGCACCAGTTTTCGCGGATCGGGCGGCTGGCGATGATCGGCGGGAACACGCGGGTGAATCGCGACGTGGCGCCGTTCTTTCTGTATTCGTCGTTCGACGTGGAGCCGGCGGGAGTGAACCTGGTCGGGCTGCGGCGGGCGGGGTTTTCGACGGGGGAGATCGCGGCGCTGAAGTCGGCGTACAAGATTCTGTTCCGGAGCGGGCTGAAGCTGGAGGAGGCGCTGGCGCGGATCGAGTCGGAGGTGGGTGGCGAGCACGCAGCGGAGCTGGCGGCGTTCGTGAGGGGGAGCAAGCGGGGGATCGCGAGGTGACGGGAGGTGGCAGGTGGCAGGTGTGAGGTGGCAGGTCGAGGACCCTACGGTGGAGGGTGAAAGCGGATCGGGCGATCCTCGCGGCGCAACCGCTCCACCAGCGCGCGCTGGTCGACGGGCCGCTCGGTGACGCGCACGCTGTCGATTAGGCGGTGGCCGACGGGAAGGGGAGTCCCAAGGCGCACCACGGCCATGGTGAGCACGCCGGGTCCGGCGGCGGGGGGCAGCGCCATGATGTTGTGCGCCCGTGCCTGATGACGGTAGGCGGTGAGCGCCGGCGTGTCGGGACCGGCGAGCGTGACGAACTCCCAGCCGCCGGCGGGGTCGGGGTCATACCGGAACAGTCCTTCGTGCCGCTTGGCGAAGCCGGTGAAGGCCGGCGGCGCGACATGAAACAGCAGATAGCTGAGCGCCGAGTTGGCCTGCGCGAAGAAAAAGCCGCGCAGCCGGAGCACGCCGCTCACGTACCAGGACAGGATGCCGGTCCCTTCGGCGTTCCAGGTGAAATCGCTCATGTGCGACGATTCGCCAACCGCGTCGAAGCGCGAGAGGTAGGCGCGGACCTCGGCGGCCGCGGGCGAGCGGGGCGGCGAGAGCAGGAACGCAGTGGGGTCGTGCCAGTCGGCGGCGGCGGCGCCATACCAGATCGATATGCGGCTGGCGACGCGCGCGTTCGGCCCGAGGATCTCGCGGCCGGAGGCTCGGGCGGTCTCCTGCTCGTGGATGTGGGGGGCGAGTGACCAGCGCGCGCCGCCGATCCAGGCGGTCCCGCGCCACAGCATCGCCGTGAACAGCAGGATGACGGCGGCGGCGGCGAAGCGCCGCGCGGGCTCGAACGGAAGGCGTTCGATCGCCAGGGAGGCGGCTGTCGCCAGAACCACGACGGCGGCCAGCCCGAGCATCGCGACTTCGTGAATCAGGTAGTGGCTGTGCTTGTGCCAGGCGAGGAGGAGTACGAACAACTGGATCGGGAGGGCGGCCAGCGCCAGCACGCGCGTCTGCCGGAGCGCCGCCAGCAGGAGCGTCGAGATCGCCACCAGCGGGACGCCGGAGGAGAAGGCGGCGCTCAGTCCGGGGAAGCCGAGGTCCATGCCGGAGAAATAGGCGTACTCGCGCGCCTGGGCGGCGAAGTTGTCGGCGATGGTTCCGCGCCGGCCGGTGGTGCTCAGCATCCTGTAGATCTCGTTGCGGTAGGGCCAGGCCCACAACGCCACGAACGGGAGGCCGATCGCGGCGCATCCGGCGGCGATCGCCAGCACCGCGCCGCGCGCGCGGCTCCATCCGAGGTCGCGGACGGCCGCGGCGGCGTAGACCCCGGCCGCCAGCGCCGCGAACGGCGCGTAGTAATGCAGCACGCCCGCGTAGGTCACCAGCAGGCCGCCGAGGAAGAGGCGCGAGCGGCGCCATTCGTCGGCGCGGGCGGATTCGAGAGCGGCAAGTCCCGTCATCCACGCGGCCCCGATGGCGCCTTCGGGCCGCATCCCGAACATCTCCAGACCGTACTTCAGGAAAAACGCGTAGGGGAGCCAGAGGGCGAACAAGAAGGCGGCGCGGAGCGGCCAGGGCATCCGGCTGCGAATCACCAACCACAGGCACAACAGAGAGAAGGCGACCACCGGCGTCGCCTGCGCGTAATAGAGCGTGAGGCCGGCGCGCATGAGCGCGGCAATCATCTTGTAGTGCACGGGTGGATGGACGGCCATTTCCTTGAAATAGCCATGGGCGGGGTAGGTAATCCGGCCATATGTGTAGTCCATATAGGCCGGATTGTAGAGTCCGATTTCGTCGACGCCGCCATATCGGTGGCTGTGATAGGCGGTGGTGAGAAAGAACAGGGCGACGACAGCCGCCATCAGGAGCAGGGGGATGGAAACGGCGACGCCGTTACGATGCATCGGCGTCCCGCAGGCGGGCGGCCGGCTCGACGGGCACGTGCTCGAATCCCAGGACGTGGTAGCGCGCAGCGATCTCGAAAACTCCGATGGAGGCTTTGACCAGGTCGGCGATGCGGAGCTTGGAGACGCCCTCTTCGCGGCCCAGGTAGCGGCTGGGGAACTCGGCGACCCGCAGGTTCTCGCGGAGCCACAGCGCCAGCACCTCGGAGAGATAGATGGGACTGCCGTAGCGGTTGGGATGCGCCGCCGCCAGCGCCGCGGCCGCGCGCGTGTAGAACCGGAAGCCGTTGCTGTAATCGCGCACGCTCCGGCTGATGAGCGCCCGCACGGCGAGACTGCAGACGCGGCTCACCATTCGCCGGCCCCAGGGGCGGTGAAGCTCCTCGCTTCCCGGCAGGTACTTGGAGGCGATGGCCACGTCGCATCGGCCGCCGGCGACCATCGCGATTCCGGTGGCAAGCTCTTCGGGGCGGTGCGATAAATCGCCATCCATTTCGACGAAAACGTCGTGGGCGGTGTGCTGGAGGCCCCACAGCATCAACGTTCGGAGCGCGGCGCCGCGCTGCGAGGCGCGATAACGCTTGGTGCGGCTGATCAGGTGAATGGGGCCGCCGGCGGCGATGCGCCCGCGGACGAGATCGACGGTGCCGTCGGTGCTGCCGTCGTCGAGCACGCCGATGGTGTAGGGGGATCCGGCGAGGTGGGTCTCGATGCCGTCGAGCAAGGCGGCAATGTTCTCCGCTTCGTTGAGCACCGGAAGCAGAACGAACACACCCGGCATTGGGTTTACTTTCTCACGCCGTTGGAGGCCGGCGCAATACGGCGCAGATCAGAATGTCGCGGCCGGAAACGCGATCGAGAGCCTGAAGCGGCGCCATCGCCAGGCGCACGGCGGTGGAGGCGGCGATGCCGGACCAGGGGAGCGGGCGGGTGGAAATCGCGACCACGTCGAGGCCGGCGCACCGGGCCATCGACGCCAGCGCGGCGGCGGTGAAGTAGTGGAGGTGCTCGGCGGGGAAGAGGCGATCGAGCAGCCGGTGGAGGGGAAGGCGCTCCAGCGCGGCCAGGATGCGGCCCGCGGCGTACACCGACGATCGGATGTTCGGGGTTTCGAGGTAGACGGCGCCGCCGGGCCGCAGGCGTCGGTGGACTTCGAGGAGGAAGGCGTTGGGATCGGGCAGGTGTTCGATGAGGTCGATGGCGGTAATGGCGGCGAAGTCGCGGAAGCCGCCGGGGGCGGCTTCGAGGGTTGACCGGCAGGCCTCGATGCCGCGCTCGCGGGCGGCGGCGACGGCGCGGCCGGAGACGTCGATTCCGAAGGGGAGGACGCCGAAGAGGTCGCGGGCGGCGACGAGGAGGCCGCCGGTGTCGCAGCCGGCGTCGAGGATCGGCTGGCCGCGGAGGGTGGCGGGGTCGAGGGCGGGGGCGAGGCGGCGGAAGACGGCGGCGCATCGGCGCTGTTGGGCGGCGGTGTCGGCGCGGCGGAGGGCGAAGTAGGGGTGGTCGAAGTAGTCGTCGCGGTCGTGGAGGGCGGCCTGGGCGGCGGGGTCGGGGCGAGGGAAGTAGCTCCAGGAGCCGCAGGCGGGGCAGGCGTGGAGGGAGGAAGAGGCGAGGCGGACGGCAGGGGGGCCGGCGAGGGGGGCGCGGCAGGCGCCGCAGGGGGGCATCGGACTAATGTCGCATGGGAGGAAGGGAGGAGTGACCGCTTGGTAGCGGCTCGGAACGGCGTGCGACAATGTGTATGGGCAGGACTCGAATTGCGCGTACGCATCCCAAAGGCGGGGCCGGGGAGGTTCTTCCGGTTCCTGCGGCATCCGGCCGGCAAGATCCTGGCTGCCCTCACGGTCTCGATCGGCTGCTTCGGCCTGATCGTCTTCACCTATTACTACCTGAAGTTCTCGCGGATGATCGACGAGAAGCTGGCCCGCGGGCCGTTCACCAACACTTCCAAGCTCTACGCCGCGCCGGACGTGGTGAGTCTCGGCGACGGGATATCGCCCGACGAGGTACTGGCGCAGCTCCGCCGTGCGGGCTTCAGCGACGCCCGCAGCAACCGCATCGGCTGGTACCATGCGCGGCCCGGCCAGGTAGAGGTGTTCCCCGGCGTCGACGCGGTGGCGCAGAACGAGCCGGTCTCGCTGCGGTTCTCGCAAGGGCGGCTGGCGCAGATCGTCTCGCTGAGCGACAGCACCGAGCGGACGCAGTATCTGCTCGAACCCGAGCTGATCACCAACCTGTTCGACAACAAGCGCGAGAAGCGCCGCCTGGTGCGCTTCGAGGACATCCCCAAGCTGATCGTGCACGCCGTCATCTCCGCCGAGGACAAGCGCTTCTTCCTGCACGCCGGCTTCGACCCGTTCCGCATTCTGAAGGCCGCCTGGATCGACGTGCGGTCGCGAAGCAACGCGCAGGGCGCCTCGACGCTCACCATGCAACTGGCGCGCAGCCTGTGGCTGACGCTCGACCGCACGCCGCAGCGCAAGGCCGCCGAGACGCTGATGACCCTGCACCTGGAGCGCAAGCTCACCAAGGAGCAGATCTTCGAGTACTACGCCAACCAGATCTATCTCGGCCGGATCGGGAGCTTCAACATCCACGGGCTGGCGCAGGGCGCCCAGGTGTTCTTCGGCAAGGATCTGGCGCAGTTGACGATTTCCGAGGCGGCCACCCTGGCGGGAGTGATTCAGTCGCCCAGCCGCTTCAATCCGCTGCGGTACCCGGACCGCGCGCAGACGCGCCGCAACATCATCCTGACGATGATGCACGACAACGGGTACCTGACCGATCGCGAGCGCGACGAAGCCATGGCGGCGAAGCTGAAGCTCTCGCACGGCGCGCCGGAGTCGGAGGAAGCTCCGTTCTTCGTCGACCTGGTGAACACGAAGCTCCAGGAACAGTTCCAGGACCACGATTTCCAGACGCACAGCTATCGGGTCTACACGTCGCTCGATCTGAATCTCCAGCGCGCCGCCGCCGAGGCCGTGCGCGAGGGACTGAAGGAGGTCGACGAACTGCTGCGGCGCCGCGGGCGGACGCCGGAGCGCGGCTGGCCGAAGGTGCAGGTGGCGCTGGTGGCGCTCGATGCGCATACCGGCGAGGTCAAGGCGCTGGCGGGCGGCCGCGATTACGGGACCAGCCAGTTGAACCGGGCGCTGGCGAAGCGGCAGCCGGGGTCGTCATTCAAGCCGTTCGTCTACGCGGCGGCGTTGAGCTCGGCGCTGGACGGCGGGGCGTCGCCGATCACGCCGGTCTCGCGGGTGCTGGACGAGCCGACGACGTTCTGGTTCGACGGCAAGCCCTACGAGCCGAACAATTACAAGAACGAGTTCCACGGGCAGGTGTCGCTGCGGCTGGCGCTGGCGAAGTCGCTGAACATCCCGACGGTGAAGTTCGCCGAGATGGCGGGTTACGACCGCGTGGTGGAGCTGGCGCGCAACGCCGGGCTGAACATGAGAATCCAGCCGACGCCGGCGGTGGCGCTGGGCGCCTACGAGGTGATGCCGCTGGAGATCGCCGGCGCCTACACGATCTTCGTGAACCAGGGCGTGTATCTCAAACCGAGCTGGATCCAGATGATCCGCGACCAGCACGGCAAGACCATCTATCGGCACAAGGTGCAAGGCAAGCCGGTGCTCGACCCACGGGTGGCCTACCTGATGGTGAATCTCCTGGAGGAGGTTCTGCGCACCGGGACGGGAGCTGCCACGCGCGGGCGGGGCTTCGGACTTCCGGCGGCGGGGAAGACCGGGACGTCGCACGACGGCTGGTTCGCGGGGTTCACCTCGGAGCTGGTGTGCGTCGTCTGGGTGGGCTACGACGATAATCGCGAGCTGAAGCTGGAAGGCGCGCATTCGGCGCTGCCGATCTGGACGTCGTTCATGAAAAAGGCGCACCAGTTCCGGCCGTATCGGGGCGCGCGGCCGTTCGAGGCCCCGGCGGGCGTAATCGCCGCGGAGGTGGATTCAACCACCGGGAAGCTCGCTACGGCAGGCTGCGGCGGCACGCCCAGGACCGAGGTTTTCGTCGCGGGGACGCAGCCGGTGGAGCTGTGCGGTGGAGGGACCACGCAGGTGGCGGGCTGGGAGGTGAATCCTCCGGCCGAGCCGGCGGCGGCGGCGGGGCAGGTGGCGGAGAATCGTCCTCCGCGTCACGTACAGACGATCCGGGTGGAGCCGGTGCGCCCGGCGCCGGTGGAGGCAGCGAAGCCGAAGCGAGGGTTCTGGGGCCGGGTGCGCGATATGTTCAAATGAGGTAGGAGGAAGGCGCCATGCTATCCGCCATCCTGCGTCGAACCGTTATCGCCGTTGCAGCCGTGTGTTGCTGCGCGGCGCAGACCAGCCTCGTCGGAGAAGTCAAGAACAATCCCCCGCTCGAGCGGCCGCCGATTCCCGAACCCCGCGTCATCACCCCAGAGATGCGCGCCGACATTCACATGGCGCGCAAGGAGTATCGCGAGGCGTTGACGATTTACCGGACGCTGAAACCGGTGACGCACACGGTCGCCAACAAGATGGGGATCGCCCATCACCAGCTGGTCGAGCTGGCGCAGGCCAAGCGCAACTACGAGATGGCGATCCGGATGAAGCCGGATTATCCGGAGGCGGTCAACAATCTCGGCACGATTTTCTACGCGACCAAGAGCTACCGCCGCGCGGTGAATCAATACAGGAAAGCCCTCAAGTTCAATCCCTACTCGGCTTCGATTTACAGCAACCTCGGCACCGCCTACTTCGCCCGCAAGAACTACAAGGACGCCATGACCGCCTACGAGAAGGCGCTCGAGCTTGACCCGGAGGTCTTCGAGTACCGCGGGAGCCACGGCGTGCTGCTCCAGGAGCGCAGCGTCGCCGAACGCGCCAAGTTCCACTTCTACCTGGCGAAGACGTACGCCAAGGCGGGCGTGACCGATCGCGCGCTGCTCTATATCCGGAAGGCTCTTGAAGAGGGATTCACGGAGCGCAAAAAGCTGGTGGAGGATCCGGAGTTCGCCGGCCTCCAGCAGAATCCCGAGTTCCTGGAATTGCTCAAGCTCCAGCCGCGCGTGCTGTAGGCCCCGGACCGCTCCCTGCGGTCGCGGCTCGGTGACGGAGGCGCGGTTCCACTACGGACGCGCAGGCGCGGCTCAGTTACCGACGCCCCACCGAAAGCACTCGCGGTAAAACCGAAAGGCAGAAGCGGGGACGATATCCCGTAGCGCCCGGCGATAGGGCCGGCATCCGCTGAGATACTCATCGGCGGTCTGGCCGTTGGACATCGCGTTCCAGGTGTTGCACCCGTGGCGGACGATCATGTACTGCCCGGTGTCGCAGACGCGCACGATGCGGGGCTGGTGGTCGGCGAGCAGCCAGGAATCCTCGGAGCGGTAGACGCGGCGGAAGGGACCCTTTCGCCACAGGTCGCGATGGAAGCACAGGGTCCCGCCCGGCTGCCAGCCGTGACCGCTGTGGCGCACGACGGCTGAATCGCGAAACAGCACCAGGAAGCAGCAGCGCGTGACGACGGTGGAGGCGAGCAGACGTGCCGGGAAATTTCGCACCGAGGAGGCGAGGAAATCGGCGCGGTAGAAGTCGTCGTCGTCGAGCTTCTGGAGGATGTCGCCGCGGGCGGCCTCGATGGCGAGGTTCAACTTGGTCCCGGTGGGAGTGCGGCGCGGGAGGTGGATGTAGCGGACTCGCGGGGCGCGGGCGAAGAGCGAGGCGGCCGAGCGGGCGCTGTCGTCCACCACGATGAGCTCGGAGTTGCGGTAGCTTTGCGCGGCGAAGCATCGCAGGGCTTGCGGGAGGAAGCGGCGGCGGCCGCCGGTCGCCATGACGCAGGAGATGAGGGGTCCGGTCATCCGGCGCATTGTACGCGGGCGGCGCTCCGTACAGTATTTATTTCTTGACAATTATAATTGTCGGATCGTATACTGGCTTCGATGGCGGCCGCGGCTCTCGAGATCGTGCGCGACGCGGAGCGCGCCGCGACGCTGCTCGACCCGGCGCGGCTGCGCGTGGTGGAGCAATGTGCGGAGCCCAACTCGGCGTCGGCGATCGGGCGGGCGCTGGGGCTGCCGCGCCAGCAGGTGAACTATCACCTGCGGGAGCTGGAGCGGGCGGGGTTCCTGGAGTTCGTCGAGGAGCGGCGAAAGGGCAACTGCATCGAGCGGCTGGTGCGGGCGACGGCGCGGCGCTATTTGATCGGCCCGGAAGCGCTGGGGAAGCTGGGCGGCGCGCCCGAGGAGCGTCACGACCGTTTTTCGGCGGCGTGGCTGGTGGCGGCGTGCGCGCGGGCGATCCGCGAGGTGTCGTCGGTGGCGGTGCGGGCACGGCGGGCGGGGAAGCGCATGGCGACGCTGACGCTGGAGACCGAGATCCGCTTCCGGTCGCCGGAGGAGCGCAACCAGTTCGCCGAGGAGCTCGCCACGGCGATGGCGCGCCTGGCGGCGAAGTATCACGACGCCGAGGCGCCGGGCGGGCGGCTGTTCCGCTGTCTCACCGGCGTGTATCCGGCGATTACGCGGGCGGAGCCGCCGAATGGCGAGCCCGCCAGAATGGACTGAAATGAGCGAACAACGAAAACACGAATTCACGATCGAGATCGAGGCGCCGTCGGAAGAAGTCTGGCGCGCGATTTCGGAAGCGAGCGAGATCGTCAAGTGGTTCGCGCCCGAGGCGCGCGTGACGCCCGGCGAGGGCGGCTCGATTTGGATGTCGTGGGGCGAGGGCATGGGCGGCGAGGAGCGGATTCTCATCTGGGAGCCGGGCCGCCGCCTGCGGACCGGGCCCGGCGGCGACTCGCCGCGCGCGGTCGACTACATCCTCGAGGCGAAGGGCGGATCGACGGTGCTGCGGCTGGTGCATTCCGGCTTCGGCGCCGAGGCGTCGTTCGACGAAGAGTACGAGTCGACCCACGGCGGCTGGACGATGTTCCTCGTCATGCTGAAGTTCGGACTGGAGCGGCATCGGGGGAAGGCGGCGCGCAACGTGACGTTCTTCCGGATGCTCGACTCGGACCGCGACGCGGCGTGGAATCGCCTGCTCAGCGAGGGTCTCGGCCTCGCCGGTCCTCCACGGGAGGGCGAGCGCTACCAGGCGGGTTCGCTCGCGGGCCGCGTCGTGAGGTTCCCGAAGCCCGGCTACCTGTGCCTGACGGTCGACGGTCTTCAGGACTCGATGCTCTCGCTGTTCGTCGAGCGGGGCTGGGGCAAAACGATGGTGACCATGATGTGGGTGCTGTTCGGCGAAGCGGCCGCGCGCGAGGCGGAGATTCGCGAGCAGTGGGGGGCGGCGATCGACCGCATGTTTCCGATGGAGGCGAAGGCGTCATGAAGCGCGTGGGGAAGTGGATTCTGTACATCGCCGGCGGACTGGCCGGACTGGTGCTGCTGGCGGGCGCGATCGGGCTGTTCCTGCCCTCGCGCGTGGCGGGGTCGGCGAGCGTGGAGATCGCGCGGGCCCCGGAGGCGGTCTGGGCGCTGGTGAGCGACCCGGAGAAGTTGGGCGCGTGGGCGGGCGGCGAGATCATGCAGGTGGAGTTTCTGCAGAGGGCCGCGCCGAGGCGATACCGCTATACGGGCTCGATGGGTTGGGCGACGTATGAGGAGACGGTGGCCGACGCGCCGCGGCGGATCAAAACGCGCGTGGTGGAGTCGAGCATGGGCATGGGCGGGGAATGGGACATCCGGATCGAGGCGGAGGGGGCCGGGAGCCGGGTGAGCGTCGACATGGCGATGGAGTTCTCGAATCCGTGGTTTCGCGTCCTGGGAGCGATTATGAACGTGAGCGGGGAAGAGAAGAAGACGCTGCTGAAGTTGAAGAGCTATCTCGAGGCGCGGTCGTAGCGGCGCGCGGGTCGATGCCCCGAGTTGACGGGGCCTCGCGTCACCGTGGGGTCAACGCCGCGCGCGCCTCGCGGGCCGGCGCGTAGTCCGGCTTGACCCGGAGGATCTCGTTGAAATGACGCAGCGCCTCGGCGCGCTGTCCCAGGGCCGCGAGAACCAGTCCGAGATCGAAGCGCGCCTCGATGTTCGACGGGTCGAGACGCAAGGCCTCTTCGAACGAGCGCCGCGCATCGAGGTCCTTGCCGGCGTGAGCGTACACCATGCCCATCCCGACGTGCGCGCGGACGAGCTTTGGGTCCAGATCGAGAGCCTTCCGGAATCGCGCAGCGGCGGGGCCGAGCTGGCGCCTATCCAACAGGACCTGGCCGATGTAGGCGTGCGCCACGGCGTTCGACGGCCGGTAGCGCAGCCCCTCCTGGAGGCTCGCCACGGCGTCATCAAGCTTGTTCTGGTTGAACAGGCGCTCGCCATTGTCGAAGCTCGCCTGCGCCAGGTTCGTTTCGGCGTTGCGATCGCCCGGCTTGATGCGCAGGGCTTCGCGATAGTGGGCGATGGCCTCCTCGGACCGGCCGCGGCGGTCGAGCTCGACGCCCAGGTTGTTGTGGGCGACGAAATTGCCGCGCGTCACCGCGAGGGCATGGGTGAACAACGTCACGCCGTCCTGCCACACCGGAATCTGACGCGACGAGAGAATCGCGCAGCCGGCCGCGGCGGCGAGCCCCGCGATGGCGGCCGCGCGGCCATGCCAACGCACGGCTTCCCAGGCGACCGCGATCAGCAGCCCAACCATCGGCAGGTACATGTAGCGGTCGGCCATCGACTGCATTCCCACCTGCACGATCCCGATCACCGGCAGAAGCGTCACCACGTACCAGCACCATCCGGCCGCCAGCCAGGGCCGCTGCCGGCGGAGGGCCAGAACCAGCGCAGTGACCGCCGCCATCGCCGCGGCGGCGGCCGCGACCTGCCACGGCGGGATGCCGCCGAGCGGGAATGGATAGAAGACGGCGAGGTCGACGGGCCAGATCGTCTTTGCCAGGTATCGGAGGTACGAGAGGACCGCATTGGCGAGCCGGGCATCGAGAGGCAGCCCTTCGAGTCCCGCGACGGCCCCGCCGCGGCTCTGCGCCCAGATCGTCGCCAGCGAGGCGAGCGCCGAGACGGCGAGCAACGGCAGTTTCTCGAGAATGCGCGGACCGCGGGCGAGCGGCCAGAGGTCGAGGACCAGGAACAGCACGGGCAGCGTGACCAGCATCGGTTTCGCCATGAGTCCCAGGGCGAGGAGCGCCGTCACGGCGAGGTATCGCCGCAGGCCGGGATGTCGCGCGTACGCGGTGTAGGCCAGCAACGCCAGCAGCGCGAAGAACCCGCTGAGTACGTCCTTGCGCTCGGCGACCCACGCCACCGACTCGACATGAAGCGGATGCAGGCCGAAGATCAGCGCGGCCCAGGCGCCGGGGCCCAGCGATCCCGTCATCGCGTGCAGCCACAGGAAGAGCAGCGCGGTGTTGACGGCGTGAAAGGCGAGGTTGACGGCGTGATGGCCGGCGGGGTTCAGGCCGAAGATCGTGCAGTCCAACTGATGCGACATCCAGGTGAGCGGATGCCAGTTGTTGGAGTGCGCCGCGGTCAAGGCCCACAGGGCGTTTTCGCGCGAAAGGCCGGTGTTCACGCGCGGGTTGCGGGTGACGTACTCCTCGTCGTCGTAGCCGACGAAGCCGTTCCGCAGCACTGGCCAGAACACGGCGCCGACGACCGCCACGAGCGCCACCGAGCAGGCCGCGGCGCGGCAGCTTCGTGCGCGGCCATCGGGCGGCGTCTTCATCGGACAGGATTATAACGTTAACATACTGGCGAACGGCGCCATCCTGTGATATAACAGACCCAATCGCCGCGCAGCGGTATCGTTTCAGTGAGGTAGATCGTCCATGTCAAGACTCGCTCGAGGACTCGGTTTGTCGCTCGCCCTGGCGGCGGGCCAGTTGATGGCTCAATCGGGGCTGGGTTCGATTACCGGGACCGTTCAGGATTCCAGCGGCGCCGTGATGGCGGGTGCGACGGTGCGCCTGACGCAGACGGCCACGCAAACGATCCGTTCGACGGCCACCAACGAAGCCGGACTGTTCACGTTCCCCGCGGTGGTCGTGGGAAGCTACACGGTCTCCGTCACGCAGCAGGGATTCAAGGAAAAGAGCGTCGAGAACGTGACCGTCAACGCGTTCCAGCAGGTGGCACTCGGCCAGATCACGTTGGAGGTCGGCGGGACCACGGAAACGGTTACGGTGTCGGCGACGACCGAGCAGGCGCTCGTCAAGGATTCGGCGGTGCGCTTCGCCACGGTCCAGGCGAGGCAGGTGGCGGAGATGCCGCTGGCGGGGCGCAACTGGATCAACCTGCTGAAGGCGATTCCGGGCGCCACCCCCACCAACACCAACGCGCTGAACGGCCGAGAGTACACGTCGACCGGATACGCCGACTTCAAGATCAACGGCAAGGCGGGGAACCAGACGCAGGTGAACCTCGATGGCGGCAGCATCGTCGACCAGGGAAGCGACGCCAAGACGTCGGTGGCGCCGAGTCTGGAATCGATTCAGGAAGTCTCGGTCCTCACCAACAACTTCCAGGCCGAGTACGGGAACCGGGGCGGCACGGTGATCAACATCGTCACCAAGTCCGGCACCAACCAGTTTCACTCGACGATCTTCGACTACATCCGCAACGAGGCGCTGAACGCCAACTCATGGGCGAACAACTACGTCGGCACCCGGCGGCCGCGCTACCGGTTCAACTACTTCGGGGCCAATCTGGGCGGCCCGATCAAGAAGAACAAGCTGTTCTTCTTTTACAATTTCGAAAAGTTCAAGCAGGATATTCCGGCGTCGCTGGCCTTCAGCCGGACACCGACGGACCTGGAGCGCCAGGGCGACTTTTCGCAGACGGTGACGAACGCGGCGGGACAGCGGCCGGTGATCTACCAGCCGGGAACCGCTCTTACCGGCAATCCGATCCCGGTGCCGAATAACACCCTTGCGCCGTCGCAGATAAACCCGCTGGGCCGCGCGCTGCTGGCCATGTTCCCGAAGCAGAACATCGACAACAACCCGCTGCAAAACTACGTGCTGCAAGTCAACAACAAGCAGCCGCGCAGCGCCAACGTCGTCAAGACGGACTGGAACGTCAACGACAGCACCCGCGCATACGTGCGCTACACCTTCGACAA
This sequence comes from uncultured Solibacteraceae bacterium, assembly GCA_964515555.1. Classification (GTDB taxonomy): domain Bacteria; phylum Acidobacteriota; class Terriglobia; order Bryobacterales; family Bryobacteraceae; genus CAZEVY01. The sequence goes on along the minus strand of CAZEVY010000063.1, from coordinate 12,218 downwards.
CGGCACGCAGGAGGACCGCAGCACGGGCGCCAACTGGGGGAACCTGGAAGGCTTCACCAAGCGGCCGCGTCCGGATCGCGCGCTGGCCGCGAACGTCACGAAGGTCTTCGGACCGTCGGTGGTGGCCGACTTCCTGTATGCGTGGAACTACGACAAGGTCGAATGGCTGCCGGCGGACCCGGACGGCAACACCAAGACGCGTTACGGACTGAGCGCTCTCCCCACCGTGTACAAGCCGGAGAACGACATTCTGCCTTCGGTGGCGAACACCGGATACGCGGACTTCGCCTTCACCCGCATGCCGGCCTACGCCATCAATCACGAGCACCAGGTCTCCTCGAGTCTCACCTGGACGCGCGGCTCGCACATCATCAAGTTCGGCGGGCAGCACATCCGGAACTACAAGGACGAGATCGATTCCATCGCCGACGGCGGCGACCGCGGCACCTACGACTTCGGCGTGAGCGCCAGCATCTTCGACACCAACTACGGCCCGTCGAACGTGCTGACCGGCGCCCTGTCGCGATTCCAGCAGGTGCAGAATATCCGGAGAAAGGATGCACTTTACACCGACATCCACTTCTTCATTCAGGACACCTGGAAAATCCGAAGCAACCTGACATTCGATTTCGGAGTGCGGTTCTACCACATCCCCACGCAGCACCAGCGGTTTCCGGACAAGACTCTGGACGCGGTGTTTCTGCCGAGCCGCTGGGATCCGGCCAAGGCGCCGAGATTCTACACCTACGATCCAACGTCGACGTCGGCGGTCATCGATCCCGCCAATCCGAGCGTGCGATACACCGGTCAGCAGGCGACCATCCTGCAATGGACCATCGTGCCCGGCTCCGGCGACCGGTTCAACGGCGTGGTACCGCTGGGAGAGGCCATCGGCAAGAGCGGCGTCCTGAATCCCAAGTGGCTGCTGGTGGCGCCGCGCGGGGGCTTCGCCTGGTCGCCGGGCGGCGGCAAGACCGTGATCCGCGGCGGCTTCGGCTGGGCGTACAACCGCGTCAACATCGCCTCGGCAATCAACGAGTATGAGAACGGACTGACTCCGCGGGTGGACTATCGCCAGACCAGCCTGAGCACGCTCTCGGCGACCTCAAACCTGGCGCCGATCACGGCCGCCAGCTTCGGCGCGCGCGACGAGAGCAACCGGCATGTTCCGACGGTCTACGACTTCAGCATCTCGATGCAGCGGGAGATCCCGTTCGATACTATCCTCGATGTCGCCTACATCGGCAATCTTCAGCGGCACCAGCCCATTACCTTTAACCTGAACGCCATTCCGCTTGGAACCGCCTACGAACCGAGGTTCGTCCGGCCGGGAGTGGCGGGCTTCAACTTCTTCGGACCCGTGAACGCCGCGAATCCAGGCGCGCTGCCAGGCAGCAACACGGTGGACAACATTCTCATGCGTCCGTTTCGCGGAATGAATACGCTGAATATGCTGGTCAACTCCGGCAACCTGGCGTACAACTCGTTGCAGATCGCGGCGAACAAGCGTTTCAGTCACGGGCTGACGTTCCAGGCCGCCTACACGCTGAGCCGGCTGGAGAGCGGGGCCGAGAACGTCGGTCTGTACTTCTACAACTGGAAGAGCTACACGGGAGGCCTCGCGGGCGGCGACGGCGGCGATCGGCGGCACGTCTTCACCGTGAACTACACCTACGACATCCCGTCGCCGGCGCGGTTGCTGCACTTCGACAATCCGGTCGGCCGGGCGATCCTGAAGGGCTGGCGCATGGGCCACCTGCTGACTACAGTGAGCGGCCAGAGGACCACGGCAGGGCTCGGCAGCATTCAGAACGCCGGCAATACGGCCAACACAGCCAACCTGAACGTGCTGTTCCTAGGTACGCCGGATCTGGGCCCCCGCCTCCAGTTCAACGGGGATCCGAATGCGTTGAACCGCGACTTCGCGCACTATTTCGACCCGTCGAAGCTCTCGATCCCGGGAGTGTTTCCGTCCTACGACGGGACGGGACCGCGGAACTACCTGGTCCGCCCCGGACTCTTCGCCAACGACATGACGCTGACGAAGGCCTTCACGATCCGCGAGAATCACGCCTTCGAGCTGCGAGCGGCGTTCTATAACGCTTTCAACCAGGTGCGCCGGAACGGGATCAACACCGGGGTCGGCTACAAGGCCAATGGCCGTACCTTCGCCGACGGCTTCACGCTGTTCAATACGCCGGAGGCGCTGGTGGCTCGGAATGCGAACCTCACGGGGACGGCGCTGTACAACCAGTACCGCACGGGAGTCGGGCACCATAATCTGACCGACGTGAACGTGATGCGCGTGATCGAGATCGGCTTGAAGTATCGTTTCTAGGGCGGACGCGGGTCGTCGCCCGTGGGGGCCATCGCGCGCCGCCGTCGGCCGGATTTCCCTCTCTCCTGGGAGGGCCGCGCCGCACGGTGGATCTTCATGGATTCGGTTTGACTTGGCGGATGGGCCTTGCTGTAATGAAGTTACCCCGAACGTCTGCTCCTCAGTAGCTCAATGGTAGAGCATTCGGCTGTTAACCGAAGGGTTGTAGGTTCGAGTCCTACCTGAGGAGCCAAACTCTTTCCCTCCACTGATTTGCATGGTCGTTAGTTGACGGCTTTGCCCCTGCGTCCTGGCGTAGTGTTTCGAAGAACTTGGCGTCTCCGTTCGTCTCTCCGTTTTGAGCCCGCCCCGGTCGGCCCTCCGACTCGGCCTCGGTTCCACTCCCCTTTTGCACCCTATCTCGGCGTCTCTGGTTCCGTCTTCGGAATTAGTTAACGCCTACGCGAAATCGGCGGGCCCGAGTGAGACACTTTCCACATTCGCTGCGTATATAGTGAACGGACGCAGAAACGACCTGCGTCGATAACCCCACCAGACGGCGCGTCGACCGCGAAGCGGACATCGTCGTGGGTGGCCTCCAAGGAGACCGCTCATGAACGACCGCGAAGTCGATCGTGCCGAGGCCGTCCATCAGATCGCCGCCATTCTCGCCGCCGCCTACCTGCGCGTGCGGTTCCCTGATCCGCCGTCGGCCGTAGTTGACTGTCCCGAGACAAAGAGTGAGTCATGTGACGGGAGGTTAACACCATGAGAAAAGAGACGGTTAGCTCGACCGCGCTGCGAGAGCAGATTGAAGGCCTGCGCCACATGACCGTTGGGCAGCTCAAGAACCGGTATCGCGACGTCTTCGGAGAATCGAGCCGGTCGAATCACAAACAGTTCCTGTTCCGGCGCATCGCTTGGCGCATCCAGGCGAACGCCGAGGGCGGCCTATCGGAACGCGCGCGACGCCGTGCCCTCGAGATCGCCAACGACGCCGATCTCAGAATCCGAGCACCCAAGAACTTCCTGAAGGGAGACCTGGACGAAAAGCGCACGATGGAAGCCCGCGTCGCGCCGGCCGAGGATCCGCGGCTTCCGATGCCCGGCACCGAGCTGGTGCGGCGCTATCGGGGTAAGGACATCGTCGTGCGCGTTCGAAAGGACGGCTTCGAGTACGCCGGCCAGATCCACCGCTCGCTGAGTTCTGCCGTGCGCGAGGCGACGGGCACGCCGTGGAACGGATTCGCGTTTTTCCGGCTGGGCGGAAAATCGGGGAGGAAGCATGGCGACCACGAGTAACGCCCCGATCGCGAAGACAGTCCGGTGCGCGATCTACACCCGGAAGTCCACCGATGACGGCCTGAATCAGGAGTTCAACTCGCTCGACGCACAGCGCGAAGCGGCCGAGGCGTACATCCTCAGCCAGCGCCACGCGGGCTGGACCCTGGTTGCCAACGAGTACAGCGACGGCGGATACACCGGCGCGAACATCGAACGGCCCGGCGTGCGGCAACTGCTGGCGGACATCGAGGCCGGCAAGGTCGACTGCGTGGTCGTCTACAAGGTCGATCGCCTCAGCCGCTCGCTGATCGACTTCGCCAGGATGATGGGCCTGTTCGAGAAGCACGGCGTGTGCTTCGTTTCGGTCACGCAGCAATTCAATACCAACACGCCTCTGGGGCGCCTGACGCTGAACATTCTGCTGTCGTTCGCGCAGTTTGAGCGCGAGATCATTTCCGACCGAACGCGCGACAAGCAGGTCGCCGCACGGAAGAAAGGCAAGTGGACCGGTGGACACATCCTTCTGGGCTACGACCTCGACTCCCGCGCCGGGAAGCTGACCGTCAATCTCGAGGAGGCCGAGCGCATTCGCGAGATGTTCCGCCTCTATCTGGAAGGCACGCAGGTCACGGAGATTGTCCACCGGTTCGACAAGCTGGGGTGGCGCAATAAGCAGTGGACCACACAGGACGGCAAGCCCTACGGCGGCAGCCCGCTGCGCCGGTGCCACATCTACAAGCTGCTCGGCAACATCCTCTATACCGGGCAGGTGAAGGTCGGCGATGAAGTCTTCGCCGGTGAGCACGAGGCGATCATTGACCAGCGGACTTTCGATCTGGCGCAGAAGCGCCTGAAGGAGAACGCTTGGACGCCGGGCAACTCCGATCGCGTGAAGTACGAGGCGCTGCTGCGAGGGATGATCTACTGCACGTGCTGCGGTTCCGGCATGTACTCGACGTACTCTGCCAACAAGGAGCGGCGTTATCGCTACTACGTCTGTTACCGGTCACAGCAGAAGCTCGAAGGCTACTGCACATCGCGATCTGTGTCCGCGCCGTCAGTCGAGGAGGCAGTCGTCGAGAGTATTCGGCGTGTTGGCGTCCATCCGGACGTGCTGGCTGAGACTGCGCGCGCGGCGCGCCAGCGTCTTGCTGAGACCGTTGCCAGCCTGCGCGAAGAATTGAACACGACGAACGGCCGCGTGAAGAACCTGAAGTCTCAGGTCGCGCGGATTCGAAATCCGGAAGCGGCGCGGTTGGCCGAGATCCGTGAACCACTCGCCGCCGGGGAAACGCGCGCGGAGGAACTTCGCAAAAAGATCGTGCGCCGCGAAAAACAGCGGATCGACGAGAAGGATCTGCGCCGCTCTATGGCATCCTTCGAGGACGTGTGGAAGGCGATGAACATCGAGGAGCAGCGGGCCCTCCTGGGTCAGCTTGTCGAGAAGATCGGATACGACGGCCGCACCGGCAAGGTCACGGTGAGCTTCAAGTCGGCGGGTGTGAAGGAACTGGTTCAAAAAGGAGCGATCCGATGAGCATCGACGACCGGGCACTGCAGATCGAAATCACCATTGTCCCGGTGAAGGGGCCGCGCGGCGGCCGGAAGGCCGATCCCAAGGTACCGGACCCGCCGCGCATCCCGCGAATCGCCCGCCTGATGGCCCTTGCCATCAAGTTCCAGGAGATCGTCGACAGTGGGGAAGTGCGTGACTATGCCGACCTCGCGCGCCTGGGCTACGTCACACGCGCGCGAGTCACCCAGATCATGAATCTGCTCAACCTCGCGCCGGAAATACAAGAGACGTTGCTGCTTCCGGACTCCACCTGCCTCCACATTCGTGAAACCCAACTCCGAACCGTCGTCGGCATCACCGATTGGTCAGACCAACGCCGTCGATGGGCCTCCCTGCGTTCTACCTGGAACACCGAACGTTAGTTGAGAAGGTCGTCCAGGAACTCGGACGCCGGAGCGACACCCGTCACCAGCAGGTGATCCCGAGCCCGAGTGCAGGCGACATACAGCAAGTGCCGTTCCGTGTTGTAGACCTCTTCGAGATCGGCGTCGTCCGCGACCGTTTCGATCCGCTCCTGAAGCGGAATCACCTCGTCGTCGCAGGCCATCACTACCACGGTGCGAAACTCCAGACCCTTTGCGAGATGCATCGTGCTGATCGAGGCCTTGCCAGTCGTGGTCTCGACGTTGTCGTCGAGCACCTTGTACGGCAGCTTCGCACCCTTGACCGCCGCGCGAGCCCGGTCCAGCTCCGCCGCGGAGCGGACGAAGACGCCGATCTCGTGCGCTACGATACCCTCGATCATCCTGGCCGCGAGCCACTCGCCGACAGCCTTGATCTCGTCCAGGGCAGTAGCCAGAACCATGACTTCCGGCTCCGGGCCGTTGAAGGTCGAGATCGTTCCCCTTCGGTCTTCGGTATTGCCGTCCACGTCCGACACCTCGGGACCCAGCAGCCGATCGGCCTGCGTTCTGATCTGGTGCGACGTCCGGTAATTGACCCGCAACGTTGACGAGCGCCCCCGAACATCGACGCCGAGCGCCTTCCAGGAAAAGGGTTGCTGAAAGATGCGTTGTCCCAGGTCGCCGGCGAAGAACAGACTATTCTGCCGTCCCCCGCCGAGCGCCGCGAGGAATCGCAACTGCGCGACGCTGACATCCTGGGCCTCGTCCACCACCGCGAACTCAAAAGCCGGATGCGCGCTCTCCCTGAGCTTCAACGCCACGCGGCTGAACACCTCCGCATACGTGACCAAGCCCTGAGCACGAAGTCCCGCCCGCACACGATCGAATATCGACCACAGCACGACTCGCTGAGCTTCCCGCAACCGCGTCTTGCGCCCTAATCGCACCACGTCGCGATAGGATTCCCATGATTCCAACTGCCAGGCATCGACTACCTGATCCCATTCCGCCAGCAGGAATTGCACGGAGAACTTGTGTGCTTCCACCGCTCCGGAAGCCTCGCCCAACAGCTTCCGGATCGCTTCCCGCGATGCGACCTTGGGGCGGCCGATGTTCACCTCATGCAACCGCTGGCCGATCGCGTTCATCGAATGAACCTCCAGCCGTTCGCCAAGCCGCGGCTCGTTGCTGATCAGCCGCCGGAGTTTCGTCCGTAGCGCATTCGCCAGCGTGTCGGAAAACGTCGTCAGCAGCACCCGAGCGTCCGGATTGGCCCGCGCGAGGAACACCGCCCGATGCAATGCCACGATCGTCTTGCCAGTGCCTGCCGATCCTGCCACTCGCGCCGGACCGCCGAAGTCGCGCTCAACCAAAGTGCGTTGTGCCGGATGAAGGAAAACCGTCCATTTGTCCCAGGGGTAGTCGAGCGCGCGCTCCAGTTCCTCGACGTTGGCGACCACCCGGAAACGGCGCTGGGCGTCGGGATGCGCGAACGGATCGGCACCCGCGGCTACCGGCTGAGCGACCTTCGGCGCGACGCCGGTAGCCAGATCCAGCAACGCCTCGGCGGCCTCGCTGGGCAGGTGATCCGCCAACTCCAGCAAGGTGTCCTCGGTAGCGCACCGCGCATCGGCGAGCCATTCCGCGGGCACGCCGTAGCCGAGCAACTCGTCTTCCGACACCCCGGCAAACAACGGCGGCTTCGGCGGCGCGGGTTGCGTCACCTCCACGTATTTGGGAATCGTGATCTCCTGCACCGTCTCGCGAACTTCCACGAATTGCGCCGCGCCCGTCTTGGGGTGAGTCTCGATCTTCCGCCGTTCGGCCCACTGATATGCGTTGTTGTGGTGCCCGACATAGCACAGCAGCAGGCTGGCGTCGGTCCGATGCACGATCAGCCGGACATCGCTGCTCACGCGAATCGACCAAAAGCGGCGATCCTTAGGTTTGTCGAGCTTGTGGAATTGCAGACTCGGATGCGCCGGGTTCAACTGAAGATCGAATGCCGCCGTCTTGACGGCCTTCTGCTCATCGCCGGTTAGCCGAGCGAGGCTGTCCGTGAATGTGTCGGCAATGCGGAATTCCATTGCTACCTGGGCGTCAGTCCACCCGGAAGACCTTCATTACTTCATCGCCCAGATGGTTGATCACCTTTACGGCGATCCGCCCGGATTTCGGCTTGTCGAACGGGCGCGAGGTGTCGCTGTTCAGCGTGGACCACGCTTCTTCGTTGATCTCGGCCTTGAGGGTGGTCTTCAGTGCCTTGTACGGATCGTTCGCGCCGAGGAAATAGGCGTGCCGGACGAAGAAGCTCTCCTCGTTGTAGTCGGTGTCGATGAACCAGCAGGCGATGCCTTCGGGGCCGTCGCTGCGGATTTCGCCGGTTTGGGGGTGGAAGACGTCGACGCCGTTGATTTTGACCTGGATCTGGTCGTCTTCGGCTGCGAGGATCTCGATGTCGGGCTCGCCGAAGATGACGAAGAGGTTGCCTTTGCCGGTGTTTTTGAGGTCGCCGGCCATGTGAAGGTCGGCGTTCATTCTGGCTTTGAGCACCGGGATGCGGCCGAGCTTGTTGAAGTCGGTGGCGTGGGCTTCGTAGTTGAAGGCACAGGCGATGAGGACGTCGAAGTCGGCGTCACCGGCTTCGCGTGCGGCGCGCACGAGGTCGGGGCGGGCGACGGTGCCAAATTCGGGGCCGATGAAGAGGGCGGCTCGCTTTTCGGCGCCCGCGGCTTCGTTGCCGGTTTCGGTTCCTTCGAGGTAGCGACCTTCGGCGCAGATGAGCTCTCCTGGCCAGGGGGTGATCGAGGAGAACACGATCTTGTCTTCTTTGTGGGCTTGTTGCACGCCAGCGGTCTTGAGGTTGTCGAGGATCATCGCGGCGAAGCTGCGCTGGACGCCGTCGCCTTCGGTTTTCTTGGCGAGCGGGTCGATGAGCTCGTCGTTTTCGTCGACGCCGAGCACGCGGTGCGGGGAGAGGCTTTCGACGGTGAAAGGGCCGGCGACGCGGACCTTTTTGTTGTCTTCGTAGGGCTTGTCGTAGAGGTATTCGTAGTCAGCCTTGGCGGCGATGGAGGCGTCGATTTCTTGCTGCCGGGCGATGCGGTGCTGCCACCACTGGGCGTGCAGCTCTTTGGCTTTCGCTGGCCACGGGTCGTCGGCGTCGCGGGGGATCTCCCACTCTTCCCACGTCTTGGCGAGGATCGCGTTGAGCTCTTGGCGGAGCGGCTCGAGCGTCTGCTGGAACTTCTCCCAGATGACGTCGATCTCGGCGTTGTTGGCGATCGATTTGAGGGTGATGTGCGGCACTCGCTCGTAGACGAAGCCGTGACGGATGTCGCTGTGCGTTGGGGCTTCGGACGGCGTCGTCCGGGTGATCTCGGCTTCCTTGAGCTGACCGTCGT
>CAZEVY010000063.1:0-3283 GCA_964515555.1 uncultured Solibacteraceae bacterium | reverse complement strand
TGCACCTGGCCTTCGCGCGAGTCGGCGAGCAGGTAGTAGGGGTAGCGCGCGCCCATGATGCGGGCGCGGGCCAATGCCAGCGCAACGCGCGAGGTGTCGATCGTGATCCAGCGGCGGCCCCATTGCTCGGCGACGTAGGCCGTGGTCCCGGACCCGCAGGTTGGGTCAATTATCAAGTCACCTGGATCGCTGGCCAACAAGAGACAACGTTCAATCACTCGAACGTTTGTTTGGACAACATATAACTTGTCTGCGCCGAATCCTGAAGTTACTGTGTCGTCCCAGACGTTTATAATTGGGAACAGTTGGAAATCTTCGAAAAAGCGACGATAGGAAAGTGTATTCCCTTGGGGGTAGAGCCTATTGGAAAGTTGCAATCGACGCATGCCTACTTGGTTAGTCTTCCAGCCGCCCTTGGAAGGGCGAAAAGTCGTGTCGCACAGCGTCACAGGGAAGACGGTCGTCTGGCCTGTGCGTGTCGTTTGCGAGGTCAGGTTGTCTCCGCGGAATACCCGGCCACTGGTAATACCATGCACGCTCTCAAGGTCCGTCAGCGGGCGTTCTGCGCCATCGCCCTCCAATACACGTGTATATTGCCCGCCGCCCAGGCCAGCCAGCTCCTTAATGTGGAATATCTGACGATATTTGACCTGCTCGATATCTTTCGCATACCACAATATGTAGTCGTAGACGGAAGCGAGGAGCTTTGTCCCGCCAGCGAAGCTGCCAGCGCCGGTCGTCTTCTTGAATGAAATTTGACCGCAGGCGTTAGAGCGACCGAAGACCTCATCCAATATCGCACGAAGAAAGTGAACGTTCTCTTCTCCAATCTGCAAAAATATCGATCCGGTTGAAGATAGGAGATCCCGCGCAACAAGAAGCCTGTCGCGCACGTAGGTTAGGTAGGAGTGAATCCCGTCCCGCCAAGTATCCCGAAACGCCTTCACCTGCTCCGGCTCACGGGTGATGTGATCAACATTCCCATCCTTCACGTCCCGGCTGGTCGTCGACCACTGGAAATTCGAGTTGAACTTGATCCCATAGGGCGGGTCGATGTAGATGCACTGCACCTGCCCGCGCAGCCCTTCGCGCTCGGCGAGCGACGCCATCACCTGCAAGCTGTCACCCAGGATCATCCGGTTCGACCAGTTGGCGTCGTGCTGGTAGAACTCGGTCCGCGCTTCGGTGCTCGGCAACCCGTTGAAATCGGCGAACAGGTCGAGCTGCGTCCCGGTCTGCCCCGATGCCTGCTCGCGCGCCTGGCGCAGCAGATCGTCGATCAGCACCTTGGGGTGGATCTTCTCCTGAATGAAGAGCGGCGGCGCCGGCACCACCAGATCCGACCAATCCTGCTCATCCTTCCCGCGCCAGACCAGCTGCGGATCGAGATCGCGATTCCGGCGTTCGTAGGCCACCCGGATCGGGCTCTGCGCCTCTTTCGCCAGCACCGACTGATACTCCGCCGTCGGGATGTTCTTCCGCGACGCCTCGGTGTGCTTCAGCGTCTCGACCTGCTTCGGTCCCTTCGTCTTCGCCATGGCTCAGCGCGCCCTCACTCGCGGCCTCCGGCCTCACCAGCCAGCACCGCGCGATCGATCATCTCGTTGCAATGGGCCCCCACCTTCGCCGCGAAATTCGCCTCGATCTGGTAGACCTCGGTCAGCTCGGCAAAAGCCCAGCGACCATGGCTGCGCAAGTTGTTCACCCCCGGCACCCAATAGGTCTCCATCGTCGCCTTCTTCTCCTTCGCATCCTCGCGGCGGTAGCCCTTGATCTCCACCACCAAATGCAGCAAATCCTCCTCGCCCCGGCCATCCTCCACCAACACCACGAAATCCGGCAAATACTTGCGCGCCTGCGCGCCGTAGCGATACGGCACCTCGAGCCCCAGCCCCTGGTTCTTCACATAAGCGCGCACCCGCGGATGCGCCTCGACGACCCGGCACAGCTCCGCCTCCCAATCGCTGTCGCAAACCACCCAATTCACGTGGCAGCGGCGTGCGTCCGTGGCCCAGCGCGTCCGCTTCGACGTCGTAAAACGCACGTGCATCGTCGAGCCGGTAGGGTTGTAAGGATCGAGCACCGCCTTGATCGGCCGCTCGCCCACCAGGCTGCTCACGATCCCGCGCGTGATCCGCTCGCACGCGATGTCAGCCAGCTCCTGGTACATCAGCTGCGCCGGGTAGGTGCCGCCCTTGCACACCAGATGCGCGTCGAGCCACTGGTGCGTGACCCGCTTCAGCTGCCCAAAAAGGTGCAGCTTGGGCTCCTCACCCGGATCACGCCACTTGCTGTAGAGCAGCCGCTTCGTCAGGTAGTAGAGCAGCGTCGAGCGCCGCAGATCGCCGGTATGCACCAGGTTCAAATCGACCGCCTCGCCGATGATCCCTGCGTTCTGCGTCACCGAAGGGCCGACCAGATCGGGGGTCAGCTCGAGCGTCGAGTCGTCGTTGAACGTCGCGGCGAGCCGCTCCTCCGGCAACTCCACCCGGTAACCCCCGACCCGCGGAAAACGGATCGCGCAAGCGTCGCGCGCGGGCCGGATCGCCTGGACCAGCACGGTCTCGCGCGGCGGCTGCGGCGGGGCGATCACCGGCTTGGCGGTGAAATCGAACGGAATGCCCAGGATATCGGCGTACTCGACGTCGAAAAGACCCGCTTCGTTGAGGTCGTAAGACTGCCGGCGCAGCGCGCGGCCCACCACCTGCTCGCACAGCAGCTGCGTGCCAAAGGCGCGCACGCCGAGGATGTGGGTCACCGTGTTGGCATCCCAACCCTCGGTCAGCATCGAGACCGAGACCACGCAGCGGATCGGCTCGCCGAGCCGGTCTTTCTTGCCGACCGTGTTCATCACCTCGCGCAGCAGGTCTTGATCCGAAAGGTTCTCGGCCTGCCGGCGGTCGCCGGTGCGCGCGACGATCTCGCGGCGAAAGCGTTCGATCTCGTCGGCGGCCATGGTGCGGAAATGGTCGTCGAGACCCTCGCCCGACTCGAGCTGCTCGCTGTCGATCAGCAGGGTGCGCGGACGGGCGAGCGGGTTGTCGTGCTGGTCGAAGTTGCGGAAGAGCGCCAGCCGGCCGTTCTCGAGCGTGGTCGTGCCATCGTCGCTGTCGCGCTCAAAGCCCGAGATGTAGTCGTAGACCAGCTTCGAGGTCGAGGTGTTGTTGCACACCACGATGAAGCACGGTGGTACGTCGATGCCCGCGCCGGCCCACAGCTCGAAGGTCTTCTCGTAGTGACCGAAGAGCGCTGCGAGCGCGGTCTGGAGCTGGAGCGGGATGCT
>CAZEVY010000062.1:0-30589 GCA_964515555.1 uncultured Solibacteraceae bacterium | reverse complement strand
TTCGCGCCAGAGCAGCCAGCGCTGAAATAAACGCGGGGCGCGAGTTCAGGCCGGGGACCATGCGGAAGTCGGCGATGCCGGCGCGCTCGGCGATCTCGCGGTGCTCGATGTCGATTTCGAAGAGCGTCTCGACGTGGTCGCTGACGAACGAGACGGGTACCATCAGCACGCGGCGCGACCCGGCGGCGGCGAGCGACTCGAGCGTCTCGCGCATCATCGGACGCAGCCACTTCGACGGCCCGACCTTGCTCTGATAGCAGAGATGGCGGCGGGCGGGCCATCGGCCGCGCTCCCAGACCAGCTCGGTGGTGCGCTCGATCTGGCGGCGGTAGGGGTCGCCGGAATCGATGACCGAGACGGGCACGCTGTGGGCGCTGAAGACGACGTCGACGGAAGAGGGGTCGTCGTAGCGGCGCATCTCGGCGTCGACGGCATCGGCGACGGAGGCGACGTAGGCGGAGTCTTCGAAGAATTCGCGGATGACGTGCACGCGCACGGCGTGGCCGTTGGCGCCGTAGAGCCGATTCCATTCCTTGAGACTGCTGCCGGTGGTGGTCTTCGAATACTGGGGGTAGAGCGGGAGCAGCACGAGGTCGTCGGGCGCGAAGCGGTGCATTTCGTCGACGGCCTCGGCGGTGAAGGGCCGCCAGTACCTCATTGCGATGGTCACGCGGGCGTCGAAGTCGCGGGCGAGCTCGGCCTGGAGGGCGGCGGCCTGCTCGCGGGTGAACTCGAGGATCGGCGACTTGCCGCCGATGGCGTCGTAGTGATGGGCGACGTGCTTGCCGCGGCGCGAGGCGATGATGCGGGCGAGCGGCTTGCGTCCCAGGCGGGCGAGCGGGAAGTCGATGATATCGGGATCGGAAAAGAGGTTGTAGAGGAAGGGCTCGATGGCGTCGCGGCTGTCGGGTCCGCCGAGCTGGAACAGGACCACGCCGAGCTTACGCTTCGGCACGCTTATTCGCCGAGGATCTGGAACGTGGTGGTTCCGGCGACCCGGACTTTCTCGTAGGCCTTGACCCAGGCGTCGTGCACGGGGTGCTTGCCGTAGGCGGCGAAGGTGTCGGCGTCGTTCATCTCCATGCAGACGCCGTAGGTGCGCCGGAGGCGGTTGACCTTGGCGACGGGGACGTCCTTTTCGCCGGCGTTGAGCTTCTTGGCGGCCTCGGGGTCGTTGAGGGCGTTGATGTTGACGGGGGCGCGGAGCTTGCCGTGCCAGACCTTGGTGAGTCCGGGGACCTTGCCGGGAAGGGCGTCGGTGGCGGACTTGAAGGCGCTCCAGTCGGCGTCGGTGGCCTCGGGGATGACGGTGAAGGCGAAGCAGTGCATGAGCTTTTTCTCGCCGGCGAGGGCGATGCCGGCGGTGAATAAAGTTGCAGCGAGTGTGAGGAAGAACGTCATGGGTCTATCTCCGGAAGTGGGGTCTAAAGGGAGATTTTAGCACGCGGGGAGGTAGAATAGGAGTGGAGCGAATGGAGATGGCGCAGAGCCCGTACGACGCCGTTCTGCAAGCGATCGAGAGGCTCCGCCCTGTGGATCAGCAACGCCTGGCGGCGGAGCTGGCAGGCAGAATTCCGAACGGCGCCGGGGAAGAGGCCCGTCCACACAGCATCCTCGAACTGCGAGGACTCGGCAAGGAGGTGTGGGCCGGCGTCGACCCTGACGAACACGTCGACCAGGAACGGTCCTCGTGGAGTGGGTAGAGCGGCTGCACAACAAGGTCGTCGGGCTGGATTCCGCTCCACTCATCTACTTCATCGAAGACCATCCGGTGCACGCCGAGCGATTATCGGCATTCTTCGAAGATGTTGCTCGGGGCTGCGTCCAGGTGGTGACTTCCGTGGTGACGCTTGCCGAGGTGCTCGTCCGCCCGCTCCAGGAACGGCGAATGGATCTGGTCGAGCGCTACAAGGGAATTCTTCTTGGTTCAAAGGCATTCGACGTGCGACCGGTCTCAGCTCAGATTGCTGAGCAGGCAGCCCAACTTCGAGCAACCTATGGCCTGCGTGCGCCGGACGCAATCCAGCTTGCCACTGCCATGAGCGCCGGCGCGACAGCGTTCCTGACAAACGATGCCCGCCTAGTGAGGGTCGCGGCGCTCGATGTGATCGTAATGTCCCAACTACCGACCGCTTGAGGGTACGGTCGATCAGGGGCGCTCAGGCTTCCTCGGCTCCGGTCCCGGGGAGCTGCTCTACCAGTTGTCAAGTAAGTCTGTAATGCCGCGCTCCAGTTGCTCGCGCCTGGACTCGTACGAGTCATTCTGATCGGTCAAGATGTTGAACCAGCGTTGGCCCACCACGTTCTCCGGCTCATGGCGTTGGGTCTGACGAAGCACAAAGACCGGAATCATGATTCCGCAGGCGAAATAGTAATCGCGGTTAATGACCTGGAACGCGTCCCAGATTTCGAAGATCGCCTCGTCCGATACGAGCCAGAAGGTAGTCATTCGATGCTTTCCATGCAAACTGCCACGCATCCTTGTTCGCCCGAAGGAACGCATCGAGTGCGGCGTACCGGCCCATCCGTTTAGATTCTCCTTGACGATCACCCGATGCTATCATCCACATCGTGACCACCGCGATTCTCACCCTACTTCTCGCGCAGTATCCGGCCGCGCGCAGCGGCGGGAATTACATGCACAACTACTACATCCCGCCGGCGCCGTCGACGACGCCGTGGTCGCCGGCGTGGTCGCCCGACGGGAAGTCGATCGCGGTGGCGATGCGGGGGTCGATCTGGCGGGTCGATGCGGCGACAGGCGACGCCGTCGAGATCACCTACGGGAAGACGTACCATTCGTCGCCGGCGTGGTCGCCCGACGGGCGGTGGATCGTGTACACCAGCGACGACGACGGGCGCTCGGTGAACCTGGAGATTCTCAACGCCGCGAGCGGCGAGACGCTAGCGCTGACCGAGGGCCGCGACGTGTATCTCGACCCGGTGTTCTCGCCGGACGGCTCGCGCCTCGCCTACGTCTCGACGCGGCCGAACGGGCATTTCAACATCTATATGCGCGCGATCCGCGACGGGCGGTGGGCAGGCGAGGAGATCGCGCTCACGCGCGACAACCGGTACCCGCGCGACCGGCTGTACTTCGGCGCCTGGGACATGCACACGCAGCCGGCCTGGACGCCGGACGGCAAGGAGATCGTGTTCGTCGCGAATCGCGGCGTCGCGCTGGGGGCGGGAGACCTGATGCGAATGCCGGCGGAGGCTGACGGCATTCTCAAGGCGTCGCGGATTCTCTCGGAGCAGACGCTCTATCGCACGCGGCCGCATGTTTCGGTCGACGGGCGGCGGGTGATCTATTCGTCGACGGCGGGGGCGGCGGATCAGTTCAACAATCTGTATGTCGTCCCGCTAGCGGGCGGCGGGGCGTTGTCGGGCGGCGCGCCGCAAGCGGGCGCGCCATACAAGCTCACCTTCGGGCAGTACGACACGTTCCATCCGCGCTTTTCGCCGGACGGCGAGTGGATCGCGGCGATCTCGAATGACGGCGAGCTGCCGCGGCTGGTGCTGATCGAGACGTATGGAGGAAAACGGCGGCAGGTGGAGGTTCGCGCGCGGACGTGGAAGCGGCCGATGGGACGGCTGCACATACGCGTCGCCGACGCGAAGACGGGGGCGCCGGCGGCGGCGCGCATCCACGGGACCGCCGCGGACGGGAAGTTCTACGCGCCCGCGGACGCGTACTCGCGCATCGGGCACAGGAGCGGGCACGCGTTCCACACGCAGGGCGACGCTGTGATCGACGTGCCCGTGGGGAAGATGCGGGTGACGGCGGTGCGGGGGTTCGCGTATCGGCCGGCGGCGGCGGAGGTGGAGATCGCAGCGGATCGGGTGACGGCGCTGGTGCTGCGGCCGGAGCCGCTCGCGGGCGGCGTCGCCAGCGGCTGGTATGGCGGGTCGACGCACGTCCACATGAATTACGGCGGAAATCTGCATAATACGCCGGAGAATCTGCTTAGAATGGCCCGCGCCGAGGGACTGGACGCGGTCATGAACCTGGTGGCCAACAAGGACAATCGGATCCTCGACCACCAGTTCTTCCAGGCGGGCGGGGGCGAGCACGCGGCCAGTTACGCGGTGCCGGACGTGAAGCTGCACATGGGCGAGGAGTACCGGCCGCCGTTCTACGGGCACGTGTTCTTCCTGGGACTGCGCGAGCACCTGATCTCGCCGTTCGTCACCGGCTACGAGGGCACGGCGATCGAGAGCCTGTATCCGTCGAACACGGACATGTTCCGCAAGGCGAAGGCGCAGGGAGCGGTAACCGGGTACGTGCACGCGTTCACGGGCGATCGCGATCCGCTGGAGGGCGACCTGGGGGTCGCCAAGGCGTTTCCGGTGGACGCGGCGCTGGGGGCGATCGACTGCATGGAGTTTTCGGCGTCGTCGCGCGGGGCGCTGGCGGTGTGGCATCGCGCCTGGAACAACGATCTGCCGGTGTGCGTGACGGGCGGCGAGGATTCGATATCGAATCTGCATCGCATCAAGCTGGTGGGCAGCGTGCGGACGTACGCGCACATCGCGGCGAACTTCTCGATTCCGGCGTGGATTCAGGCGCTGCGTCGCGGGGCGACGTATTTCACGACGGGGCCGCTGGTGGATTTCCGCGTCGGCGGAAAGCTGCCGGGCGAGACGATGAAGCTCGACGCGGGCGGGGGGACGGTGGTGCTGGAGGGCTCAGTGCGGTCGATCGCGCCGCTCGCGAAGGTGGTGATTCACCGGAATGGGGCGGTGTGGCGGGAGATAGCAGTGGGGTCGGCGGGATCGTTCCGGGAGGAGGCGCGGGTGACGGCGAGCGGGTGGTACTCGCTCTATGTGGAGGGTCCGGCGTACGAGTGGCTGGACGCGGAGTATCCGCAGGCGGCGACGACGCCGGTGCGGGTGTATGTCGGGGACGGGAAGATTCGGAGCCGGGAGTCGGCGGAGTATTTCCTGAAGTGGATCGACAAGCTTGCGGGGATGGCGGAGGCGTGGCCGTGGTGGCGGTCGGAGAAGGAGAAGGGGCACGTGCTGGGGCAGTTCGAGGAGGCGCGGGCGGTGTACCGGAGGCTGGCGGGGGAGGCGCGGTGAGGAGCATGCAACGTTCGGCGCGAAGCTCTGGAAGCCCTGGGAGGCGGAGAGGCGTTTCTAGAGAAGGAACGCGCGAGATTCCAGCCCGACGATGAAATGGGTTTTCCGTCGAACCGCGGGTGATCCTCAATGAAATACGCGAAGAGCATGGAGGGGTAGCTGCTGTGAGGCGGGGTCGGAGACCCCGCGCGGCGCTGGAGCGCCGCCCCACCCCGGCGGGAAGCTGCTGTAAGGCGGAGGCCGTAGTATAATTATTCATTGGAGTGAATAATTAACCGTGACGACCAAACGCATCGGAGTGGCGGGTTTCCGGGGCTACAGCGGAGCGGAGCTGGTGCGGCTGCTCGCCAGGCACGCGGGCGTGGAAACCTGGCTTCTCGAACATCGCGCCGACTCCGCCGAGGGCGCGCGGCCGCCTGGGGCGAAATCGCCGCCGAGAATCGCCTGCACGCAAGAGGCGGTGCGCGAGGCCGCGCTCGACCTGGTCTTCCTGGCGACGCCGGCCGAGGTCTCCCTGGAGACGGCGCCCGAGATGCTGGAAGCGGGGGCGCGCGTGGTCGACCTGAGCGGGGCGTTCCGGCTGCGGACGGCGGAGAATTATCGGCGCTGGTACAAGGAAGACCACACGCAAGCCGGGCTGCTCGCCGAGGCCGCCTACGGGTTGCCGGAGTTCTGCCGCGAGCGGGTGCGTGGGGCGCGGCTGGTGGCGAATCCCGGCTGTTATCCGACGGCGGCGAATCTCGCGATCCGGCCGCTGATCGAGGCGGGCCTCGTCGAGCGGGCGGCGGGAATCGTCTGCGACGCGAAGAGCGGAGTGAGCGGCGCGGGCCGGAAGCCGTCGCTCAAGACGAACTTCTGCGAGGTCACCGAAAACTTCTCCGCATACTCGATTCTCGACCACAGGCATGTGCCGGAGGTGCTCATGACGAGCGGCCTCGAGGAATCCGAGTTCAGTTTCACGGCGCAACTGCTGCCGCTCGATCGGGGGATTCTGGAGACTGTTTACTTCCGCGCGGCGCGCCAGGTCACCGCGGAGGAGATCGTCGAACTCTACGAGCGGAGATACGTCGGCGAGCCGTTCGTGCGCTTGTACGACGCGGGCGCCGTGCCGGATCTGCGCGCCGTGGCGCGGACGAACTTCTGCGACATCGGCGTGCGATGCGACACAGCGACGCGGCGGGTGGTGGTGGTCGGCGCAATCGACAACCTGGGGAAGGGCGCGGCCGGGCAGGCCATTCAAAACATGAACCTGATGCTGGGGTTCGCCGAGACCGAGGCCCTGCTGTGAAGCTGCTGGTGAAGCTGGGCGGGACGCTGCTCGACGACACGGAGTCGCGGCGGTCGCTGGCGCGGCAGATCGCCGAGGAGCAGCGGGCGGGAATCCAGATCGTGGTGGTGCACGGCGGCGGAAAACAGATGACGCAGTTTCTCGCCGAGCGGGGAATCGAGAGCCGCTTCGTCGGCGGGCTGCGGGTGACGACGCCGGAGGTGCTGGACGCGGTACTGAAGGTGCTGGCCGGGAGCGTGAACCGGCAACTGGTGTCGGCGCTGGTGGAGCAGGGCGCGCAGGCGGTCGGACTGAGTGGGATCGACGCGAATCTCACGGAAGCCGAGCCGGTGTCGGAGGAGTTGGGGGCGGTCGGGCGGCCAATCCGGTCGAATCCCTCCCTGTTACATCTGTTAATCACGAATAATTACATTCCTGTAGTAGCCTGCGTGGCGGGGGATCGGCACGGCCGGTACTATAACGTCAACGCAGACCAGATGGCGGCGAGCTGCGCGGCGGCTTTCGGGGCTGACCGACTCCTATTTCTTACGGACGTAGAAGGAGTGCGGGACGGCACGGGGTCGACGGCCGCGCGGCTGACGCTGGCGGGATCGCGGGAGCTGATCGCCTCGGGGGTCGCGACGGGCGGGATGCAGGCCAAGCTGAATGCCGCGGAAGTAGCTTTGACAGCAGGAGTTCCGGCGGTTCACATCGCCGAGGGGCGGACACCGGGGATCGTCGAGCGGCTGGGGCAGGGAGAGGCGCTGGGGACGGTGGTGACGCCATGATGGTGCGGAAGGCTCGAATGCAGGACGTCGGGCCGCTGCTGCGGCTCATCAACGGATACGCGAGCGACGGAATCATGCTGCCACGCACGGAGTTTGAGCTGGCCGAGCATATCCGGGATTTTCAAGTGCTGGATAATGACGGACTCGTTTCGGGTTGCGGTGCTTTGCATTACTACACACCCACCTCGGCAGAGGTGCGTTCGCTGGCGGTTCTGCGGGACAACAAGGGCGGCGGGATGGGGCGGCGGATCGTGGAGGCGCTGGAGGCCGAGGCTCGGGAATCCGGCCTTAGCGTGTTGTTCGCATTTACTTATGTTCCGGGGTTCTTCCAGAAGCTAGGCTTCCGGGAAGTCGAGCGCGGCCTGCTTCCTCTCAAGGCATGGAAAGATTGCCTCCGTTGCCCGAAATTCCAGTGTTGCGATGAAATTGCGGTATTAAAGACACTGCACGACGACTCCGATATCGGTAGTCTAAGCATCGAACGCCTCCGGGATCGAGCGATGGATCCGGAAGCGATCCGGCTCCCGGTCGTTACCCCAGAGCGTCATGGAGCTACTTCCGACGGTCTAGTCCATCCTAGTTTTCTGCCGGAAAATTCTTCCATCAAAAGAAGTTAGCCTTACCTAAAGCCACCAGGAAAGTCATCCGATTCACCGCCACAGTAGCAGCGAATTCGGAGATGCAAGAATGTGTGAAGAAGCTCGTCAAGAACCGTCTGGCAGCGGGTAGGAGCGGTTCGCCGGTAAGGAGCACGAAAATTAGTGAGAAAAAGAAGTCTTAATAACACTATTTTCGTGTATCCTATCCTAGGACTAGAAGTACTGATCTTTCTGCAGCCAGGGCGGATTCGGTGCTCGGACGGGCTTACTCGCAGACACTGAGCAGGTGCACATGAGGGCAGAAACTGTCTCCGTCCGGGAATCCGCGGGTCGCGTTCTGTGCTGCACGGTCTTCAAGCCGGGTGGACGGAAACTGCTCGCCAAGGGCCACATCATCAGCGACGAGGATATCCGGCTGCTGGAAACCGAGGGAATGGCCCAGGTCTGGGTGACGCAGCTCGAGGACGGCGAGATCGGCGAGGACGACGCCGTCACCGCGGTGGCGGTGGACATGTCCTGCGGGTCGCTGGAAATCCGGCTGGCGGCGGGGGGGCGATCCAACCTGTTCGCCACCGAAGACTGCTGCGTGCTGGTGGACGACGAGCTGCTGCGGCAGATCAACTGCACCTCGAGCATTGTGATCGCCACGACGTTGAATTTCAGCTTCGCCAAGGCAGCGCAGCGCATCGCGACGATCAAGAGCGCGCCGTTCGCGATCGCGCAGGCGCAACTGGAGACGGTGGTCTCCATTCTCAAGGAGCGGGGCCCGATCCTCCAGGCGCGCCCGATCCGCGCGCCCTCGATCGGGGTGTTGTACACGGACCCGGTGAGCGGCGACCGCGCGCGGCAACTGTTCGACAGCATCATGCGGCAGAGGCTGGAGCGCTTCAACGCCAACGCCACCTACGTGCTGACGGTGCAGGAAGAAGACGGCGCGGTGGCGCGCGCGATGCAGCACCTGGTGCGCGCGCATCCGACCGTGATTCTGGTGGCGAGCACGACGGCGCCGGCCGGTCCGGAGGACACCATCGGCCGCGCCATGAGCAAGGTGGGCTGCCACCTGGAGAAGTTTCTGGCGCCGGTGGAGCCGGGCAACCTCTTCCTGCTGGGCTACAAGGACGACGTGCCGATCGTCTCGGCGCCGGGGTGCTTCCGGTCGGCCAAGCCGAACGTCGTCGACCTGGTGCTGCCGCCGATGCTGGCGCGCTATCGACTGACGGGCTGGGAACTGGCTTGCCTCGGGCACGGAGGTCTGTTGGCCTGATTTCCTCCAACACCACAAGCCGCAACCCTCCGAGCGGCTCGTGGATTCTCCTCGGCCGGGCGCTTTGACCGAGCGCCCGGCTTTCTTCTCGGGGCGCCGGCGCGGCGCCCGATCCCGCTGCGATACACTGCGCTCATGATCCGCTGGGCGGCGCGTTCGACGGCGATCGCGGGGGCGTGATGGTCGCGCGCGGCGAGGCTGCACCCGCGATTCCGGGGCTTGCCACGGGCGGCGGGCCTTCGCTGGTCGTGTTCCTCGAGGCCGACTGTCCGACCTGCGCGCTGGCCGCCGGATACCTGAATCGGCTGGCGCGCGCCGGGGCCCGCGTGGCGGGAATTTCGCAGGACTCCGAACAGTCGACGCGCGAGTTCATCGAGCGCTGCGCGGTGGAGTTTCCCGTGACGCGCGACGCGGAGCTGGCGCTGTCGCGGGCGTACGATCCGGACTCGGTGCCCGGCCTGTTTCTGGTCGATGGGGCGGGGCGCGTGGTGCGGGCCGAGTCGGGGTTCGACAAGGCGTCGATGAACGAGATCGCCGCGGCGCTGGGTGTCGGGCCGGTGGCCGACGCCTTCGACGGAGCGCCGGAGAGTAAACCCGGCTGCATGTCGCGGCACCGGGAGGGGCTGGCCGGCGGCGTCGCTGCGCCGGCGCTGAATCTTTACGGAACACGCGGTACGCCGGCGGGCAGGCTCACGGCCGACGACGGCGGTGATCTGCACGAATACGCGATGCGCGCGTTCGGCGACGCGCTGCCGGTGGTGCCGCCCACCGAAGAGCGGGTGGCGCGCATGCTGGCGGCGTGCCCGCTCGATCCTCTGGAAGTGGCCGGGCGCGTGCCGCCCTGTTACGGCGCGGCGACGGTGGAAAAAATCGCGATCAACGCGGTGATGGCGGGGTGCACGCCGCCGATGATGCGCGTGCTGGTGCCGCTGGTGCGCGCGGCCTGCGACGAGCGGCTCAATCTCCACGGCGTCCAGGCGACGACGCATTTCGCGGCGCCGCTGGTGATCGTCAACGGTCCGGTGCGCGGCGAGCTGGGCTTCGCCTGCGGGCAGAACGTGTTCAGCAACGTGGCGCGGGCGAACAGCACTATAGGGCGGGCGCTTCAGTTGATCCTGTTGAATCTCGGCGGCGCGCGCCCGGACGGCATCGACATGTCGGCGTTGGGGAACCCGGGGAAGTTCTCGTATTGCATCGGCGAGAACGAGGAGCAGAGTCCGTGGGAGCCGCTGCACGTCGAGCTCGGGTTCGCGCGCGAGCAAAGCACCGTGACGATCTTCGCCGCCGAGCCGCCGCGCGCGGTCAGCGAACATACCGCGCGGCGGGCGCCGGTGGTTCTGAAGGCGATCGCGAGAACGCTGGCGACGGTGTGGAGCTACCGGACCTGCATGATGTTCGAGGCGCTGGTGGCGCTCGGGCCCGAGCACGCGGCCACGATCGCGCGCGACGGCTTCTCCAAGCGCGACGCCCGCGATTTTCTGTTCGAGAACACCGGCATTCCGGTCGCCGAATACGACGGCGACGGCGGCGAAGGCACGGCGCTCGCCGCGCAGTACCAGGAGACGACCATCGGCGGCGTGCGATGCTACAGGAAGTTCCGCGCGCCGGAGTCGATCGGCATCGTGGTCGCCGGCGGGTCGGCGGGGAAGTTCTCCGCCGTGATCGGAAGTTGGGCGACGGGAGCGCGCGGCAGCCAGCGCGTCACGTATCCGGTGTAGGGAGGCCGTTCATGCCAGTCATATTGCTTCATCCGGGAATCGAAGATACGCCCGCGGCGGGGCCGGCGCCGACGCGGCTGGCGACGCTCGCCGGACGCACCATCGGGCTGCTCGACATCAGCAAGCCGGGCGGCGAGGTGTTCCTGAATCGGCTGGAGGCGATGTTGCGCGAGCGAGCCGGCGTGGCGGAGGTCATTCGCGCGCGCAAGCCGACCTTCACGAAGATCGCGCCGGCGGAGGTGATCGCTTCGCTGCGGCGCGCCGACGCGGTGGTGGAAGCGCTCGCCGATTGAGGGTCGTGCACGACGTGCAGTTTGCACGACACGGTACATCTGGAGAATCTGGGAGTCCCCGCCATCGCGGTGGCGACGGACGAGTTCCGCAACGCGGCGCGGGCGCAGGCGGCGGCGCTGGGCCGCGCGGGGTTCGAGGCGATCTACGTGCCGCATCCGATCCAGGACCAGACGCGCGAGGAAATCGAGGCGCGCGCGGAGGCGGCGTTCGATGCGATCGCCGCGGCGCTCACGGGCCAGAGCGTGGGCTGACGGCGCCGGTTTCGGCGAGCAGCCGATCGAGGCGAGCGCGCAAGCCGGCGAGCGGCGCCCGCGCGTCGGCAATGCGGTTGTTCAACTCGAAGGGATCGGCTCGCAGGTCGTAGAGCTCGCCGGCGCCCTCGAGCTCGCGATAGTGGATGTACTTCCAGCGATCGGTGCGCACGGCGTAGTAGCCCATGTTGCGGATTCGCGGGAACACGGTGTCGGAGAAGTACTCGATCAGCACCGCGTCGCGATTCACAGACCACAGCGGCGTGCCGTGAAACGGCTTGGGCGGCGCGACGCCGGCGACATCGAGCGCCGTGGCGGCGGCATCGACGCTCAATGCGAGACCTTCCGGGCGCGACCCGGCGCGGAATCGGCGCGGATAGCGGACCAGCATCGGGATGCGGATGGCCTCCTCGTAGGCGAGGCGGCGCTCGGGTCCGAGGCAGTGCTCGCCGTAGAAATACCCGTGGTCCGAGGTCAGCACGACGAGCGTGTCGTCGAGAGCGTTCCTGGCTTCGAGCGCGGCGAGAATGGCGCCAGCCGATTCGTCGACGGCCTTCATCATGCGCATGCGCGCCAGGATCGAGGCGTCGCTGGTGGCGCTGGCGACGCCGAGGGCGTCGGTCCCGGCGGGATTCCGTTCGAGCGCGGGCTTGCCGCGCGGCGGACGCAGATAATTGCCGCGCCGCGGGGGGACCTTGCCGGCGTAGAGGGCGCGATGGCGTTCGGCGGGGACGAAATGCTCGGCGGCGTTCGAGGCCGCCAGGTCGATGGAGCCGTCGTCGCGCTGGCGGATGTTGGGGTGGATCGCCTTGTGCGCCAGGTAGAGGCAGAAGGGCGCGCGGGCGCGTTGAATGAAGTCGACGGCGTGGCCGCCGAGGATGTCGGTGACGTAGCCGCGAGACGGCGTGGTGCGGCCGTCGATGTTGAGCTCGGGGTCGTTGCACTCGCCCTGGCCGCGAAAGCTGACCCAGCGGTCGAAGCCGGGGCGCGGCGAGTCGTCGTTGCCCATGTGCCACTTTCCGAGGAAAGCGGTGTGGTAGCCGGCGTCGTGGAGCAGGCGCGGCCAGGTGGTCAGGCGATGACTGAGCGCGTCGCGGGCGACGTTATCGACGACGCCGCTCGCGTGCGAGTACGTCCCGGTGAGGAACGCGGCGCGCGAGGGTGAGCACAGCGGCGTGGTGGCGAAGGCGTTGCGGAAGCTGGCGCCTTCACGGGCGATGCGGTCGGCGTGCGGCGTCTGGGCGAAGGGGTGACCGGCGCAGCCGAGTTCGTCGAAGCGCAGATCGTCGACCAGGATGAAGACGACATTGGGCCGCGCGCGCGGCTGCGCGAGGGCGGTGGAGGCGCCGAGGAGGAAGTGCCGCCGGTTCACCGCGCCATGATAGCAGTCCGACTTCGCGGATAATCGAATCAGTGTCACACTCGGTTACCCTGTTTCCGGGCGACGGCATCGGGCCGGAAGTGGCCGATGCCGCGGTGCGCGTGATCGGCGCCGCTGGAGTCGCCATCGACTGGGAGCGTGTCGAGCTCAACGCGGAGACCATCCGCCGCGCCAACGAGGAGATTCCGCCCGAGGCGCTGGCGTCGATCGAGCGCACGCGCGTGGCGCTCAAAGGGCCGGTGACGACGCCGGTCGGCACGGGCTTCCAGAGCATCAACGTGGCGCTGCGCAGGAAGCTCGACCTGTACGCGAACGTCCGCCCCGTGCGCCTGCTGCCGGGCCTGAAGACGCGCTTTAGCGACACGCGCATCGACATGGTGATCTTCCGCGAGAATACGGAAGACCTGTACTCCGGTCTGGAGCACGAAGTCGTACACGACGTGGTGACGACGCTGAAGGTGATCACGCGCACGGCGTCGATCCGGATCGCGAAGGCCGCCTTCGAGCACGCGCGGCGGGCGGGGCGCAAGAAGGTCACGGCGATCCACAAGGCGAACATCATGAAGCTCTCCGACGGGCTGTTCCTGCGCTGCGCGCGCGAGGTGGCGGCCGAATACCCGGAAATCGCCTACAACGAGCTGATCGTCGACAACGCCTCGATGCAACTGGTGATCCGGCCGGACCAGTTCGACGTGCTGCTGCTTCCCAATCTGTATGGCGACATCGTGTCGGACCTGGCGGCGGGACTGGTCGGCGGTCTGGGCGTGGTGCCGGGGGCGAATCTCGGGGAGAATCACGCGGTGTTCGAATCGGTGCATGGGAGCGCGCCCGACATCGCGGGCCAGGGGATTGCGAATCCGACGGCGCTGCTGCTGTCGTCGGCGATGATGCTCCGGCATCTCGGCGAGGGCGGGGCGGCGGATCGGATCGAGCGGGCGATCGGGCGCGTGTATGTGGCGGCGAAGCATCTGCCGCGGGACGTGGGCGGGTCGGCGGGGACGATGGAGTTCGCCAACGCGGTGGTGGAGAGGCTGGACGCAGGTTGATGTTCAGGCGGCGTCCAACGGTGGATCCAGTACCCAGAAACCCAACTGCTAGTACCTCAAGGCTCTTACTCAGGAATCTTAGGCCGGGGTATAATGGTCTGGTTGCGCGCCGGCGCGTCCGTGCCGGGACTTGCTCCCGGCCGTGGACTCGGCGGTCACTAGAAGAATTCGGTACTTTGGATCCCGCCTGTGGACGTTTGAATCCGAAGGCGGGACCGAGAGTCCATGAGTGACTGACTCATAGATAGCGACCGGGTGAGTCGCAAGATCCCCCTTTCTTATTGAGGTTCGAGTCGTATTGCGATTCGCCCCTCAAGTGCTTGATTGATATCGGAGGGTACGCTATGAAATCCGTTCTCGTAACCGGCGGCGCCGGGTACGTTGGGAGCCAGGGTGCCAAACTCCTGGCGAAGGAGGGCTACCTCCCGGTAACCCTCGACAACATGAGCCTCGGAAACCGATGGGCCGTCAAGTATGGCCCTCTGGTGGAGGCGAATGTGACTGATCGGGCGGCGGTGCGCCAGGCGATCACCCGATATCGGTGCGAGGAAGTTCTGCACTTCGCCGCGACGGCGTACGTGGGTGAGTCCGTCCGCAACCCCCGCAAGTACTACGTGAACAACGTCTCCTCCAGCATTCAATTACTCGAGGAACTGCTCGATGCCGGGGTGAAGCGCTTCGTTTTTTCTTCGACCTGCGCCACTTATGGCGAAGTCGATTCGCTGCCCATTACCGAGTCGCAGAGGCAGGCGCCGCTCAGCCCTTATGGCGAGTCCAAGCTGTTTGTCGAGCGGATGTTGAAATGGTACGGCGACGCGTATGGCCTCAAGTGGGTCATACTGCGCTACTTCAACGCCGCCGGCGCCGATCCCGATGGGGAACTCGGCGAAGAGCATCGTCCCGAAACTCACCTCATCCCGTCGGCGATGGAAGCCGCTACGGGCGAGCGCAGCCATCTGGACGTGTTCGGATGCGATTACCCGACCGCCGATGGCACGGCCGTTCGCGACTACATCCACGTCAGCGACCTCGCGAAGGCCCACGTCCTCGCCCTGGAGTATTTGCGGGCGGGTGGGCCGAACGCCGCGTTTAATCTTGGCGCGGGCCGCGGGTACTCGGTTCGGGAAGTGATCCGGGCCGTCGAGACCGCTTCGGGGCGGACCGTTCCGATCCGGAAGATGCCGGCGCGCGCCGGCGACGCGCCCATCCTGATCGCCGACGCCGGCAAGGCGCGCCGGGAACTCGGTTGGAAGCCCGAATACCGGGACTTGCAGCCGATTGTCGACACCGCCTGGCGATGGCATCGTTCGCGGCGCTACGGCGCCGCCACGGCTTAATCGAGGCGCAATAATTGAGCGCAACCGGTCTCGCCCTGGACACGCACGCCCTGCCGCCGGGATCGTCTCTGGCGGCGCCGCCCCGCGTCGAAGGAAAATTCCTCTTTGACAGCCGGGGCAAGCTGTACGTCCGGGGTGTCACCTACGGGACGTTCGCGCCCGGTCCGGAGGGCGATCAGTATCCCGACGCCCGTCGAATCGCCGAGGATTTCCGGATGATGGCCGCGCACGGAGTGAACTCCGTCCGCGTGTACACCGTTCCGCCGAAGCGGCTGCTCGACCTGGCGGGAGAGAACGGCCTTCGGGTGATGATCGGCGTGCCCTGGGAACAGCACGTCACGTTTCTCGACGATCGCGAGCGGCCGCGCCGGATTCGCCGCTCGGTCGGGGACGCCGTGCGCGCCTGCGGCCGGCACCCGGCGGTGCTGTGCTACGCGGTGGGCAACGAGATTCCGTCCCCCATCGTGCGATGGCACGGCGCGCGCCGCGTCGAGAAGTTCCTGGCGTCGCTGTACGACGCCACCAAACAGGAGCACCCGGAAGCGCCGGTCACCTACGTCAACTATCCGACGACCGAGTATCTCGACCTTTCGTTCGCGGACCTGGCGGCGTTCAATGTCTACCTGGAAACGCCCGAAAAGCTCCGCTCCTACCTGGCGCGCCTGCACACGTTGTCCGGCGAAAAGCCGTTGCTGATGGCCGAGGTGGGGCTCGACAGCGCCCGCAACGGCGAGGAAGCCCAGGCGCGGGTGCTCGACTGGCAACTACGCGAGGCCTTCGCGGCGGGCTGCGCCGGAGTTTTCGTATTCTCCTGGACCGACGAGTGGCATCGGGGCGGATTCGCCATCGACGACTGGCGTTTCGGCCTGGTCACGAGCGGCCGCCACGCGAAGCCCGCTCTCCACGCCATTGAGCGCGGCTTCCGGAGTGCGCCCTTCGAACCTGGCGTTCGCCGTCCGCGGATCTCAGTCGTCGTATGCTCTTACAACGGCGCCCGGACGATCGGCGAGACGTTAACGCATCTGGCGGCGCTCGATTATCCGGATTACGAAGTCATCGTCATCGACGACGGATCGACGGACGGCACGGCGGAGATCGCGCAGAAGTTTCCGGTGCGGGTGATCTCCACCGCCAACCGCGGCCTGAGCGCGGCGCGGAACGAAGGCGCCCGCGCGGCGTCGGGAGAAGTCGTCGCCTACCTCGACGACGACGCCTATCCCGATCCCGACTGGCTCCAGTATCTCGCGCACGCTTTCACGACTACCGAACACGCGGCCGTGGGCGGTCCCAACCTGCCGCCGCCGGGAGACGGGCTGTCGGCGCAATGCGTGGCGGCCTCGCCCGGCAACGCCATGCACGTGCTGCTGACCGACGACGTCGCCGAGCACATTCCGGGTTGCGCCTTCGCGGTGCGGCGCGACAAGCTGGAGGAAGTCCAGGGCTGGGACGAGACCTTCCGCGTGGCCGGAGACGACGTGGACCTTTGCTGGCGTCTTCAGGAGCGTGGCTGGACGATCGGTTTCCACCCGTCGGCGGTGGTCTGGCATCACCGCCGGAGCCGGATTCCGGCCTACTGGAGGCAGCAGCGGGGCTACGGGCGCGCCGAGGCGCTGCTCGAAAGGAAATGGCCCTCGAAATACTCGGGCGGCGGCCACATCCGCTGGAGCGGGAGAATTTACACGAGCGGGCTTTTGAGCTGGTTCGTCAAGCCGCGGGGGCGCGTCTACCACGGAGTCTGGGGCATGGCGCCGTTTCAGTCGTTGTACGGACCGTCGCCGAACGGATTCGCCGCCGCGGCCAGCACTCCCGAGTGGCATGCAGTCACGGCGCTGCTCGGTGTACTCACCGCGGGCGCTGCGGCGTGGCGGCCGCTGCTGGTCTTCGCTCCGTTCTTTGCCTTGGCGCTGCTGGCGCTCATGGCGCATACCGCCGCGGCCGTCGTCCGCGCCGGAGGGGGATGGAAGAAGCGGCTGCTGGTCGGGTTCCTCCATCTGACTCAGCCGATCGCGCGGTTGTGGGGCCGGCTTGAGTACGGTCTTCGCCCCTGGGGCAAGGGTCGATGGAAAGTGTGCGGCCCGAGGGGTTTCGTCGTCCCGGTGTGGAGCGAGCGCTGGCGCGAGGCTTGGGAGTGGCTGACGGAACTGTGCGGGGAACTCCGGATTCGCGGCGCGCGCGCCGGCGGCGATTACGACAGCTGGGATCTGGAGGTCGCCGGCGGGATCATGGGCTCGGCGCGGCTGCGGATGACGATCGAGGAACACGGCGCCGGAAGGCAGATGCTGCGGTTCCATGTGTCGCCGCGCTGGGCAGGGACGGCGATC
This sequence comes from uncultured Solibacteraceae bacterium, assembly GCA_964515555.1. Taxonomy (GTDB): domain Bacteria; phylum Acidobacteriota; class Terriglobia; order Bryobacterales; family Bryobacteraceae; genus CAZEVY01. The sequence continues at coordinate 13,241 of CAZEVY010000062.1, read as the reverse complement.
CTGTCGGGCGCCGCGATGCTGGTCGCGAGCGCGGGGGCGATGGCCACCGGCGGCGGCCGCGCCGCCATTCTCCCGGGAGTTATCGGAATCGCGCTGGCCGGCTGGTGCATTCACGATGCGTGGACGGCCGCCGGGGCGCTGTCGGAAGCGGTCGAACGGCTTCGAAAGAAGCTCAACTAGCCCGGGGGCGATGGTGAAACCACGCGGCGGCATCGCGACGCTTCTTCCGTTCGCGCTGCGACAATGGCCGGCATTGACGGTCATCGTCGGACTGACACTCGCATCCGCGGCCGTCGCCGCCCTCCAGCCCTGGCCCTTAAAACTGCTGGTGGACCACGCCCTGCGGCAGGACCCGCTGCCGGCGGCGCTCTCGCCGTGGCTGGCACGTTTCCCGATCGACACCGGCAGCCGCCCGCAGCTGATGGTTCTGGCGGCGGTTGGCGCGATCGCGATTTCGGCGGCGGGCGCCCTGATCGACGCGGCGCTGAATCTGGCGTGGGCCTGGGGCGGACAGCGCATGGTGTACGACCTGGCGGGCACGCTGTTCTCCCGCCTGCAACGGCTCTCGCTGTCGTTTCACAACCGGCGCCCGGTGGGAGATTCGCTGTCGCGGCTGACCACCGACACCTGGTGTGTTTATTCGATGACGTCGAGCCTGATGGTCAGCCCGATCCAGCAGATCTCGACGCTGGCAGGCATCGGCGCCGTGGCCTGGAGTCTCGACCCGGAACTTTCGCTGATTTCCTTCGCGATGGCGCCGCTGCTGGGGGCCTCGAGCGTGTACTTCGGGCGGAAGATGAAGAGCCGCACGCACGGCTCCCGCGAGGCTCAGACGCGCCTGCTCAGTTTCGTTCAGCAGGTGATGGCGTCCATTTCCCTGGTGCAGATCTTCGGCGTGGAGGCACGCAATCGCCAGCGTTTCCTCGACCTGGCGGAAGACGCCGTGGACTGGGCGCGGCGCGGCGCGTTGATCGGGTCCTCGTACGGACTGGCGAACGGGCTCATTACCACATCGGGCATGGCCCTGATTCTGTATTTCGGAGGTCATCGGGTTCTCTCCGGAGCGCTGTCGCTGGGCGGACTGCTGGTGTTCCTGGCCTATATGAGGACGCTCCAGTCGGCGGCCGGGGGCCTGCTGCGCATTTATGGCAATTACAAGCCGCTCGAGGCCGGCGTCGAGCGGGTCAGCGAGATTCTTGAGGTCCGGGATCTGATTCACGACGAGCCGGGCGCGATCGTGCTGCCGCCGCGCGGAGATCGCCGCCGCGGCCACGTCGTGATCGACGACGTTTCGTTCGCATACGAGCCGGGCCGCCCGGTGCTCGAGGACGTCGCGCTCGAGGTCCACGCGGGAGAAACGATCGCCCTGGTCGGGGCGACCGGGGCCGGCAAGAGCACACTGGTTTCCCTGCTGCCGCGCTTTTTCGATCCGCAACGCGGCCGCGTGCTGCTGGACGGAACCGACATCCGGCGGATTCGCCTGGCCAGCCTGCGGAGTCAGATTTCCATCGTCCTCCAGGAGCCGTTCCTGCTCCCGATGACGGTGGCGGAGAATATCTCCTACGTCCGCAGAGGCGCCACCCGCGAAGAGATTGTGCGGGCGGCGGTGGCCGCCAACGCCGACGAGTTCATTCGAGAGCTTCCGCAAGGGTACGATTCCCCGGTCGGGGAACGAGGCGCGACGCTTTCCGGCGGACAGCGGCAGCGGCTGGCGATCGCGCGCGCGCTGCTGCGAGACTCGCCGCTGCTGATCCTCGACGAGCCGACCTCCGCACTCGACGTGCACAGCGAAGCGCTGTTACTCGACGCCCTGAAACGGCTGATGGCCGGCCGCACGACGTTTCTCATCGCGCACCGGCTCTCGACCATCCGCGACGCCCGCCGCATCGCCGTGCTCGATCGGGGACGGATCGTGGAGTGCGGTTCCCACGTCGAGCTCCTGGCCGCGCGCGGCGCCTACCGCCGGTTTCACGAAATCCAGTTCGGCTCGGTGGCAGAGGGGGCGGCATGACGGCGTGGTGGGTGCGGATCGGCTCCTACGCGCGGCCGTATCGCGTCTCGATCGGCGGCCTGGTGGCGCTGATGGTTGGGCATTCGGCGCTCGAGGCGCTCAAACCGTGGCCGTTGAAGTTCATTGCCGATAACGTACTGGCCGGGTCGCCCCTGCCGGGGCCGGTGTCCTGGATCGGCCGATTGCCGGGCGCCGGCTCTCCCGCCGGCCTGCTGGCGTGGTTGGCATGGGCCACCGTCGTGCTGTTTCTGGCGGCCTGGGGAGCGCGAATGGCGCAGTCCTACGTGCAGGCGGGGGTGTCGGCGCGGCTGACCTATTCGCTGGCGTCGGACCTGTTCTGGCGGCTCCAGCGGCTGTCGCTGCGATTTCACGGTCGCCACCGGGCCGGCGACCTGGTGCAGCGCGTCATGAACGATACGGCGTGCGCGCGGGAGTTGGTGTCGAGCGTCGCGATTCCCCTGGTCAGCTCGACGCTCAACCTGGGCCTGATGCTGACGATCCTGTGGAAACTGAATCCGTGGCTCACGGCGGTGGCTTTAGGGGTGATCCCGGTCCTTGCCATCATCCTGTGGGGATTCTCCGGAACCATGGCTGAGCGCGAGTACCGGAAGTCGGAGGTCGAGGGGGACGTGATGGCGATGGCTGAGCAGACGCTGACGGCCCTCCCGGTCGTCCAGGCGTTCGGCCAGGAGGAACACGAGGACCGCCGTTTCGCCGACCTGACGCGGAACGCCGGCAGGGCGTACTTTCGCTCGATGTTTACGCACGTCCAGTTCAACGCCGCGACCGCGACGACTACAGCCGTGGGAACCGCGGCGATCATGTATTTCGGCGGGTCGCTGGCGTTGGCGGGAACGCTGACCGCCGGCGACCTGCTGGTGTTCCTCTCGTATCTGGCGTCGCTGTACGCGCCGGTGGAATCGCTGACGTGGCTGGCGCCCGGCGCCGCGTTCGCGGCGGCGAGGTCCCGCAGAGTGCTGGAGGTGCTCGATTCCTCCGATGAGGTGCCCGAAGCCGGCCGCCAGGCGCCGCTTCCGAATGCGTCGAGCGTCGGTGTCCGGTTCGAGGAGGTGACGTTCGGCTACGACCCGCAGCGGCCGGTGCTGCACGGAATCAACCTGGAGGCGGCGCCGGGAGAAACGGTGGCGCTGGTGGGCCCTTCGGGATCCGGCAAGAGCACGCTGGTGTCCTTGATTCCGCGACTGTTCGATCCGGACCAGGGCCGGGTCCTGATGAACGGCGCGGACCTGCGGAGCCTCTCGGTGGCCCAGGTGCGCGCGTCGATCGCGATGCTTCCGCAGGAGCCGCTCATTCAGAATCTCTCGATCGCCGACAATATCGCGTTCGGGAAGCCGGGGGCTTCCCGGCAGGAGATCGTGGAAGCGGCGGAGGCGGCCAGCGCCGGGGAGTTCATCCGCGGGATCCCGGGAGGCTATGACGCGGTCGTGGGAGAGCGCGGCGCCACCCTCTCCGGCGGCGAGCGGCAAAGACTCGCCATCGCGCGCGCGTTGCTGCGGGACGCGCCGATTCTGATTCTCGACGAGCCCACCTCGGCCCTGGATGCGGCGACGGAGGAATCGCTGATGAATGCCATCGAGCGGCTGGCGCGGGGACGCACGACGTTTCTGATCGCTCACCGGCTGTCGACGGCGCGGCGAGCCGCCCGGATCGTCGTGCTGGAGGCGGGGCGAATCGTCGAGCAAGGCTCGCACGACGAATTGACGGCGCGCGGGGGAGCTTACGCCGGACTCTGGGCGAAATCGATTGGGATATCATGAACACAAGAATCCTGAGTTTTTCATGGTGGAGAGGGATCGTGTCTAGACCCGTCGGCCGGCGATGGCGCGGGCTCTTGTGTCTGATCCCGGTACTGGCCGCACCGTTGATATCGGCGGAGTTAGCCGGCGTGGTGCGTTCCGGGGAGACGGCCATTCCGGGCGCCGTGGTCACCGCCACCCAGGGCGAGCGGACGATAAGGACGGCGACCGATTCGGCGGGCCGCTTCGTCTTCGAAGGCGTCCCGGCGGGTTCCTGGCAGATGCGCGTGGAGATATTCGGCTTTGAGATCGGGAATCTCACGGGCGTCGAGGCCGACCGCGAAGTGGTCGTGGAGCTTGTCATGAGACCACGGACGCGCTCGCAGACGCAGGCGGCGTCCGGCACGGCGCGGGTGGAAAACGATCCCGAGCCGCAGCCCGGCTCGCCGGGACCCGGCGGCGTACAACTGGCCTCGAGCGGCTCCGAGAACGTCACCGAATCATTCCTGATCAGCGGAAGCGTCAGCCAGGGCCTGCAGGGCAGCGACAGCGGGAGCATGGCCGTCCGCGGTTGGGGAGCGGCGCTGCGGCGCGGCGCAACCCGGCGAGGCAGGCGTGTCAGCGCGACCTGGAACCGCAGCGATTCCGGCCTGGACGCCAGACCTTATTCGATTTCGGGACAACCGGCGGCCAAGCCGGACTACTCGACGGATCGAGTGACGCTGAGCCTGGGAGGTCCTCTCCGGATTCCACGGCTGGCGCCCGGCCGTGGCCACAACTACAGCGTCTCCTATGAGGCGAGAAGGGGACGCGATCCGTTCAGCGCGTTCGCCACCGTGCCCGGAGTGCGGGAGCGCGCCGGGGATTTCTCGCAGTCGTTCACGCGGGGGCCCGTGGCGATCTTCGACCCGCAAGGCTCCGCGCCCTTTCCCGGCGCGGTGATTCCGCAGCAGAGGATCCGGCCGGCCTCGACGGGATTGCTCGATTTCATACCGCTGCCCAACCAGCCCGGAGCGCTCCAGAATTACCAGCTGGCGTCGCGGACTTCCCGGACTGGCGATTCCGTCCGCGGCACGCTGAATCTTCGGCTCGGCTCGAAGGACCAGCTCAGCGTCGCGCCGCAGTACCTGCGAAACGCCTCCGGGCAGTTGCAGAACTTCGGCTACCTGGACGAGTCGGACAGCGAGACATACTCGTCCACCATCACCTGGACGCGCACCGTGAGCCCGAATTCGTCGTTCGCCGCCTGGTGGGCGTGGACCGACACCCACAGCGAAACCACCCCGTTTTTCGCGTACAAGGAGAACGTGGCGGGGAGGCTGGGCATCGCCGGAACGTCGCAGAGTCCCATCAATTACGGGCCGCCCAACGTGGATTTCACGAACTTCGGCGGCCTGCGCGACGCCAGCGCCGATTCGCGAAAGGACTGGAGCTCGGTGTTCGGCCTGGGCTACTACCGGTACGGGGGACCGCACTCGCTGACCATTGGCGCCGACGTTACGCTGATCCGGCTAGACGTTGTGGCCGACGAGAACGCGCGCGGCACGTACTTCTTCAGCGGTCTGGCCACCAGCAGGCTGACCGCCGAGGGACTCCCGGTCGACAGCACCGGATTCGATTTCGCCGATTTCCTGCTGGGCCGTCCGCAGTCTGCCTCTATCCGATTCGGCTCCCCGGATAACGGCTACCGGTCGCTGTTCTACGACGTTCATGTCACCGACGACTGGCAGGTGCGCGAGAACCTGAGCCTGTCGCTCGGAGTCCGCTACGAGTTTTCGGCGCCCTTCACGGAAACCAGGGGACGGATCGCCAATCTGGACGTGGCTTCCGGTTTCGCGAACGTGGCGGTGGTGTCGCCGGGCCAGCCGGGTCCTTTCAGCGGGCGATTCCCGGAGGCGCTGATCGATGCGGACCGCAACGACATTTCGCCGCGATTCGGGTTCGCCTGGCGGCCGTTCCGGAAAGGAAAGCTGAATTTGCGGGGCGGCTACGGCATTTACTACAACGGCGCCATCTATTCGCGCGCCGTGCAGAGGCTGGCGTCGCAGCCTCCGTTCGCCAACGCGGGAACGGTCTCGACCACCGCGGCGGCGCCGCTTCAAATCGAGCAGGGGTTCACAGCGGTGTCGGCCTCTCCCCGCGACGTCATCCGAAACACCTACGCCGTCGACCGGCGCTACCGGACCGGCTACGCGCAAATTTGGAACTTCGCGGTGTCGAAGGACCTGCCGCACGCCATCTTGCTAGAAGCTGGCTACCTGGCGTCGAAGGGGACGCGGCTCGACATCCAGCGCGCTCCCAACCGCGCCGCGCCGGGCTCGCCGCTGAGCTCCGAGGACCGGCGGGCGATCGGCAACGCCCAGGGATTCATTTACGACTCGTCGGACGGCAACTCGATTCTCCACGCGGGACAATTCCGGTTCGTGCGGCGATTCCAGAAGGGCGTCGCCCTGAACGCCTTCTATTCGTTTTCCAAGTCGATCGACAACGCCTCGACATTCGGCGGCGGCGTGGGCGTGGTTGCGCAGGACGATACCAATCTACGGGCCGAACGCGGCCTGACGTCGTTCGACGAACGGCATTCGCTGAACGTGAACTGGACGCTTCTTTCTCCGGTGGGCGGCCAGGGCGCGCCGTTGCGACTGGGGCGGGCGTGGCAACGCCTGTTCGGGAACTGGGTCGTGCTCGGCGGACTGCGTGTCCGCTCCGGCGGATGGCTTACGGCGCGGACGCTCGGCAATCGCTCCGACGCCGGGGGGACGGGCGTGGTGGGCAGTTCGCGGGCCGACGCCACCGGTCAACCGGTGACGGGCGGAGCGGCGTTTTTCAACCTGGGTGCGTTCGCCGTGCCGGCCGCCAACCGCTTCGGCAACGCGAGCCGGAATACGATTCCTACGCCGCGCACGCTGACGATAAACGCGTCGCTTGGCCGGACGTTCTTCCTGGGAGAGAGCCGATCGCTCGAGTTCCGGCTGGATTCCTCCAACACCGGCAACTTCGTCAACGTGACGCGTTTCGGCACCGTGGTCAACGCATCGACCTACGGCGTCATGACCGGCGTCCAGGGGATGCGAACCATGTCGACCACGATGCGGCTGAGGTTCTAAGCATGAAGTTCGCGTTTTTCGCGATCGCCCTGACGCTCGCCGGACAACAGCCGCAGCAACCTGCGCAGGACATCCCCACCTTCACGACGACCACGAACCTGGTGATTCTCACGGTGTCCGTGAAGGACCGCGCGGGCCGCCCGATGGAAGGCCTGACGAAGGATCACTTCACGATCGAGGAGGACGGCAAGAAGCAGACCATCGCCGTGTTCGAACTGGAGCGGCTGGGGCTCGTGACGAAACCCCCAGCGGCGCCGCGGGCGAATCCACCGGCGGCCGCAACAGCGTCGCTTCCGGCGCAGCCTCCCGAAACGACCCGGCTGGCGGTGCAGCGCTTCCAGGATCGCCGGTTGCTGGTGTTCTACTTCGACTTCGACGACATGGCGCCTCCCGATCAGCATCGCGCGTTGAGCGGCGCGTTGAAGTTCCTCGACGAGCAGATGACGGAGAAGGACATGGTCGCGATGTTCGCCTACTCCTCCGAGTTGCGCCTCATTCAGGACTTCACATGCGACCGGCAGGTTCTGACGGCCTGGATCCGGCGGATGCGCGACAAGGGCGGCTCGGACCTGACCACCGGCCCCGAGGCCGATGCCGACGACGCGGAGTTCGAGCAGTTCAACACCGATCGGCGGCTGGCGGCGCTGCAGGACGTCACCCGGGAACTCGCGCGGTTTCCGGAGAAGAAGGCGCTGGTCTACTTCTCGGGCGGCGGCCGGGGCATCGGGATCGAGAACCTGGCGCAATTGCGCAAAACGGTCAACGACGCCGTGAAAGCCAACATCTCCTACTACCCGGTGGACGTGCGCGGATTGGCCGCCGTGGCGCCGGCGGGAGGCGCGGGCAGCGCCCAGCGGGGGACGGCTCTTTTCAGCGGGGGCGCCGCCGCCCAGGGTCGCGGGGCGGCGCTGGCGCAGCAGGACACCATGCAGATGCTGGCGGCCGACACCGGGGGGAAGAGATCCGCCGACAGCAACGACCTGACGCTCGGCATCCGGCAGGCGCAGGAGGACATCGCCAGTTACTACATCCTCGGATACTACAGCTCGAATCCTGCCACGGACGGCAAGTTCCGCAATGTGCGCATCGAGACCAGAGGCGCCGGCAATCCGCGGCTCGAGTATCGGCCGGGATACTACGCGGCGAAAGTCTTCAAGGATTTCGACGCTCGCGAAAAAGAAGACCAGTTGATGGAGGCATTGAGACTGGAAAATCCGGTGACCGACATGCCGGTGGCGCTCGAGATCAACTATTTCCGCGTGTCATCGGGCAAGTACTTCGTGCCGGTGTCGGTCAAGATGCCGTCGGCGGCGGTGTCGCGGGCCGCGCGCGGGTCGCGGCAGGAGACCGAGTTCGATTTCGTGGGGCGGGTGTTCGACAAAGACGGCCGGCCGGTGGCGGCGCTGCGCGACACCATCAAGGTCCGTCTCCGGGAGACGGGCGGGGCGGCGTCCCGCCCGAGCTTCCAGTACGACTCGGGATTCGTGCTGCCGCACGGCGACTACACCTTCAAGTTCCTGGTGCGCGAGAACCTGGAAGGCAGCATGGGAACCTTCGAGACTAACTTTACGATCCCGAACGCCGACGGAGAGAGAAAAGCCCTTCGACTGAGCAGCGTGGTGTGGAGCGGCCAGGTCGAGAAGATGTCGGAGGCGGTGGGCTCGGCGGCGGTGAAAAAGAGCGCCCCGGTGAATCCGCTGGTGCAGCAGGGCATCATGATCGTCCCGAGCGTGACGCGCGTGTTCGATCCGCGGCAGACGCTGCGGGTCTACTTCGAGGTGTACGGCATCGAGGAGACTCCCGATGTCGCCGCCACGGTCAGCCTGTTCTCGGGCAACGAGCGCGTCTTGCAGTCGCAGCCGGTGAGATGCAATCAGCCCGTGGCGGGACGGCCGGACACCTACGCCGTGCAGGTGCAGCTTCCGTTGACCGGGCTGGAGCCGGGTTCGTACGTGGCGCAGGTGAACGTGATCGACGAAGCGGGACGCAAGTTCGCGTTTCCTCGGACGCAGCTGATCCTGCGAAATCGGCAGTCGCTGGAACCGCAGATTCCGCAGAAAGTCGAGAAGACACATTGACGACTTCGAACCGACGTGAGTTCCTGAGCCGCTGGGCGGCGATCGCGCCTTTTCTGGGGGCGGCGCGCTGGGGCATCGGGCCAGCCCTGGTTTCCCGGTTGGCAGCCAACGATGTCGACCCGGCTTCGCTGGCCCGCAGAAAGCAGGCCCTCGAGATTCTGCTGGTCGCTGATGGGACGCATGGTGGCGGATACACGGGCCGCGGTGTCGGCCGTGGCGGGGATCAACATCGTCGACCCCGCGCGCGTTTACGTGGCCGGCTACGCATTGGGCGGAAAGGTCGGACTCATTGCCGCCGCGCTCGACGAGAAGATCGCCGGGGCGGCTTCCCTGTTCGGTTTCGCGCCCCTGCGTCTCGACAAGCCCGAGAAGGGGACCGAGGGTGTCCGCCACTATTCGCACGTGCACGGCCTGATCCCGCGCTTCGGTTTCTTCGAGGGCCACGAGTCGCGTCTGCCGATCGACTGGGACGAAATCCTGGCGGCGATCGCACCTCGTCCGGTGTATGTGATCGCGCCGACGCTCGACCGCTACTCGCCCGTCGAGGACGTCAGGCGCGCGGTCGGCGCCGCCCGCAAAGCATACGAGATCGCCGGGGCCCCCAGTGCCCTCAGGCTCGACACGCCCGTCAACTTCAACCGCTTCCCGCCGGAGATCCGCGACGAGATGGTGAAGTGGCTCGCCGATCTGGCAGGCATCGATACCTCGGGACTCTACTGAATTCCTGGAGCCCCGAGCAGATGGCCGGTCAACCCGTCGAACATGCGGCTGTAATAAGGCGTCGTATTCACATCGATGACGTAGGGAATGCCGCCGTCGTCTTCGAGGATGTCGACCGTGCCGAAGTCGAGCGAGAACGCCGCCAGGAAGCGCGCCAGCGCTCGCGTCGCGAGTTGCGGAAATCCCTGGCCTTCGACGCGCCCGCGGACGAGCGTCAGGGGCCACGATCCGGTCAGCCGGCTATCGCCGACCTTCTTGATCAGTGCCGTATTCCGCAGTTCGCACAGGAACACGCGGTCGACCAGCACGTAGGCGCGATACCAGCGGTGGTCGCGATTGGCGACGAAGCGCTCCACCGCCAACCCCCGGTCGCGCCAGGTGGCGTCTTCCAGATCCCTCCGCGGAACCACGCGATATTCGAGCGCGCCGTGGATGCCTCGGCTCACCGGCGCAAGCCCGAGTAACGCACGCTGCCTGGGCGTCATCTCCTTCTCGCGCTTACCGCCGTAGTTGAGATTGGTCTTGACGATGAGGAGTTCGCCGGCCGGGCCGCGGCGCGTGGCGCGCACCGACACCAGCCCCGCCTTGCGGCAAGTGTTCTGCACCGTGCGCTTCGAGATGTCGGTCACTCGCGCGTTGAGGACCCGGACTCCGCGCGCGGCGAGACTCGCCACCAGGTGCCCACGATTTCTGGGGAATCTCGCGGTGTGGGTGCAATCCAGGTGAAACACAAACGCCCTCGCATCGGGTCGTACGCGCGCGAGCACGTCGGGAGCGGTGTCCTCGGGCGCGCCCTCGATCGGCGGCCGGCCCGGAAACAGCCTCTCCACGAGGTAGCCTTCGCAGGTGGGCCATCCGTAAACGTCCACTTGGGGCGGCGCCATCAGTCCATACACTCCTCGAGCAGCCGGGCAAGCACTTCGCGCGAATCGAAAAATTCCTCGGCGATGCGGCGCGCCGCGGCTCGGTGCGACGGGTAGCCGGCGTTGATAAGCTCGACTCCGCTGACGGCTTCGTCGAGGTCGCGAAACGTCACCACGCCTTCACCCACCGGGAGCCAGTCGCCCAGACCCGTGTCCTGGAGCAGGACCGGGCGGCCCGCGGCCAGGTAACACACACTGCGATCGGAAAACCATCCACCGCGCGTTTCGACATAACAATGCTTGGCGACGCCGAATTCGGCCCGTGATTCGTGGATCAGTTCTTCATAGGCCTCCGGCGTCCGCGTCACGTGCGGGCCGAAGGTTACTTCCCATCCATACGATGCGAGCTCCTTCGATTTGACACCCATGGCCGCGAGGAGGAACCGCTGCGACGTCCGCCGCGGCAGCTCGATGAACTTCGGAAACTCGCGGTCCCTCTGACCGTAGGGAGTTCCGGAGGAGGCTTGAAATCCGCGCCACCGGATGATACTGGAGAAACACGGTGGTTCCGGCGGTTTGCCCAGAGGCCAAAGGGAGAGACACACCGGGGGCCGGGTCGTTCGCCACTGGAATCCCGCCGACGGGATCAGGCAGTCCGGCTGGCCGTAGCGGGCGGCGATCGTGAAATGACGTTCACAGCGGCTGACGCCCTCTATGAATCCACGATCGGATCCGCTCAAGGTTAATTGGGTAAACCCCGGGTCCACATCGACAAAGGCGCGGCGTCCCGGCAAGTCGTATTCCGGGCGCCAAACGAACAGCGGGATAGCCCGAACCAGTAGCAAGTCGGCCCTCGCGCACACGTCGCGGAACTCTTCCACCGACATGCCGGCCGCCCCATCGCCGGCCCGATAGATCCATCGGTCCGCCATGCCGATTGGTGCGAGACAGCTCTCGATAAACCGCGCCGGATGATCGAGCGCGTCCGTGTATTCCTGCGCGTCCCAGTCCCAGATGTGGGAGTAATCGCCCGAATCTTCGAGGTAGACGACGTCGTGGCCCAAATCCCGCAGGCCTGCCAGGTATTGCATGTAGGCCCATGCCTGTCCGCCAGTGCCCGACTGCGCGATCCCGCCCGATACGACGATAGTCACCGTCTGCGAGTCTCTCAAAAACCTGCGCGCGCCATCAGGCTCGCCAGGACCTTGACCGCGTCGAAATACTCAGCCGCGATTTCACGGGCCGCGCGGCAGTGGGCGGAATAATCGGATTCGATGGCGTCGACTGCCGCCAGCACGTCCTCCATCGACTGGAACGCGAAGAGTCCGCGGCCGGTCGGGAGAGTTTTTCCAAACGCGGTGTCTTGGGTGATGACGGGACGGGCCGCCGCCAGGTAGCTCGCACTGCGGTCGCTGAACCAGCCGGTGCGCATACGGACGTACTGGTCTTTGGCAACGGTGAACTCGGCACGGGAGTTGCTGATGAAGTTGCGATAACGGCTGGCTTCTCCGGAGATGTGCAGCGCGTCGGCCAGACGCCACCCGTGGCTGCGGAGCATGGATTCGATTTCGGGGTCCTCTGACATCGCCATCTCGAAACGCACCGGACGTTGTCCCGGCAGATCGAGGTACTTCCTGAATTCACGATCCTTGCTCCAGTAATAGGTATCGCCGTCCCAAACGATATCTTTCCCGGAATTGCTCCACGTCATGATGGTTGTATAGTGTTCGCATTGCGCGCTGGACGGGGACGTCCAGGCATCCAACACGACGGGCTGCCGAGTCGGCAGCCACTCGAACTTCTGGACCGGCACCCGGCAATCGGCCGAGCCGAGGTTTTCGCCGAACGAAAAGTGGACGTCGTGTGCCGCCAGTGCTTCCAAGGTGCCTGTATCGCCATGGGCCAGGCTCACCTGCGCCGCGACTGGATCGGATTCGACATAAATGCGCCGTTTGATGACCATGTGCTGCGGCAGAATCTCCTGCGAGCCGGTGACGTTGAGCATGGCGTCGGCGTCGCGGTAGAGCGCGTCGATTCTGTGGTCCGTCATGCCGTAACAGGCTTCGCCCGGACCGCCGGCGCGAAACGCCCATCGGTCGCCGAACCCGTACTGCTCGAGGGCGGGGGCCACATTCGCAATGTTGTGAGCCGGATCTTCGATGACCTCCCTAAGCCAGGGATTGTAAGGCCAGCGGCTGGAGTCCTCGATGTAATAGACGTCGTATCCGAGACGTTGCAGTCCGATGAGGTAGTGCAAGAACTGCCAGGTAACCCCGGCAAGAGGGTACGAGAACAGAATCCCCGTAACGATGATCTTGCCCTTGGGCGCCGGTTGGACGCTCGCCTTCACCTGTTTCTCCTCGCGCCGCCCGACAGTACCTATTCAATCTAGCATGATCGGGGGACAGAGCCCACGATTCGCGCGGGGTTGCCGGCGACAATCGCGCCCGCCGGCACTTCGAAGTCCACCACTGCGGCCGCACCGACGATGGCGTTTTCGCCGATCCGTGCCCCGTCGAGAAGAATTGCGCGCGCGCCGATCCAGGCGTTCTCCCCGATGAAAATGCTCTCGCGCGGCGGGTCATCCTCGTGCCACGGCGCATCCAGCTCCGGAGAGGCCGCAAACGTGTCGGCCAGGACCACCTGGTGGGCGACGAAGGCGTAGTCGCGGATTACGATGCGCTGGTTGGTTCGAATGATGGCGC
>CAZEVY010000061.1:0-31043 GCA_964515555.1 uncultured Solibacteraceae bacterium | reverse complement strand
CTGGGCGAGTGCCGCGGCGTGGCCGGTAATTAACGCTGGACTGCCCGCCCGAATCGGTGTAGATTAAGGTCAAACCGATCGCCCAGGGGGTGAAACATGCCTCAGAAATCGGCCCGTGTGTGGGCCTGGATTGCGGCCGCTTCGTTGGCCGTCGCGCCCGCCGCGGCGCAGACCGGCTCCGGCAGCGTGCAAGGGGTGGTGCGGGACCCGAGCGGGGCCGCGGTGGCGGGCGCCAAGGTGACGATCACGCACGTGGTCACGGCGCGCCAGTTCGAGACGCAATCGAACGACGTGGGCTTCTACCTGTTCCCGGCACTGCAAAACGGATCCTACAAGCTCGGCGTCCAGGCGCCGGGCATGCAGCCGTGGGAAGGCGAACTGCTGTTGCAGGTGGGGCAGACGGCCGTGGTCGAGCCGCATCTCAAGGTGGGCGCGACGGTCACCGAGGTGACGGTGGTCGGCGACGTAACGCCGCTGGTGACGACGTCGGCCCCGACGCTCGGCAACGTGGTGGAGCGCGCGCGCCTGGAACAACTGCCTCTCAACGGGCGCTTTATCCAGACAATCGTCCAGGCGTCGACTCCGGGACTGGAGGGCTCATCGGGAAGCCCGCGCGTCTACGGGCTGCGCCCGACCTCGATGGAGTTCCTTCACGACGGCGCGGTGCTGACGAATCGCGACACGGGCGAGTTCTCGGGACGGCCGCCGGGGCTGGACACGATCGAGGAATTCCGGGTGGAGACCAACAACTCGTCGGCGAAGATGAACCGCCCGGCGACGACGATGCTGGTGACCAAAGCGGGCTCGAACGATATCCACGGAGCGGCCTTCGAGACGCACCGCAACAACAACATCGGGCTGGCGCGCGCGCGGCAGGACTTCTACGACAAACCGCCCCACCTGGTGCGCAACGAGTTCGGCGTCTCTCTCGGCGCTCCGGTGTACCTGCCCAAGCTGTACAACGGCCGCAACCGCACCTTCTTCTTCTTCGCCTACGAGGCTTACCGCAATCTCTCGGCGACCACCACCAGCACGTCGATGCCGACGATGGCGATGCGGCAGGGCGACTTCAGCGGGCTGATCGACAGCGCGGGCCGGCCCATCACGCTGTACGATCCGTGGAGCACCCAATACGTTCCAGCCGCCGGCGGCGCACCCGAGCGGTGGACGCGGACGCCATACACCAACAATCAGATCCCGCTGCGGCTGCGGAGCCCGCTGGCGACGTATTTCTACAGCGTCACGCCGGAGCCGACGCAGCCGGGCGTGAATCCGCTGGTGGCCTCGAACTATTTCGGGCCGGCGGTTTCGAACCGGCTGGATCACACCGAGACCGTGCGCATCGACCATCGTCTTTCGGATCGCGACCAGCTGTTCGGACGGTTCACGCACGGCAACCGCTGGGCCAAGAGCCGCTCGGGCGCGAACGGATCGCCGACCATGCTCGATGAGGCGGGCAACGTGACGATTCGGCCGGTGCGCGACGACAGCGCCGTGATCTCCTGGACGCACACGTTCTCGCCGACCTTCTTCGGTGAGACGCTGGCGTCCGGCTCCAACGAGGACCTTTTCATTTTCGTCGGCACCGATCATCTGAACCACGCCGATCGGCTCGGCATGCCCAATCCATTCAAGGAGACGGGACTGCCGAATTTCAGCGACACGGGCTTCGGCATGGTTTACTCGTACGCCGACAATAAACGGAACAACATCACACAGGTGATGAGCGTCGACCAGAACTTCACGAAGATTCTGGGGCGGCACGAGATGCAATTCGGAGGACGGTTCCGGCACGAGCGCCTGCACGTGCTGCCGGACCAGCAACAGGTGCAGGGCAGTCACAGTTTTTCGAGCCTGGCCACGGCGTTGCACGATCCGGCGACCGGGGCGACGACGCTCGGCACCGTGCCGCGCACCGGCCACGACAGCGCCAACCTTTTTCTCGGCGTGATGAACTCGTACTCGGCGCAGTTTGTCCGCAAGTGGTACTTCATGAGCGCGCGCGAATACGCCGGCTACTTCCAGGACAACTTCAAGGTCAACTCGCGGCTGACGCTGAATCTCGGCGTGCGCTGGGAGTTCTACCCGGCGATGCGCGAGGGAAACAACGTGCTGACGGGGTTCGACCTGAAGTCGCTCTCGATCGTCAACGGGGTGAGCCTGGATCGCCTGATCGAGCTGGGCGCGACGACGCCGGCGATCGTTAGGCCGTTCACCGATATCGGCGTGAAGTTCATCACGCCGCAAGAGGCGGGTTTGCCGGAAGCGCTGATTCACTCCAACCCCTGGGATTTCGGGCCGCGTGCGGGCTTCGCCTACCGGATGGGAGCGGGCGCGCGAGCGACGGTGCTGCGCGGCGGCTACTCGCTGTTCGGATTCCCGATCCCGCTGCGGACGTTCAACGCCCGGATGCGCAGCAACGCCCCCATGAACGCGCGCTTCACCCAATCGCTCAGCGACGCGGCCCAGTCTCCGGACGGGTTACGCAACTACGGGCTGCGCTCGGCGCCCAGGATCATCGCCGGGGTGAACAGCCAGAATGTCCTCGACATCACGCAGCCGGGCGGAGTGACGCGCGGGTCGTTCCGCACCAGCTACTTCGAGCCGGATCAGCCGACCACACGGGCCCACGAATGGAACCTGCTGGTGGAGCGCGAAATCTTCGCTAATTCGGTGGCGCGCGTCGGCTACGTGGGGACGCACGGCAGCCGGCTCGATCAGTACTACAACTTCAACGACGCGCCCAACGACTATGTGTGGTTCACCAACACCGGCCTGCCCTTGCCGACGGGCGTGTTCTCGGGCGTGGCGCGGCGCAATTACCCGACCGAGCCTTACGGCTCGATCGAGGTGTACCGCAAGATCGGATGGTCGAATTTCAACGGCATTCAGCTGGAGTTCCAACGAAGGTACTCGGGCGGGTACGGATTCCAGGTCTTCTACGTGATGAGCAACGCGTTCCGCGCGGCCGGAAACGGGTGGGAGGACGATCTGCTGCCGGCCGCCAACGTGTTTCTGAGGGGCGCGGTTCCCGAGGACCTGCACGCACGCGACCGCCTCCTGTACTATCGCCGCGACACCGCGATTCCCAAGCACCGCGTGCGCTGGAACTGGATCGCGGACCTGCCGTTCGGACGCGGCAAGCGCTTCGCGGCGAACGCCGGGGGCCTGCTGAACCGCGCCGTGGGCGGATGGCAGATCGCCGGGTTCGGCAGCGTCCGCAGCAACTACTGGAACCTTCCGACGGGCAACTGGGGCGCGCACGGCCCGGTGGAGGTCTACGGCAAGAAGTATCCGATCGAGGACTGCCGCAGCGGCGCCTGCTTCCAGGGCTACCTCTGGTACAACGGCTACATTCCGGCGAACCGAATCAACTCCAGGGACGCGAACGGGACGCCCAACGGGGTCATGGGGGTTCCGGCGGGATACCGGCCCGCGCACCAGCCGGTGAATCCGCAGCCGGCGCCGGGACAGACGGTGCCGTATGCGGCCGCTTTGTACGACACCAACATGGTCGATGTGCGGCTGGCGAACGGCGCGGTGCAGCGGACGAATCTGAATACCAACCTGCACCCGTGGATCAACCAGCCGATGCCGGGACCGCGGAGCTTCGGCCTGGATGCGTCGCTATTCAAGCACACTCCGATCAACGAGCGCTTCGTGCTGCGCTTTAACGCCGATTTCTTCAACCTGCTGAACATGCCCGGCCTGAACCAGCCGGACAACGGCACGGGTATCCTGAGCCTGCGGAACTCGGCGAACGGTCCGCGGAACCTGCAATTGACGCTGCGGCTGACCTGGTAGGTGATGGTCGGCGTCTGGCGTCAGGCTCCTGTCGCGAGAAAAAACATTGATGGCCGCAGATGAACGCAGATGAACGCAGATAAGGACGGAAATAGGAACGGAAATAGGAATGGAAGTAAGGACAATGAGCTTTGGTCCGTCTGCGTTGATCTGTGTTCATCTGTGGCGAAGAGTGCTTTTCTCAATCTGGAAGGTTGAGGAACGCATTCCCCTACCCAACGGACACGATTACGCGGTCGGAGTTGACGATAAAAACTTCCTGGAGTCACTGAAGACTGCATTTGGCACCACGCGGAATATGGCGGGCTGGGAGAAGTGGAACACACCCGTGTCACTGCAACATCACGATGGCGCGATGGGTGGTTCCGGAATCTGAAGATTCGCCGGCGGCAGTAGGTCGCTCGAGCTACGATTGGAATTGCTGATCCTGGCCTCTTCGTCGCCGCGGCGTCGCGAGATTCTCGCCAAGGCCGGCATTCCCTTCCGCGTGCGGCCGGCCGACGTCGACGAGCGCGTGTTGCGCGGGGAGACGCCGATCCGGCACGTGCTTCGGCTGGCGCGGGCGAAGGCGGAGGCGGTGCACCGGAAACCGGGCGAGATCGTGCTGGGGGCCGACACGATTGTGGTCGCGGGAGGCGCGATACTCGGCAAGCCGCGCGACGCTGCCGACGCGCGCCGGATGCTGCGGCTGCTCGCCGGCCGATGGCACCGCGTCATCACTGGAATCTTCCTGGCGGGCGACGGCGAGGCCGTGACCGGCGCGGAAACCACGCGCGTCCACTTCCTGCCGATGAGCCGCGCGGAGATCGCCGCGTACGTGGCGACTGGCGAACCGATGGACAAAGCCGGCGCCTATGCCATCCAGGGGCTGGCTTCGAAGTTCGTCGACCGGATCGAGGGGTGCTACTTCAACGTGGTGGGGCTGCCGGTGTCGCGGGTGCTGCGCCACTACCGGCGGCTCCTGACGTGACGCCGGCGCGATACCATTCCAGCGTCCGGCGCAGGCCTTCCTCGAACGAGAAGCGCGGCGCGTGTCCGAGGTCGCGCACGGCGGCGGCGGTGTCGGCCTGGGAGTGGCGGACATCGCCCTCGCGCGGCGGGCCGTGCAGGGCGTCGATCGAGACGCCCTCGATCCGGCGGATGAGCTCCCAGGTCTGGTTAAGCGTGTAGCGGTCTCCGTTGCCGGCGTTGTAGACGCCGCCCGAGACGCCGGGGGCGCGCGCCGCCCTGCGGCACAACTCCGCCACATCCTCGACATAGGTAAAGTCGCGCGACTGCTCGCCGTCGCCGTGGATGGTGGGCTGCGTGCGCTCGAGGGCGCAACGCATGAAGACGGAGATGACGCCCGAGTAGGGGCTCGATGGATCCTGGCGGGGGCCGTATACGTTGAAGAATCGCAGGGCGACCGTTTCGATGCCGTAGCAGTTCGAGAACGCGCCGCAATAATACTCGCCCATCAGCTTCTGCGCCGCGTACGGCGAGAGCGGACGCGGGCGCATGCTCTCGGTCTTGGGCAGCACCTCGGTATCGCCGTAGGCCGAGGAGGACGCGGCGTAGACGACGCGCCGGACCTTTCCGTCGACGCAGGCGCGCAGGAGATGGAAGGTGCCGTCGATGTTGGCGGCGTGCGAGGCGACGGGCTCGTGAATGGAGCGCGGCACGGAGGGAATGGCCGCCAGGTGAAAGACGACATCGGCGCCGTCGAGCAGCGGCAGGGTGCGCTCGTAGTCGTTGATATCGATCTGGTGGAACCGGATGCGGTCGCGGACCGGGTCGAGGTTGGCGGTCTTCCCGGTGAGCAGGTTGTCGATGACGACGACTTCGGAATCCGGCTCCCCGATCAGCGCCCGGACCAACGCCGAACCGATGAATCCCGCTCCGCCGGTGACAATGTATCGGCTCATGCTGGAAGTTTCGCGATGACTCCTTCTAAGTATCGTAGCGATTCGACGGCGATTTTCTCGGCGCCGGGCGAAAAATCGAAGACCTCAAGCGAGACCCAGCCGCGGTAGCCGCCTCGGGCGAGCGCCGCCAGCACGGGCAGGAAGTCGTATCCGCCGGTGCCGGGATAGCGGCCGTCCATTTCGTTGACGTGGACGTGCCGGATGACGGGCAGGTGACTCTCGACGATGCGGTGGTGAGGCGCGGTTTCGTCGGCGGCGTTATGCGTGTCGAACATGGTGCGGATGTTGGGGTGTCCGATCTCATCGACGATGGCCTGCGCTTCGGCGAGCGTGTTGACGATGTCGCACTCGGCCGAGGGGAGCGATTCGACGAGAATCGTGACGCCGCGGTCGCCGGCGTGCGACGCCACCGACGCCAGGCCGTCGGTGAACCGGCGGGTGGCTTCGGCGCGCGAGGCGCCGCCGGTGGTAGCGCGCTGCTTGGGCGAGCCGAAGACCATGATGCCGTTGTCGCCGCGATGTCCGGCGAGGTCGGCGCAGAGGTCGACGAGATCGCGGATGTGACGCCAGCTTCGCTCGCGCAGCGAGTCGTCGGGCGTGGTGACGTGGAGGCCCTTGGGGGCGACCATCAGCCAATGGAGTCCGGCGAAGGTGAGTCCTTCGGCGGCCATGATCTCGCGGTAACGGCGGCGGTCGTCGGCGGAGATGGCGGCGGGCGTTTCCGAAAGGGTGAAGGGGGCGATCTCGATGCCCTCGTATCCGGCTTTTCGGATGGAGCGGCAGGCTTCGGCGAAATCCCAGCCTTGGTAGACCTCGTTGCAGATGGCGTGATGGAAGCGATAGCTCATGCGAACTTCCAGTGTATCGTCGGTTGGGAGGGGGCGACCTGGAGGGCCAGGACCGCTCCCTGCGGTCGCGGCTCAGTTTCGGTTCGCGTTCGGTGTCGGCTTGCGTTCTACGGCAGCCGGCGGGAGGCGGCGATCCAGGGCTCGTGGTGGCGGCCGTAGTGCAGGGTTACGGCGTATCGGGGCGGTCGTTTCTCGGACGGCTGAAGATAGGTGTCGCTGTCGCTCAAGGGTTCGAAGACGTGCCGCTGGGAGGGCGGCACGGAGATCTCGCTGACGAGGATCTGGTCGACGGCGCCGCGAAGGAAGGCAATGCCGCCGCGAGCGGCGGGCGGCGTCTCAAATCGAAGCTTGGCCAGGGCGGGGACCACCAGGAATCGCGCGCCGGCGTACTTGAGGCGCAGGGCGGCGTAGTCGTATCCGGCGTCGACGGCGGTCAACTGCGAGAGGTTCGACCACGACGGGTTTTCGGCCGGCGAGGCGCGAAACTCCAGGACGGCGAAGACGCGCTTCGACGGCATGGCGCGATAGTGCGACGCCGCGGCCGAATCGGCCGCCGGAACGCGGCAATCCCAGCCGAGCTGCTCGAGCTTGGCGCGGTCGAACCAGCCGGGACCGTCCTCGAACCGGAAGGTCCGCCACGAGGGCTCCCATTCGAGGCGCAGGAACAGCGCCGTGCTCTCGCGATTCGGGCGGGCGAGCCGCAGCTCGCGCTCGGTCAGCTCGACGATGGCCGTGGGGTCGCCCGAGCGGTTCATGGCCGCGCGCGCCACGACGTAGGCATCGGCCACGACGACCAGCGCCGCCGCCGCGAGGATGCCCGGCCGCTTCATGCCGCCGCCCCCAGCGCGCCCATGCGCAATCTTCGGAATAGCGCCAGCAGGGCGATCGAGATCAGTCCGAGGATCAGGAAGAACAGGTATCCCGGCATCCAGTCCCACCACCAGTGATAGAAGCGCAGGTAGAGCAGAATCGCGAAAAAGGCCACGCCGGGATTGGCGACGTGCGGGAGGCGCCTCCGAATCCCCATCCAGGCGGCGAGGCCCGCCGCCACGAAGCCCGCCACCTGATAGACGGCCTCGACCGACGAGGCGCGCATGGGGAGATAGCTGGCGGCGCCGGCCTCGGAGAGAATCAGGATCGCGAGGAACAGAGTGAGCAGCCCGGCGACGCGATACACCCAGTCGAATTCCGAGTACCGTTCGTGGAAGCGCGCCGCCGGCAGGGCGATCAGCGCCAGTCCTCCGGCGAGGAAGGTCTCGGGCCGTTCCGGGAACGACATCCAATGGCCGCTCCACCAGGAGGCGAATCCGGCCGCGAGATAGCCGAGCAGGCAGACGAGTCCCGCGGCGAGCGGCAGCCGCAGGCGGTAGCTGTAGGCCAGCAGCAGCGCGAAGGCGGCCCAGGCCAGCAGGGCGCCGCGGCTCGGAGTCAGGTTGAAAATGCTGCCGAGCACGTTGAGGTTCAGCACGAAGGCGGCGAAGGCGACCATGCTCAGCAGCGACGCGTAGTACAGCGTCCGCTCGCGCCGCGCGGCGAACTCGGTGGCCGCGATGAGGGCGAGCGGCGTGGCCGCCAGCGCCACCACCTGCGCCGGGACGCTCAAGTAGCCCCAGAATCGGAGGAAGAACAGCACCACGGCGGCGCAGAAGGCGAGTCCGCCGAGTGTGGAGACGATGCGCATGCCCCAGGAGATGCGCTTCTGCGAATCGGTGGTGTCGACGTCGAAGCGCTCGGCGAGGGCGGCGAGAGTGCGCTGGAGGTGGGTTTCGAGCGCGTCGCGCTGAGCGGGGTGGAGCGTGATGGCGCCTTCGCGCTCCAGCTCGGCGAGCTCCGCGCGGAAGGCGCGGATGCGATCGGCGCGATGCTGCGCGGCGCCCTGGCCGGCCGGCTCGTTCATCGGATGTTCAGAGATATTCCGAGCTCCCCGTTGAGGAACCCGACCACATGCTCCCACACCAGATAGTAAACGGCAATCGCCACGGGCGCCAGGAGCAACGCCGTTTTCGGGTCGATCCAGGCGAGGTCGAGCGCGCGCGCCAGGGCGAGTCCCGCCGGAATCAGCAGGAGAGGCAGCAGCGCGCCGTGCGCGCCGAGCGAGAGACGCGTGCGGGCGTGCGTCGCCAGATACAGCATGTTCCAGAGGCCCCAGAGGTTGGGGACGACGGCCATGGGAAAGACGATGGCACGCTCGACCGGGAGGTCGAGGCCGAAGGCATGGCGCGCTACGAGAAAGGCCGCGAGGCCGACGGGCAGGAACAGCGTCGGGACGAGGATGCCGGCGAGGTGAGCGCGTAAGTACGGGTGCGTCTTCATCGGATTCCTAGAAATAGTAGGCGAGCGCGGGAATTAAACCGGGAAAGGCGGCCGCCCAGGCGGCGGCGGCCGCGGCGATCAGCCAGTCGAACCAGGAGATGCGCGCCGCGTGGCGCGTCATCCGCGCCCGCATCGCGGGCCAGAGG
Source organism: uncultured Solibacteraceae bacterium (assembly GCA_964515555.1). Classification (GTDB taxonomy): domain Bacteria; phylum Acidobacteriota; class Terriglobia; order Bryobacterales; family Bryobacteraceae; genus CAZEVY01. The sequence goes on along the minus strand of CAZEVY010000061.1, from coordinate 22,028 downwards.
TCGCGCTCGAGGTCCGGCGCGGTTAAGGGGCCGATGGCGTCCTTCAGAGTCTCTCTTATGTCGTTCAAGGCCTGGCTCCCATTCGTGCGAGTTTCTCGCGCAGCATTCGCACGGCGCGAAACACACGCGTCTTCACGGCGCCCTCGGAGATCCCCTGCGCCCCGGCGATCTCGATGTACGGCCGCTCCTCGATCAGCGCCAGAATCGCGGTGGCCCGCAGGAGGGCGGGCAGCGACGCGAAGGCGCGACGGATCATCGATCGGCGCTCCCGGGCGAGTGCGCTGTCCGGCGCCTCGCGCGCGGCCACGTCGACCGAGAGCTCGACCTCGCGCCGCACCGGGCGCTTGAGATGCTCGACGGCCAGGTTGGTGGCAATGCGCCGCGCCCAGCCGGCGAATCCGCGCTCCGGATCGAAGCGCGCGTGCGCGCGGTGGATGCGCCAGAAGGTCTCGACGGTGAGGTCTTCGGCGGAGGCGGGGTCGCGGACGATGCGGACGATCCAGCCGTAGACCTCGCCCTGGTGGCGGCGGAAGAGCGTCTCGAAGGCGCCGGGATCGCCACGCGCGAACCGCCTCAGCAGCTCCGGGTCCTGGGAATCCATCGCGGCACGGCCCGCGAGTAGCGGTCGTAGGCGTCGCCGAAACGCGCCCTCAGTCCGGGCTCTTCAATATAGATCACGAATATCTGGAAGAGTGCGAACCAGACGGCGGAGAACAGGACCACGGCGCCCGAACGCATCGCCAGTCCGAAGCCGGCCAGCACCAGGAATCCGCCGATATACATGGGATTCCGGACGTAGCGGTAGGGTCCGGCGGCGACGAACTCGCGCGGGGCGTCGAACAGCGCGGGCGTGCCGCGCCCCCGCGATACGAACAGGCCGGCGCAGGCGAGGGCGAGCGCGCCGCCGACGGCGATCATCGGGACTCCGGCGAGGGGCGCCCATTCGCCGAGCATCGTTCGCCAGGGGTCGTCGAGGCGCCGGATGAGGGTCGCGATCCAAAACCAGATGTAGACGAAGCCGCTCATGAAGATCAGCGCGCGGGCGGCGATGAAGAGAGTTTTCATTGTGGCCTCCTTCATCCGGTATTACCGGGGGGATCGCCACCGGGTTTCCGTTATTTCGGGGACGGGGCGACGGGGCGTTACGCGGTTTCGAAGACCACGTGGCCCTGCGCGTCAAGCCGGGCGTAGTAGAGCTCGATGGGCGAGCGCGGGAAGCGATCCTGAAGGCTGCCGCGGGCGCGGGCGAGGTCGCCCAGAATGCGGCCCTTCAACGGCTCCTGCGGCCAGAGATGGCGGTACCAGCGGCAATCCTCGTGGGCGAGGAGGACCAGGCGCGGCGGCCGGTCGGCGTCGAGCAGGAATTTCGTCCAGCGCCAACTCGCCCAGGCGAACTTGGGCATGTAGTCGACCAGCATGAGCGCCTGCACGCCGCCGGGTATGGCGATGAGGCTGTAGTTCTTGAGATTCAGTCCTTCGACAAGGAACTCCTCGAAGTGCGGCTGGAAGCGCGCCGCCGAACAGTGGACCACCAGGGCCTCGGGATCGACGTTGGTGAGCGGTGATTTTCCGCGATACAGGCCGGGCATCGGCGGCTCAAGCCTGCGAATCGCCGTTGGAGGACGGCGGGGCCGGCGGCTCGTCCTTCTTGATGCCGAGCTGGCTCATCACGGCGGGGACATTCAGGCCGAAGGCCTCAAGCTGCTGGAGCAGCGCGAACACGGTCGCCGGACCCGCGCCGGTAAGTCGAGAAAGGCCGCTCGTCGATCCGTTGCCGCCGGAGTTCTGGTCGATGACGACGATCTTGTCGACGTTGCCGAGCGGCGCGGCCACGGCGCTGAAGATTCCCGTAGAGGCCTGGAGGATGGCCGGCAGCTTTTCGAGGACGGTCTGCAATCGCGCGGCGTCGTTGAACTCGCGCCAGGCGGCGGCCTTCTTGAGAATCGCAGCGGCTTCGGCGACTCCCTGGGCTTCGATGGCGCGCGCCTGCGCGAGTCCGGCGGCCTCGACGGCCTTGGCGTTGGCGAGTCCGATGGCTTCGATTTTGGCGGCCTCCGCGCGGGCCTCGGCCTCGACGGCGGCGGCGCGGCCGAGTCCCTCGCGGCGGAGTTTCTCCTGCTCGGCCTCGGCGAGGGCGATCTGCGCGCCGCGCTTGCCTTCGGCGTCGAGGATGGCGGCCTGCTTGTCGGCTTCGGCGCGGGTGACGGCGGCGACGCGGTGGGCTTCGGCCGGCTTGATGACGGTGGCGTCGAGCTCCTTCTGCTTGCGCAGCACCTCCTGCTCCTGCACCGAGATCTGTTCCTGCGTGCGGGTGCGCTCGACCTTGACTTCTTCGGCGACCACGGCCTGCCGCGCGCGCGCCTCGGCGAGGGGACCGGCCTGCTCGGCCTTGGCCTTCTCGGTCTCGATTTCGGCCTGATACTGCGCCTGGCGCATGGCGAAATCGCGCTGCGCCTGGGCGATGGAGGCTTCGGAATCGAACTTGGCGCGCTCACCCTCCTGCATCGCGGCGGCCGACTTGATCTTGGAATCGCGGGTGGCGTCGGCCTCGCCGATGACGGCGTCGCGCTTCACTTCGGCGGTGCGCTTGCGGCCAAGGGCGTTGAGGTAGTCCTCCTCGTCGCTGATCTCCTGGATGGTGAGCACGTCGACGCCGATGCCCATCTTCTCGAGGTCGACGGCGGCTTCGCTGGTGAGCTTCTGGGCGAAGCTCTGACGGTCGCTGTTCACTTCTTCGACGGTGAGGGTGCCGAGGATGGATCGCAGGTGGCCTTCGAGCGTCTGGAAAATGACCCGCTGGATCTCGTCGTGCTTCATGCCGAGGAAGCGCTCGGCGGCGGCGTGCATGGACGCCTCGTCACCGCGGATCTTCACGTTGGCGACCGCCTTGACCGACACCGGTACGCCCTGGAGCGTGTAGGCGCGCTTGATTTCGAGCGGGATGGTGAAGACGTTGAGAGACAGGTAGTCGACTTTTTCCAGCAGCGGGATGCGCAGCGCCGCGCCGCCGCGGACCATGCGATAGCCGACGATGCGCCCGTCGGAGAGCTTGCGCTTGCGTCCGCTGAGCACCGCCACGGCGTTGGGCGCGACCTTCAGGTAGTTGCGGCTGAACAGCGCCATGCCGATGAACAGCGCCAGCAGCACGAACAGGACGATGACCGGAAGCATCACGCGGGACAATTCGCCGAACATGAGGGACTCCTTTTACTGAGGCCGCACGATCACAATCTCACCGAGAACTTCCTGGACTTCCACGATGGCGTTGGCGGCGATGGCGGCGCCGTCCCTGGAGCGGGCGACCTTGTCGATGATCTCCTCGCCGACCTGGACGCGCACCTGGCCGACGCCGCCGGCGCCGGGGATCGCCACGATGACGCGCGCGGTGCGCCCGGTGATGTCGGCGGAGCGAACCTGGGTGGTGGCCTGCTGCCCATAGAGGAACCTGGCGAAGTAGAAGATGATGGCGCCGAAGGTGGCGCCGGCGACGAAGCCGACGCCCGATGCCGGCAGGATCGTCAAGCCATAGTGGGTGGCCATGGCGCCGAAGCCGCCGAAGGCGGTGATGAATACGCTCATGACGCGCGGACTGAGGACGGTGGGACCGCCGTGATCGAGGTCGTGGTCGAAGCTGTGGTCGAAGTGCTCGAAGACTTCGCCGAAGATGAGCGAGATGAGCAGGAACAGGAAGCCGACGCCGCCGATGCCGAGAAAGACGGTAAATGCGGAGACTTGCGTCAGCCAGTCGGGCACGTGTGCGCTCCGGTAAGTCAGCCTACAGTAGCGGCGGCGATGAAGTCAACGCGCACGGCGTGGAGGAAGACCGCTCCCTTTGGTCGCGGCTCTGTTCGGGGAGTCGCGGCGCGGTTGGGGAGTCGCGGCGCGGTTAGGGAGACGGAGTGCGGTCGACTACCTTCTCCGGTAGACCGGCACGCAGGTGCAGATGCGGTTACAGGTACAGTAGCTGCCGCCGAAGCCGCCGCCTGAGGGGCTCGACGGAAACGATCCGGTCGAAGGAACGCAGTTGCATATGCATGTGGCGCCGGGCGGAATGGGCGACCCGCACGGCATGGTATAGCTGATGGTCCGGCCGGTGACCTTGTCGTAGACGTTGTAGGTAATGCCGTCGATGTTGCCGGCGGCGGGGTCGAACAGGAAGCTCTGAAACTCGCGGCGCTCGAGGTCGTAGAGCAGAATGGCGCCGTCGTCGCAGCCGGCGGCGAGGAGCTTTCCGTCCGGCGTGATCAGCAGCGACTGCACGGCGGCGGTCGCCGGAAGCGTGGCAATGAGGCGCGCGTCGGCGGTCGACCACAGACGCAGCACCGGGTCCGAGGAGCGGCCCATGGTGTTCGAGGGGGCCGACACCAGAAACGAACCGTCGGGCGCGAGCGCCATTCGCGCCACGCCGGCGTGTCCTTCGAGCACCGCCAGCAGACGGCAGTCGGGCAGCGACCAGAGGCAGATGGCGCGGTCGCCGCCGGAGGAGGCGATCATCTTCCCATCGCTGCTAATGGCGACGGCGCTGACGTCGTTCTGGTGGCCTTCGAGGGTCGCCAGCAGGCGATTCCCGGCGAGCGACCACACCTTCAGCGTGTCGTCGGTGGAGGCCGAGACCAGCATATCGCCGGAGGGCGTAAAGGCCAGCGCGTTCACGACCTGGCGATGACCGTGCCAGGTGGACTTGAGGGCGCCGTCGGGAATCGACCACACGCGAATGGAGCCGTCCTCGGAACCCGTGGCGGCAAGGCGCGCGGCGTGCGCGACGGCCATGGCGTTCAGCCGCTTCTCGTGCCCGGCGAGCCGGACGGGCGCGCGATCGGGCAGCTTCCAGAGCGCGGCGAAGGCGTCGCCGGCGTCGGCGACGAGCAGGTCGCCGGCGGGCGATAGGGAAAGGAAACCGACGCTGCGCTCGGGGCCGTCGAGCGTGGCGATCTCCTTGGCCTTGGGCGCAGGCTTCGGCGCGGGCGCGCGCGGCGGCGGCGCGGCTTTCTTCTGCGACGCGGCGGATTTCGGCGCGGGCTTCGGCGCGGCGACGGGCTTCGCGGGCGGCGTCTCCGGCACCGGCGCGGGGAGTTCCCAGCGCTTGACGGTCTTGTCGGCTGACGCGGTGTAGACGCTGCGGTCGGGCGCCATGACGATGGCGCGCACGTCGTCCTTGTGGCCTTCGAGCGCGGCCAGGAGCCGGCCCTCGGGGAACGACCAGGCCTTGGCGCGATTGTCGCGCGAGCCGCTGAGGAGCGTCCGGCCGTCGGGCGAGAGCGCCAGCGCGACCACGGCGCTCTGATGCGCGACGACCTTTTTCTCCGGCAGCTTCGCGGCGTTCACCAGCGGATCGGCGAGGGTGGCGCGATGCGCGGGCGCGGCCAGGTCCCAGAGCGACGCGCCGCCCTGGTCGTCGCCGGAGAGGAACGAGCGGCCGTCGGCAGAGAGCGCCAGGCCGGAGACGTTTTCCGTGGCCTCGTAGGTCGCGACGAGACGGGCATCGGGAATCGACCACTGGCGGACGGTCTTGGCCGACCACGTAAGCATCGTCTTCCAGTCGGACGAGATGACCGGGGCCCCTTGCGCGGCGATGGCGGCGCGAAGCTGTCCCTCGGGCACGGACCAGATGCGCAGACTTCCGCCGGAGCGCGCCAGCAACGTCCGTCCGTCGGCCGCGAAGCGCATGTCCTCGATCTGGTTGCTGTCCTGCGAACGCCAGCCGCCGACGCGGCGGCCGTCGGCGAGCGACCAGAGATCGACAGTCTGGTAGGATCCCACGGCCACCGACGCGCCGTCGGGCGCGAGCGCGAAGCTGGTGTTGTTGTTCGGCAGCACTGTGAGGAGACGCCCCTCCGGAAGAGACCAGACGCGGATGCGTTCGCGCGATGCGGCGGCAAGGATGCGGCCGTCAGCGCTCAGTTCGAGGTCGCGCACGGCGTCAGTGAAGCCGCTGAGGACGCTAACGGCGCCGTCGGCGACGGTCCACAGGCGCACGGTGCGATCGTCGGATGCGGAGAGGAGGAACTTGCCATCGGGCGTGAAGGCGAGTGCGCGGACCGGGGCGGTGTGTCCGGCGAGCGCGGCGCGCATGCGGCCGTCCGGCAGATTCCAGAGACGCACGGAGTGGTCGGCGGAGGCGGAGGCGAGGAGCCGTCCATCGCGCGAGACGGCCAGCAGGTCGACGTTGCCGGTGTGGCCGTAGAGGGTGGCGACGCAGCGGTCGCCGGCGGCGGACCAGATCTTCAGGGTGTTGTCGCGCGAGCCGGTGACGATGGCCGAGCCGTCGGGCGCGAAGGCGGCGACGGGCACCTGGTCGGTGTGCGCCTTGCCGCCGGCGGCGGCCTTGATGGGGTTGACGGCGAAGTCGTCGAGGTATCCGCGAAAGCGCGCCGGGTGGAGGTCCCAACTCATGGCGACGCCCTGCTGGTCGGCGGAGACGAGGGTTCCCGAGGGGGCGATGGCGAGGGCGTTCACGTTGCCCTTATGACCTTCGAGCGTGAATACCTCGCGGCGGTCGGCGATCGAGAAGATGCGCACCGTGTTGTTCTGCTCGCCGGCAACGACGTGAGCGCCGTCGCGCGTGACCGCCAGGGCGCCGACGCGCGCGCCATACTGTCGCAGGGCCGCGACGGCGCGGCCGTCGGGCATGGCCCACAGGTGAAGGCCGCCGTTGCCGGAGCCCGTGATCAGCGTGGCGCCGTCGGGAGTGATCGCCATAGCGGCTACGTCCAGCAACAGTCCGGTGCGCGAGTCCAGGCGGCGCAAATCGGGCAGCGACCGGATCAGCATGTTTTGCGAGGAGCCGATGACCAGCGCTCGGCCGTCGGGCGAGACGATGATGAGGCGCACCGGGGACTTGTGATCGTCCATCGCCGCCAGCGGTTTTCCGTCGGGCAGGGACCAGAGGCGCACGGATCCGTCGATGTGGCCGGAGGCGAGCGCCAGTCCGTCGGGCGTGACGGCCAGCGCGCCGATGGTGTTTCGTTTCGGCTCGATGAGCGCGATCTGGCGTCCCTCGGCGATGGACCACAGGCGAATGGTGTCGTCGGGCGATCCGGTGGCGAGCGTGCGGCCGTCGGCGGTCATCGCCATGGCGGAGATGGCCTGCTTATGGCCTTGGAGCGTAGCGAGCAGGCGGCGGTCGGCGAGGGACCAGATGCGGGCGGTGCGATCGTTGGCGCGCGTGATGAGCCGCGATCCGTCGGGCGAGAAGACGATGCCGCTGACGGTGTCGGTGTGTCCGGTCAACACGCCGGCGAGCTTGCCGTCGGCGGCCGACCATAGCTTGATGACATCGTCGGCGCCGCCGGTGGCGATGGTGTTGCCGTCGGGCGACACGGCGACAGCGGGGATGGCGCCGGTGTGCGCGAGGCGCGACGGGTCGGGCGCCTTGACGACGGTCGGCGACGACGGCTTGGCGGCGGGAGTGGACGGCGGGCGCACCTGCGCGAGCGCAGGCTCGAGACCGAGCATCACGGCGGCAGTCGTCAGTCCGGCGCCGAGGTAGCCGCGGCGGCCGAGCTGCGTGTCCCAGGGGAGGGCGGTGACGGGGACGATCTCGGGCGGCTCGCGGTCGCCGTTTTCGTAGACACGCGTCAACTCGAATCGCGGACGGGAGGGTGTCATAGCAGCAACTCCTTTCCCGCGGAAGGGGCCGCCTCTCCGGGCGGCTCGTGCCAGAAGACGCCGCCCGAGGCGGCGATTCGCGCGAGGATCTGGTCCTTGGTCAGCTCGCGCGTGATGTGGCAGCGGTCGGATCCGGCGAAGGCGCCATCGGCGCCGTCGACGTTGAGCGACTTGTGATAGCAGTCGCCGGCGCAGCTCCACTTGGCGAAGCAGCCCTGGCAGAACTCACGATGCTCGACGGACTGCCGCCGGAGGTTGTTGAGGACCGGCAGCTCGAAGCGGTAGGCGCCGTTCTCCGGGCGCCCGTAGAAGAACGTGGAGGCCAAGTGCGAGTCTTCGGCGAAGACTTCGTAGCAGGCCGAGACGTTGCCGTCGGGCGACAGCGCGAAGAGGTCCTGCGTCACGCCGCAGAAGTGGTTCGTCAGCGTACCGAGGCGCGCCGCCGAGTAGGCGATCTCGCGCCCGTAGAGCGACGCCCGCTCCTGGGCGGCGCGGAAGGCGGCGACGAAGTCCTCGGTTTCCGCCGAGGGCGCGTCCTTCCATCGTCCGAGCTGGAAGGCAGGCTCCACCTGAATGCGGTCGGCCGCGAAGCGCGAGCAGATGAAGGCGATCGACGCCGGAAGCGACGCGATCTGGTCGGCGGTGACGGTGACGCGCAGGCCGTAGGGGAATCCGGCTTCGTCGAAGTGCTCCAGCGTGCGCATGACGCGAGCGCTCGATCCGCCGCCGAGCACGGTGATGCGATGGCGGTCGTGTACGGAGGGAAGGCCGTCGAAGGAGATGCTGGCGCCGTCGAGGCGTTCGATGAACCACTCGATCTGATCGTCGCGCAGGACGCCGTTGCTGGCGGCGGTGGCTTTCACGCCGAGGCCGAGGGTGGCGCCCTTCTCTTCGGCGTAGTCGAGCGATCCGGTCATGACGCCCCAGTTGGCCGAGGGCTCGCCGCCGCCGTGGTAGGCGATCTCGAAGTACGGCTCGCCCAGGCGGCGGGCGTTCGAGGCGACGAAATCGATTCCACGGCGCGCGACCTCGATGGGCATCGACTTGAGCGCGGTGTCGCCGGCGGAGGCGTAGCAGTAGGTGCAGCGGAGATTGCAGGCGGTCGTCAGGAACAGCGTGACCGAGGTGGGCCGCGGATCGCCGTGGAAGCTGGTGACGGGCGGATGCTCGGATCCGGCATCGAGGATTTCGAGGCGGCGGAGGAATTCGGCGAGCGTGCCGTCGGGGTCGGCGGTGGGGTCGGGGGTTCCGGCTTCGACGGCGGCGAGGAAATTCACCACGCGGGCGTTGGCGACGAAGGCGGCGCGGCGCAACGGGGCGTAGACCAAGTGGCGCCCGCCCTCGAGCGGGATGGTGAACAACTCCGCCGACAGTGTCATGGGTCGCCGGGCCGGCTCCGAGATCGATGTTACTATAGTCCCCTCTTCGTGGCGTCCGAGAGCCACTCTATCAAAGACCCAACAGGATTCGGAGCCGATCCTCGATCTCGTTGAGCGTAGGCGCCGCGATTCGTCCACGGTAACGGGTGAGCCTTCCCTTCGAGATGGAGCGGACATCCTCACACTTGATGAAACTCGGCGCGACCAGGCCACCTTCCGGCGGAACGACCGGGACATGCCATCGGACGCCCCGATCGGTTCGAGTGACGGGAACGACTACGACGAGATCGGCGGGGCCGCTGTTGAACAGACTCACCGATACGACGAGGGCCGGGCGCCGACCGGCCTGCTCGCGGCCGCGCACAGGGTCGAGATCGACGTCCCAGATGTCGCCGCGCACGGCCGTACGTTGATTCATCCCAGGCCGCCATCACCCAGTGTCGCGTCCCAAAGCGCGCGCTCGGCGAGCGCGTCCTTCCACGCCTTGGGCTTTCGCCGAAGGGCGGAATAGTCATGGTTCGCGCCGCGGAGGAACATTTCCCGGCGATAGGCTTCCAGCGCCCGATCCAGGACGGCCTGCATCGGCGTTCGCGTTTGCCGGGCAAGTTCCCGCAGGGTTTGATGGGCAGCGGGGCTGATCCGGACGGTTGCGGTTGGCATACCAGGAAGTATACAGAATTGTAGACGCCGGTACGGCCTCAGGACGCGCGGCGCTATCGGCGGTCCCAGGCGGATGGTATTATGGTCCCCTCTTCGTGGCGTCCGAGAGCAACAGCAGCGCGCGCGTCCATCCGCTCCGATTCCTGATTCTCATCGCGATTTACGTGGCCGTGGTGCACGTGTTCCCGCGGCCGGAGGCGGTGAAGCCGGAGGGCTGGCGGCTGGTCGGGATATTTCTGGCGACCGTCGCCGGACTGGTGATCCAGCCGATCCCGGGCGGCGCGCTGGTGCTGCTGGCGGTGACGCTGGCAGCGGTCTCGGGTGCGCTCTCGATCGGCCAGGCGCTGGCCGGGTACGCCGATCCGACGGTGTGGATGGTGATGGCGGCGTTCTTCATCTCCCGCGCGCTGCTGGACACGGGACTGGCGCGGCGCATCGCGCTGGTGTTCGTGCGCTGGTTCGGCAAGACGCCGGCGGGAATCTGCTACGCGCTGGCGGCTTCGGACATGACGCTGGCGACGGTGATTCCCTCCAACGGGGCGCGCTCGGGCGGCGTGGTGCTGCCGATCCTGCGCTCGATCGCGGAGCTCTACGGGTCGACGCCGGGGCCGACGGCGGCGGCCATCGGCACGTTCCTGTTTTGCGGGGTGTACCAATCGATCTGCATCACGGCGGCGATGTTCTTCACCGGCCAGGCGAGCAATCCGCTGGCGGCGCAACTGGCCGGACAGGCGATCGGATACCAGGTCACCTGGACCAGCTGGTTCGTGGCGGGGATCGTGCCGGGGCTTTGTTCGCTGATTCTGGTCCCGCGGCTGGTGATGCGGCTGACTCCGCCGGGGATTCGCCAGACGCCGGAGGCGCCGCGCTTCGCCGCCGGCGAGCTCGAGAAGATGGGTCCGATGAGCCGCGCCGAGCGCATCCTGGCGGCGGTGTTCGTGAGCGTGTGCGGGCTGTGGGTGACGAGCGGGTGGCACGGGCTGGATGTGGCGGTGACGGCGCTGATGGGCAGCGGGGCGCTGCTGGTGACGGGCGTGCTGCGGTGGGAGGACGTTCGCGGCGAGAAGACGGCCTGGGACATCTTCATCTGGTATGGAGGATTGGTCCGGCTGGGAAAGGCCTTGGGCGAGACGGGCGCGCCGACGGAGTTCGCCAAGTCGGTGGGCGGGTGGTTCAGCGGAATGGGATGGGTGGTGCTGTTCGTCGCGGCGCTGCTGATCTATTTCTACGCGCATTACGCCTTCGCCAGCATCACGGCGCACATTCTGGCGATGTATCCGGCCTTTCTGGCGGTTCTCATCGCGACCGGCGCGCCCGCAGGCCTGGTAGTCTACGGTTTCGCGTGTTTCACCAATCTCGCGGCGGGCCTGACGCACTACGGCACGACGCCTTCGCCGATGTACTACGCGCACGACTACGTGCCGATGAACCTGTGGTGGCGCGTGGGTTTCGTGACATCACTCGCGAACCTGGCGATCTGGTCGACGGTGGGCTTCGGGTGGTGGAAGCTGATCGGATACTGGTAGTCCCAGAGACACGCGGGGCGTTTGATACATGGGGGGAACGGGAGCGAAGGACCGATTTCTACCCGCTGATGGAGAACTACTTCCGGCGTGGTTCGGCGGAGGGATCGGACAATACCAGTTCGTCGAGCACATGAACTCGGAGGCGATGGCCGAGGTCATCGAAGCCGCCCGGCAGAACGCTCACGGTACACGCCCTCCGCCGGAGGCCTCTACGGTTCGGAGACGTTCCGGCCGCCGGTGAGTACGGGCGGCGGAGGGTCAGTTCTCTTTCTCGAGCACCTTGGCGCCGACGGCGCCCCCCAACATCGGCAGGCAGGCGAAGACGACGAACAGCACGCACAGAGTCGAGAAGATCGCCAGGCCGAGGCCCGCCGGCGTCTCGAGCATCCGCAAGGCTTCTTCCATGGCCGCGCCGCCGATGGCCTGATTGCGGAACTGCTCGCGATAGAAGGCCCCAAGGTCGCGCGTGGCCGCCAGGGCCGCGATCGTGATCCCCAGCAACACGGTGGCGAGGAGGAACGAGAAGATCCCGGTGATCCAGCCCAGCCGCGCGCCCTGACGCGGCGAGAGCTGCGAGCCGGTGCGGCGCTGATAGAGGTAGACAGAGAAGAAACCGGCGGCCAGGAGCCGGACGAAGGCGAAGAACATCGCCAGCGGCAACTGGAAGATCCCCAACATGGTCGCCAGAGCGGCCACCAGCAGACTGACGCGGACGGCGACGGGGTTGCCGAAGCCTATCGGCGGCGGCGGGGGCGGCGCGACGGGCGGAGGCGGCGGGAGAGGCTCGTCGGGCTCCGCCGACGGTTCGTCGTACAGCGGCCGTCCGCATTTGTGGCAGAATCGCGCGTCGGGCGGCGGGACGGCTCCGCAGGTGCATTTCTCCGGCACACCGTCAGTTTGACGCACACGTGCGGCGAGGAGCAAGAGGCGCCGGATCGCGACACAAGTTCAGTGAGAGGACCGGGCGGCGCGAGCAACTAATCTAGTGGCAATGTGCGCCGGAATCATCCCAATAGTGGCTGGGGTTCTGACATGGTCGCAGGCGGCGGGTCCCGCCGAAGAGGCGATGCTGGCCGGGCTGGTGGAAGTCCGGCGGGTCTATGTCGAGAAGCTGGGCAGCGGCGAGGGCGCCGATCCGATCCGCGACATGCTCATCACGAGCCTTCAGAAATCGGGGTTGTTCATCGTCACCGAAAACCAGGAGCGGGCCGACGCCTACCTGCGCGGCTCGGCCGAGGATCTGGTGTTCACCGACACCTTCCAGTCGAGCGACAGCGTGGACGGGCGCGTTTCGGTGGGGGCCAACACGTCGCGGAGCTCGTCGAACCGCCGCGGGGCGTACCTGAGCGCGGGCGCCGGCCAGAGCGAGTCGACGCGCATCGCCGAGCGAAAGCACGAGGCGGCGGCGGCGGTGCGGCTGGTGAACAAGGACGGCGACGTGATCTGGTCGACCACGCAGGAGAGCTCGGGCGCCAAGTTCCGGGGGGCGTCGGCGGACCTGGCCGACAAGGTCACGCGCCAGTTGATCGCCGACTTCGAGCGAGCGCGGAAGCTGCGGCCCAAGTCGAATTGAGGGGAGCGCCTCCGGTAGAAGCCACCTGCGACGCGGAGGGGTTCGCGAGCCTCTATTTGGCGCCGGCAGGCGCGACCAGCGGGCCGATCGTACGATCCAGCTCCGACTCGCTCCAGGCCCGAATATTCACGCCCTTGTGAAGCGACCAGCGCTCGCGATGCTCCACCGCCGCTCCCGCGCCGACGCGCTCCAGCGGCCCGAGCGTCTCCAGCTCCAGCATGTCGGCGTTGGTGAACGTCTCGTACGAACATCCGAAGTCCGGGTACGTCTTCTTCGGATCGGCCGTGTAGCGCTTGACGAACAGCGTCTCACCGAGCAGGTACGCTCCCCAGGTGTTCGGGTTGAACATGCCGATCTTCTGCGGCTCGGCGGCGGCGGGGTCCTGGCGGAGGATCAGGTATTTCGAAGTGAACTGCCAGCGGCGATCCGAGAGATCGGTGAAGGCCCACATCACGAGCGGATTGGTGGGCAGCAGTATCGCGGGGTGCTTGCCGCGAGGCGGGAACCCGGTCACCGCGATGCCGCCCGGCGCCATCACCGTGAGCACCCAGGGCGCGAATTCCATGGCCGCCGATCGCGTGTTGCGCACGCGATGCACGACCTCGACGTGCGAGCCGGCGGCTGCGAGCTTCAGGGTGATCTGCTTCTCCAACCCCGCCGAATCGACCGGCTGCGTGGCCTCGAGCGCGTTCCCGTCGACGCGAACCTTCACGGGACCGTTGTCGAGCGCCCAACTCGTCGCCAGATCTTCAGGCGCGACCCACAGACGGTGCCCGCCGCGAAGCTGATAGTCCTTTTCCCCGGATTTCCCGATCTGGTCCGCGTATTCCTTGAAGATGTTGGGGCCGCCGGGAAAGCCGAAGCGGATCACGCGCGGTCCGACGTCGGCGGTGACGATCAGCTCGACCTCGCCGTTGGAAACCCGATAGCAGTTCATCCAGCCCTTGTATGCGACCTTCTCGATCGTGACGGCGGCCGAAACGCTCATCGACATAAGCAGCGCAAGCGCACCTCGCATGGAGGCTATTATGTCCTGTGCGCGAGCACGGCGTCTCGCGGCGTGCCGGTCCGCCTGGCTTCGACGCGCGTGAAACCGGCATCGCGCAGCAGGGCCTGGTATTCGGCGGGGGTGCGCTCCTTGCCTTCGGTGCACACCAGCATGTTGAGCGACTGCATGTGCGTCGACACCGGCCCGCGTTTGTCGTCATCGAGCAGGCGCTCGGCGATGAGGAGCGCGCCGCCGGAGGGCAAGGCCTGGAAGATGCGCTCGAGCAGACGCCGGATCTTTTCCTCGGTCCAGTCGTGGAGAATCTGGCCGAGCCCGTAGAGATCGGCGGGGGGCAGGGGATCGGCGAAGAAGTCGCCCGCAATGAGCTCGACGCGCGTGCCTTGGACGAACTCGTGCACGGAGCCGACGACGCGCGGCAGGTCGAAGACGGCGGCCTCGAGATTTGGGTAGCGCGCGCGGGCCGCGGCGGCGAGGTGCCCGGTGGCGCCGCCGAGGTCGACCAGGCGGCGGAAGCCCGAGAGATCGAAGGCCGCGACCACGGCGGGACTGGAGAGCAGGCCGAAGCCGTGCATGCCGAGGAGGAAATCGCGCGTCGCCTGCTCGGTCTTGAAGAAGTGGTCGAAGATCGGGCCTTCCCAACCGAAGGTCTGCTTCCAGCGGTTCGACCCTTCGCGGACGGCGTCCTCGAGATTCGCCCACAGCCGGAACAGCGCGCTGTTGGAGTAGAGGATGTAGCCGGCGAGCGTGTGCGGGCTGGATCGGGTCAGGTAGGTCTGCGCGGCCGCGGTGTTTGAGTAGCGGCCGCCGTCGCACGCCAGGAGACCGAGCGAGACGCAGGCGTCGAGGAGCCGGGTGGCGGCGTCGAGATCGGTGGAGTCGGCGAGTTCGGCGGCGGTGAGCGGTGCGGCGGCGAGGCGGTCGAATACGCCGAGCTCGACGGCGGCGAACATGGTCTTGGATCGGCGGAAAGCCTCGATGAGGTCGATGACGAGGCGGGGGTCGGGTTCCGTCATTGAACTTGCGCGCCAACATCGCGCGCGCCGTGCAGGACGCGAAGAATGACGACCGCGGATTCCCGAATGCGATAGAAGATCACGTAGTTGCCGACTGCGTGACTTCGGACGCCCCGCTTGAGCTCGTCGCGGGGCCCGCCGATTTCCGGGTGTCTCGCGAACATCGCGAAGCAGGAAGTGATTTCGTCGAGCAAACGGTTGGCTGCCGAGTCGTCACCCCGTTCGGCGACATAGAGCCAAATCCCGTCGAGGTCTTCCTCGGCGTCCGCCGACAGGCGAACGGCCTTCATGGGTCCTTCGGTTTTCCATTCTCACTGCGCCGGCGGGCGCGATCCTTAATTGTCCGCGCGAGGTCCGGCATGGACTCGGGCGCATGATCGGTGAATCGCCCCATCTCGACGTTTCGATCCGCCTGGTCGATCGCCGCGCGGAGTTCTTCGAGCGTGCTCGCGGGCGGGTCACTGGTCCCGGGAGTCTTCATCGGCCATTCCTGTCTAGATACTACCGCGATTCGGCGAAATGATCCCATCCTTTCGGCGCGAGCGGGCGGCCCATGAATGTCACGCGGCCCGGGCGGCCGCGGCGAATCGTGCCAAGGGTCGTCAGCGCGACCCCGCGATGCCGCGTGGGGATTTTCGTCGACGGGCGGGCGGTGAACAGCAGCTCGTAGTCCTCGCCGCCGTGGAGCGCGGCGTCGAGCGTGGCGTCGGGCCACGAGGGCAGCGGCAGGTCGATCGACGCCGACACGCGCGACTCCAGGCACAGGCGGTGCAGGTCGAGCGAAAGGCCGTCGCTGAGGTCCATCGCCGCCGTGGCGCGTCCGCGCAGATATCGACCAAGCGCGAGGCGGGGCTGCGGCTCGACCGTCCAGGGCCGTCCGAGGGCGCCTGAAACATAGATGCGATCGCCGGGCCGCGCGCCGTCGCGCCGGAGCGCCGAGCCGGCTGGGACAACGCCGATGACCACAACGTCGGCCGAGACTTTCGCCGCGCGCGCCAGGTCGCCGCCGATGAGCGAGGTGCGTGTTTCGCGCGCCACGGCGAGGAATCCGCGGTAGAAGGCGTCGAGCCAGCGGTCGCCGGACCATTTTGTGAGAGCGAGCGACACTAGCGCCCATCGCGGCGCGCCGCCCATCGCGGCGATGTCGCTCAAGGCCCGCGTGAGCGCGCGCCGTCCGACAGCCTCGGGCGGCATGGAGCGGCGAAAGTGCACGTCCTCGATCAGCATGTCGGTGGTGACGAGGAGGTCTTCGCCGGCTCGGGGGCGGAGGATGGCGCAGTCGTCGCCGATGCCGCGGATGACGCCGGGGTGCGCTCGCGGGGTCCGGCGTCGGAGGCGTGCGATGAGATCGATCTCGCCCATCACGCGTCCAGCTTCAGGCCGCTCGGCAGCTCCTCGCCGAAGACGCGGCTCATGGACTCCAGGTCGCGGCGAGCCTCGCCGTCGAGGATCGCGGTGAGTTCGGCGGCCTTTTCGTGTTTCGCGATACTGCGGCGGATCAGCTCCAGGCTGCCGGGCGCGAGATCGCGGGCGCCGTCGCCGGTGCGCCGCGCGAGCAGCACGGCGGTCTCGGCGGCTTTCGGGATCTTCAGGAGCGCCTCGGCCCAGCGGGCGGCGGTCGCGGACGGCAGTACGTGGTTCGAGGGGCCGTAGAAGAGCTCGCGCGCGCCGATGCGCGCCAGACACCATAGCTCACTCTCGCGGTAGTCGGCGGTCTGGATGCGCTCGATGAGCCGCTCGCCCAGATCGGTGCGCGTCAGCGGCGGCAGCAGCTCCAGGCTCGCCGCCGCGCGCCACATCTCGCGAAGCAGGCTGGTGTTCACGCGCACGCGCTCGCCTTTCTTCGGGGCGAGCACCGGCGCGAGCGACTGGTAGAGCCTGGCCTGCTCAGCGCGATTGAGTCCGCCGGCGACGCGGCCCCAGTAGATCCACCACTCGATCTGGTTTTGCGTCTGGTTGCCGAAGGCGAGCCCGCCGGCGAGCGCCTTGCGCGCCAGCTCGACGCGGTCCTCGTCGCCGGGATATCCGAAGCCGGGACGCAGGCAGAGACCGCACAGGTTCAGCCATCGAGTCTCCATGGCCGCGGTCGCCGCGCGCGTTGCGGCGAGTGCGAGGAACACGTCGGCGAATCGGCGGATGGCCCCGATCGGCCAGGCGGCGCGACCGAGCGCCAGCGTCTGCTCCAGCTTCGCGGGCAACTCTTCGGGCGCGAGCGTGCGGCGGTCGAAAGCGTCGCGGATGAGCGCTTCGCCGGCGGCGACGGCCTCGTCGGCGACTACGGCCGCGGGCCGCGCGGGCTTTTCGGCGGCGGCCTTGCGCAGCTCGAACTGCAATCGCCAGCGATGGGCGTCGGCCAGGGATTCGGCCCACAAATCGAGGGTGCCGATGGCCGTGAGATGAGCGCCAATGCGCACCGGCACGCGCTGCTCCTCGCCCGGCTTGCCGTAACGGATGAGCGCGTTCAGCGGCGCGTGCAGGTGAAGCAGTCCTTCCTCGACGGCGCTCGGCGCGAACTCGACGACATCGCCGATCGCGTGCCCGGACGGCGCCACCGAACTGTAAAGCCGGAACGACACCGGCTTGTTGGCGACCAGTTGCAGTCCCTCGCGATCGAGCTGGAGAGTCGCTCCCTCTTCGGCGCCGCGGGGTACCAGACACACGGCGCGGATACCGTCGGCTGAGTCGAGGCCGAGATAATAGGTGCGCGGAAGACCGCCGCGGACGCGCAGTCCCTGGCCCGTCGCGCGCACCCAGTTGTAGTAAGCCGCGCCGACGGCCACGGCGAGATCGAGGTCGCGATTCTCGAGAATCACCGGACGTTGGCCATTCCATTTCTCCACCGCGTCGGCGACACGGCGGCGGCAAATCTCCGGGATGAAGAATCCGCCGTTGAAGAGAATGGCGTCGGGGCGCGCGCCGCCGGCGTCGGCGAGGAAGGCCGCGAGATGACGCGTCACAGCGGGGTCGGCGACGTAGGGGAGTCCGGTCTCTCGAAACGGGCTGAGCTTGTCTTCGGCGGGACGCTCATCGGCGCCGCAGAGCGGGAGGAATCCGTCGAGCGCGACTTCGAGGGCCTCGCCGCGGAGAATTTCGGTGCGCAGCGTGCCGCCGATCAGCGACGACCCGGCGCCGAGGACGGTGATCTCGGCTTTCGCGAGATCGGGGTTGCCGAGCAGCCGCTCTTTCGCGGAGCAGCACTGCCGCCGCAGCGCGCTGCGCTGGCGGATGGAAAGCTGCTTGCCGAGCTTGGATTCGGCGAGCCAGCTCAGCGCCAGGTCGAGGTTGTCGCCGCCGAGCAACAGGTGCCTGCCGACGGCGGTGCGCGTGAAGTCGACCTGGTCGCCGTCGCGCGCGACGCGGATGAGCGTGAAATCGCTGGTGCCGCCGCCAACGTCGCAGACGAGCACCGTCATGCCGTCGCGCAATTCGCGGCGCGACTCGGCGAGGTGTCCCGCGATCCAGGCGTAGAAGGCCGCGGCGGGCTCCTCGATCAGAGTGAGATTCGCGATGCCGGCCTCGCGCGCGGCGGCGACCGTCAGCTCGCGCGCCTCCTCCTCGAACGACGCGGGCACGGTGAGCACGACTTCGTGCGCGCCCATCGGCTGGGGCTGCGAAGCGTCCCAGGCGTCGCGCATGTGCGCCAGCAGGCGCGTGGAAACCTCGACGGGCGAGAAGAGGCGACCGCCCTCGGGCGCGTCCCACGGGAGAATCTTCGCGGTGCGATCGACTTCGGAATTCGAGAGCCAGCTCTTGGCCGAGTGCACCAGGCGCGCCGGAGTCAGCGCGCCCTGCTCGCGCGCCCACACGCCGGCGACCGGGTCGCGATCGATGTAGAGGAACGAGGGCAGGGTACGCTGCGGCTCGACGACGCCGGCGGCGATCATCTGCGGAATCCCGAAAATGTGTACCGGCGGGGTCTCACCTTCGGGAACCTCGGGCGCGTCGATATAGGCGACCGCCGAGTTGGTGGTGCCCAGGTCGATTCCGACGAATGGCCGCACTATTCGACTTCGATCTCGGCGGGCGCGACCACGCTCATGTTATCGCCCCGCCCGATGCCCGGGAGATTCACCTTCTCGGCGCGCCACCCTTTGTGGCGCAAAGTGCCGCCTTCGACAGTGACGCCGGCGGGGGCCTTGCCGAGGATGCGCACGGCCGAGGTGTCCATCGAGAGCAGGCGCGTGTAGGTGCCTTCCACGCCGTCGATGATGGGCGTCAGCTTGACGTGCCTCGCGAGCGCGGCGCGGCTCTGCTCGTGAATCGGGCGCACGGCGGCGCCGACCTGGTCGTCGGGGAAGGCGCCGAGGTCTTCCATGAGAAAGTCGACCAGTCGCGACTCGCGTTGGAGGATGCCGAGGAGCTGCATGGCGCCGTCGGCGGGCGTGGCCTTGTGGGGCGCGGGAGCGGGCGCGGCCTTCTTCTGGAGGCCGAGGGCGAGGGCGGCGTCGTCGGCGAGCTTGCCGCCGAAAAGAATGGAGAAGAACGCTCGGAAGGCGAGGGAGATTCGGGACAAAGAGGCTACCTCAATCAGCTAGGATACAACGCGCGCCGATCCGCGCCCTTCGGGCGAGTCCGGCGGCGCGAGCGCCTACGGTTTGGAGCGCAGGTGCATCTCCAGGAACTTCAGGAATATGCCCCAATCCGAGGGAATTGTCCCGTGCCCGCCGGCGTGCATGTAGTAGCCGATGGTGTTGAGGATCGGGCGGCCCGCGGCGGGCATCTCGACGGTCTCCAGTCCCCGCATTCCGAGGAGGCGGTAGACCGGCTCCGCCGCGGCGGCGGCGAGAAACTCGCCCTTGGGATCGGACCAGCGGTCCGTGTCGCCGGTCTGGAGCAACACCGGGCGCGGCGCGATGAGCGAGATCAGCATGTGCGAGTCGACCGGAAATGCGTCGACATTATCGCCGTATTTCCCGTAATTGCCGGCGAACTGGTAGCCGTAGCGAACGGCGAGGTGTTTGATCCGCTCCCCGTAGTCACGCCGGCTGAGCGAGGCGCCGCCCTCGCCCGAGCAACTGGCGATGACGAGCGCGATGCGCGGGTCGCTCGCGCCGGCCCACAGCACGGTCTTGCCGAGGCGCGAGACACCGAAGAGCGCCACGCGCTTCGCGTCGACCGCACGGTCGGTCTCGAAGTAGTCGAGTGCGCGGCTCAGTCCCCAGGCCCAGGCGGCGATCGATCCCCACTCGTCGGGCGCGGGCGCGGTCGCTCCGGGCTTGAGGAAGAGACTGCGCACGCCGAATGGAACGCCGCCGTCGAAGTCCGGGTCGATGTCGCCGTAGTAGACGGTGGCGAATCCGAAGCCGCGCTCGAGGATCTGCTTGACGTTCAGCCGCCCAAAGCGCCCGGTCGCCGGAGCGCGCTTCTTCTCGCGATTCCAGACTTCGCCGGGTTTGACTCCGGGATCGTCGACCGTCGCCGAGTTGGCCGAGAAGGCAAGATTCAGCAGGAGCGGGACGGGCTTGTTCGCGGCGGCGGGCAGATAGATCAACAGGTCCATCTTCGGCCCGGCGGGGTCGGCTGAGAAGTAGACTGTCACCTGCCGGCGTGTGGCGGCGCCATCCAGCGCGGGCGCGGCCTTCTCGAAGACCTCGAAGCGCAGGTCCTTTGGCTTGGCCGGCGCGCGGCCGAACTGATGTTCCTCGAACAGGCGCACGATTTCGGGGTGTCGTTGCTGGTTCCAGGTTTTCGCGTCGCGGACCCTCCTGCCATTGGCGAGCGTCAGCGGATCGGGCAGAGTGTATGTTCCGGCGAGCGCCTCGGTGGTGTTCACCGGGATGTCGGCGACCGGCTTGGCGGGCGCGTCGGCGACCTGCGCGTATGCGACGCAGGCGTATGCGACGAAAACCAAGGCCGGTCCGCGCATCATCACACCAGCTCGGAGGCTGAGAAGAAGAACGGCACTTCGACGGCGGCGGTGTCCGGCGCGTCGGAGCCGTGGACGCAGTTGCGCTCGATGCTGGCTGCGAATCGCTTGCGGATGGTGCCCTCGGCGGCGTTGGCCGGGTTGGTCGCGCCCATCAGGTCGCGCCAGGCCTGAATGGCGTTCTCGCGCTCCAGCGCGATCACCACCACCGGACCTTCCGTCATGAACTTCACCAGGCTCGCATAGAACGGACGCTCGCGATGCACTGCGTAGAAGGCCTCGGCCTGCAACTGGCTCAGCCGCGTCATGCGCAGGCCGAGAATGCGGAAGCCCGCTTTTCCGATCGCGGCGACGATCTCGCCGGTTTGTCCCGCCGCCACCGCGTCCGGTTTCACGATCGCCAATGTCCTCTCCACACTCATAGACAGCTCTTCACCTTTTCTCCAATATCGGCGGGCGTGTCGCACACTACGATTCCGGCGGCGCGCATAGCCGCGATTTTGTCGGAGGCTTTGCCCGACCCGCCTGAGATGATCGCGCCGGCGTGTCCCATGCGTCGTCCCGGCGGCGCCGTCTGACCGGCGATGAATCCGACCACCGGCTTCTTCACGTTGGCCGCGATGTAGGCCGCCGCGCGCTCCTCGGCGTCGCCGCCGATCTCGCCGATCATGACGATGGCGTGCGTTTCCGGATCGCCGTTGAACAACTGAATGGCGTCGATGAAATTCGTGCCGATGATGGGGTCGCCGCCGATGCCGATGCAAGTCGACTGCCCGATGCCGAGGCGGGTCAACTGCCCGACCGCCTCGTAGGTCAGCGTGCCCGAGCGCGACACCACGCCGACGTGTCCTTCCTTATGTATGCGGCCCGGCATGATGCCGATCTTCGCCTGCCCCGGTGAGATGATGCCCGGGCAGTTGGGCCCGATCAGGCGCGTCGCGCTTCCGCGGAGCAGCTCCCAGGCGCGCACCATATCGGCGGCGGGAATGCCTTCGGTAATGCAGACCACCAGCGCGAGTCCGGCGTCGGCGGCCTCGAGAATGGCGTCGGCGGCGAAGGCCGGAGGGACAAAGATTACCGAGGCGGTGGCGCCTGTTTCGGCAGCGGCGCGCGAGACTGTATCAAACACGGGGAGGTCCAAATGTTTTTGGCCACCCTTGCCGGGCACGACGCCGCCGACGATCTTCGTTCCATAGGCGATGCACTGCTCGGCGTGGAACGTGGCCTCGCGTCCGGTGAAGCCCTGCACCAGGACGCGCGTGTCGCGATCGACCAGGACGCTCATGACCGTGCCAACCTGACGACTTTCTCGGCCGCGTCCTTCATGCCGTCGGCGACGGTGAAGTTGAAGCCGGAGTCCTTGAGGATTTGCTGGCCGGCCTCGACGTTGGTGC
>CAZEVY010000060.1:14237-31542 GCA_964515555.1 uncultured Solibacteraceae bacterium | reverse complement strand
CAATGTCCGCCCCTCCGAAATTGCCAGCCGGAGGAGCTCTGTGTCATCGCAGCCCATTGATCCGGTCCCACGAACGTCCCGCACATCGTGACCGAGGCGACGCAGGCCATCCACCGTCATTCGAGGAATGTTCTCATCGACGAGAATCCGCATCCCTCACGGGTCGGCGAGTTCAATCGGAGTAACCTCTTCCTCCGCCAGCGAAGCCGCGTAGTCGAGGCACGCCATGATGTCCTCGCGCGTAAGCGCCGGATAGTCCGAAAGCAGCTCGTCGACGGTATCGCCGTTGGCGAGCATGCGGACAATCTGGTGAACCGGAATGCGAGTGCCGCGCACGCACGCCTGCCCGTGACAGACGCGCGCGTCGATGGAGATTCGATCGGCCAGCATGACGGTCGCGAAACCAGTGTATCGCCGCGGCGCCGCTCCAACAAGCCGGTGCAGGAATGTGGATGACACCGGCGACGGCATCTCCGCCGCGAAGTGAAGGCCGCCGGCGAGTGGTCTCTTACGCCAGCCCCTCCAACGGCCCGGTGCTGTCGCCGAACGACTCCTCCCGGATGCCCATCCGATGCAGCATCGCCAGGTGCAGATTGCACAGGGGAGTCTTGGGCGCGGCGCGCAGGCGGCGGCCCGGCCGGATTGCGCCCTTGGCGCGCCCGGCCACCAGGATCGGCAGATTCTCGGGATCGTGCCGATTGCCGTCCTTGAGCGAACAGCCGAACAGAATCATCGAGCTGTCGAGCAGTGACCGGCCGCCTTCGTCGAGCGAGCGCACGCGATTCAGGAAGTACGCCACCTGCCCGATGTTCCAGTCGATGATGGCCTCGTACTGCCGCCGCTGCGTCTCGATGTCGCGATGGTGCGAGACCCCGTGCCAGCTTCCGCGCACGCCATCGAGCCACGAGTAGTCCTGCGAGCTCTGGGCGTCGCCGAGCATCAGCGTCGCCACGCGCGTGCTGTCGGTCCAGAACGCCAGGATCAGAATGTCCATCATCAGCCGCAGGTGCTCGGCGTGCGTCGCCGGGATTCCCGGCGAAGGGCGGTCCAGGGGAAACTTGCCCTGGTTGATCCAGCGCTTCTGCGGGCGCATCGAGGCTTCCAGGCGCCGCTCCACCGAGCGCACCGACTCGAAGTATTCGTCCAGACGCGACTGGTCGCCGCGACTGCCCTTTTGACGGAGCGATTGCGCCTGCTCGCGGACCAGATCGAGCACGCTGGTCTCGTCGCGCTGCATGGACTCGACCAGCGACGGATGCTTCGGATCGGCGCCCGAGACGACCCTGGCCTTGTGGTTGCGGAACAGCCGGTCAAACGCCAGTTGCGGCACGATCTCCTTGGGCACGGGCGTGTGCCGGTCGGCCCAGGAGAGAAACGATCCCAGCGCGCGCGGAAATCCGCCGCCGGCGGTGTCGATGCCCGTGCGCGGCGGGTCGATGCCCAGCTCGAACGACGCCAGTGGCGTCTCGACGCCGATGCGCTGCGCGGCCAGCTGGTCGACGGAAGTGCCGCCGGAATCGAGATCGCCGCCGGTGGTGCGCTCGACGTAGCCGCCCGAGAGCCAGGCCGGCACCTTGGGCCAATGTCCGTTCCGGCCGACGGTGTTCTTGTGCCAGAGATTCTCGATCAGCAGGATCTCGCTCTTCAGGCTCTCGAAGGGCTTCAGGTGCGGCGTGATTTCCCAGTCGTCGCCGTCGCCCGGCGGCGTCCAGTGGTCGGGCCGCACGCCGTTGGGCATGAAGAGGAAGGCCGTCCGCAGCGGCGGTTCGGTCAGGTCGCCGGACTTGGCCGGCGCGCCCGCGGCAATCGACTCCAGCCACGGCAGCGACATCGCCGCGCCGGCGCCTCGCAACAGCGTCCTGCGCGTTATGGGGCGGGACATTCGACGCCCTCCTGTCATGCTAGAGGTTATCACTTTCGAGCGCACACCGCGGGCGCGCGCGAGCGCTGCTGCGCCGGGCTAAAGTCCGCCCTTCCCCGACCGATTAGACGATTAGCGCCTGAAGTCTGTCCATGAAGCCCGAGGAACTCGATCGCCTTCGCGAGCGGCTCGACGCCGCCGAAACCGCCGAGCGCCTGGCCGCGCCGGCCCTGGCGCAGGTCTCTCCGGGCCGAGGGCTGAGGACGCGGCTGCGCGCCCTGCTCGACACTCCCAAGCCGCCGCATCGTGCGCCGGCGCTCCCCCCGCCGCCCTCGATGGACGACCGCACGGCCCGCCGCATCGGACCCTACCGCATCGAGCGCGAACTGGGGCGCGGAGGAATGGGCGTTGTCTACCTGGCGACCCGCAGCGACAATCAGTTCCACAAGCAGGTCGCCATCAAAATCCTCGAACGCGATCGCGATTGCGCCGGACTCCCCGGCCGCTTCCGCCGCGAGCGCCAGATGCTCGCCAACCTTGACCACCCCAATATCGCCCGCCTGCTCGACGGCGGCGCCACCACGGCCGGCGAGCCGTACCTGGTGATGGAATACGTGCGGGGCGCGCGGCCCGTCGACGATTACTGCGACGATCATCAACTAGCCATTCCCGCTCGCCTGCGGCTGTTCCGGCAGGTTTGCGCGGCCGTCCAGTACGCGCACCAGCGCCTCATCGTGCACGGCGATCTGAAGCCCGGCAACGTGCTCGTCTCGCGCTCGGGCGAGGTCAAGCTGCTCGATTTCGGCATCGCCACGCCGCTCATACCGCCGCTGACGCCCGATCTCGCCGATCACGGCCGGGTGTCGGGCCTGACGCCCGAGTACGCCAGTCCGGAGCAGATCCGGGGCGAACCCATGGGCACGGCCAGCGATGTGTATTCGCTCGGCGTCCTTCTCTACGAACTGCTCACCGGCTCGTTGCCGTTCGGAGACCGCAGCGGGGCCGTCCAGGATGTGCTTCGCGCCTCCTGCCACATGGAACCCGACACCCCCAGCGCGTACGTCTGGTCGCGCTCCTGGCGCCGGCCGGATGAGGCGCTCGCGGCGCGCGGCGAGCGCCCGTGGTGGCAGTGGTGGCGGCTGACGGGCGACCTCGACCGCATCGTGCTGGCCGCGCTCTCCAAGGACCCGCTCCGGCGGTACGCCTCGGTGGAGGCTCTCGACTCCGACATCCGCCGCTTCCTCGAGTGCACGCCCATCAGTCTGCGCGCAAAGTCGCCGCCCTATCGCGCCGGCAAATTCATGCAGCGCAATCCGCGCGGGCTGGCGGCCTCGCTACTGGTCGCCGTCAGTCTGGCCGGGGGCGTGGGTGCGACGCTCCAGCAGGCCCGCGTCGCCAACGTCGAGCGCATGATCGCCGAGGCGCAGGCGCGTCAGGCGCAGGTGGAGCGCACCCGGGCCGAGAACAACCTGCGCATCGCACAGCAGGAGCGCGTCTGGGCGGCCCTGCGCATTGAGGATGTGACGGCACGCACGCGGGCATCCGAGCGCCAGAGCGCGGAAATGCGCGAGTTCGTCGCCGGACTGCTGCCCGACCTCGACGCCCGGCTCCGGGGCCTGCGCGGCTCCGACGAGGCCCGGCGGCGGCTGGCCGCGCAAAGCGCCCGCTACCTCGATCTGCTCGCCGCCACGCGCGCGCCGACTCCGGAGGAATCGCGGTCGAACCTGGAGACGGCGCTTCGCGAGCACACCCGCCTGGCGGCCGTCTGGAGGCAGCTGGGTTCGGCGGAGAGAGCCCAGCACCACCTGCGTAAAGCGCAGGCGGCCGCCTCCGACCTAAAGAATTCCCCGCGTTAGGCCGATTCGTCGAAGGAATAGCCTCAATCTATGGGGATCGCGCGCAGCCGATCGGGGCCGCGGGCCCGCTCGGGCCAGGCGGCGGAGAGATTCCGGGCATTGCCCCTGGCCGTGCGCACATTCCTGTTCGCCTTGATTCCCCTGTGCGTCGTAGTGCTGGCGGGAATCGTCTCCATTCGCGCCGTGATCGAGCACCGCGTCAAGAGCGCGCTGCACGAGTCGCTCCGCCGCCGCGAAGCCGATCTGAACCGCACGCGTGCGCGCGACGCGCAGCGCCGGGAGAAGGTCCTGGCGCGGCTGGCCGCGCAGGAAGCGATCCGCTGCGCTCTCGGCGAAGTGCGCGAGATCGAAGACAGGCGCAAAATCCGGCTGGCTCTCGAGGAGCAGCTGCCGCAGCTCGCCGGCCTCGCCGAAACCGATCTGTTGCTGGTCTCCGACTGGCTGGGCCGCGGCGTCGCCGGGCTGGAGCCGAGCGAAGGAAACCGGGCCCTGGCCGAGCCCGAGCGGCTCTCGGTCGCCGAAGCCGCGATGGTCGAATCCGGTGGGCGGGTCTACGAGATCAACACTCTGCCGGTCGTCGAAGGCGGCGAGAAGATCGGACACGTCAGCCTGGGGACCGTCTACGACATTTCGCTCGCGGGCGGCTCCGGACACGCCGCTCTGACGCGGTTCGGCCGGGTCGTCCAGACCAGCTTCCCCGCCTGGACCGTCGCGGCTCTCGAAGGCCAGCTCTTTCTCAACTGCAGCGGCAGCGCCTCCGAGTGCGACCTCCGTCACGCGGGCGACCCCTATGTGGTGCGGGCCATCCGGCACGGCGGCGCGGGCGGCGAATACCGCCTGCTGCTGTTTCAATCGGCGCGAGGCGCCGCCGGCGAATTCGTGAAGGCCTTCTGGCCGATCCTGGCGGCCCTGGCCGGTTGCGCCCTGCTGGTGGCCGCGGTAGTGGCGCTGATCGGCTCGCGGACCGTGGCCCGTCCGCTGGCGCGGCTCTCCGGCCGGCTCCGCGAGTGCGAGCGCACCGGCCGCCTGCCGCGCGACTTTCCGGCCGGGTCGGCCACCCGCGAAATCAACGAGCTGGCCGACGCGCTGAACCGCGCCGCCGAATCCGTGCTCGATAGCCAACTCACCGTGAACCGGTCCTTCCTGCACTTCCTCGAAAACATGACGCAGGCCATCGACGCGCGCGACCCGCACACCGCCGGCCACAGCCGCCGGGTAGGCGAGTACGCCAGCGCCATCGCGCAGGCCATGCGCCTGCCAGCCGCCGAAATCGAGTCCGTTCGCGTCGGCGCCCTGTTGCACGACATCGGCAAGATCGGCGTGCCCGAAGCGATTCTCCAGAAATCGGAGCGGCTTACCCCCGCCGAAGAGGAACTGGTCCGCCAGCATCCGGCCATCGGGCGCCGCATCGTCGAGCGCGTGGGCGGATTCGACGACTACGTCGCCGCCATCGAACTGCACCACGAGGACTGGGACGGCGGCGGGTACCCGCGCGGTCTCCGCGCCCGCGAGATTCCACTGGCGGCCCGCATCGTGCGCGTCGCCGACGCCTGGGACAACCTCACCACCGACCGCGCCCACCGCCGCGCCATGCCCGCCGATCGCGCCGCCCAGATTCTCATCGGATGCGCCGCCAAGCAGTTCGACCCCGAAATCGTCGACGTGTTTCTGGCGATTCAGCCGCCGCCGAAGGAAGCGGAAGAGCCCCTGCCCGTCCCCGTGGCCACGTAGTCCGTCGGCGGCCTCCGCTCCGATTCATACGGCGGCCCGGCCTTTACCCTGCAACAACCGCGCTTAATCCGTTATAATGCACGACCGATCGATGAACCCGCCCGCCTTATCGGAAGGCCATCGACCCGCCTCCACCCGGCGCAACACGAGTGCCATGCGCCTGGTGGCGCTGGCGGGAGCGTCCACGCTGCTGGCGCTGGCGGCCTGTGAGATCGGCTTACGATTCTTCACAGTCCAGGGCCGGCTTGTCCTGGCCGCGGCCACGGCCCGCCTGCTCGACGAAGGCCGCGCCGACCGCTACGTCCAGCGTGCGAGCGTGGCGCCCGGCACGGATCGAAGCTGGTTTCTCGAGGACCCGCCACGGATCCCCGCCGGCCCCGTGGACGCCGGACGCGTCGAGCGGTCGCGCGAGTATGTGCGTCGCGGGTTGTTCGGCCCGCAGGCCGACTACATCTGGAATCGCAACTACCTGGAGACCCAGCGCTGCACGGCCGACGGCTTCTTCTCCAACTTCCCGGAACGTGTGCTGGTATTCGATCCCCCGGTGTTCACTTCCTACCCGCGATATCGCTTTCCCGCCGGCGCGACGCTGCCCTCGCACCTCGTCACCAACGGATTCGGGCTGCGCGGCGCGCCGCTCAGCCTCGCCAAGCCGCCCGGGACCGTAAGGATCGCCTTTCTCGGGGCCTCGACTACGGTCGGATTTCACGGCTTTCCGTACTCCTATCCGGAATACGTGGTCCACTGGCTGAATCGATTCGCGGCGGCCAACGGATATTCCGTTCGATTTGAGGCCATGAATGGCGGGCGCGAGGGTCTGAATTCACAGGATATTTCGGCGGTTCTCCGCGACGAGCTGCTCCCCCTTTCCCCCGATCTCGCCGTGTATTACGAGGGATCGAACCAGTTCGGCGCCGCCACCGACCTGGTGACGCCGCGATTCCCGCCGCGCAAGCAGATCGACCCTCAGGCGAAGCCTCCGTCGAATCCCGTGCCGGAGGCGCTGCGGGCCCGGCTGGCTCTCGCCAGTCTCGCCAATCGCGCCCTGAACCGTTTTCGCGACGCAAGCGAGCCCCCCAAGCCGGTCTACCGGCTGGCCTGGCCGGAAGGCGTCGACCGCAAGAACCCCAACGTCGACCACGCCGGCCTTCCGCTCAATCTTCCCGCCATCGTGGCCGACCTCGATGCGATGCGACGGACCATGGCTGCCGCCGGCGGACGCCTCATCCTCTCGACCTTCGTCTGGCTGGCCGACGACGGGATGTCGCTCTCGCCCTCGCGCCACCAGCACATCTACGAGCACTTGAACACCGTGCTCTGGCCGCTGCGATACGCCGACATCCGCCTTCTGGCCGACTTTCAGAACCGCGTGTTCCGGCGGTACGCGAATTCCCGCGGTGTCGACCTCCTCGACGTCGCCGAGGTCATGCCACCGGCCCCCGATCTGTTCGTCGACGCCATACATATGACCGAGGCCGGCGACCGGCTGCGCGCGTGGATTGCCTTTCAGCAGCTGGTCCCGATCATCCGCCGGGAGCTCGACGCCGGGCGGCTGCCCCGGACCGCTCCGAACGCCCCACCGCCGCCGCCGTCGCTCGCGGCGTCGGAGTCGACAGTCCGCTGCGGGGACGCACCGGGCCAGCGGCTCACCAGAGTCGAGGACGCGGTCTCGCTCGACCACATCGCGCTCGCCTATTCGGATGCTTCGTTGCGGCTCGGGAGGCCGGTGGAGGTGGTCACCGCGGGGCTGACGTCGTCGTACGCGGCCATCCTGCCCTTCTACGTGTCGCCGGCGATCGACGGCCCGCGATACCTGATGCTGCGAGCCCGCGTGCTCGAAGGGCGGATCGGAGCCGGCGCCGGCGATGCGGTGCGCCCTCCGCGGCTGGCGAAACACCTCCTGCCCGGAGGTACAGTCGACGTCTACCTGCCGTTGCTGCCGGAGGACAATCCGAAGCGGCTCGTCATCAGCAACGCGGCGGCCGAAGGAGTCCGCTCGAAGATCCGGATCGAGGACGTCGCGCTGATGGCCGTTTCGCCGCCGCCGCCCGAACGCCTCGTTCAGGCGATCGGCCTGGAAAGCCTCCAGCTCGCCGACCCGAGGGCCGGTCTCGAGCGCACCGGAACCGGGGCCGTCGTAACCACGCGGGCGGAGCAGTATTCCTACGCCGCGCGGCTGCTGCTCGGCCTGGGTTCGGGGGCGGGCCCGGGCCTGAGCGTCCATCTGCGCGTGCGGGTGCTCGAAGGCAACACTGGGTTTTCCATTCTGTCGCCC
Organism: uncultured Solibacteraceae bacterium; assembly: GCA_964515555.1. Taxonomy (GTDB): domain Bacteria; phylum Acidobacteriota; class Terriglobia; order Bryobacterales; family Bryobacteraceae; genus CAZEVY01. The sequence continues at coordinate 23,819 of CAZEVY010000060.1, read as the reverse complement.
GACGGCAGAAGCTTCCTCGAACAGCGCTCGGTTTGGCCTTCCCGCGAAGCGACCAACCTGGTGCTGGCCTTGCCGTCGCCGCCCGTCACCGGCGACCTGGTCGTCACCAACAACGCCGCCGGCAACATCCGGTCCCGGGCCATCGTCGAGCGAATTGAGATCCGGAGAGCGCGGTGAAATCGAGGATCGCACCGGCGATGCTGGCGGCGGTCTCGACGGTGGGGGCGATGGCGCTTTGCGAGGCGCTGCTTCGAGTCGGAAAGGCGCGCCGCGCCGCCGCATCGCCCGCGTGGGCCGTGATCGCCGACGGTCCGCCGGAGGCCGAGCGTGCCGCGCGTTACGTCGAGCGCCTCGACGCGGCGGCAGGGACGGACCGGCGCTGGTTCGTCGAGGATCCGCCGCCGCTCCCCAACCGGTCGGACCCCGGCGCGGAGCGCGAGGCGCGTTACCGCGATTACGTCCAGCGCGGCCTGCCGGGTCCCAGGTCGGAGTATGTGTGGAACCGCCAGTTCCTGGAACTCGAGCGGTGCGCGCCCGAAGGGTTCTTTCGGAAGTATCCGGCGACCGTGCGCGTATTCGACGCGCCCGCCGGACGCGCGCACCCGCGCTATCGCTTTCCGGCGGGTGTTACGGGCTTCGACGGCCTGGTAACCAACGAGTTCGGCCTGCGCGGACCGCCGCTCGCCGCGCGTAAGCCGCCGGGGACCGTTCGCATCGCGTTTCTCGGCGCGTCCACCACCGTCTGCAAACACAACTTCCCGTTCTCGTATCCCGACCGTGTCGTCGGCTGGCTGAACCGGTTCGCCGCCGCCAACCGCTACCCGGTCCGATTCGAGGTGCTCAACGGCGGACGCGAGGCGCTGAATTCCCAGGATATCGCACGCATTTTTCTGGATGAAATCCTGCCCCTCGCGCCCGATATCGCCGTTTATTACGAGGGCGCCAACCAGTTTCCGTCGTTCGAGGAAATGCTCAGGCCCCGGATTCCGCAGCGCGCGGCGGTGGGCGCCGCCGACCCCGTCGCCGGCCATAAGATCCCGGAGGCGATCCGGTCGCGCCTCCTGCTCGGCGAGACTCTCGACGATGCCTTGCGCCGCGAAGCCGTCGGCGAACCGCGCAAGCCGGCATACCGGATCGTGTGGCCCGCCGGCGTCGACGAACGTCAACCCGACCCCGGCCACCCGCGCCTTCCCCTTCGCCTCCCGACGATTCTCGGCGACCTCGATGCCATTCGAAGCGGGATCGCCGGCATCGGCGGCCGGCTGGCGCTCGCGTCGTATATCTGGCTGGCCTCGGCGGGGATGGAGTTGTCGCCGGTGCGGCACAAGCACGTTTACGAGCAGTTGAACACCGTGATGTGGCCCCTTCGCTACGCCGACGTGCGGCGGCTGGCCGACTTCCAGAACCGCGTATTCGAGCGTTACGCCGCGGCGCGCGGCGTCGATTTCCTGGACGTCGCCGGCGTTTTTCCGCAGGATGTGAATCTTTTCAGCGATGCCATTCACACCACCGAGACCGGCGACCGGCTGCGCGCCTGGGTCGTCTTTCAGCAGCTCGCACCGATCGTCCGCCGGCTGCTCGACTCCGGGACTCTTCCGCGTGCCGTCGATCCGGAGCGGCTTCCGCCCCTGCCGTCGCTCGAAGTCCACGAATCGACGACGCGCTGCGGCGACCCGCCTAGCCAGAAGCTGGTGCGCGTCGACGGCGCCATCGCGCTGGAGACGGCGTCGGTCGCCTACACCGGAGCCAGCGTGCGCTACACGGGCGGCGTCGAGATCGGGACGGCGGCCCTGGCGATGTCGCATGCGGCGCGAATTCCTCTCTGGATCCCGCCGGAGGTTCCCGCGCCCTTCTACGTCCGGCTGCGCGCACAGGTCGCGGAGGGCGCCATCGACCTCTCGATACCCGATCCCGGCCGCGAGCATCCGCAGATCGCCCGGAAGCTTACGCCCACGGCCGTCCCGGTGGACGTCTGGATTCCCGTGCCGGCGCCGGAGCGGGCGCGCGAGCTGATCGTCGCCAACGCGGCCCAGGGCGGAGCCGCGTCGAAGATGGTCATCGAAGAGGCCGCGCTGATGGCGCTCACCGCGCCGCGACCGCGCGAGAATTTCCTGAGCCTCGACCTGGCCGGCGCCAGGTCCGCTGCGGCGGGAGTCGCGATGGTACGCGATAGGATGGGAATCGAAGTGACGACGCTGCCCGATCAGTACGCCCAGGCGGTCCGCTTTCCCCTCGCTAGTAAAGGCGCCGGGCTCACGCTCCACGTGCGTGCGCGCGTCGTAGAAGGCAACGCCGGATTCGCGATCCTCTCGGCGGACGGCAAGCGATACCTGGAAGAGCGCGCCGTTTGGGCCTCGCCCCGGACCATTGAGTTGATCCTGCCGATGCCGGTGTCGCCGGCTCGCGAGATGGTGATCCTCAACCGCGCTGCGGGTGGCGTTCGATCTAAGGTCGTTGTCGAGTCGATCGAGATTCGGAGACCGCGGTGAGCTCGCTCCGGGCCCGCGCGGCGCTGGCCGCCGGTTCCGTAATCGCCGCGCTCGCCCTGTGCGAAGCGGCGCTTCGCTTGATGGCCCGCGACGCGGAGGACCCGGTTCCCGTGTCGATGCATACCGCAAAGCTTTCCGACGCCGAACGCGCCGCGGACTACGTCGCGCGGCTCCCTGCGGCGGAAGGCACGGACCGGCGATGGTTTCCCGAGAGTCCCCCGCCGCTTCCGAATCGCGTTCCCGTGGCGCCGGAGCGCGTGGCCCGCTACAAGGAATTCGAGAAACGCGGCCTGTACGGTCCCCAGGCCGACTATATCTGGAATCGCCGTTTTGTCGAGAGCCAGCGTTGCGCGCCCGGCAGTTTTTTCACGAATTATCCGGATAAAGTGCTGGTATTCGACCCTTCCGGTCCCGGCGAGCGCCCGCGCTTCCGCTTTCCTCCCAACACCACCACCCATGCCGGCCTGGTCACCAACGAGTTCGGCCTCCGCGGCCGCCCGATGAGCCTCACCAAGCCCGCCGACACGGTGCGCATCGCGTTTCTCGGCGCCTCGACCACCGTCTGCAACCACAACTTCGCGTTCGCGTACCCCGATTACGTCGTCCACTGGTTGAACCGGTTCGCCGAGTCCCGCGGACGCCGCGTCCGCTTCGAGGCGCTGAACAGCGGCCGCGAGGGACTCAATTCGGAAGATTTCGTGCGGATTTTCCTGGACGAATTATCACCCCTCGACCCCGATCTCGCGGTCTACTACGAAGGCGCCAACCAGTTCCCGGCGGCCAACGGCCTGGTGTTTCCCCACACGCCGCCGCGCGATCGCATCGACCCGCGCGACCCCATCGCCGCGCACCGCGTTCCGGAGCCGATCCGCGCTCACCTCGCTCTCGGCCGCCTCGCCGACCGCGCATTGAACGGCTTCAGCTCCGTCGGTGAGCCACGCAAGCCTCTCTACCAGCTCCGCTCACCCGCGAATCTCCGCGACGCCAACCCCGACCCCGACAATCCGGCCCTGCCCCTTCACCTCCCGACGGTCGTCAGGGATCTCGACGGCATTCGTCAGGGCCTGCGCGCCACCGGAGGGCGCCTCGCGATCGGCTCCTTCGTGTGGCTCGCCTGGGAGGGCATGCCGCTTTCCCCGACCCGGAACCGGAACATATACACGCAGCTCAACACCGTCCTGTGGCCGCTCCGATACGGCGACATCCGGCTGCTGGCCGACTTCCAGAACCGAGTCTTTCGCAGCTATGCGCGCAAGCGCGGCGTCGACTACCTCGAAGTCGCCGAGCGCATGCCGCGCGATCCGGATCTCTTCAGCGATGCGATCCACACCACCGAAGGCGGCGATCGCCTGCGCGCCTGGATCGTGTTTCAACAGCTCGTCCCGATCGTTCGGAAGATGCTCGACTCCGGCGAGTGGCCGCGCCCCGCGCAGACGGCAAAGCTGCCGCCCCCACCGTCGCTCGCGGCTTCGGAGATCTCGATGCGCTGCGACCAGGCGCCGGTCGGCGATCTGGATCTCGTGCCGGGCGGCCTCCGCCTTGACGAGGCGCGCGTAGTGTTCGCGGAGGCGTCATTGCGGCGCGGCCCGCCGCTGGAGATCACGACATCGGGACAGCGCTGGTCGTACGCCGTGGAGCTGCCGATCCACATGCCTGCGGATCGGTCGCGCGTGCGATTCGTGCGCGTGCGGGGCCGGGTGGTGGAAGGATCGGCCGGGATCGGCGTCCTCAACCGCGGCGGCGAGTCGTTCCAGCATGAGCGCAACGTGCCGGCGTCGGCGGGTGCCATCGACATCTACCTCCCAGTGACGGATCCGGCGCGCGCCGCGCAGGTCATCGTCCGGAACACGGCCGACGGCGGCGTGCGGTCGAAGATGATCGTCGAGGAAGTCGCGCTGCTGGCGGCGAAATCGCCGTGACAGGTATAATCAGACATCCGCGACATGAGTTCGTCCGCCTCTTTTGAGGACACGCCCCTCAGCCGGGTCCACGACTACTGGAACACCCGGCCGTGTAATATCCGCCACTCGCCCAAGCCCGTGGGGTCGCGCGAGTACTTCGACGAGGTGGAGGCGCGGAAGTATTTCGTCGAGTCGCACATTCCGGCCTTCGCCGACTTCGCGCGCTGGTCCGGGAAGAAGGTGCTGGAGATCGGCTGCGGAATCGGCACAGACACCATCAGCTTCGCGCGGCACGGCGCGCGGGTGACCGCGGTCGACCTGACGGAGAAATCCATCGAGGTGGCGCGTGAGCGGGCGCGGGTGTTCGGCGTCGAGGATCGCGTGCGCTTCATCGTCGCCAACGCGGAGAGGCTCAGTGAATCGGTGCCGGTGGAGCCGTACGACCTCGTGTACTCGTTCGGCGTGATTCACCACACGCCGCACCCGGAGCGCGTGATCGCGGAGATTCGCAAGTACGTCACTCCGGCGAGCACCGTGAAGATCATGGTGTACCATCGCTGGTCGACCAAGGTGCTGTGGATGTTGCTGGTGGCGGGTAAGGGCCGGTTCTGGATGCTCGACCGCCTGGTGGCCGAACACTCCGAGGCGCAGACCGGGTGCCCGGTGACATACAGTTATTCGCGCTCCTCGGGCCGGCAGCTGGTGGAATCGGGCGGATTCGAAGTGACCGGAACGCTCGTCGACCACATTTTTCCCTACTCGATTCCCGAATATGTGCGGCATGAGTACCGGAGAATCTGGTATTTTCGCTGGATGCCGCGGCCGCTCTTTCGCGCGCTGGAGCGGGCCCTGGGCTGGCATCTGTGTCTGACGGCGAAGCCCCGCTAGTGCCGAACCCCGCGCCCTACCTCTCCCTGGTGGTGACGGCCCGCAACGACGATCACGGCGGCAACCTGCTCGGCCGCATGCAGGCCTTCGCCGACGGCTGGATCGCGCAGGCGCGCCGCTTCGGGATCGCCTCGGAGCTGATCGTCGTCGAGTGGAATCCGCCGGAGGACCGGCCGCGGCTGGCGGAGGCGCTGCGATGGCCCGATGACGCGTCGCCCTGCGAGGTGCGCATCCTTGAGGTGTCGCCCGCGTTGCACCGGCGGTTCGCGCACGCGGCGGCGCTGCCGCTCTACCAGATGATCGCCAAGAACGCCGGCATCCGCCGGGCGCGCGGCGAGTTCGTGCTGGCGACGAACATCGACATTCTATTTTCCAGTGAATTGGCCTCCTATTTCGGAGAAAAGCGTCTGACACCGGGGGTGATGTACCGCATCGACCGTCACGACGCCATGAGCGAAGTGCCGCCGGGCCGCCCCATCGAGGAACAGCTCGATTGGTGCCGGACGCATCTCATCCGGGTCAACCGGCGCGAAGGGACATTCCACGTGGCGCCCGACGGACGGCCAACGCTGAGCGCGGGCGACATCGCCGCACCCGGCTCGGGGATTCTGTTCGGCGCTGGCTGGCTTCCGGTGGAAAGTCATCGCGCCGGCGAACCGTTTCGGTGGGCGGGGAATCGCGCCGAGCTGCACATCGAGCGCGTGCCGGACGGCGCGGCGACGCTCGGCATCGAGATCGAGCCGGGGCCGGGCACAGGCGACGCGGCGCTCGACCTGGAGATCGCGGGCGATGGTTTCGAGGTGCTGGCGCGCGTCACGGTCGATCGCCGCAGCCGGCTTCGGCTGCCGCTCGCGGGCGAGCGGCCCAGGCGGCTCTGGTTTCGCGTGCACGGCGGCGGACACGCGAATCCGCGCGATCCGCGCGTGCTGAACTTTCGCGTCCTGCGGATCGGATGGGAGCGCGCAGGCGCGGGAACGCCGTCGGTCGAGGCGCTGGGCGGCGGCAGCCGGATCGTCGCCGGGTGGAACGCGATGCAGCACGTCATCAATCGGCTGGCTCACGGCGGCCGGCTGGTGACGCTGACGGTTCCGGTGTCGCCGCGGCTGCGCCGCTGGCTGCGGGCCTACCTCGATTGGAACGGACTCGTCGGCATGCTGCGTCAGGTGGACCAGCGGTTTCGGCGACGCCGCGAGTTGCGCGCGTCGACGCGTCCGGGCGGCGACATCTTTCCCCCCGGTTCCGGATTGGCGCCCGGCACCGGCTGGAGGGCGATCGACGACTATCGCGGCGAGGCCTTTCGCGCAGCGTCGAAAGGAGCGGAGATTGTGGTGTCGCCGGACGCGGGCGGCGAAATCGGCATGCAGTTCGAATCGAGCGGCGAGATGGAGGTCGCTCTGGTCGACGCCGAGGGGCAACGGATCGCCGCGGCGGGCGTAAACGGTCTCGCGTTCTTCACCGCGCGAGTGCCGCGGGCGGAGCGCACTCGGGTGCTGCGGCTGGAGCTGCGCGGCGAGGCCGCGAATCCGGCGCTGAAAGTGCATTGGTGCGGATGGACAGGCGCGTCGCACGATGTCGCGCCGTCGGCGGCGCGCCCCTTCGGCGCCGGCTGGCGATGGGATCCCCTCGCGGATGCGATGCACGCGGCCGGCCCCGCCGAGTTGATCGTCGAGGCCCCGGCCTTCGCCGGAATGCCGCTGTTTCTCGACGTCGAGACCACCGGGCCGCAGGCGGTCGAGCTGCGGGACGCGACCGGAAACCGGTTAGCGGGATGCACCGCCGGCGCGCGCGCCGTGCATCGGTTGGATGTGGACCTCGCGCCGCGGCGCACGCACGTGCTCGAAGTCGCCGCATCGGGTCCGATTCACGCCTACGGCTGCGACTTCACCGATCCGCCCTCGCGCGCGGCGATATTCCCGCACACCAACGGTTGCGGCGATTTCACCTTAATGGCTCGTGAAAACTGGTTCGACCTGCGTGCCTATCCGGAATTCGACCTGTTTTCCATGAATATCGACGCCGCGTTCTGCGTCGCCGCTCACTACGGCGGCGTCCCCGAGCGCGTTCTCGCCGATCCGATGCGGATCTACCACATCGAACACGGCAAGGGCTGGACTCCCGAGGGCCAGGCGCGCCTGTTCGAGCGGCTCGCCGCGACCGGGCTCCCGTTTCTCGACAACGAGGAAGTGCTCGGCTGGGCGGCGCAGATGAGCCGTCTCAACTCGCCGATGATTTTCAATCACGCCAACTGGGGCTTGGCCGATGTCGATCTACCCGAAACCATAGTCGCGCGACCGGGGGCCGGGGCGGTGCGATGATTTCGGTGGTCCTGTATGGCCGCAACGACTCTCACGGCTACAACCTTCACAAGCGCGCGGCCATAAGTCTGAACTGCATCGCCGAGGTGCTCTCGGACCCCGACGACGAGATCCTGTTCGTCGACTGGAACACGCCCAACGACCTGCCGACCTTCATCGAAGCGATCTACGACACGCTCACCGATGCCGTCAAGGCGCGGCTGCGGGTGTTTCGCGTGCGGCCCGAGCAGCATGCGCGCCTGGTCGGGCGGACGCATCTGTTCGCGCTGGAGCCACACTCGCGCAACATCGCGATTCGCCGTTCGAATTCGCGCAACCGGTGGATCCTCTCGACCAACACCGACATGATTTTCGTGGCGCGCGGCGGCGCCGCCGATCTCACGGACGCCATGCGCGGCCTGCCGGACGGACAGTACATCGTGCCCCGCTACGAGCTTCCCGAGCCGCTGTGGGAGTCGTTTCCGCGGGCCGACCCGCGCGCCATCCTCGCGTCGTGCGAGGAGCTGGGACGCAGGCTCCACCTCGAGGAGGTCGCGCGGCGCTTTCCTTACATGCGATTCGATTCGCCGGGCGACTTTCAGCTCGCCCCGCGCGCGGCGCTGTTCGACATCCACGGCTTCGACGAGCGCATGATCGACGGCTGGCACGCCGACTCGAACATGTGCAAGCGCCTCTACATCTATTACGGCGGGCGTACCGAGAATCTCGGCCACCGCGTCAAGGGATACCATTGCGACCACACGCGCGTGGCGACCCTCGCGCACCGGCAGGACATTAAGCTCGAAAACAATCTTCACGAATTTGTCTTTGGGGTCAAGGAGGCCGTGGTCGAGGACCAGGCCGGGACCTGGGGAGCGCCCGGCGAGGAAATCGAAGAGATCGATTTTCGCGATGGGGCCGCGGCGCGGTTCGTCACGGCCGTCGCGACTGCGGTGGGCGCACCGCAGGAGGCCGAGTATCACACCGACGCCAACGAGCTGCGCAACTTCGCGTGGTATCCGCCGGAGCACACGCTGGCCTTTGTCGCCGGGAACCTGACGGTGTACCCGCCGTCAGCGAAGTTCGCCTATGCGGGCAGCAATCCGCGGATGCTCGTGCTGATCGCGCGATGCGTCGCCGGGATGGGATTCGTCGAGCCGCTGCGCCACGTCGCACGCCTTCTGCCGGCGTCGTCTGAACACCCCGCGCTGGGTGATCGCGAACTTCTCGACTGCGACCTTCTCATCTTCGACTTCGGCCTCGACGCGGCCGGCATGAACCTCGACGCCGTGCGGCGCGTCACCGACTGGCCGCGCGACCTCCGGTATCGCCTCGGTGCGATTGCGCGCCTGCTTCGCGACACCGCGGAAAAATGTGACGAGCTGTTTCGCGAGACGCGGCGCATGCCGGATTTCCTGGTCATCAACGCCAATCACTACGTCTTCGCGCACCTCGTGGGGCAGTACCTCATCGCCACCGACACACCGTATCCGACGCACGTTCGCAAGGGGCGCGCCCGCCTGGGCGAGGAGCGCCTGTATCGATCGTCGATGTGGAAGTACAGCGAGGATCTGCTGCGCTCGTGGTTCGCCTACGACGTCTCCGACTACACCATCCCGGCGCTCGCGCCAGGCGACACCATCGACATGACTTACGCCTCGGCGACGGCCGCGTACAAGGACGGCCACTGGGGCGCGATGGATTCCACCGGGTGCTGGATCGACGGCACGCGTGCGGCGATTCTCTTCGCCCCGCCGCCGGGGTTCACTGCCGACATGGTAGTGTACCTTCGCGTTAACGAAGCCTTCCTTCCGCTCGACGGCGGACCCATCCGGCTCCAGGTTTTCTTCGAAGGCGAGCCCGTCGCGCGGTGGCTCGTGTATCTGAAACTCGAGATGACGGTGTGCAAGGCGGTTCTTCCGGGCCGGCTGCTCGCCGGCAAGTCGTCATGCCGGCTCGAATTCGTGGTCGAGAATCCGCAGTCCGCCGAAGAGGCCGCGCGCGCCGCGG
>CAZEVY010000060.1:0-14137 GCA_964515555.1 uncultured Solibacteraceae bacterium | reverse complement strand
CTCGAATTCGTGGTCGAGAATCCGCAGTCCGCCGAAGAGGCCGCGCGCGCCGCGGGCCAGGAGCTGATCGGCGAGGACCCGCGCGAGCTGGGCGTTCGCGTCCAGGAGATCGCCTTCGCCGACGCCGGCCGCCTCACCTACATATTCGGCGACACGCTGGATTTCACCGAAAAAGGCCCCGGCATTTTCTACACCAACGAGTGCTGGACGCCGCCCGACAGCTACGGCATGTGGACGCTCGGTCCTGCGGCGGGCCTGGTCATGCTGCTCGACCGGCCGGTCACGTCGCCGGTGCTGGCGACCTTCGGGGTCACCGACGTGGCCATCGGCGGCGATCGGCCGAATCTCGAAGTCGCCGTGACGATCAATGGACGGCTCGTCGCCGAGTGGACCCTCGGCCCCCTGCGCATCGCCGACGACCGTCACGTGCTGCTGCTCGACGGCTTCCCGGCGCGCGACCCGATCCACGTCTCGTTCGCCATCCGCGAGCCGCAGTCGCCAAAACAGCTCGGATGGTCGGGTCACGACACCCGGCCGCTGGGCTTCCGCCTCACGAGCTTCCGGCTCGGCTCCGCGCGGGCGGTGACGTACGAGCCGGGCGATCTCATCGATTTCACCGAGGGCGGCAATTCCGGCATATTTACCGGGAAGTTTCTCGGAGTTCAGTGGGGCGTGCCCGATCGCTACGGGTCCTGGACCGTCGGCACGGAGGCCACGCTGAAGGTCCCGTTCGACAAGCCGCTTTCGTCGGCGCTACCCGCCGTGTTCGTGATCTCCGACTGCATGGTGTCGCGCAAGGCGCCGAAGCTCGGTGTCCGTCTCAAGGCGAACGGCGTCGAGGTCGCTGAGTGGACCTTGGGGCCGGACCGTGAAGTGCGCAAGCTCCCGGTGACGCTTCCCGCCGAAGTCGCCGCCGGGGCTAAGGAGATCGTCTTTACGTTCGAGATTCCCGACGCGCGCTCGCCCGAGTCGCTCGGATGGACGACGGACGCGCGGCCGCTCGGCGTTCGCCTGGCGCGCGCCGTGATCGGGAGCGCCGATATCGAGATGCCGGCGTTCGGGAGGAAGTTCACGGGAGTTCGGAGTAGGATCGCGCGTCTCCGGCGGCTGCCCGCGTTCGCGCTGCATGTGGCGAGCCTCGCCTGGCGGAGGCTGCGGCAGTGAGCGGGCCTCTCGCGGGACTGCGCATCGTCGCCACCATTCCGCCGCACCCCTGGTTCGGCGGCATCGACTACAACTTCGCGATCGAGATGGCCGACGATCTGCGCCTGCTCGGGGCCGATGTCTTCGAGCTCGACGTCGCCGGCTTCCACACACGCAACCGCGTCTACTGCGAGAATGCCATCGCGGCGCTGAAGACCTTTCGGCCCGACGTGGCGATCTCGCTGCCGAACTCGCTCTACGCGCTGCACTGCGCGACTCCGGACCAGAAGAACGTCTTCAAGGACGTCCTCGGCATCCCTACGTTGATGCTGTGGGACCACGGGCTGTTGCAGTTCCCACGGCTGATCCTTGGACACCATCCCTACAACCCCGCCGAGGCGCTCGGCGGGGCCATCCGGAAGCTGCGCCGGACGCTGAACCATCCGCTGTACGTACACTACTCGCCGGATCGCGGCCACATCGAGGCGTTCCACAAGATGGGCGTGATCGACCGCGGCAAGGTGACGTTATTCCTCCAGCCCGCGTACCCGAATTTCGTGCGATATGGATACCGCTCCGCGTCGCCGGGCGCGTTTCGCACGCGTCTCGCCTTCGCGGGCAACGTATACCTGGAAGCCGCGAAGAAGCTGCCGTTCCAGGGCGACCCGGCGCTGGCGGCGATCGAGTCGCGCGTCTTGCAGGCCAAGAAATCCGATCTGACCAAGTGCCTGTGGGACCTGTTCCTGGCCGACATCGACGCGCTCGACCGCGCCTCCCGGCGGCGTCTGCGGCTCGATCCGGGATCGACGTTCTTCTGGAATTACCTGCACGAAGAGATCGAGATGACCGGCAACACCGAGGTCCGCCTCTCGGTGCTGACGGGCCTCAAACGCGAGTACGATTTCTACGGCAACTTCGTCGAGCCGGCCAGCGTCGAGACGTTGCGGAAGCGCTTCCGCGTCCGCTTCAAGAAGTGCCTCGACTATTTCACCGAACTGCCGCTTTTGTTCATGAATAGCGAGCTGATCGTCGATGTGATCAACCTCGGCTACAACTCCGGCATCTCGCCGAAGGTGATGGGCTGCCTGGCCTGCGGCGGCCTGGTGCTGTTCGACTACAAGGAAGACTTCCACCGCGTGATGGGCGGCGCCGGCGACGAAATCATGTACCGGAGCGTCGACCACCTCAACGGGATGATCGACGGCTATCTCTCGAATCCGCGCAAGCGCCGCGACGTGGCGCGCCACCTTCAGCATCGCGTGGCGACCGAGTTCAGCTTCGCGGCGCTGGCGCGTAGAATCCTGATCGAAGAACCGAGATGGAGACGATGACGCGGGCGCCTGGCGCGACGAACGTGGGGTGACAGCGCGGGCGGAGTCGTGACACGCTAATGGAGCCGATGCGCGCCGCCGCAGGACTTCTCGCCGCTGTCGCACTCGCCGCCTGCCGGCCCGCGCCGGGTGTGCCCGACGATGTCCGCGCGCAGGCCGCCTTGCAGCCCGGAGTGCGCACCGCGCGCGCGTCGAGCTGGGACCGCACCGGCGGGAATCGCGACTGCACGCCGATCGACGCCGGGGCGACGCTCGAACTCGCTCGCGTCGACGGCGCGGGTGCGATCCGTCACCTCTACATCGGCACGACGACGCCGGGCGGCGCCTGGCATCGCGAGCTGGTGCTGCGCATGTACTGGGACGGCGGCCGCGCGCCCTGCGTCGAGGTTCCCTTCGGCGATTTTTTCCTGACCGCCTGGGAAGCCTACGTGAAGCCCGTGCAGACGGCGATGGTCGTCGTGAATCCCGGGATGGCGGGACTCGGCAGTTACGGCTACCACGCCTACTTCGCGATGCCGTTCGCCGCTGGCGCCCGTGTGACGGTCGAGAATCAGGGAAAGCGCCGTTCGCATCAGCTTTGCTACCAGGTGGAGTACGAGACGTACGCGTCGCCGCTGCCCGCCGATCTCGGACGGTTCCACGCCCAGTGGCGCCGCGCGACGACATCGGCGGCCGCCGTGCCGGCCGAGTATCGCAATCAGGTGCAGTGGCCCGGCAGGAATCGCGACGGCGCGCGCAACTACGCGATTCTCGAAGCCGAGGGCGCCGGTCATCTCGCGGGGCTGCACCTGGCGATCGACAACGCGCAGGCGGGCTGGTACGGCGAGGGCGACGAGATGATCTTCGTCGACGGCGAGCCCTGGCCGCCGCGCTACCACGGCACGGGGACAGAGGAGATCTTCGGGGGCGGCGCGACGCCGAACGCCCCCTACACGTCGCCCTATTCCGGGTACCTGGTCGCCGAGAATCGCGGCGGGAAGAACTTCGCCGGCAAGTCGGCGATGTACCGCTGGTACGCGCGCGAGCCGGTGCGATTCTCGAAGTCGATACTCTGGACCGTCGAGCACGGCCATGCCAACAACTTCGAGAACGACTACACGAGCGTGGCCTACTGGTATCAGTCCGAGCCGCACAAGGCGTTTCCGGCGCTGCCGGCGGCCGCCGATCGCCTGCCGCGCATGCCGGAAGAGTACACCGCCGCGCGCGCGATCCTCTTCGCTACACAGGAAATGCTGCCGAAGCTCGGCCCGCTGCCGCCGGCGCGTCGCGAGGCGTTGCGCGACATGCGGCGCGAGGGATACCGGCTGTTTCACGAAGGCAAGTGGAAGGAATCGCTGGCGGCGTTTCAGCGGCACGAACGGGAGGCGTCGAAATGAAAGGCTTCATCGTGTGGGGCGTGGTCGCATGCGCTGCCGGGCAGACCCTGGCGGTCGAAGGCGGCACGGTGTTCGACGGCACGGGCGCTGTTCTGGCCAACCACACCGTGATCGTCGAGGGCGAGCGCATCCGCGAGGTCGTCCCCTCGGCGGCGGCGCGTGTTCCGGCAGGCGCCCGGCGCATCGACGCGCGCGGCAGGTTCGTCATGCCGGGGATGGTCGACGTTCACTTCCACTTCAACACGCGGAGCGATCCGCGCGTGTCGCCCTCCCTGCCGTATCTGTTCCTCGCCCAGGGCGCGACTACGCTGCGCGAGATGGGCAACTGGATCGCCGAGGAGAACGGCGCGTGGCTCGAGTCGGCGAAAGCGCGCGGCCTCCCGGCGCCGCGGCTCCTCACGACCGGCCCGGTGATCGACGGGCGCGACACCCTGCTGCCCACGCAATCGCTGGTGGTGCTCGACGCCGAGGACGCGCGCCGCGCCGCCAATCGGTTGATGGACGAAGGCGCAACCTCGCTCAAGGTGTACAACCGGCTGCCGCTCGGCCTGGTGCGCGTGGTCGTCGAGGAGGCCCACAAGCGCGGCGTGCCGGTGCAAGCGCATCTCGGCGTGGTCGACCCGCGCGATGCGATCGCCGCGGGACTGGACGCGCTCTCGCACACGAATCAGCTTATTCAGGCGCTGCTCGCGCCGCGCGAGGCCGAGGCTTACCGTCAGGCCTCGCTGCGCGAGGCGAATCCCGGCTCGATCGAGCTATGGGCGCGCGTCGACCCCGAGGGCGAGCGCGTCACGGCGCTGATCGAGCTGATGAAGAAGCATCGCGTGGCGCTGGACGCCACGCACGCGCTGCATGAGCCGTCGGCCGAGTCGAAGGAGCACGAGCTGCGGCGGCGTTCGTTCCGCAACATGGTGGCCTTTACGGTGCGCTATCAGCGCGCGGGCGGCTTGGTGGCGATGGGGTCGCACGGAATGGCGCCCCACTCCGCGCCGGGATTCGCGCTGCACCGCGAGATCGAGATTCACGTGGAGCACGGCATGCGGCCCGCCGACGCGTTGCAGGCGGCGACTCGCGTGGGCGCGGAGGCCCTGCGTCTCAAGGATCGCGGAGTCCTGAAGCCGGGGATGCTGGCCGACATAGTGGTGATCGACGGCGACCCGCTGTCGGACATCCGGGCGCTCACACGCGTCGGCGCGGTGATTCTGGGCGGCGTCGAGCTGGATCGGAGGAAACTGCTCGCGACGGCGACGAAGAAAACGGGCGAATGACGGCTACGCGAGATTCGGAATCTTGATGATCTTCTTCTGAATCGCGTACTGGACCAGTTGCGCCTTGTTGTGAATGTCGAGCTTGCGCATCAGGTTGAACTTGTGCGCCTCCACCGTCTTCACGCTCAGATTCAGATCGCAGGCGATTTCCTTCACCGAGTTCCCCTCGGCGAGCATCTTCAGCACCTCGCGTTCGCGGCTGGTCAAAGTCGCGAAACGCGGCAGACGATTCGCCGACTTGATCCGCGACCGGAAATCGTCCACCAGTTGCGACAGCATGCGCGGGCTCAGGTAACTGCCGCCGCGAAACGCGTCGCGCACCGCGGCCACCAGTTGCGCCGAGGGGCTGTCCTTCAGCACGTAACCCGACGCCCCCACCTCCATGCCTTCCACGAGGTAGTCCTCGTCGTCGTACATCGTCAGAAACAGCACCTTGGTCTCCGGACGGTTCTTCTTGATGACCCGCGTCGCCTCGAAGCTGCTCAGTCCGGGCATGCCGATGTCCATCAGCACCACGTCGGGCCGCAACTCGTTGGCGCGCTCGGCGGCGTCGCCGCCGTTGGGCGCCTCGCCGACCACTTCCATGTCGGTCTCCGCCGAGAGCAGGGTGCGGATTCCCTGGCGAAACAATGTGTGGTCATCCGCCAGTAAAATACGAATCTTCGCCATAGGGCTTTCCGATACTTCGGACTCCTTGCTCGTGCGCGACCTCGCGGCCGCAGTCTTGTTCTGCCCGATCCGGGCGGTTACGCCGAAACGCTGCCCGCCATCGCCGTCTGCGGACTTTCGGGCCGGATCGGCAGCTCCACATGGACGCGGGTGCCTGCCTTGCCGGCTTTCCTCTGTCTTCCCAGGCCGGCCCTCGGCCGGCTGTGAATCTCCAGCCTGCCCCCGAGCAACGCCACGCGCTCCCGGATTCCGGCTAAACCAAACGCATCCCGACGGTTAAGCGCATCTTCGACAGCGAACCCAACCCCGTCGTCCTCGACATACAGTCTCAGTAAACCATCGGCTGAACTGACGCAGATGTTTACATGGTTCGCCCGAGAATGCTTCACTATGTTACTCGTACATTCCTGCACCAGGCGATATACGATCATTTCCATATTCTTCGGGATCTTGCCCAGCCTGCCGGCTTGCAACCGGACCCGGCACGGGTACATCTCCCGCATCCGGTGAACCAGCTGCCGCAGCGCCGGCGCCAGTCCCAACTGCTCCAGTACCGCCGGACTCAGCGCCCCGATCAGGCGGCGCACCTCGACGATCGTCCGCTCGCACAGGTCGCGTACTTCGGCGATGCGGTGCCGCGAATCGCCCGGCGGCAGCGCCTGCTCCAGAAGCTCCAGCTTCAGCCGCATGCAGAGCATGTCCTGACCGGTCTGATCGTGCAGTTCGCGGCTCACGCGCCTTCGTTCCCGCTCCTCCACCAGCATCATCCTCTCGGCCAGCTCCCGGATCTGCTCCTGCCGCACGGCCAGGTGCTCCACCAGCCAGGCCTTCTCGGCCGCGCGAAGGCACCGCTCCGCCGCCGCCGTCAGCAGCTCCTGCTCGCGGGGCAGCCATTCGTACCGGCGCTCGAACCCAAACTGCAGCACCCCCGCGATATGACCGCCCGACCGCATCGGCGCCGACCAGACCGACGCGTACCGCCCCGGCCACTGTCCGTCAACCAGCAGTTGCCGGGAGCGCCCGCCGCTCATGCACCGCGGCCGCGACAGGCCGTCCCGCCCCCATATCGCTCCGGCGATTCCATCGGAGTTGGTCACGCGCGCCGCGCCGTTCCCCTCGATCCTCACCAGCTTGGTCCAGTCGCTCTCGCCGCGGCTGGAGAGCGCCAGCACGGCCCCGTCGGACTGACAGAACTCCCGCAGAATCATCAGGAAGCGCGAGAGCAGCTCGTCGAGGCTGGCGGATTCCAGCTCGGCCCGGAACATTTCGTAGAACGCCTCGGTCTCCCGCTCCCGGACCTCGTAATAGGCGTTGTTCAGCGTCAATACGACGCAGAACTGGAGCTGTTGCCGCGCCCACAGGAAGTTGCCCATGTCCTCCGGACCGTGATCCCGGAAGAGAGGTGCCAGCAATTGGTCGTATTCCGAGAGCGCGGCGGTGATGCCCGAAGGCGCCAGGTGCAGCTTAGCCAGCCGCCGGCCGTTGTAGGCGACTTCCTCCAGGAACTCGCCTAAGCCTCGCCCACGCGACAGGAGTTTCGCCGCCGCTCCAGGCGTAAGTCGTGCCAGAGCAATGCTTTGTGGCGGAGTGTAGCCCAGCCGCGCGAGCCGGCTGAGAAACTGCCGCTCGAGCGGCTCCACCCGGGGCCGCAAGGCCATCGCCAGCTTTCTCAGGTAAGTCTTTAGCTGGTCGCTAAGGACATCGGCGGCTTCGGCCAGGACGCTAGGTGTTTTTCCTGAGGGCACCTCCTCCTATATCGTGCCGAGGGGGGTGAGGCTTTAGGGGGGTGGCCACTCCTCCGGCTCCCCGCGACCTCCCTCGGAGCGCGACCGCCCTTCCCGCCGATCGACTTCCCTCCCGCCCGCCGAGATATGATGTGAGCCTGAGGTGGTTCTTATGCAAAAGCACCCGAATGAAGAAAAATACGTCGGCGTCCTTCGCCGGAAAGCACAGCAGTTTCTCGATAGAAAGGGCGTCACATCGGTCGGCGTCGGCTATCGGCTGCGCGACGGCAAGCCCACCGACGAGCTTTGCATCCAGTTCACCGTCGAAGAGAAGCGCGCCCCCGAAGCGCTCGCCGCCGAAGGCCTCGAGCTGCTCCCCGGGTCCATCGACGATGACGGAGTCGATATCCCCGTCGACGTCATCCAGCGATCCTACAAGACCGGCGTCACTCTGCTCGCCGAGACCGAGGCGGCCACCCCGCGTCAGGCCCGCCGGTCGCGCCTCGACCCGCTGCGTCCCGGCGCCAGCGTCGGCTTCGTGCACGGCAGCGCCGGAACCATCGGCGGCTTCGTGTTCGACCGCGACACGGGCGAGCCTCTCATCCTCAGCAACTGGCATGTCCTCCACGGACCGAAGGCCGACATCGGCGGCGAGATCCTCCAGCCCGGCCCTTTTGACGGCGGCAGCACGGTGGAGGCGCGCGTCGGCAAGCTCCTGCGCAGCCACCTCGGGCTCGCGGGCGACTGTGCGCTCGCTACCATCGAGGGCCGCAGCCTCGATCCGGAGGTCCTGGAGCTGAACGTGGCGCCGAAGCGCATCGGCAAGGTCAACCTCGGCGACCGCGTCGTCAAGTCGGGGCGGACCACCGGTGTCACGCACGGCGTTGTGCGGCGCGTCGGCGTGGTCGTCAAGCTGAATTACGGACTGGGCTTCGCCGACCAGCAGATCGGCGGCTTCGAGATCGGGCCGAACCCGGAGAAGCTGGCCGAGGGCGGCGAAATCAGCAAGGGCGGCGACTCCGGAAGCTTCTGGCTGATGGACGACGCCGATCTCGCCGACGTCGTCGTCGGCCTGCACTTCGCCGGCGAGACCGATCCCGACCCCCATGCCGAGCATGCTCTCGCCTGCAATATTCACAGCGTGCTGGAGAAGCTGCACGTTTCGCTGAATCCGCCGAGCGCGCGGGCGCCCGAGGCCCGGCTGTATCGGGCGATGGGGCTGGTTGCGCCGGCCGCCGCCGCGGAAGGCGACCTGCCGCCGCTCAACGAGGAGTCGCTCGCCGTGCTCGAGAACCTGCTCGAGACCAACCCCGATGAGCTGATGGCGCGGCTGCGGTCGCGCATGGACGCCAAGATGACGGAACAGGAATTCCGTCATGGGCTGGCTCAGGTCCGTTCGGCGCTAACCGATCCGCGGGCCATGGCGCCCACGCGCGCCCTGTCGTTCGAAGGCCTCGGACGCAGCCTCCCGGAAGGCTTCACGTTCCCCGGCTACGATCCCAGGGAGATTCCCATCGACCCGAACAACCACCAGTTCGAGACCATCGGCGACCTGTTCGGATGGATCGCCTTCGCGGCCCTTCCGGCGATCCTGCCGGACGATAAGACGCCGTTCCGCGAGCCCGCCCCCGGCGGCCCCACCTTCGAGTACCGCCTTCCGGAGCCGGGCGGCGACAGCCCGCTCCCGATCGCCATGTTCAGCGACTTCGGCACCGGGCTCTACCACTCGCGCTACATCGCCAAGCAGTTTCGCGAGCGCCGCTATCCCTGCGCCATCCACTGCGGCGATGTCTATTACGCCGGCCGCTCCTCGGAGTTTCGCGACAACTTCATCGGCCCGCTGGAGCCGATTCTCGATTCGACCGCGCTGTTCATGCTCAACAGCAACCACGAAATGTACTCCGGCGGAAAGTGGTACTTCGACTTCCTCGACAGGAAACGCGCCGAGCACTCCAACCAGGCGCAGGAGGGCAGCTACTTCAGCCTGGCGACGGGGCCCTTTCAGATCGTCGGCGCCGACACCGCCTATGGCGAGCATGGGCGCGTCGCCGGCGCGCGTCAGCTCGAGTGGGTGCGCGGCAAGCTCTCGCGGGGGCGCGCCGAGGGGCGCATCAACATCCTCCTCACCGCCGACCACCCCTACGAATACGGCGAAGACGGCCTCACCGATCTGCTCACCGCCGATTTCGTCGACAGCGCCAACAACGGCCTGATCGACCTGTGGTTCTGGGGCAACACTCATTACTGCGGCCTGTTCGATCGGAGTCCGAAGACGCCATTCATCGGGACCTGCATCGGCCACGGCGGCTATCCCTACGGCCGTCAGCGCGCCGGACGGACGTGCCCCGCGCCGGTCCGCTTCGTCGAGACGCAGGCGCGCTTCCCGGAATCGACCAAGGTGCGCCAGGACATGGGCAACAACGGCTTCTGCGAGATGAGCCTCGCGAAAAGTGGTACGATCACGCTTCGCTACATCGACTGGATGAGCCGCACCCGCTGCACCGCGACGCTCTCCCGCGCCTCGGACTCGGAGCCGCTCGCCATCCGCGCCGTGCAGTTCTAAACAGCGTGGCGAAGTCCGAAGGCAAGTTACGGAGCCGCGAGCGTCAGCGAGCGGTCGGCAAAGTACAGGCATTTCAAAGGAGGCCCTCGATGCGTCCTCTACTGCTCCTCGCAGCCGCCGCCGCGCTCCCGGCGCAGCCCGCCTACGACCTGCTTCTCAAGGGTGGCCACGTCATCGACCCGAAGAACTCCATCAACAAGCCCATGGACGTGGCCGTCGCCGGCGGCAAGATCGCCCGCGTCGCCGAAAGCATTCCCGCGGCGCAGGCCAAGGTGGTCGCCGATGTCGCCGGACTCTACGTGACGCCCGGTCTCATCGACATCCACGCGCACGTTTACACCGGCACGCCCCTGCGCGCCCAGGCGCGGCAGGACAACAGCGTGCTGGCCGACATCGTCTCCTTCCGATCCGGCGTCACCACGCTGGTCGACGCCGGCAGCTCCGGCTATCGTACGTTTCCCGATTTCCGCCAGCACGTCATCAATCGCGCCGCCACCCGCGTGCTCGCCATGCTCAATATCGCCGGCGACGGGATGGGCATGGCGACTTCGGAGAACGATCCCGCGAACTTTGACGCCGAGGCGACGGCCAAGGTCGCCAAGGCCCACGCCGACGTCGTGGTCGGCTTCAAGAGCGCCCACTACGCCGGCCCCGGCTGGGCCTCGATCGACAACTCCGTCAAGGCCGGCAACCTCGCCGGCATGCCCGTGATGGTCGACTTCGGCCAGGTCACCGACCAGCGCACGCTCGACGTCCTGCTGCGCGACAAGCTGCGTCCCGGCGACATCTACACGCACTGCTACTCCGGGCATCGCGACGAGCTACTGCGCGGCAAGGTCAACCCCGCCATGGAGGCCGGCCGCCAGCGCGGCATCTTCTTCGACGTCGGCTTCGGGCAGGCGAGCTTCTACTGGTACGTCGCGGCGCCGCTCACGGCGACGAAGTTCTATCCCGATTCCATCTCGACCGATATTCACCGCCGCAGCATCAACGCCGGTATGAAGGACATGCTGCAGTGCATGTCGAAAATCCTGGCCCTCGGCGCGCCGCTCGACGAGGTAGTGCGCATGTCGACCTCCAACCCCGCCCGGCAGATCAAGCGCCCGCAACTCGGCCATCTCGACGTGGGCGCCGAAGCCGACATCTCCGTACTGCGGCTCGATCGCGGATCGTTCGGGCTACTCGACTCGGCCGGCGCGCGCCTTCACGGCGATCGCATGCTGGCCTGCGAGATGACCCTGCGCGCGGGCAATGTCGTGTGGGATCTGAATGGCCGCGCGGCGGGCGACTGGAAGAGCTTCCCCTATCGTCGGCGGCCGACGTCGCGATAACGCGTCACGTCGAATAATAGACGCGCACGTGCGCCGGGAACACACGCGTTCCCTCCAGCGTCACGCCCGGCAGGGAATCGAGGTGCACCTCGCGCAGGCGTGGCAACGCCGCCAGCGCCGGAAGGCCCGCGTCCGTCACCCCGTTGCATTCGTACAACTCGACCTGCTCGAGCGACGGCATCCCGCCGAGCACGGTAAGGCTTCGGTCGGTGATCTTCGTCAGTCCCGCGTAGTAATACTTCAGCTCCAGCGCCGCGATGTGCCCGGTGGCGATGTCGCCCGTCTCGCGGCAGTACATGCACGTCAGCCGCTCCAGGCGGCAGCGGCCCACGTGACGGAATCCATCGTCGGTGAAGCCGATCGGCGTGAGTTCGCGAAGCGCGGGAAAGTCCGGCAGCGCCGCCAGCGCCTCGTCGCCGACGTTGGCGCACCCGATGCCCAGTCCTCCGAGCGCCGGCATCCTCGAAAACGCCAGGAACCCCCGGCTGCCGAAGTTCGGGCAGACGCGGCCCCAGAAAAACTCCAGCGTCCGCGACCGGCTCAGCTCCTCGAATCCCGCGTCGCTCGCGACCGACTCCTGCGCGCGCAGCCGGCGCAGGCGCGGGATGGCCGCGATGTGCCGCATCGCGACGTCGTCGCTGAGCCTTCCGTCGCAGCCGAGCGAGAGGAGATTCGGAAGGCCCGCCAGGTGCACGAAGCCGTCCGTCGTAATGCCGGTCACGTGCCAGAAAAGATCGAGCTCGCCGACCCCTTCGAGTCCCGCCAGCCCGGCCAGGCCTGCATCGCTGAACGGCCCGTCGATCAGCAGGTGCGCGGGATCGCTCCCCTCCGGCGGATTCTTCAGCGCCGGGAAGTTGTGCAGCATCGGCAGTCCCCGTTCGGTCACCAGGCGGCCGCTGCTGAATCGCCGCAGCGACGGCTTCCCCTGGAGCGCCTCGATGGCGCCGTCGCCGGTCGGCGAGCCCATCAGGTTGACCGACTCCAGGCGATCGCAATGCCGCAGGTGGGCGGCGCCGGCGTCGGATATCCCCGCCTGCCAGGTCATCTCGAACGTCCGCAGATTCGGCAGATGACCGAGCACCTCCAGTCCGCGATCGGTGAGCTTGCCGCCGGGATACTCGCTCAGGTCGAGGTGCTCCAGTTGCGGCATGCGCGCCAGGTGCAGCAACCCGTCGTCGGTGAGCTCGCGCGATCCGCCCAGGTTCAGGCGGGTGACGCGGTTGAGTCCGGCGATCCGGGCGAGCACGGCGTCGGTCATCAGCCCGTTGGCGTCGAGCGCGGGAATATCCCGCTCCTTCATGACGGCGATCAGCTCGTCCCACTCGGCGTCGCTGAGCCGCCGCCTCGGCCCGATGCGGTTCTCCTTGCCGTCGATCGCATAGGGCGCGCCCTGCGGAGGCGCCCCGGCGGCGGCCGCCTGCATCAACGTCTCCCAACTGCCGAACCCCGCGTCCTGCGCGACAAGCAACTGCGCCTCGGCAAGCTCCAGGTAGCGCGCCGGCTGACGGGAGGCCCGCTGACGATAGGCGTACACGCGCCGCCAGATCTCGGCGCGCACGTCGTCGACACTGAACGAGCGGCCGTAGTACTTGTTCAGGCGCTCCAGCGCCGCGCCGTCGCCCTCGTGGGAGTCGACAAAGTCCCGCGCGGCGCGATCGTAGTCGGCGGCTGTGCGGGATGCGGTCTCGTGAGGCATGGACTCCTGGCGCCGTCGGAAGGTAGCCTCGCACGGCGCGGGGCGGGCAGTCAACCGGCGGCGTGCTAGCCTGTCCATAAGGAGTCGCCCATGACGATGCTCTTGCCCCTGCTTGTGCAGCTCGCCTTCGGACAGCAGGCCGCGACGGTCGAGATGAACGCCGCCGAGAAGCAGTTCCAGGAGTCGATGACCAACGTGACGCTCCGGGGATTCTTCACGGTCGGCGACGAGCCGGCGACCCACGAGGACGCCTACCTGATCGAGAAAGTCACCAAGGTCAAGGACGGCCAGTGGAATTTCGACGCGCGCATTTCCTATAACAAGAAGGAATTCAAGGCGACCGTCCTGGTGCCCGTCCTGTGGGCCGGCGACACGCCCGTCCTCACGCTCTCCAACTACCTCATCCGCGGCCGCGGCGTCTACAGCGCCCGCATCCTGATCCACAACGGCATGTACGCCGGCACCTGGGGCGCGCAGGATCACGGCGGCAAGATGTTCGGCAAGATCGTCAAGAATCCGCCGCCCGCCGCCGCCACCCCGTGATCGCCCCGCGACTGGCGCCCGCCCTGCTCGCGGCCGTCGCCCTCGGCGCAGAGTTCGACTGGAAACTGCCACCTAAGTTCCCGCGTCCGCCCGTGCCCGCCGATAATCCGATGAGCGCGGCCAAGGTCGATCTCGGCAGGTATCTCTTCTACGACACGCGGCTCTCGGTCAACGGCACGCAGTCCTGCGCGAGCTGCCATCGACAGGAGCTCGCCTTCACCGACGGCAAGGCGCGCGCCGTTGGCGCGACCGGCGAAGTCCACCCGCGGGGCAGCATGAGTTTGGTGAACGTCGCTTACGTGCCACTGCTGACGTGGGCGAATCCCGCGCTGCGCGCGCTCGAGGAACAGGCGCTGATTCCGATGTTCGGCGACAACCCTGTAGAGCTTGGCATGAAGGGCCGCGAGGCCGAGCTGCTCGGCGCGGTCCGCGGCCAGGCGGTCTACCGGTCGCTGTTTCCGAAGTCGTTCCCCGGCGAAGCCAATCCGTACAC
>CAZEVY010000059.1:8177-31690 GCA_964515555.1 uncultured Solibacteraceae bacterium | reverse complement strand
CCTCGATCAGGTTGCCGGGCGAGTTCGCCGTGGTGGGTTGCAGGGTGTCGGGTTTGTAGTATTGGATCTTAATGTACTGTTTCCCGGACGTTCCGCCCAGGAATCCTATGGAGTTGTTCTGTACGACCGCCTTGATCGAGTCGTCGTGGCCCATGCCCGGCGCCGTCTGATAGGTGACCGCATATCGAACGCCCTCCCGCGCCGCATGCTGGAAGGTGCTGCGCAGGAACACGGCGAAGCCGTAGTCGATAATGCCGAATACCAGCGCGAACAGGGGCAGCAGCACGAGGGCCGTCTCGATGAAGGTGTTGCCGGCCTCACGACGCGATCGCCGCGTCCGCCGCTCCGTTGTGTAGGTGCTATGCATGGGCCTATTGCCAGGATGGCGCGCTCTGCCGCGTGGCAAAAGAAGAGAAAGGTACTAATTTGAATGGAACGATTTTCTTAGTAACGTTCTAAGGGATTCCCGCCGAGGCCCGTCGGGCGACGGGCCGTTACTCGTGCAGACTGGTGTCGAGGAATGCGCGCAGCCGGTGGCTCCGGCTGGGGTGGCGCAGCTTCCGCAGCGCCTTCGCCTCGATCTGCCGGATGCGCTCGCGCGTGACCGCGAAGTGCTGGCCGACTTCCTCGAGCGTGTGCTCGCTGCCGTCCTGCAAGCCGAAGCGCATCTTGATGATCTTTTCCTCGCGGGGACTCAGCGTCTTGAGCACCTCGGCCGTCTGCTCGCGCAGATTCAAATTGATCACCGCCTCCGAGGGCGACGTCACCCGCCGGTCGATGATGAAGTCGCCCAGGTGCGACTCCTCCTCTTCGCCCACCGGCGTCTCCAGCGAAATCGGCTCCTGGGCGATGCGCAGCACCTTGCGCACCTTCGACACCGGCATCTCCATGCGCCGCGCCAGCTCCTCCGTGGTCGGCTCGCGTCCGAGTTCCTGCTGGAGCAGGCGCTGCGACCGCACCAGCTTGTTGATCGTCTCGATCATGTGGACCGGGATGCGGATGGTGCGGGCCTGGTCGGCGATCGCGCGGGTGATCGCCTGTCGCACCCACCAGGTGGCGTAGGTCGAGAACTTGTAGCCGCGCCGGTAGTCGAACTTGTCGACCGCCTTCATCAGTCCGATGTTGCCTTCCTGAATCAGGTCGAGAAACTGAAGGCCGCGGTTGGTATAGCGCTTGGCGATCGACACCACCAGCCGCAGGTTGGCCTCGATGAGCTGCTTCTTGGCGGTCTCCGCTTCCAGCTCGCCGCGCTCGATAATCTGAAGCGTGCGGCGAAGCTCCACCGCGCTGGCGCCGTTCTCGATCTCCAGCTCCTGCAACCGCTGTGTGCTCAGCCGGATCTCGCGCCGCAGGTCCTTGGGACCCCCGGTGGCCCCGTTGGAGGTGTCCTCCAGCTTTCGCTGCGCGCGCGCGATCTCGCGCTCCAGCGGACGGAGCTGCTCCACGGCGTTGCGCACGCAGTCGCTCAACCCACGCCGTACCAGGGGCAGGAACTGTACGTTGCGAATCAGGGACGCGATGCGGATCAGCGTCCTGCCGAGGTTCCACCGCAGGGCGCGGTGTTGTTTGGGCTTGAGGCTGCGGGAAATCGAGAGTAGTTTCTGCCGGAACTGGAGCGCTTTCTTGTAATTTCGATCGATCTCCTGGCAGGTATGCTGAAACTCGCGGGTTTTCTCCTCGACGAGCGCGTCCTCCACCGGCGGGTCCGGCAGTTGCAGGATGTCGCGCACCGTGGCCAGTCCCTTCTGCACCTGGCCGCCCATGTGGAGCAGGTCGCGGATCACCAGCGGGCAGCGCGAGAGCGCCTTGAGCACGCTCTTCTGGCCGCGTTCGATGCGGCGCGCGAGCTCGATCTCGCCCTCCCGCGTGAGCAACGGCACCGTGCCCATCTCGCGCAGGTACATACGCACGGGATCGTTGGTCTTGTCGCCGCCGATCTCCTGCGCCAGGTCGAAATCGGCGAAATCCTCGGCTTCGTCGAACTTTTTGTCGAAATCGAGGGCGGTCTCGTCGAGCAGCGCCGTGTCGCGCTCCAGCTCGGGTATCTCCTCGATATCCCCGGTAGGGATTTCCTCGGTCAGGAGCTCGCCGACCTCGTCGTCGAGAGCGAAAGCTTTGTCCTTGGCCGAATCCATCGAAAGTCTAACCCGAAATACGACTGGCGGGAAAATCCCCTGAAACTGCGTTCTTCGTCATTCTACAACACTCTCCTGGCGGGGAAGGTCCATGCTCCGCTCCATGCGGAGGAGCTCCTCGGTCAGACGGATGGCCTCCGCTACATTTCCGGATTTCTCCGCCTCCCGCACCCGCGCCTTCAGCGCCGAGCGCTCCAGACCCTCGCCCGATTTCTCCAGCCGCGCCAGGCTCTCAAGGGCTTGCGCCACCGGGTCGGAGGGGTTAGTTACTTCATCGGCAAGAAGCAGGCCCGCCAACAGGTCCCTCTCGGCGTCTTCGAGGCGCGCCTCCAGGTCGGGATAGTTGTAGCGGTCGCCCAGGTTCGCCATGGCCTCGAAGATCTTTCGAGCCGTCAGTCGAGCGACGCTGGCGCTGTCCTTGAGGCGGGGAAGAACAGCTTCGCGCGCCGCTTCGCTCTCCAGCAGACACTGTAGCAGGATCCTTTCGCCGGCGGGAAGCTGACGCCGGGGCGCGCGCAGCGTCGTCTCCGCCCGCGTCGAAGCCGCCTTTCGGAACTGCTCCAGGACCAGGTCCGCGTCGACGCCCAGGTACGACGCCAGGTCGTTGGCCACCGAGACCCGCTCGATCTTGTCGGGCACCCGCTGGATGGCCGGCAGCAGAAACTGAAAGCCCGCCACGCGCCCCTCGGCCGACGTCATGTCGCTACGCGCCCGCGCGCGGTCGGCCAGCCAGTAGAAATACCGCTGCGCCTTGCCGAGGCTCGCGCGATAGGCCTCGACGCCGCGCTCCTTGACGTACTCGTCGGGATCGAGGCCGCCGTCCAGCTGCAAGACGCGGATGTGCATCGACTCCTCGAGCATCATCTGGATGGAGCGCTCGGCCGCCGCGCCGCCGGCGGCGTCGGGATCGAAGTTCACCACGATGTTCGACGAATGCCTTCTCAGCCCGCGCACCTGTTGCGGCGTCAACGCCGTGCCGCAGCTCGCCACCGACTGCCGCACCCCCGCGCCATGCAGGCCGATGACATCCATGTAGCCTTCCACCAGGATCGAGACGTCGTCCTTGCGGATGGCCTGTTTGGCGCGGTGCATGTTGTAGAGGATCGAACTCTTGTAATAGATCGGCGTGGCGGGCGAATTCAAATACTTGGGCTGATCCTCGTCCGACAGCGCGCGGCCGGCGAAGCCCACCAGCTTGCCGCTCTCGTTGTGGATCGGAAACATCAGCCGCCCGCGAAAGGCGTCGTAGAAGCCGCCCTCGGCGCGCTTGCGCACCAGTCCCGATTGCTCCATGCTCTCGGCCGCGAAGCCGCGCTGCTGGAAGGCGCGCGTGAGCGTCTGGCCCGGCCGGTCCGCGAAGCCCAGGCCGAATTCCTCGATGACATCGCGGGCCACCGAGCGTCTCGCCAGGTAGGCGCGCGCCTCGGCGCCCGCCGGCGATTCGAGGGCCGAGCGATAGGCCCGCTGCGCGATCTCGTGCATCTCGTAAATCGCCGCGCGGAGCTTGGTCTCCTCGTCGGAGAGATCGCTGCGCTTGGGAAGCGGGATGCCGTAGCGCTCGGCAAGCTGCTTCATGGCCTCCCAGAAGCTGAGGCCCTCGATCTCCATCACGAACTTGAAGGCGTCGCCCGAGACGCCGCATCCGAAGCACTTGTAGAACTGGTGGCCGGCGTGGACGCTGAATGACGGCGTCTTCTCGGAGTGGAACGGACACAAGCCCGTGTAGCGGCTCGCGCCCGACTTGCGCAGCCGCACGTACTCGCCGATCACCTGCACGATGTCGACGGCGGACTTGAGCTGCTCCTTGAACTCCATCTTTGAACTCCGGGTCGCCTTAATTATCGCGGAAACGAAGCAGCGCGAGGAGCGCGACGCCGGCGGCGAGAGTGACCGCCGCGCCGTACCAGAGGATGCGCGGCTCGAATCGCATCACGACCTCGCTCCGGCCCGCCGGAACCCGTACCGCGCGGAACGCGCCGTGGACCGTGCGAAGCGGCGTCTCCCGGCCGTCGACCCAGGCGCGCCACCCGGGATAGTAAGTCTCGGACGTCGCCAGCATCTGCGTGCGCAACGCATCCACCCGCAACGCGACCTCGCGGGGCGCGTCGCGAAGTTTCCACACAATCGCTCCCCTTAACACGAATCGCGCCACGCGCGGGTTCTCGTAGACGAATCGCCCGGGCAGCTCCATCACCTCGCGCAGTCCGGCGATGTCGACGCGGCGTCGCGAGAGGAGATAGCGCACTTGAAGGAACCCGAGCAGATCCAGGTCGGGCTTCGTGATCTGGTAGTAGCGACCCCAGCGTTGGCCCTCGGTCATGCGCAGCCGGACCTGCATGACGCTCTCGAGCGCGAACGGATCGTTGCCGCTCGCGGTCCTGACGCGCGTCAGCGGCGCGGCCATGGCCCACGACATCGAGTCGTCGATCGTATCGATGCGCCAGCGCTCGCGGCCGCTCAGCCGGCGCATGGTCTCCAGAACCGCGGCGCTGCCGTCGAAATGACGCGACGTGACGCCCGGCTCCTCGGCCAGCGACACCCGGTTCATCGGCCGGCCCGATCCCGCGATCGTCAGGTCGGCGGCGATCACCGCGACCAGCGCGGCAGGCGTCCAGGAGGGCGTCCGCGCGCTCAGCGACTCCACGCCGAACGCCGCCACCACCGCGACCGCCAACGTGAAACCGGCCAGCGCGAACTCCGGGTACGCCGACGCCGCGATGGCGCGCGGCGTGATGCGGTCGAACGCGCCCGTCATCCACATCGCGCACAGCAGGCCGACGGCGGCGAAGCGTCGCGCGACGTCCGCCCGCGCCAGCCCCAGCACGATCAACGCGAGCGCGGGCAGACCGCAATAGGTGTAGAGGAACGTCAGCTCTCCGGGGCCGCGAAATGTCGCCAGATCGAAGACGCCGTGCCAGTTCGGACGGATCATCGAGAGCAACGCCGCGGGCGGCATCGCCGAGCCGGTGAAGAAGTCGGCTCGGAATCGCGCGACGCTCTGCGCGGTGAGTTCCATCGTCGGCAGAAGCTGTACGGCGGCCAGGAGAGCGCTCCAGGCGCCTGCGGCGGCGACGCGCGCAACACCGGGAAACAGCGCCCGCCATCCCGGCGCGACAGCCGCCGCCAACAGTATCGACGACTTCGCCGCCACCGCCGTCACCGCCGGAAATCCCGCCAACAGGCTCATGGCGAACGAGACGGCCAGCGCCGCGAACCAGCGCGCGCGGAACCGCTCGCGCATCTCCCACACCGCCAGCCACGAGAGCGGCAGCCAGGCTGCGGCGTTCATCGCGCCCAGGTGCTGCGTCTGCGAGGCGAAGTACGCGCCCAGTTGGAACATGGTCGCACCGGCGAGCGCCGACGCGCGGCCGAGTCCGATTCGGCGGGCGAGCCAATAACAGAACACGCCGCCGAGCCAAACGTGCAGCGCGATCTGCCACTCGAGCAGGTCGAGTATCGCGTCGCTGCCGAGCGCGTCCGCTAGCGCGAAGAAAATCCACGCCGGCGGATAGAAGACCTGCGCCGTGAGGTTCGCGTACAGGGGGCGGCCACAGTAGGTATAGGGATCCCACAGCGGCAGCTCACCCGAGGCGAAGGACTCGGCAACGAAGGTCGCGATCGGCAGGTGATACGAGCGCAGATCCCAAGGAATCGCGTAGCCGGAGTCGAGCAGCGGTCCACGGAAGAAGACGAGAACTTCGGCGAGGAGAATGGCGGCGGGTAGCGCGCGGCGCACGTCGTCGGACAGTGTAGCAGTTGACGCTATTGCGCTACGCTCAGGTCATGCCGAGTCGATTCGCCGTGCTGCTCGTGGCCGCGTCCGCGTGGTGCCAGACGCGCGCTCCCAAGGGCAACCTGGCCGCGCTGCCGCCGGAGGTGCGCCAGCAGGTCGAGCGGTTGTACTCGGAATCCGGCGTCGAGCGCGCCAACGCCGCCTCGCGACTCGGACGCATTGGCTCGCGCGCGGCCATCCCCTACCTGCTCGGAATGTTCGGCGACCAAGCCAAGGTCGTCCCGAAGGAATTCGGGAGCGCGGGCGCGCCCGTTCGCGTCGGTGAGGTCGCCGGACGCGCGCTGGGCGACATGGACGCCGTCACCGAGCTTCTGCGCGCCTTGCGCGATTCGGACGACGATATCGCCGACGACGCCGCGGACGGACTGCTGTGGGGATCGAGCGTCGATCGCCTCGCCCGCATTCTCCCGCTCGCCAAAGACAAGGACCCGAAGGTCCGCGGGCGCGCCGTCTGTCTGGTCGCGAGCTTCGCCTCGAACAGCACGAAAACCTCGGCCTCGGTTCCGGTAATGCTGGCCGGGCTGAAGGACGAGGCCCCCGAAACGCGGCGCTGCGCGGCCCAATACTTCTGGCTCGCGCCCGACCCGCGCGCCGCCGAGCCGCTGCGCGCTCTCCTCGACGATCCCGACGCCGAGGTCCGCCGCGAGGCCGCCGACGCGCTGGGTAAGTACGGTGGCGCGGGCGTGGTCGACTCGCTGATCGCGGCGCTGAAATCGCCCGACTGGAAGACGCGCTCGGCGGCCGCGGCCTCGCTCGGCGAGAAGAAGGATCGCCGCGCCGTCGATGCGCTGCTCGACGCCCTCAAGGATGAAAGCCACATCGTGCGCATGTCGGCCGTGCGCTCGCTGGGCGACCTGGCGGATCCGCGCTCGGTGGAACCGGTCATGGCGATGCTGAAGGACTCCGACATGTTCGTGCGCGACGCCGCCGCCTTCGCTCTCGGAGACCTGAAGGACCCCCGCGCGATCGGGCCGCTGGTCGCCGCGATGGGCGAGCAGTCGCAGGTCGCCAGCGCCGCGGCGCAGTCGCTCAAGTCGTTCGGCGCCGCCGGACTCGACGCGTTGATCGCCGCGATGAAGGACCCGGACGGCCGGCGCCGCGCAACGGCAGCTTTTTCACTCAACGACTCCAAAGATCCCCGTGTGATCCCGGCGCTCTTCGAGGCGCTCAAGGACGGGGCTGTCGCGCCCTCGGCGCGCGGCGCGTTGTCGGGGATGAGCAAGGCCGCCTACCCGCACGCTCTGAAATACCTTCAGAGCGAGGACGCCGTACTGCGCGGAGAGGCGGCCTGGGTGCTCGGTCAGATCAAGGATCGGCGTGCGGCGGCGGCTCTGGTCAAGGCGCTTGAAGATCCCGAAGAAAAGGTGAGGAAGAGCGCCCACAGCGCGCTCATCGAGATCGCCGGCAAGGACCTGGGAGCCGATCCGGCAGCCTGGCGCCGGTGGGCGCAACCGCCGCCGAAGCCATCCGCGCCGGCGAAGAAGTAAGGCTCAGCGCACGAGGGAGGCGTGGATCGTCCACGGCGCCGCGCCCGGCTCGCGGATGACTCCTTCGACCGCCGCCGACTCTGCCGGCTTCGCGCCCTCGATCGCGTAGCTCTGCGAGAGTCCGGACGGCGTGAACGTTAGTTTGTCTCCGTCCCGCAGAATGGCGCCAGTCGCCTCCACACGGATCAGCTTGATCTTCGTCCCGTCCTGCTTGATGGCGTCGGCGAGGAGTTCGATGCGCGTGCGATTTCCCGCCGCCAGCCGCACAGTGACCATCGCCTTCGGCGCGTTCAGGTCCACCGATTCGACACCGCGCGTCCGCTTCATTCGCGACGGCAGGGACT
Source organism: uncultured Solibacteraceae bacterium (assembly GCA_964515555.1). Taxonomy (GTDB): domain Bacteria; phylum Acidobacteriota; class Terriglobia; order Bryobacterales; family Bryobacteraceae; genus CAZEVY01. The sequence continues at coordinate 23,931 of CAZEVY010000059.1, read as the reverse complement.
CGAAGCACTGCGCGCAGTCCACACTCCCCAGCGTGAACTCCACCAGTCGAAACTCCGCCCGCGCAGCGGGTAGGAGCGCCAGGACGGCGAGGGCGCTAGCGAGCCGGCCCATCCAGGTACTCGATCCAGCTGGTGAACATCTCTTCCTCGCTGCGGTCGCCCCAGCGGACCACTTGCGACGGGTCCGGATTCGCTCTGTTGCCGGCGCTGTTGTCGTAATGGGCGGTGACGATCAGCCGGCTGCCCTTCTCGACGAACACCGGCTCCTTCAGGCGATAGTTAAGCTGCCAGTTGAAGTCGTAGCGCGGAACGGCAAGCAGGATCTGGCGCCGCCCGTCGGGGTGCACCAGCTCGTAGGTGACGTCCTTGCCGCGATAGTGCATGTGCGGCGTGATCGAGACCAGCAGCTTGTCGCGCTCGAAATCGTAGCAGCGGCGGACTTCGTGGTTCGGCGCGCCCGCGGGAATGCTCATGAAAAAGTTGCGCAAGTCCATTCGGCGCAGGGGGCGCTCTGGCGGAGCGGGCGCGAGATGAAATCCGACGCTGGTGCGATCGGTCTGCGGCTTTCCCGACGTCCGCGCGTAGTGGATGACGAACTCCAATTGCGCGCCGGGTGGAATCCACTTGGCCGTACCCGGCGGGAAGGTGTCGGGCGACCGGCCCGGCAGAAACGCCGCAAGCGACCCTTCCTGCGAGCCGCGCAGATACGGCAGCGCCGGCGCGTCGGAGGCGCAGGCGTCGTTGACCACCGGAGCGTCGGCCCGCAGGCGGCTGAGCTTTCCCTCGCGGATCATGAAGCCCGAGAGCGAAGGCATGTTCCTGGTGGATGCAACTTCCGTCGACGAGCGCTCGGACTGCACCAGCAATACGTGCACGTGATGCACCACCTGGCGGTTGCCCGGCTTGATCTCGGCGGCGCGGATCCACTTCCCCTCGGTGAAGTTGGTCGGCACGCGGAAGTGCTCGTAGACGTCGTCGCCGGGCGCGACCTGGTGATCCTCGCCGATGTCGACGACGATGTCGGGCTTGCCGAGCTGCCAGCCGTCTGTGAAAACAGGCTTCGGCGGAAGGTGGCGCGGGTCGCCCTCCGGAGCGCCGGCGTCGACCCAATCGCGGATGGCGGCGATCTCGGCGTCGGCCATACGCGCGTCGTTGGCGAACTGACCGTGGCGCGGATCGGCAAACCAGGGCGGCATCTTGCGGCTGGCCACGGCCTCGCGAATCGACTTGGCCCAGGGCCGCGCCGACTTGTAGTCGAGCAGCGACATGGGTGCGATGTCGTTCGGACGATGACAGGCCACGCAGCGTTTATACAGAATCGGCGCGACGTCCTTCGTAAAGGTCGGCCCGCCGTAAGCCGTCGCCGCGGCGAGAATTGCGAGCAGCCGCCAGGCTCCCATGGCCCCGAGAATAACACAGCCCGCCGATTCCACCCCGGCGGATCGACTACCCTGAATAGGTGATCGCCGCCACCGACCTCACCCATCGCTACGGCGACCGCCTTGCCCTCGACCGTCTCAGCTTCCAGGCGAGCGAAGGCGAGATCTTCGGCCTGCTCGGCCCCAACGGCGGCGGCAAATCGACGCTCTTCCGCATTCTGGCGACCATGTTGGCGCCTGCCTCCGGGAGCGCCCGCGTGGCCGGCTTCGACGTCGCCACGCAATCCGCCGAAGTGCGGCGACGCATGGGCGTCGTATTTCAATCCTGCACGCTCGACAGGAAACTCACCGTCGGCGAGAATCTCGCCGCGCAGGGCCGATTCTACGGGCTTTCGGGCGCCGATCTCGAGAAACGCATCGCCGCCGTCCTCGATCGCCTGCGCCTCGCCGACCGGAGAGGCGATCTCGTCGAGACGCTCTCCGGCGGTCTCGCGCGACGCGCCGACGTCGCCCGCGCGCTCCTGCACGACCCCCGCGTTCTGCTCCTCGACGAGCCGTCGACCGGCCTCGACCCTGCCGCCCGCCGCGAGCTCATGGACCACATCCACGACCTGCGCTCCGGGCGCGGCGTCACCGTCCTGCTCACCACGCATATCCTCGAGGAGGCCGAGCGTTGCGACCGCCTGCTGCTGCTGCACCAGGGCCGCCGCGTCGCCGAGGGAACGCCCTCGGAGCTGAAGTCCAAGGTGGCGGGCGACGTTGTCGAGCTGACGGCGGCCGACCTGGCCGCTCTCGCCGAGAGGATCGCGCGGCGATTCCCGCTGCGGCCGGTGGTCAGCAACGGCAGCATGCGCATCGAAGCGCCCGGCGCCCATCGGCTGGTCGCGGAGCTGTTCGAGGCGTTTCCCGGCGAGATTCGCTCCATCCAGGTTCATCAGCCGACGCTCGAAGACGTCTTCCTCGACGAGACCGGCGCGAGGATTTCGTGAGCAACTTCTGGCTTCCCGTCTGGGCGCTCATCGAGCGCGAGATGCTGCGCTTCTGGCGTCAGAAGTCGCGTGTGGCGGGATTCGTCGGCTCGCCGCTAATATTCTGGCTGCTGATCGGCTCGGGCTTCGGCGATCTCGGGTTCTTTTTCCCCGGTGCGCTGACGCTTACGGTGATGTTCTCGGCGATTTTCTCGATGATGTCGCTCATTGAGGACCGCAAGGAAGGGTTCCTTCTCGCGGTGCTGGTCTCGCCGGCGCCGCGCGGCGCGCTCGTGCTGGGCAAGATTCTCGGCGCCTGCACGCTGGCCTGGGTGCAGGGGCTGATGCTGCTGTGCTTCCTGCCTCTCACGGGACTGCCGTTCGATGCGGCGCGCATCGCCGCGCTGGCCGGGGCCCTGTTTGCGGTATCTTTCACCTTCACCGCGCTGGGATTCCTTTTCGCCTGGAAATTCGACTCCACCCAGGGCTTCCACGCCGTCATGAACCTGGTGCTGCTGCCGATGTGGCTGGTCTCCGGCGCGCTGTTCTCGATGTCCGGCGCCGACGCCTGGATGCGCTGGCTGATGCGGCTGAACCCGATGACCTATTCGGTCGCCGCCCTGAAGCGGCTGCTCGACCCGGCGGCGTCGGCCGACCTTCCGTCGCTGAGCGCGAGCCTCGGTCTGACGATCTCCTGCGGCCTGTTCCTGTGGATCGCGTCGACCATGGCGGCATCGCGACGCCCCCGGCACACATGATCCATCTCCCGACGCTGAACGCCTGTCTCAATGCGACTGCCGCCGTCCTGCTGGTGGCCGGCTTCGTTCTCATCCGCCGGCGGCAGATCGACTGGCACCGCCGGGTGATGATCGCCGCCTTCGCGACGTCGGTTGCGTTTTTGATCTCGTACCTGATCTACCACTACCAGGTGGGCTCTGTGCGATTCGAGAAGACCGGGCCGATTCGCACCCTCTACCTCTCGATCCTGGCGACACACACCACGCTCGCCGCGGCCGTGCCGTTTCTCGCGGTGATTACCCTGCGGCGAGGACTACGCGCGCGATACGACGCGCACCGGCGCCTCGCGCGCTGGACCCTTCCGATCTGGCTGTACGTCAGCGTGACCGGCGTGGTCGTTTACTGGATGCTGTACCGGATGTAGACGCGCATAGCGGTCGAGCCGACGCGAGGCGAGATGCAGCAGCACCGCCATCGCCACCCACACCTGCCAGTGCGAGAACAGGCCGCTCGAGATGGCGAACTCGGAGGTGAGCCGCAGGTCGGCGAGCAGTCTCCAGAAGGCCAAGGCGGAGGCCATGACGCAGGCGGGCGTCATCAGCGCCGCCGCCACGAGCGCGACGCCGCGGCCGTCGCCCTGTTTTGGTCGGAATCTGCGGCCGGCGCCCAGTCGTAGGCGGATGATCATTGCTTCGACATCTCAAGTGTAGCAGCGGATAGTGCGCGGGATACAATGTTCAGGTTGTGAACGTGTTCGTACGAAAGGACTAGACACACATGTCCAGGATTCAATCGGCTGTGATCGGCACCGGCTTTATGGGCAAGGTGCACACGGAGGCCATCCGGCGGCTCGGCAACGTCGAAGTGGCCGCCGTCGCGGGCTCCACACCCGGCCGCGCCAAGGCCTTCGCCGACGCCAACTCCATCCCGCGATCCACGGGCGACTGGCGCGAGCTCGCCGCCGACCCCTCCATTCACGCCGTCCACATCCTGACGCCGAACTCGATGCATCACGGCATGTCGGTGGCCTTCATGAAGGCGGGCAAGCACGTCCTGTGCGAAAAGCCGCTCGCGATGTCGCACGCCGAGGCCGCCGACATGATCGCGGTCGCCAAGGCAAACAACGTCGTGCACGCGACCAATCACAACCTGCGCTACTACCCGGTGGTGCAGCACATCCGGCAGTTCATCGCCTCAGGTGAGCTGGGCGAGGTGCTGGTGGTGCAGGGGACCTACTCGCAGGACTGGCTGCTCTACGACACCGACTACAACTGGCGCGTCGAAGAGGCGGCCAACGGCTCGGTGCGCGCTCTCGGCGACATCGGCTCGCATTGGATGGACATGATCCAACACCTCACGGGTCTGCGCATCACCTCCGTGTGCGCGGACCTCCAGACCTTCCACAAGACGCGCAAGCGCCCCAAGGGATCGGTGGAGACCTTCACGGGCAAGAAGCTGAGCCCGTCGGACTACGAATCGGTGGCCATCACCACCGACGACTTCGGCGCCGTGCTGCTGCGCCTGGGCGACCGCGCGCGCGGGGCCTACACGGTCAGCCAGATGTCGGCAGGCTGCAAGAACCGCTTCCAGTTCGAAATTTTCGGCACCAAGGCCGGCGTGATGTGGAACCAGGAGTCGCCCGACACACTGTGGATCGGGCACAGGAACGAACCCAACCAGGTCATCGTGAAGGACCCGTCGCTGCTATCGGGTCCGGCGGCGGGATTCGCCGATCTCCCCGGCGGCCACAGCGAAGGCTATGACGACTCGCACAAGCAGCTCTTCCGGCGCTTTTATCGCTGCGTGGCGGACCGGTCGGCCGCAGTGGACTATCCGACTTTCGACGACGGCGCGCTGGGGATGAAGCTTCTCGAGAAGTGTCTGGAGAGTCACCGCAAGGGCGGCTGGGTCACCGTCTGACTTCCCCGGTCACCGCTGCACGCGCCCCCTCGAATCCCGAATCGATCTCACCTTAGCGGACCGACGCGATAGAGGTCTGGCTCGGTCCAACGGGCGCCGGCGGCGCGACTCGTCGTGAGGCCTTCCGCGTCGTGGGGCGCAGGCCGATTGGACTACCGTCCGGCGCTATGCTGAACCCATGGGCTGGCCCTCCCGCATTGTCGTCGACCCGGAAATCCTCGCCGGTAAGCCCGTGATCCGGGGCACGCGAATCGCCGTCGAGCTCATTCTGGAATTACTGGCAGGCGGGCAGTCGGAGAAGGAGATTCTCGAAAGCTATCCCGGCTTATCCAGGGAGGACATCCTCGCCTGTCTTGTGGTACGCGAGCTATCTTGCACATGAGTACAGGGCGTACCCGATTCCCGCCTGAATGAGGTTACTCGCTGACCAGAACTTTCCGGTGCCGTTTGGTGAACATCGCTGGGTCGGCTACGTCAGCGTTGTAACCACAAACGGGATCGAAACATTTCCCGCCGGCGCTCCGCGATCGTGAAGCATAGCGTCGTCTCGATGCGATCCACGGGCCGCCTCTATCGCTGCACGCGCCCCGACCCGCCGCCCTTCAACAACGCCGATACCTCGTCGACCGTGAAACGGTTGAAGTCCCCGGGAATCGAGTGCTTCAGGCACGACGCCGCCACCGCGAACTCCAGCGCCTCGCCGCGCGTCGCGAAGGCGTTCAGCCCGTAGATCAGGCCGCCGGCGAACGAATCGCCGCCTCCGACGCGGTCCACGATGTGCGTGATCTCGTAGTGCCGGCTCAACAGAAACGCGCCGCGATCGTGCAGGCACGCCGACCAGCCGTTATGCGACGCGCTGTGCGACTCGCGCAGCGTGATCGCCAGCATCTTCAGGTTCGGATACGCCGCCAGCACCGTCTCGGCCAGCGCGCGATAGGCCTCGCGGTCGAGCTTGCCGGAATGCACATCGGCCGCCGAGGCGATGCCGAGCGACATCTGGCAGTCCTCTTCGTTGGCGATCCCGACGTCGACATGCCGGAACAGCTCCGTCATCACGTCCTTGGCCGCCTTGCCGTACTTCCACAGGTTCTTGCGATAGTTCAGGTCGCACGAAACCGTCAGCCCCGCCGCGCGCGCGCGCGTCACCGATTCGATCGCCAGATCCGCGGCCGACTGCGACAGCGCCGGCGTGATGCCGGTGATGTGAAACCAGGTGGCGCCGGCGAGCGCCTTCGACCAGTCGATGTCGCCCGGCTTCGCCAGCGCGATCGCCGAGTGGTCGCGGTCGTAGACCACCTTCGACGGGCGCTGATTCGCGCCCGGCTCGACGAAGTAGATCCCCAGGCGGCCCTTGGACCGCACCATATGCGAGGGGTCGACGCCGAACCGGCGCAACTCGCCGACGAAGGCGTCGGCGATCGGATTCGACGGCAGCACCGTCACGTAGCGCGCGGGAATCCCGAAGCCCGCCACGGTCACCGCGACGTTGGCCTCGCCGCCGCCCCAGGTCGCCACGAACTGCGGCGATTGCAGGAAGCGCTCAAAGCCCGGCGGCGCCAGGCGCAACATGATCTCTCCGAAGGTGACGACACAGGCCATACGGGGGAGTCTAGCAAACGAGTCGTGCAGCGACGCATTTCGGCGATAATCGAATTATGGGTGCCGTCCAGGACCAGACCGCGCGCTTCGCCGACATGTTGGCCGCCCTGGGCGCCGAGCCGCGCCTGCGCATTCTGCGGCTGCTGCTGAGCGCGCATCCCGAGGGCCTGGTGGTCGGCGACATTCAGGCGGAGCTCGGCATCCCCCCTTCGACACTCTCGCATCATCTCGAAAAGCTGCGCAACGAGGACCTGGTCGCCATGCGCCGCGAGAGCACCTTCCTGCGCTACACGGCGAACACCGAGACGATGGGCGAGCTGCTCACGTTCCTCTACGCCGAGTGCTGCACGCGCAACAACGCTGTGCAGCCGGCGACGATTGTGAAAATCTCCCGCCGCTAACGCGAGGCCCGCGCCGCACCCGCCGCGTGCGCCAGCGCCGTCGCCGCCCAGCCCGTCGCCGACGCGGAGACCCACTGGTCGTGCCCGAACGGGAAGCCGCTCTGGAAGTACGGCTGGAACTTCGGCGCGCGGCTGCGCACGTACCACGACCCGTCCGGATACTGCGTCTTCAACAAAAACGCCACGCCGCGCCGGTACGCCTCATCGGACGGCGCCAGCGTCTTCGTCTCGAACAGCGCGTGCAGCGCTTCGCCGGTCGCGTAGGCGTCGCTCGCGAGGTGCGGATTCTGGCCCCAACCGCCGTCGGCGCGCTGCAACGCGAGCAGCTTTTTCCCCACCGCGGCGACATCCGCCCGCGCCGCGCCCGCGGCATGCAGTCCCATCGCACGCATGGCGAAATCGTCGGTGGTCTGCGGACGCGACTTCAACAGATAGTCGCGCGCCCGGGCGATCCGCCGGTCGAACTCGGCCTTCCGCCCCGGCAGGCCGTAATGTTGCAGCATCAGGATGCCGAGCGCCGTGCGCTGGATGTCGCTCTCCTCGATCGGCGGGCGAGAGACGCCGCCCACGCTCCAGCCGCCGTTGGCGCGCTGAAGCCCGGCGATATAGGCGGCCAGCGCGTCGGTGATGGCATCGGCCGGATACTCGTACGCGCACAGCGTCAGCAGCGTGTACTCGGCCTGGTCGACGCCTCCCGGCAGGTCGATCATCTGGAGCGTCGTCTCCTGGAACGTGGCGGCCTGCGCGCGCGTCTGCGCCAGCAGCTCCTTGGAGAGCGCGCCGTCGACCCGCAATCCGTGCGAGCGCGCCGCCGCCGTCGCCACGGCGGTGAAGCCGTGATGATGGCAGCCGACGCATCCGCCCTCGACCCAAAAGGTCCGGCTCGATTTCTGAAGAAGGTCGAGCGATTTCTCCGCCGCCGCGCGCGGATCGCCGGTCCAGCCCTTATCCGGCGGCGCCGGTGGCGTAAATGCCGCGCCCTCCTTCGCGCCGGCCTGCGCGAGCATCTTCAGAACCTCGGGATAACCGTGCTTCTTGGCCCAATCGAGCGCCGTTTCCCCGTTGTTGTCCTTCGCGTTGATATCCACTCCGCGAGCGATCAACAGTCGCAGCGCGCCCGGGTCGGGCCGCTCGGTGGCGACCGCCAGCATGAGCGCCGTCAGTCCGCGCTCGTCGACGGCGTTGGCCTTCGCGCCTCCGTCGAGCAGCGCCGCCGTGAGATCGCGCGACGCGAACGGCGCCGCCCACAGCAGCGGCGTCAGCTTCCGCAACGCGATCGGGCCGTTCTTGACGATTCCGCCGAAGGTCGTGGAGGCATTCGAGTCGGCGCCCTTGGCGAACAGCAGACGCGCGGCCTCGGCGTTGCCGTTCCAGGCGGCGGCGATCAGCGGGGTGTAGCCGCGAAGGTCGGCTGAGTTGGCGTCGGCCCCGTGATCGATCAGCATGCGGAGGGACGCGATGTCGTCGGCCTCGGCGGCGGCGTTGATCGCCGTGGCTCGCAGGTAGTCGCGCTGCTTGTGGTCGGCGCCCTTGGCGAGGAGCAGCTTCAGGCTCTCCGAAGCGCCGTGTGTCGCGGCCGCGACGTGCAGCGCCGTGCGGCCCTGCTTGGTGACGGCCTTCACGTCGGCGCCGCGATCGAGGAGCAGCCGGACTTTGGCGGGATCGCCCGCGGCCCAGATGAGCGCGGTGGCGTTGAAGGAATTGGCCGCGTTGACATCGGCGCCGGCCTCGAGCAGCGCCTTCATGGCGTCGAGGGAGCCGAAAGCCGCCGCGTGCATGAGCGGCGTCGCCCCGCGCCGGTCGCGGGCGTTGAGGTCGGCCTTGGAATCGATCTGCTTCTTGAGGGAGGCGAGGTCGTTGTCGCGAACGGTGGTAAACAGGTCGGCGCCGCCGCACGTAAGCGCGACGGCGAGGGTTGCGATGAGTAGCTTCATGGAACCATCCAGAAATCAAGCTTACCGGATTGCCGGGCTAGCATGATAAGACGGCGCGGATGACCATCCTATTCCTCGACCAGCTCGGCCAGCCCGGCGGCGCGCAGCGGTGCCTGCTCGACCTGCTGCCCGCGATCGCCGATCGCGGTTGGCGCGCCGTCGTGGCCGCGCCCGCCGGCGGGCCGCTGCTCGACCGCGCCCGTGCCCTCCGCGCCGAGGCGGTCGCTGTCCGATTCGGACCGTTCCGCTCGGGCCGCAAGTCGGCGCTCGATGCGATGCGCTTTGCCTGGCAGTTCCCGCCGCTGCTGCGTACGATTCAGAAGCTCACCGCCGGTGCGGATCTGGTCTATGTCAACGGCCCGCGCATGGTCCCGGTGGCGTCCTACCTGCGCACCGCCGCGCCGATCGTCTTCCACTGCCACAGCCGGTTTCCCGAAGCCCTGGCGCTGGTCGGACGGCGATTGCGCGCCGCGCGCGCGACCGTCATCGCCAACTGCCGCCACGTCGCCGATCCGCTTGCTCCCTGGGTTCCCGGCGATCGGATGCACGTCATCTACAACGGCGTCGAGGACATGGCTGCTCCTCGCGCGCCGTCCGGGCGTGTCGGCGTGATCGGCCGGATCAGCCCGGAGAAGGGGCAGCACCTTTTCATCGAAGCGGCGCGGCTGCTGCGGGGACGCGCGAAGTTCGTCATCCGTGGCGCGGCGCTCTTCGGTGACGCGGGCTACGAGCGGCGCGTGCACGCGGCGGCGGAGGAGTCCGGCGTCGAGGTGGAGCCGTGGTCGGACGACGTGCGGTCGATGCTCGCGTCGCTCGATGTCCTCGTCGTGCCCTCGGTCGCCGACGCCACCACGCGCGTCATTCCCGAGGCGTTCTCCGCCGGCGTTGCTGTGGTGGCCTTCGCCACGGGCGGGATTCCCGAGATCGTCGACGACGGCGTCACAGGCCTGCTGGCGGCCTCGGCCTCGCCGGAGGCCCTGGCGTCGCGCATCGCCGAATTGCTCGACTCCTCCGAACTCCGCGCGCGGCTGGCGGTCAACGCCCGCCGCGAATACGAGCGCCGCTTCACGCTATCGCGATGGCGCGGCGATATCGTCGTCCTTCTCGAACGCCTTCAGCAGCAGGCGAAACAGCAGGCCCGCGCACGCGGCGGCGCCGCCGGCCACCGCTAGCACCGTCGGGTATCCGAAGCGGCGATAGGCCCATCCCGCGCCCACCGCCGCCACCGCTTGCACCGAGAACATCACCAGGAAGTTGAGCGCCGACGCCCCACCGCGAAACGACGGCGCGACGCGGCTCATCAGCAGCGAATACGTGCCCGGCTCGCTCATCGTCTGTCCGGCCATGTAGGCGATGTAGAGCGCGGCCCCCGCGGCAGCGCCCGGCGCGAGGGGAAGGGCCGCCACGGCTACGCCCGCGAGAATCTGCACGCACATCACTCCGCTCACCAGGCCGAGCTTTCTCAGCAGCGCGGGCGCCGACAGCACGGCCGCGGCCTGCACGAGCTGGCTCGCCGAGAAGATGTCGCCTATGACCGGCGGCGTCGCGCCGAGCTGGGTCGTGAAATAGACGTTGAAGAACGGATTGAAGATTCCGATCGCGAAGCTCCACACCGCCAGCGCGGCGAGGAAGCGCCTCAGGAACGGCGTGCCTTGGAATCGCCGGACCTCGTCGTCGCGCCGCACGCCGAATCGCAAGCGCCACGCCGGGACAAGCGCCAGCGCCATAAAGGCGCACCCGGCGAACAGCGCCGCCGGCCGCGACCCGAGCCACTCCGGCAGCCGCCCGCCGAGCCACCCGCCGACGACGCCGGTCGCGATGCCGGTCGAAAACACCAGTCCGAACGCGCGCGGGCGTCGCGACTCGCTCACCAACGCCGCGACCGCGGGCGCGATCGACACGGCCCATAGCGCGAACACCACGCCGCCGAGCGCCGCCGCGGCGGCCAGGGCAGCGATTCCGGTCACCCACACGCGCACCGCCGAGACGACGGCGCCTGCGGCGAAGCACGTAATCAACGTGGCGCGGATCCCCCGCGCCGCCGAGAGCCGCCATGCGACCAATGTGCCGGCGATGCAGCCCGCCGTCATGGCGCCGCTGACGAGACCGATAACATCCTCGCGCAGACCGCGGTCGAGCAGCGGAAGGTTGTAGAGCAGCACGAAGATGAAATTGCCGAGGTTGAACAGGAAGGCCGCTCCCAGAAATCGTCCGAAGCCCGGACCCGCGTCCATCCAGAACGCGAGGCCATGCGCCAGCGTCGACGGGACCGTTCGCGCGTGGTGCATGACCCGTCCCGCGAGAAATCGCGCGTAGCGGACGCGCGCTCCCCATCGCCGGCCGGGCGTCTCGACGTAGACGTCCTCGATCGGACCGGGAAAGGTCGCAGGAATCATTCGCCGCCGCAACACCCGCAGCCTGCCGGAAGCCGACTCGACCAGCGGCAGGTGCAGCCACAGCTCGTGCTTGTTGGGACGAAACAGCGCCTCGACGGGCGCATGCGCGTAGCGCTCCAGCCAGCGCTCGGCCTCGGGCGGCGCCTCCATCGGCGACCGGCACCCGAACCAATGCGCCGCCAGGCGAAACGGAGTCGCCTCCAGCCGCCGAAGGCCCTCCGGGTGCAGCCCGCGCCATTCCTCCCAGAAGGCCGGGGCCCGATGGTGAATCGACCAGGCCAGCTCGTACACGTGCCCGATCTTCAGGCTTCCGCGCAGCAGGTGACGCAGTATATGCAGCGCGGCGTACCCCAGGCGATCGGCCGGATGCAACGCCCGGTCGCCTCGCCGCTGCCAGAATTCGTCGACTCCGGGCGCGGCGAAGGCTTCGGTGCCTTCGTCCCAGAAGCGGTAATGCAGCTCGACGGCGTAAGGAATGTCCACGTCGAAGTAGTCCCCGCGCCAGCGCCAGCCGGTCTTGCGGATCATGACCGGCAGGTGATCGGTGGGGAAGCGCTCGAAGCCGCGGACCGGCTCGTATCCAAGCGCCGCGATCGCGTCGCGCGCGCGCAGGGCGTCTTCGCGCAGCGAGTAGAGGTCGAGGTCGTATTGGACGCGCTCCTCGGGAGCCGGAACGAAATCGGGGCAATGCGTGAAGCCCTTGAGCACTACGGTTGGGATTCCCGCGGCGTCGAGCGCATCGGCGATCTCGCCGTAGGCGGCACGCAGGCGCCGGTGACGCTCGCGATTGGCCGCCAGACGGGCGTCGACGGCGTCTCGCCAGGCCGCCGGCAGATCGAGGGGGTAAAGACGCAGCGTGAGGTGCTCGCGATCGCAGAAGGCCAGGGCTTCGCGGGTGTCGTCGGCATCCAGCGCCTGGAGCCGACGGGCGTCGGGTGAGTCGAATCGCAGGGCGTCGAAGAGGGCGCGGAGCCAGGTGGGGTGTTTCAGCATGAACTCGTGCGCCGACGCACGATCGTACAACGGACGCCCGCCGGGCGTTTGGCACGCGGCGTGCAAGCTTTATTGCCGTGAACCTCGGAATGGCTCAAGGAACAGTGGTTGACCCCCTTGCAACCCACCCCAAACCGCTACGACGATCCCGCAGCTTCGATTTCAACTAAAGCCCCACCCAACCCAACTCCTTGAGCCTCCCGGTTCCGCCGGGAGTCCGCCGCCGGCCGCAATTTTCCGCCTCAGTGTAAAGTTTTCCGATCACCGTCCGATCATCTGTTCCTGCCCATGAAAAAAGCCAACGAAGCCACTCTCGGCGAGTTGCACGACCAGCTTCAGTTCCAGGTCAGCCTGCTGAAGCTGTGCGCCCCGCAGGAGCGTTCGGTGCGGCCGGGTTCGCCGTCTGAGACCCGGCAGTTGGAAGAACTGGCGATGCTGGTCCCGGCGCCCCCGCGCTAGCGCGCGAGCCCACGTTATAGTGGGTCGGTGCGCATCGTCTCGCTGGTCGCCAGCGCCACCGAAATCCTGCACGCGCTTGGTCTCGGCGATTCCCAGGTCGGCCGCTCCCACGAATGCGATTTTCCGCCTCGCGTCGCCTCCCTGCCGCAATGCACGCGCCCCCGGTTCCGGGTCGACGGAACGAGCGGCGAAATCGACCGCCTCGTCAAGGAGACGCTGCGCGAAGCCGGCTCCGTCTACGAAGTCTTCGACGAAATATTGGATCGCCTTCAACCGACGCACGTGCTGACGCAGTCGCAGTGCCGCGTGTGCGCCGTCTCGACGGGCGACGTCGAGCAGGCGCTGTCTCGGCGCTGGTCGGCGCGGCCCGTGGTTGTGGCGCTCGAACCGAACTCGCTCGCCGATGTCTGGGAGGATATCCGGCGCGTCGCGCGCGCGTGCGGAATCGCCGGGGAGGGCGAGGCGCTCGTGGCGCGTCTTACGGATCGCATGCGGGATATCGCGCGCGCCGTGGGCGCGGAGCATCGCCCGGCGGTGGCGTTGATCGAGTGGCAGGAGCCGCTGATGGCCGCAGGCAACTGGGCGCCGGAGCTGATCGCGATGGCGGGCGGCGAGGCGCTCTTCGGCGAGAGCGGGCGGCGGTCGCCGTGGCTCGATTGGGCGGATCTCGCCGCCGCCAACCCCGAGGTCATCGTGGTATCGCCATGCGGCTTCGATCTGGAGCGCGCCTGGTCGGAGATGTACTGGCTCACGGCGCGGCCCGAGTGGGCGTCGCTCCGGGCGGTGCGCACGGGCCGCGTGTACGTCGCCGACGGTAACGCCTACTTTCACCGTCCGGGTCCGCGGCTTGCCGAGACGGTGGAAATGCTGGCGTCGATGCTGCATCCGGACCGCGTTTCCGCGGTCGGCGAAGGCATCGCGTGGCGGCGTTGGGAGTGATTGCAGTGCTATCTTGATGGCGTGGCCAGCATCACGATTCGGCGTTTGGATGACCGCCTGAAGGCCAAGCTGCGGGTGCGAGCGGCCCGGCGCGGCCGATGGAGCACGAAGCCCGCGAGATTCTGCGAAAGGGCCTGGCTGCGGGACCTTTCCGTCGGCGAAATCTCGCCGACGCGATTCGGAGTCTGATCGAACCGCTCGGCGGAGTCGAATTGGAACTCCCGGCCCGCTGATCCGGGCGGCGCCCGGCGGTTACGGCCGATTCAGGTACTTCTTATACAGCTCCGTGTGCTTGGTCTCCACCGGAACCTCGCGACCCTGAATGAACACGTGCCTGATGTTCGTCCGAGCCTCCAGGGGATCGCCGTCGGTGACGATCAGGTCGGCCTGCTTGCCCTTCTCGATCGAGCCGATCTTATCCGACACGCCCCAAATCTCGGCGGGATTGATGGTCAGCGCCTTGAGCGCCTCCTCCTGCGGCAGGCCGAAGCCGACCGCCGCCGCCGCCTGGAACGGCACGTTGCGCGCGAACTGGACATCGAAGGTGCCGAAGGCGAACTTCACGCCCGCCTTGTGCAGCTCGGCCGGCAGCGTGAACGCCGAGTCGTAGGGATCGTCCTCTTCTACTGGGAGCGCCAGCACTTCACCGAGAATCACCGGGATGTTCTTCGCCTTGATGTCGCCGAGCGTCTTGCCGGGCTTGCGAACCTCGGCCAGGATGACCTTCACCTTCTCCTTCTCGGCAAAGTCCAGCACCTCGCGAATCGTCCGCTCGCGCTGCGCGCTGACCAGAATCGGCGTGCGGCCCTCGATGACGGGCAGCATGGCTTCCAGCTTCAGGTCCTGCTTGAAGCCGGGGAGTTTCGCGGCCTTCGCCTTCTGATAGCGCCGCGCCTGCTCGAAGTAATCGCGGAGCTTCGAAATCTGCTCCTCGTGACGCCGCCGCGCTTCGGCGAACGATCCGCCCAGCCCGCCGCCGCCGCGCCCGCCGCCCCCGCCGCCGCGACCGCCCCCGCCGCCCAGCGTCGGGAACCGCATATAGAGCGCCGCCGACCGGTTGATCGCCATCTCCTCCCAGGTCCAGCCGTCCAGGCGCATCAGCGCCGCCTGTCCGCCAATCATCGACCCGCCGGGAATCGTGATCACGCTGGTGATCCCTCCGGCGCGCGTCACCGGGATGTGCTCGCTCTCCGGATTCACGGCGATGATGGCGCGAAGCTGCGGATTGAAGTCGCCGATCTCGACGGTGTCCACCGATTCCCGAATCGAAGCGATCTCGGCAAGGCCCACAGTGGTCGCCGAGTTGATCATGCCGGGGTAGACGCTGAGGCCCTTCAGCTCGATGGTCTTCACCTTCTTGGCGAGCGCCCGCGGCACCACCACTTTCGGGCCGATCTCCGAAATGACGCCGTCGACGACCAGCACCGAGGCGTTGTCGATCTTCGGCCCGCTGACCGGATAGACCGTGCCGCCGCGCAGCAGGTAGCTGTTCTCGACGTCGGCGGCGGCGAGCGGAAGCGAGATCAGGATGGCGAGAAGCGCGCGCTTCATGCGGGCCTCCGCGGGGGGCCGAACTTCTTCTGCTCCTGCTGCCGCTTGCGCTCCTTGTCGAGCAGGTCGTTCTTCAGCTTGTCGCGCGAGGCGCGGCCCGTGAGGTCGCGGTCGCGCTCGAAGTAGACCTGTCCGTCGATGAGCACCTTCTGCACCTTGGCGTAATTCGAGAGCGGATGCTTGTCGTAGATCGCCAGGTCGGCGTCCTTGCCGACTTCGATCGACCCGACGCGGTTGTCGATGTCGAGCTGTTTGGCTGGGTTGATGGTCACCAGCGCGAGCGCCTCGTCCTCGCTGAGCCCGCCGTAGCGCATGGCCTTGGCGGCTTCATTATTGAGGTGCCGCATCAGCTCGGCGTCGTCGGAGTTGAGCGACACCAGCACGCCCTTGCGCACCATGATGGCGGCGTTGTACGGAATCGCATCGTAGGCCTCGATCTTGTAGGCCCACCAGTCGCTGAAGGTCGAGGCGCCCGCG
>CAZEVY010000059.1:0-8167 GCA_964515555.1 uncultured Solibacteraceae bacterium | reverse complement strand
TCCGTGCGCCGCGATCTCCTTGGCGACCTAGTAGCCCTCGAGCACGTGCTGGAGCGACATGATCTTGACGCCGCCGCCGTCGGCGACGCGCAGCAGCATCAGGATCTCGTCGGCCCGGTAGCAGTGCGCGTGCACCAGGCGCTTGCCTTCGAGCACCTCGACCAGCGGCTCGAGCTTCAGGTCGCGGCGGGGCGGCAAAGCCTTCTCCCCGCGATCGGCCTTGGCGCGATAGTCGCGCCAGGCGGCCTGGTAGAGTTTGGCCTCGTTGAAGGCCTCGCGGATGACGTCCTCGACGCCCATGCGTGTCGCCGGATAACGCGCGTTGCCGCCGCCGGGGAGCCCGAGGAGATTGGCGATGTTGCCGCCTTGCGGGGTGCCGCGGCGCTTGGGATTCTCGCCGAGCGCGAACTTGATTCCGGGCTTGGCGCCCTCGAAGACGATGCCCTCGGCGTCCTTGCCCCATCGCATCTTGATGACGCGATTCTTGCCGCCGATGGAGTTGGCGCTGCCGTGGAGGATGTTGGCTGTCGTCACGCCGCCGGCCAGCGCGCGATAGATGGAGATGGCCTCGGGATCGAGCACATCCTCGATGCCCACCATCGACGACACCGAGACCGTGCCCTCGTTGATGGCGTCGGCCGCGATGTGCGAGTGCGCGTCGATGATGCCGGGAATCACGAACTGGTTGCTGGCGTCGATGATGCGCGCCCCCTGCGGCGCGGCGATCTTCGGCGCGATCTCGGCGATCTTCCCGTCCTTGATGAGAATGTCGCCGTTCAAGTTTCCCTTGGTCACCGTGAGAATGCGGGCGTTCTGAACCACGATCGGCTCGGCGGCGAAACCGAGCGCGGCCCCGAGAGTTGCGATGAGGAGCGGTTTCATTGTCCGGTTGTCCCTTCCCCGAGGGCGGGTGTTTCCGCCGCGGGTTCGAATTTCACTCCATCGACGAGGATGTGCCTGACTCTGGTCTTTTCGTTGAACAGGTCGCCGTCAGTCACCAGCAGATTGGCGATCTTGCCGGTTTCGACGCTGCCCAGCCGGTCGGCGACGCCGAAGATCTCGGCGGGCGATAGCGTCAGCGCGCGCACGGCGGCATCGGCGGTGAGACCCGCTTCCATCGCGCGGCGCACGTAGCGGGCGACGCCGGCGGCGTTGTCGATCTGTCCGGGATAGAGCGCGAAGCGCACGCCCGCCTTGGCGAGCACGGCCGGCGTCGACGGCGCCTTGTCGCGCATCTCGAGAACCCGCAGCGCCTCGGTCTGCTCGGGATCGCCGTCGCGCTGCCGCTCGGGCCAGCGCAGGTTCACCAGCACGGGAACGCCGGCCTTCTTGATGAGCGCCGCAGAGTCGTCGCGAAAGGCCTCCTGCGCCTCGTAGAGCACCACGCCGCGATTCAGCTCGGCGCCGAATTTCAGCACGCGCGCGATCTGCACCGCCGAATTCGCGGGCAGCAGCACGCGGCGCGCTTCCAGCACGCCTTCCAGCTCGCGGTTATACTCGGGCCGCTGCATGCCGCGCGCGTTGCGCGCATACATCTCCTTGGCCTCGCGATAATGCTCCGCGTCGAGGTAGGTCTGCCGGATGTAGGCGAACACGCCCATCAGCGAACCCGGATATCCGCCGCCTCCCCCGCCGCCGCCAAAGCCGCCGCGGCCGAGACTGAGGTACATCCCCACCGGCGACTGCACGATCATCTTGCCGACCGAATCGCCCGCGAGGTTGATCGCCGCGCCCTGTCCGGCAACGAGTCCCCGCGTCGGAAACGTGATCGCAGTCGTGAACCCGGCGCTGCGCGCGGCCGCGATGCGGCGGTCGGTCGCCTGGATCTGGTCGGCGGCCTTGATCCAGCTTTGATTGTTAGGACCTGCCCCGCCCGTCGCCACCGTGGCGCCGGCGACCGCCGGTAATGGGATCGGCGCGGGCGCCGCGGGCGGTCCGCCGCCGCGGCCGCCTGTGGCTCCGGCCGCTGCCGCCGGCTGCGGGATGCCGATGGTGCTCAGCGCGTCGACCAGCCCGGGATACACCGTGAGGCCCTCGCCTTCGATGACCCAGGCGTCAGCGGGCGGCGTCACGTTGGCGCCCACCGCCTCGATCAGCCCGTTGCGGACCACCACCGTGCCCTTGGCGATCGCCGGGCCGCTCACGGTAACGATCCGGGCGTTCCGTATCGCCAGCACCGACGGGGTTTCGGCCGCCAGGGGAAGCAGGCCGCAGAATAGTAGAAGGGTGATCCCTTTCCGCATAGATTACAGGATTATACGATAGCGGCCCGTTTCACGTCGGCGATCTCGAGTCAATATCCGGCCTGAAACCTGACACCTGCCACTTGACACCTGGCTCCCACCCCGCTTGACTTGCGAACCACGCGGGCATAGCATCTTGTTGATCTGCGGTACAACCTGGGATGGGAGGGTTGGATGAAACAAGTGTTAGCTGGGCGAATTGTGGCAGCCGCGTTCGCGGCCACCGCGCTCCTGATGGGACAGGTGCCGACCGGCACGATCAGCGGGACCGTCACCGACGAGTCCGCCGCATTAATGCCGAACGTCACCGCGACAGTGACCAATAAAGCGACGGGTGCGAAACGCACCATGGTCACAACTAGCGAGGGCTTATTCAGTTTTCCGTCGCTACAGGCCGGATCCTACGAGGTCCGCGTCGAGGCGACCGGATTCCGGCCCATGGTCCGCGAGGCGATCGTACAGACCGGCGCCGCCACCACCGTCGATGTCCAGATGCAGGTGGGCGGTACCACGGAGGTCGTCAGCGTCGAAGCGGCGTCCTCCCAGATCCGCTACGAGAGCCACATGATCGAGGGTGTCGTCACGCGCAAGGAGATTGAGAGCCTGCCGCTGAACGGCCGCAGCTTCCTCCAGCTCGCGTTCCTGGAACCGGGCGTCACCGTGTCGGCGGGCTCGCTGGCCCAATACAACGCGCAGTTCTCGGTGTCCGTCCTCGGCGGCAGCTCGGGCATGACCAGCATTACCGTCGACGGCGGCAACGTGCGCAATCATATTGAAGGCGGCACTGGGACCAACTTCTCGCAGGAAATCGTCGAGGAGTTCCAGGTCGCCTCGGTGAACTTCGACCTCTCCACCAGCATCACCGGCGTCGGGTCGGTGAACATCGTCACGCGCTCGGGCGGCAACGATTTTCACGGCGCGGGCTACTTCTACTTCCGCGACAACAATACGGCGGCGTATCCCGGATTGCGGCGCAACGTCATCGCGCCCGATCCCTTCTTTGCCCGGCGTCAGTCCGGCTTCTGGCTCGGCGGCCCCATCCGGAAGGACCGCCTGTTCTTCTTTACGAACCTCGAGCACAACAACCAGGACGGCGTCGTCACCGTTCAGCCGACATCGGCCGCATTCGCGCCGTTCGCCGGCAACTACAGCAACCCTTACACATCGAAGCTTTTCAGTCACCGCTTCGACTGGCGCATCAACGCCAGCCATAACTTCTTCATCCGCTATAGCCACGACGGCAATCGCGGCTTCGGCCCCGCCAGCGGCGCGCCCCTGCCCTCCAACTGGCTTCGCAACACCAACTGGAGCGACCAGGGGGTCGCCGGGCTCACCAGCACGCTGCGATCGAACCTGGTGAACGAGTTCCGCTTCACAACCTGGTACTGGCAGAATCGCAACCTCTTCCCGCGCGAGGAGGACTGTCCCGGTTGCATCGGACTCGGACTCCCGCAGATGACCGTCGTGGGGGACGGAGTCACCTTCGGCAACACCGCCAACGCCACCCAGGGCCGCGATCTCCGCCGCTGGGTTTTCCACGACATGCTGAGCTGGCAGAAGGGCGCGCACCGCATCCGTTTCGGCGTGGAATTCGAGCCCAGCTACGGCACCGGATTCTGGGGATTCGCCGATCCTGCCGCCGGAAACGTCTACGGGCCGCAGATCATCAACTCCGCGATTCCGGCCCCGCTGCGCCCGCTCTTTAACCTTCCCACCACCTTCAGCACAAACGCGGATTTATTGAGGCTACCCCTGGCCGGCTTCGTGATGGGCATCGGCGATCCCAGCCAGCCGCCTCCCTTCCAGACCGACGAGGCGCGGCGGAACAAGCGCGTGCACGCCTTCTTCCAGGACACCTGGCGCGTCAAGCCGCGGTTTACGTTGAACTACGGGCTGGCCTGGAGCTATGAATCCACGCTCGTAAACCACGATCTGCCGAAACCCGCGTTTCTGGCGCCCCTGCTCGGTAGCGATCTCTCACCGACCAAGCGCGACTACAACAACTTCTCGCCGTCGCTCGGAATCGCTTATACGCTGGACAGGTCCAGCAAAACCGTGCTGCGCGCCGGAGCCGGGATCTACTACGACACCCGGGTGCTCTGGCAGCGGCTGCGCGAACGGGCCACCATCGGCCCGGTCGGCAACGGACGCATCCAGTTCCCGGGGACTTCGGTGAACAATCCCATCGCCGGTCTCCCCACAATCCCCGGTCTTCCTCAGCAGGCCACGCTGGGAGCGCCGCTTCAGTTCGCCACCAACCCGACTTCGTTCACGCTCGGCCACCTGATTCAGATCCTGCCGACCATTCGCTCCCAGGCGGAAGCGGCTATCGCCTCCCAGGCGTCGACCAGCCTGGCCGTCCGGAATCTCGACATCGCCAAGACGGGTGTCGACCTGATTCCGGTCAATTACCCGGCGATCTATTCGGAGCACTTCAACATCGGTGTTCAACGGGAGATTCGGCGCGATCTCGTCCTGACCGCGGATCTTGTGTTTCGTCAGTTCCTTCACCAGGAGATTACGCTCGACTACAACCGCTACGACCGAATGCGCGGCTCCACCGGCGGCGCGCGCCCGGTGATCCCCGAATGCACGGCGGCTCAGAGAAACAACCCGGCGGCGCTGTGCTCCCTCGGGGTGATCACGTTCTTCGACCCCTCTGAGCGGTCGAACTACAAGGGCCTGCTCGTGAAGCTCGACAAGCGCTTCTCGAACCGCTACCAGTTCGGCGTTTCTTATGCCCTTTCGACGCGGAACGCGATCAACGGCATTAACAATCTGGATAATATCTTCCAGAACTGGGGTCCCACCGGTGGACGGAATCTGCTCAACATCAGCGGCATCGTCGATATTCCCTGGGATTTCCAGTTGTCGTTCATCTCGTCGCATTCCACGCGCGGTCCCTTCCGGCCCAGCATCTCCGGCGCCGTCGATCCGGAGGGCGACGGCACCAACGGCACGCCGCTGCCGGGCATCAATTTCAAGAAGCGCAGCCTGAGCAAAGAGGAGCTGAGCAGCCTGGTGACGGCTTACAATCAACAGTTCGCCGGCAGGGCCACGCCCCGCAATCAGGCCTTCCCGACGATTCCGGCGCTTCCGGCCAATTACAGCTTCGGCGATAACTTCCACTCGCAGGATATCCGCCTGACGAAGATCTTCAAGTTCGGCGAGCGCTACAAGCTCAACGTCTTCGTGGAGGCCTTCAACCTGTTCAACATCGCCAACCTGGGCGGCTACAGCGGCGATCTGCTGAACGCCTCGTTCGGACAGCCGAACAGCCGCGCCGGACAGGTGTTCGGCTCCGGCGGACCGCGCGCCTTCCAGTTCGGATCGCGCTTCTCGTTCTGACCTGAGCTACTTCCCCGCGGCGCCGGCGAACAGACCGCTGGCGCCGCGCTCGTGATCGAGCAGCCACTTCTTGCGGTGAATCCCGCCCGCGTAGCCGGTGAGCGACGCATTCGCGCCGATCACCCGGTGGCACGGCACCACGATCGCGATCGGATTCTGCGAATTCGCATGCCCGACCGCGCGCGACGCCGCCGGCCGCCCGATCCGTGCCGCCAGCCTCCCGTACGATTCGGTCTTGCCCGCCGGAATCTCGCGCAGAGCCCGCCAGACCGTCTCCTGGAACGGACTCCCGCGAAACTCCACCGCGATATCGTCGACCGCGCGCAGATCGCCCTCGAAGTAATCGCGCAGCCGCGACGTCAGTCCGCGCGGGTTGTGCGCGGCCGTCATCGGCTCGCCGTTGAATCGCCGCGCCAGCCGTTGACCAAGGCCGTCCTCGGAATCGACGAAATCGAGCATGCACAGCGTGTCTCCCCGCGCGACGAGAAACACGTCGCCGATGGGGGTTGAAAAACGGTCAGTTTCCAGCATATTGTCTCCAGAGATGTAGTGCGGCGTAGGCTCGCCATGGCCGCCAGGATTCCGCGCGGCGCTCCAGCTCCCGCGCCGTGAGATCGCCCGCCGCGCGCCGCAGCGCCAGGTCGCCCGACGGGAACGCGTCCGGATGCCGGTACGCGCGCATCGCCAGGTACTGCGCCGTCCACGGGCCGACGCCGGGAATCGCGCGCAGCGAGGCATCGAGATCTTCCACCGTGGCGGCGCCCGCCGCCGAGCCGTTGCTTGCGGCCAGCGCGAGAATCGACCCGGCCCTCGCGGCCGGCAGTCCCGCGATGTCCGCCGTGGCCAGCGTTTCCGCGCGTGGGAACAAGACACCGCGCGGCGTCGTCTCCCCGTAGGCCGCCGCCAGACGACCCGCGAGCGTGGTCGCCGCGGCCACCGAGATCTGCTGGCCGAGGATCGCCCGCACGCCGAGCTCGAAGGCGTCCCATCCGCCGGGAATCCGGACGCCCGCGCGCGCGCCGCGGAACAGCCGGTCGCGGGAGAGGCGCGCGTGAATCTCCTGCGGGTCGCAGTCCAGGTCGAACATCGCGCGCAGGCGTTGCACGATCGCGGCGAGATCGCGCGTCGAGGAGATCTCGAGCGAAGCCACAAGGCAGTTCCTTGCGGCGCGATTCTCCACCGACACGAAGCCCGTGGTCTCGCCGATCCGGATGGTGCGCGAGTAGACCCCGCCCTCCACACGCTCGACGCCCGGAATCGCGCGCGGACCGAGGAACCCCAAGAGTCCCTCCCAGTCGAACGGCGGCCGGTAGCCGAGCTTCAACCGGATCGCGCCCGCCGGCGCGGCCCCCGCCAGCCGCCGGAAATCGCGCGGCGCGCGGCCCAGCGCGCGCAGCATGCTGCCGAAGCCCGACGAAAAGCACACCTCGGTCACCGGCAACCGCGTGTCCGTCAACAGGTGCTTCGCGAAGAGAATCCGCCGATTCTGCGCCACCGCCACCGGCGACGCTCCCACCTGTTCGAGGAACAGCCGCCGCAGATGCCGGTCGCCGACGCCCAGGCGCTCCGCCAGCCGGTCGACGCCCACATCGTCCAGTCCCCCCTCCTCGATCAGGCGCAGCGCACGCGCCACCACCGCCCCGGTCCCGTTGAACGCCGGCAGACCCGGCGCGATCTCCGGACGGCACCGCAGGCATGGCCGGAATCCTGCCTCCTGCGCCGCGGCGGCCGACAGAAAGAACCGGCAGTTCCGCCGCGCCGGCGCTCGCGCCGGACACACCGGACGGCAGTAGATTCCGGTGCTCGTCACGCCGGTGAAGAACTTCCCGTCGAAGCGCGCGTCGCGCGACGCGATCGCCCGGTAGCAGATGTCGGGGTCGAGCCTGGCCACGCACCTAGTATGATCGAGAAGCGGCCCGAAGACTAGCCGTTTTCGGACATGCTCGCCCGGCGCCATTCCCCGGACATTTCCGGCCGGCCGGGCATGGGACCTCGCGACGCACCCGGCAGAGCGCCGCGTCCCCTCGGCCCCACCCCGAAGCAAAAACACCAACGTTTCGATCTATCTCTTTGAAACCAGAAGGTGTACGTGCTACGCTGAGTCGTGGACTTCGCGGTCGCCCGCCTTCCCCGGTCCGTGAGCTGTCATGAATCTGCGATCACTGTTCTCTCTTTTTTCCTCCGATCTCGCGATTGATCTCGGCACGGCCAACACGCTGGTCTTCGCCAAGGGCCATGGCATCGTCGTCAACGAGCCCTCGATCGTCGCCATCAACAAAGTCAACGGCGACGTCGAAGCCGTCGGCAAGGAGGCCAAGGAGATGCTCGGCCGCACGCCGGGCAACATCGTGGCCATCCGCCCCATGAAAGACGGCGTCATCGCCGATTTCAAAGTCACCGAGCGCATGCTGAATTACTTCATTCAGAAGGCGCACGGACGCAAGATGCTGGTGCATCCGCGCATCGTCATCGGCGTCCCCAGCGAAATCACTCAAGTGGAAAAGCGGGCCGTGATCGACTCGGCGTACCGCGCCAAGGCGAGCGAGGTCCACCTGGTGGAGCAGGCGATGGTGGCC
>CAZEVY010000058.1:28883-32332 GCA_964515555.1 uncultured Solibacteraceae bacterium | reverse complement strand
CTCCTCGCCGTCCATCTTGATGTCGCTGCCGGAGTACTTGCCGATCAGAATGCGGTCGCCCGCCTTCACTTCGAGCGGGATCAGCGTTCCGTTCTCCAGGCGCTTGCCATGACCCACGGCCATGACCTCGCCTTCCTGGGGCTTTTCCTTGGCGGTGTCCGGGATCACGATCCCGCCGCGGGTCTGCTCGCCTTTTTCCTCGATCCGCTTGACGACCAAGCGGTCGTAGAGGGGACGAATGTTCATGTTGACGTACCTCCTGAATTGGGGCTGATTGGCTCCGTCCCCGGGATCGAGGCCGGAAGAACTGTTTTAGCACTCCCGGATGCCGAGTGTCAAGCGAATCCACTAAGCCCTTCGGTGACAACCATATCCACGGATGGCACTTGTGACGCTCCGGGGGGACCGCCGGGACTCGGGTTGAATCGGAGACGCCGTGTCGGTACACTCTTGAGCATGTTCGCTCAAGCGCCACCCAAACCGAAGCCGGCCCCGGCGAAGCCCGCCAAACCGACCGCCGCCACCGGCGCCAGCGCCGAGCAGAAGGCGATCGCCAGGATCGAAGCAGCCGGCGGCAGCGTGCGCAAAGTGGCGCAGAACGACGATCGCGTCGAGGTGGACTTTCACCTGGCGGGCGCCGCGGTTACCGACGAGCAGGTCGCGGCCGTTCGCGACGTGCAGAAGGTGGTCAGCGTGCACCTGGGGAGGACGTCGGTCACCGACAAAGGAATGGCCGCGCTCGTCGGATTGACCAGCGTCACCGCGATTCATCTCGAGAACACGAAGATCACCGACGCCGGACTGGCCCATCTCGCCGCATTGAAGGAGCTGACCTATCTGAACCTGTACGGCACCGCCGTCACCGACGCGGGCCTGGCGCACTTGAAGGGCCTGGCGAAGCTGCGGAAGCTGTACCTCTGGCAGACCAAGGTTACCAAGGGGGGCGCCGAACAACTGGCCAAAGCGATCCCCGGCCTGGACGTCAATCTCGGGTGGGAAGAGCCGCCCGCACCCGCAAAGCCAGAGGCGGAGAAGAAAGCCGACGAGAAAAAGCAGCCTTGATCAGCCGTTCATATCGAGCACGACGCGGAAGCGCGCATCTCCGCTCATCATACGGTCGTAAGCCTCGCCGGCGCGGCTGAGCGGATACACCTCATTCATCGAGCGGACCCCGGCGAGCACCGCGAATTCGAGCGTGTCCTGCGTGTCGATCGAAGTTCCCGAATACCAGCCTTTGACCGACCGGTTCCCCATGAGAAGCGGCACCACCGGGACCTGCATGGAATCGGCCGCGCCGACCACCACCATGGTCCCACGGGCCGCCAGGCCGCCCAGCACGGCGCTCATGGCGTCGGCGTTGGTCACCGTCGACAGAATCACCGAGGCGCCGCCGAGGGCGGTCAGCGCCGCCGCGGGATCGCCGGCGCGGCTATCGATGTAATGGGAGGCGCCGAGGGTTTTCGCCAGCGGCCCTTTCCCGGCGCCGCGGGCGATGGCGATGGTGCGGAATCCCATTCTCGCGGCGAACTGCACGGCCAGGTGACCGAGTCCACCGAGGCCGAGAATCGCGACGGTCTGGCCGGGGCGCGCGCCGCTGTTGCGCAGCGCGTTGAAGGTCGTGATGCCGGCGCACATAAGCGGAGCGGCTTCCACGGCCGATACCCCGTCGGGGATGCGGGCCAGCGCCGGGGCGGGCGCGATCATGTGGGTGGCGTAGCCGCCATCGAAGGTGATTCCGGTGGTCTCCGTGCGCGGGCATGCGAAGAAGTCGCCGCGCTTGCAGGAATCGCACCAGAGGCAGGAGCCACCGTGCCAGCCGACGCCGGCGCGCCTCCCCGGTTCCCATCCGGCGACGCCCGGCCCGACGGCCTCGACGACGCCCGCGACCTCATGTCCGGGGATGCGCGGAAACGTGACGCCCGGAAACAAGGCTTCGCGCGCGATGACGTCGCTGTGACAGATGCCGCACGCTTCCACACGCAACCGGACCATACCCGGTCCCGGCTCGGGAATCTCCCGCTCCACCAGCTCGAACGGCCCGCCGGGCCGCGCAACCTGAGCCGCTCTCATCATGCCCATGCCGCACCTCCCTTCGATTGTATAGTGGACTCTTATGGACATCGTCGCGCTGCTCTCGCGTTGGATTCACATCGCCTCGGCGATCTTCCTGGTCGGCGGCGCTCTGTTCGGCCGGCTGGCGCTGGCGCCGGCCTCGGCGGGGCTGGATGGGAAGACGCGCCGCGATCTGGAGGACCGCATCGCCTCGAGGCTTCGCGGCCCGGTGCGAATCGCCATCCTCCTGGTGCTGGCGAGCGGCCTCTACAATTTCCTGGCGAAGGCCGCCTATCCGCCGGGCTACCACATGGCGTTCGGCATCAAGATGCTGCTGGCGCTGCACGTGTTCGCCGTCTCGGAGCTGCTCGGCAAGCAGGGCGTCGACGCGGGTAAGCGCACCCGCTGGATGACGGGAGTCGCCGCCAGCGGACTCGCCATCGCCGCGATCGGCGCCTGGCTCCGCTCGCTGCAATGACGGGCTACGAAGCACTCCGCGAGGGCGCGGCCGTCCTGGCGCTCGAACGGGGAGTCCTCTCGCTGGCGGGCGAAGACCGCGCGCGATTCCTGCACGCCATGTCCTCCAATCACATCGAGCAGTTGAAGCCGGGCGAGAGTTGCTACGCGTTCTTCCTCAACGCGCAGGGGCGCATCCTGGCGGACGCCAACGTGCTGTGTCTCGAGGGCCGCATTCTGCTCGACGCCGAGGCATCGACGCGAGCGTCGCTCTACGGGCACCTCGACAAGTTCATCATCGCCGACGATGTGCAGCTTGCCGACGCCACCGATGAGCACGCCGTGCTCGGCCTCGAAGGGCCGAAGGCGGGCGACGCGCTCAACGCGATCGGCGCGCCGGTTCCGCCGGGGGCCGGCGCCCACGCGGCGTGGGACGACGCGATCGTGCTGGCGGCGACGTATACCGGCGGCCCCGGCTACCGCGTCTTCGCTCCCGCATCGCGGCGCGACGGGATCGTGGCGACGCTGAAGCGCGCCGGGGCCGTTTCCGCGGACGCCGCCGACGCCGAGATCGCCCGCATCGAGAACTGCCGGCCGCGCTACGGAGTGGACTTCAGCGACGACGCGCTTCCGCAGGAAACGCGCCTCGCGCACGCGCTTCACTTCAGCAAGGGCTGCTACCTGGGCCAGGAGATCGTCGAGCGCATCCGGTCGCGGGGCCGGGTGAACCGGCACATCGCCGGTCTGTTCGTTTCCGGCAAGCCGCCGGCGCCGGGCGCGGAACTGACGGCGGGATCGGCGGTGGGTTCGATTACGTCGGCGGCATTCTCCGAGGGCCTGGGCCGGACGGTGGCGATCGCGACGCTTCGCGCCGAGCATGCCGCTCCCGGAACCAGGCTCGCCATCGGGCTGGAAGAGGCGGAGGTCCGCCCCATCCAGCC
>CAZEVY010000058.1:0-28783 GCA_964515555.1 uncultured Solibacteraceae bacterium | reverse complement strand
TGCGCCTTGCCGTCGCGCACGAATGCGATGCCGTGCATCGCGGGAAGATGTCCGCCGGTGCGGGCCAGCCGGTCGACGAGCGCCTGCACGCCGGCATGAATGCGCGAGGATGGCTGTTTGATTTCGTTAGGCCGCCCGACTTCGGCGCGCACGGGCTGAGACGGAGGCGGAGCGCTGCGATCGTAGGCGCCCGCGGGTACTCCCGCGATCACCCCGCCCACAACGCCCGAAGACATTCTCAGGTGCGAGACGGACGCCGGCGCGGCGAGCGCCATCTTCGCCACGCGATCCGACTCGTCGCCGAACACACCCTCGTAGCGGACGCCGTCGGGTATCTCGACGGGCACCTCGATGCGCCGCGGCTGGCCGCCCTCGGTGACGGTCGTCTCCTCGACGGCCACGAAAGAGGTGAACTGCGTCATCAGCCGGAAGTCGAGTCCGAGCTGCGTGATTTCGTCCTTCAGGGTTCCGCGCGGCGCGCCTGTCTGCATACCGCTCCAATCGTCCGCCATGAGATCCTCGATGCGCGTGCGCGCCCACAGGCTCGCCAGCGTGTCGTGCCGCGGCTCGCGGTCCGGCAGATTCACCCCGATTTCGCGGATAAACGCGCCCGACGCCGTGCGCCCCTTGAGGCGAATCGCGCCGCGCGCCGCGCCCGTGTATCGCCCCACGACCACCACGGGCTTCGCGCTGAACAGGTCGGGAATGCGCTGCGGATAGACCTGGGCGACGGGCAGTCCGCCCCACTCGATCGAGATGTCGGTGAGCAGCGGCGTCCGCACGCGCTCGTGGAAGCGGCGCGCGGCGGCTGAGCCGTCGTCGCGCAGCGAGACGTACTCCACCTCGCCGCGGCCCTCCTCGGCCATCTTGTCGAGCAGGAAGCGGTTCACCGATCCGCCGATGCCGAAGGAAAACACGCGCGCGTTCGGATGCCGTTTGATCTCACCGACGATCTCCATGTCGTTGCCGACGTAGCCGTCGGTCAGGAAGCACACGATGCGGATGTGCTCCTGCCGGTCGCTGGGATCGAGCGCGGCGCGGATGGCTTTCATCATCTCGGTGCCGCCGCGTCCCTGTCGCGTGGCGAGGAATCGGCGGGCCTGGTCGACGTTCTCGACGGTCGCCGCGACCGGCTGCGGGAACAGGACGTGGGTGTCGCCGGCAAAGGTGATGAGGTTGAACGTATCGCGCGGGTGCAGGCCTTTCAGCGCCAGGTCGACGACCTCCTTGGCTTTCTCGATGGGGAAGCCCGACATGGAGCCCGAGGTATCGATGACGAAGACAATCTCCTTCGGCGTGATCTCGCCGGCCTCGACGCGCTCGGGCGGTTGCAGAATCAAAGTGAAGAAGCCGCTCGCGCTCGCGCGGTGCGTGAGCACGGCGTCCTGGATGCGGCGGCCGGCGACGTCGTAGCGCAGCACGAAGTCCTTGTTCGGAATCTCGCGCAGGTTCTTCAGCCGCACGACGGCCTCGCGCGGACTCGGGCGCTCGCTGACCACTTCGTGGGTGGCGGCGGCCAGGGCATCGATGGGGAGGCCGGCGTCGATCTTCACCTGGATCGAGATGTCGTGTCCGGCGCGCGTGCCGGGAATCGCCACGGGCGGCGAGATGCGGGAAGCGTCGGGGACGCGCGAGGTGTCGGGCGACCAGCCGCCGCCCGATCGGGTGGTCGGCCGGCCGGGCATGTAGCGGGGTCCGACGACCATCGGGAAGGAGAACTCGTAGCTGCCGGCTTCGTACTTCAGGGTCTCGACGTAGCTGATGACGACTTTCACTTTCTCGCCGGGAGGGATGTTCGCCACCGATTGCGTGAAGACGTTGGGGCGCTCCTGGTCGAGCAGGCCGGCGAGTTGGCCGCGGGCGCGGGCGGCCTCGTAGATCTGCCGCGCTTCCTCGCGCTTCCTGATCCTGCTGCGCACGGTACGCGAGCCGATGTACATGGTCATGTCATCGACGGCGGCCTTGGCGGGCAGCGGGAAGACGTAGACGGCCTCGATTTTCTCGCCGAGGGTGTTCTCGAACTCCTGCGTGACGGTGACGCGCGAGAGGAAGCCGCTGATTTCGGCCTTCACGTCGGTGTGCCGCAGCGGGCACGGGACGGGTTCGCGGTCCTTGACGACCCGCATGAGGGCGCCGGGGGTCTGGGCGCCGAGCGCCGGGGGATTGGCGGCGATCAGCAGCCAAACTGCGGCGGTGAGGGTCGCCAGGCCGAGGATGGAGGAGGCGATGCGGCGGAATTTCATGGTTATCTCCTTGGACTAGGGCGGCGCGAAGGCCGTTTACATCCGGGAGATGCCGCCTCGATGGAGTTCCTTTCAGCGGGACCGGCCCTGGTGTAGCATCGGGTGGGAGGGTATGACAACCAACATCGAAATCGACGACAAGCTGCTGAAGGAAGCGCGGCGGCTGGGCGGCCATCGGACGAAGGCGGAAGCGGCGGCGGAGGCGCTGGCGGAGTACATAGAGCAGCGAAAGCGGCTGGAGATCTTTAAGCTCTTCGGCACCATCGACTACGACCCGTCCTACGACATCAAACGCGAGCGGCGCGCCAAACGCAAGTGAACGTCCTGGTAGACTCCACCGTTTGGTCCATCGGACTTCGGCGGCGACGTCCCGCCCAGGGTCCCGATGAGCTGACCGTGAATGAACTGTGGGAGTTGAGCCGTGAGAATCGGGTCCGGATTATCGGTCCGATCCGCCAGGAGTTGCTGACCGGCGTCAGAGAGCAAGCCCAGTTCCTGCGCCTGCGAGACCGCCTTCGCACCTACCAGGATGCCCCTTTAGGCTGCGAGGAATTCGAATCGGCGGCCGAGATCGCGAATCGCTGCCGGGCGCGAGGCATCGCCGGATCGCCGGTGGACTTCCTGATCTGCGCGGTGGCTATTCGTCGCGACTGGACGATCTTCACGCTCGACCGCGACTTTCACGCTTACGCCTCGGTGATTCCCGTCGTGCTCCACACTCCACGCCGTCCGTCCGTGGTCCAATAAGCCCTTCATGATCCGAATCCTCGCATTCCTCTTTGCCGCCGTCGCCGCGGCGCAACCCTACGACGCCATCCTCGCCGGAGGCCGCATCGTCGACGGCAGCGGCAACTCGTGGTTCCACGGCGACCTCGCCATTCGCGACGGACGCATCGCCCGTATCGCGCCGGCCGGCATGCTGGCCTCGTCGGAAACGCGGCTCCGCGTCGACGCCCGTGGACTGGTCGTCGCGCCGGGCTTCATCGACATCCAGAGCCACTCCCGCGCCGCGCTGCTCGACGGGGACAGCCGGGTCCTCAGCAAGATCACGCAGGGCGTCACCACTGAAATCATGGGCGAAGGCACCACCAACGCCCCCGCCAACGAGAAGACCCGCGCCGTCGCCGGTCCGCGCGACTTCCCGGGTCCTCGCGGCTTCGACGCCTGGCTGCGCGCCATGGAGAGCCGCGGCACGTCGGTCAACTTCGGATCGTTTGCCGGCGCGACCACCGTGCGCATGTACGCCAAGGGC
This sequence comes from uncultured Solibacteraceae bacterium, assembly GCA_964515555.1. GTDB lineage: Bacteria > Acidobacteriota > Terriglobia > Bryobacterales > Bryobacteraceae > CAZEVY01. The sequence continues at coordinate 25,288 of CAZEVY010000058.1, read as the reverse complement.
ATGGAGCAGGGCGCGCCCAACGCCGCCGAGCTCGCCGAGATGCGCCGCGTCGTGCGCGAGGCCATGGAAGACGGCGCCTTCGGCGTGGCGTCGGCGCTGATCTACCCGCCGGGCGAGTATGCCACCACCGCCGAACTGATCGAAATGGCGAAGGCGATGTCGCCGCTCGGCGGCGTCTACATCACGCACATGCGTTCGGAGGCGGATCGGCTGCTCGAAGCGATCGACGAGGCCATTCGCATCGGCCGCGAGGGCGGAGTGCCGGTGGAGATTTATCACCTCAAGGCCGCCGGCACGCGCAACTGGCACAAGGCGGCGCAGGCGATCGCGAAGATCGACGAAGCGCGCGCGGCGGGACTCGACATCGGCGCCGACATGTACGCCTACACGGCCGGAGGCACCGGTCTCTCGGCCTGCCTGCCGCCCTGGGCGTCGGCGGGAGGAAAGCTCTTCGAGAATCTCGCCGACCCCGCCATTCGGGCGAAGATCCGCGCGGAGATTCTCTCGGGCAAGGCCGAATGGGAGAACCTCGGCGAGCTGGCGACGCCGGAGGGCGTGCTCGTGGTCGGCGCGCGCCGCGAGGAGAACAAGCGCTACGTCGGCAAGCGGCTCTCGGAGATCGCCGCCATGATGGGGAAGGACTGGATCGACGCGGCGATGGACCTCATCCTCGCCGATCGCAGCCGGGTCGAGACGATTTACTTCATGATGAGCGAGGAGAACATCCGCCTCCAGCTCCGTCAGCCCTGGATCAAGCTCGGCACCGACGCCGGCGGGCTCGACCCGGCCAACGCGCGCGACCTCGCCCATCCGCGCGCCTACGGCAACTTCCCGCGCGTGCTCGGCAAGTATGTGCGCGACGAAAAGGTCATCCCGCTCGAAGACGCCATCCGCAAGATGACCTCGGCGGTGGCGCGCCGCCTCTCGATCCTCGACCGCGGCCTGTTGCAGGAAGGCGCCTGGGCCGACGTGGTGGTGTTCGACGCCGCGCGCATCGCCGACCACGCGACATTCGAGAACCCGCACCAGCTCTCGACCGGCGTGCGGCACGTCTTCGTCAACGGGATCGCGGTGCTGCGCGACGGCGAGCACACGGGGGCGAAGCCGGGGCGCATCGTCCGCGGTCCGGGCTACAAGCCCTGATCGCCCTTTCCACGGTACTTGGACAAGCGACTACGATGGTCGCGGGAGGAGATCTCATGATCCGAATCATGCTCGCACTACTCGCCGCGCCGGCGCTCCTCGCGCAGCGGCCCGTGACGCCGCCGCCCGCCGAGTTACTGTGGCCCGCGGGCGCGCCGGGGGCGCTCGGCGACGAGGACCGCGACAAGCCGTCGATCACGCCCTACGTCCCCGCGGCGGGCAAGACGGGCGCGGCGATCGTCGTGTGCCCCGGCGGCGGCTACGGCGCGCTGGCGATCGACCACGAGGGCCACCCCGTGGCGCGCTGGCTCAACTCGATCGGCGTGGCGGCGTTCGTGCTGAAGTACCGGCTGGGCCCGCGCTACCGGCATCCCATTGAGATCGGCGACGTGCAGCGGGCGATTCGGCTGGTGCGGTCGCGCGCGAGCGGGTACGGGATTCTCGCGGACCGCATCGGCGTCATGGGATTCTCGGCGGGCGGGCACCTGGCCTCGTCGGCGGCGACGCTGTTCGAAGAGGGGTCGCCGGGCGCGGCCGACCCGGTCGATCGTGTGAGCTCGCGCCCCGACTTCGCCGTGCTCGGGTATCCGGTGATTTCGTTCACGACCGAGTTCACGCACCAGGGGTCGAAGAGAAATCTGCTCGGCGAGTCGCCGGACCCGGAGCTGTTGAAGCGCCTTTCGACGGAGTTGCAGGTCACCGCGCGGACGCCGCCGACGTTCCTGTTCCACACCAACGAGGATCGCGGCGTGCCGCCCGAGAACAGCGTGTTGTTCTATCTCGCGCTGCGCAAAGCCGGCGTCCCGGCGGAGTTGCATGTATACGAGAAAGGTCCACACGGCGTGGGGCTGGCGTCGAACGACGCGACGTTGGGGACGTGGCCGTATCGCCTGGCCGATTGGCTGCGCACGCGCGGGTTATTGACACGCTAGATCGAGAACACCCGACCCCGGTGCTGCCCGATGAGGATCTGTACGATCCGATGCGCGATCAGCTCGTGCAGCGTGAGCAACTCTCGATTCGCCTCCGCCAGCGCTGCCGCGTCGCGCGACCCCGCCGCTCCGCCGCCCGCCTTGAGCGCCGCCGTCGCCTCGGAGATCACCGGGTCGGCGATGACCTCGCCGGCCATCTCCCATAAAGTAATAAAGCGGTCCACGGCGGTCGGGAAGCTGACCGCGAAGACGCCGTGGTTGCTGGTGGTTCGCGGCGGCTTGTAGTCGAGATTGAACGGCCCGGTGTAGCCGTGGCTGCGCAGCAGCACCAGCACATTCAGCCAGTCGAGCGGATTCACCAGGCCGACGCCAATGTCCACGTCGTGCTTGAGCCGATAGCCGTCGTTGATGTCGAAGTGAAAGAGCTTCCCCGCCACCAGCGCGCGAGCCAGCGCCGCGCGAGGCGCAGCGCCCCACATCAGCTCGTGCAGGTACTCCGGGTTCAGCCCGACCATCTCGGGATGCTTCAACAATCCCGAGGCGATGAACGCCAGCATCGCGTCCGAGGTCGGCAGCAGGATCTCGGCCTGCGGCTCGAAGGGCTTCGCCTCGAGACAATGCTTCAGCGTCGCGCGACCCTTCGCATTGGCGATCTCGATATCGGCGTCGCAGGCCGCGTTGAGGGCGTCGGCGTACCAGCGCAGGGTTTGCGTCTCTTCGATCGCGCCCTGCACGAAGTAGCCGAGCGAGCCGGGCCAGTAGACCGCGAAGCGCGCGCCCAGCTCGTGGCCGATGCGGACGGTATTCTGGACGCGCCACGACGCATAGTCGCGAACCTCGGGCGATTCGGCCGCCGGACTCGCCGCCCACACCGCGTGGTGGAAGGTCTCGGTGGTCACCATCGAGCACTGGAGGCCGTGCTCTCGCAGCGCGCCGCCGATCTTCTCGACGATCTCGACCTGGCGGTCCGTCCCGAGCGCCTCGGTCGGAATGACATCGGTGTCGTGCGTGGCCCAGTGGCCGATGCCGATCTCGGCGTACTTGCGGATGACCTCCTCGAAGCCGACGGGCCGGCGCGTCGGCGCGTGAAACAGCGCGTGGCCTTCGTAGGCCGCCGCCCACTGCGGTCCCGTGAGGAAATACCTGCGGCGCTGCGCGGGCGTGTAGGCGCCGCCGCACGCCGACATGAGGCGATCGACGAGCGCCTGCTGTTCACCGGGAGGAACTGGTTTCATCGGAAGCCACCATGATAGCGTAGGGTCCATCCGATGCCGCCGTACGCGCCCGTCGTCGCCAATCTGCGGCTGGCGATGAGTCTGTACGCGCGCGCGACGCCCGAGGGCCGCATTCACCAGGAGGCCGGAATGACGCTGGTCTCCTCCGGCGTGCGATACGGCGTCTTTAACGCGGCGATCCCCACGGCGCCCCTCGACGATCTCTCGCGTCTGGCCGCGATACTCGACTTCGCGGGCGGCTGGTACGCGCGCCTGGGCGTGCCATGGAGCTGCTGGCTGTGCGACGACCTGCTGGCGCGCTCCGTGCGATCCCGCGCCCGCGACGCGCTCGGGCGCGCGGGACTGCACGAGTCGACACGCCATCCGGGAATGATCGCCCAAGCCCTGCGGCCGCAGCGCCGCCCGCTGCCCGCGCTCGACATGCGCCCGCTCGAGGATGCCGCGACGCGGCGCGACTTTTGCGACGTGACGTCGGTCGCATTTCACGTGCCGCTGGCGGTCGCGCGCCAGGTCTATGGCGAGGAGGCGTTGTGGCGCGAGGGATTCCGCGGCTGGGTCGGCTACTTCGAGGGGGCGGCGGTGAGCACCATCGCGACGGCGAGCGCCGAGGGCGCGGTCGGCGTCTATAGCGTCGCGACGCTGCCGCTATTCCGGCGCCGGGGTTTCGCGGAAGCCATGATGCGGCACGCGCTGGCCGGGGCCGGACGCAGCGTGCTGCAAACCACCGAAGCCGGGCGATCGCTGTACGAACGGCTGGGGTACAAGCGCGTCACCAACATCGGCGTGTATCTGGCCGGGTAGCAACGGCGTCCCATGGAGCCGCGACCGATGGGAGCGGTTGTACAATTCACTTCCATGAAGAAGATCCTCGGTCATGGCGTGTGGGCGGCGGTCGCCGCGGCCGCCGCGTTCTGCCTCGCCGCGATCGCCACCGAACGCGGCGAGCCGATCAACAGCACCTGGCTGATCGTCGCCGCCGTGTGCACCTACCTGATCGGGTTCCGCTTCTACGCCAAGTTCATCGCGGCTCGCGTGATGGCGCTCAACGACCAGCGCGCCACGCCCGCCGAGCGCCTGCGCAACGGCCACGACTTCGAGCCCACCAATAAGTGGATCGTCTTCGGTCACCATTTCGCGGCCATCGCCGGACCCGGGCCGCTGGTGGGGCCGACCCTGGCCGCGCAGTTCGGCTATCTGCCGGGGACCCTCTGGATCATCGTGGGGGCGGTGCTCGGCGGCTGCGTGCAGGACTTCGTGATCCTGTTCTGCTCGATGCGGCGCAACGGAAAATCGCTCGGCCAGATGGCGCGCGAGGAGATCGGCAAGGTGGGCGGCTTCGTGGCGCTGCTGACGGTGCTGTTCATCATGATCATCCTGCTGGCGGTGGTGGCGCTGGTGGTGGTGAACGCGCTCAAGGGCAGCCCCTGGGGGACCTTCACGATCGCCGCCACCATGCCGATCGCGGTGTTCATGGGGCTGTACCTGCGCTACATGCGGCCGGGCAAGGTGCTCGAAACATCGGTGATCGGATTTGTTCTGGTGGTGCTAAGCATTTTCGGCGGACAGTGGGTGTCGCAGTCGGCGTCCTGGGCGCCGTGGTTCACGCTCTCGGGAATCGCGCTGGCCTGGAGCGTCATAATCTACGGCTTCTTCGCGAGCGCGCTGCCGGTGTGGCTGCTGCTCGCCCCGCGCGACTACCTCAGCACGTTCGTCAAGCTGGGCGTCGTGCTGATGCTGGGCGCCGGCATCCTGTTCGTCCGCCCGGACCTCCAGCTCCCGGCCTTCACGCGATTCACCGACGGGACCGGGCCGATCTTCGCCGGCAAGATCTTCCCGTTCTGCTTCATCACCATCGCCTGCGGCGCCATCTCGGGCTTTCACTCGCTGATCTCCTCGGGCACGACGCCGAAGCTGATCGCCAAGGAGTGGCATGCCTGGCCGGTGGGCTACGGCTCGATGGCGCTCGAAAGCTTCGTGGCGATCATGGCGATGATCGCCGCCTGCGTCCTTCAGCCCGGCGTCTACTTCGCGGTCAACTCGCCGGCCGGCATCGTCGGCGCGACCCCGGAGGCGGCTGTGGCGACCATATCCGGCTGGGGCTTTCCGGTGACCGCCGCCGAGATGTCGGCGCTGGCGGACGACGTCGGCGAGAGCTCGCTGTTCTACCGGACCGGCGGCGCGCCCTCGCTGGCGCTCGGCATGGCGCACATTTTCGCGCAGAGCGTGGGCGGCAAGGCGATTCTCGGCTTCTGGTACCACTTCGCCATCATGTTCGAGGCGCTGTTCATTCTGACGATCATCGACGCCGGCACGCGCGTGGGGCGCTTCATGTTGCAGGACCTTCTCGGCCATGCGCACAAGCGCCTCGGCGAGACCAGTTGGATGCCGGGAGTGATCGCGTGCAGCGCGGCGGTGGTGCTGGGATGGGGGTACTTTCTCATTCAGGGCGTGCGCGACCCGCTGGGCGGGATCAACTCGCTGTGGCCGCTGTTCGGCATCGCCAATCAACTGCTGGCCGCGATCGCGCTGTGCGTGGCGACGACGATTCTGGTGAAGATGCACGGCGCGCGGTACCTGTGGATCACCTGCGTGCCGCTGGTCTGGCTGGTCACGGTGTGCTACACGGCCGGGATGCAGAAGATCTTCTCGCCACTGCCTCGCGTCGGCTTCCTGGCGCAGGCCGATCAGCTCCAGGCGGCGCTCGACGCCGGCAAGGTCGCGGCGGCGCAGGTGGCGGCGACCGAGACGCAGATCTTCAACAATCGCCTGGACGCGGTGGTGTGCGGCATCTTCCTGGTGCTGGTGACGATCATCCTGGTCGATTCGATCCGCCTGTGGACCGGCATCCTGCGCGGCACGCGCGAGGCGCGCGTCGTGGAGGCGCCGTTCGTGGCGAGCACGCTGCGTCCGGAGGAGGTGTAACCATGCGGCGCTTGACGCGCATCCTGATCGGCCTGCTGCGCGAGCTCTCCGATGAGAACGCCTATCGCCGGCACCTGGCCGCGCACGGCCGCGCGCACTCCAAGGACGAGTGGCGGCGATTCACCGAGGAGCGCTACGCGGCGAAATTCCGGCGCGCGAAGTGCTGCTGACTGGGCCGGCGCGCATTTTCGACGGAAAGTTCCGGCGAATCGCGCATGTTAAAATGAGGTGCGACTGGGAGGTCGTCTAACGGTAAGACTGCAGACTCTGGATCTGCGTATCGGGGTTCGAATCCCTGCCTCCCAGCCAACGGGATTCCCGCGACGTTCTTTCTTCCGGCTGTCTGTTGACACCGGGCAGCCCCCCGGATAGCATTCCTGCATGCGGATTCTCGCGGGAACATGAAGCGCAGAGAGTTCATGCTGGGCGGCGCGGCCGCGATGGCGCAACAGGCCGGCCCGCGGATCCGCATCGCTTTTCTTGGCGCCAGCCATCCGCACGCCGCTCCGAAAGTCTTCATCGCGCAGAAGTCGCCCGACTGGGACCTCGCCGGCGTCTGGGAGCCGGACGCCGCCGCGATGGCGCGATACGCGAAAGCGGGAATCCCCGCGCTGACGCGCGCGCAAATCCTCGACGATTCCTCGATCGCCGTGGTCGCCGTGGAATCCGACGTCCCCGATCACGCCGCCGACGCCAAGGCCGCACTCGACGCCGGCAAACACATCCACTGGGAGAAGCAGCCCGCCGTCGACATGCAAGAATTCCGCGCGGCCCTCGACGCCGCCGCGCGCCGAAACCTGCTGTTCCAGATCGGCTACATGTGGCGGCACAATCCGGGCATCAACGCCGCGCTGGAAGCGGCGCGCGCGGGATGGCTGGGCGAGATCGTCTTCGTGCGCGGCACGATGAACACGCAGATCGGGGCCGAGATGCGCCGGGCGGAGGCGCGCTTCCCCGGCGGCCAGATGTTCGACCTCGCCGGCCACATGCTCGATCCGATGGTCCGGCTGATGGGCCGCCCGGAGCGCGTCACGCCGTTCCTGCGCCGCTCGGGCCTGCACGACGACGGTCTCATGGACAACACCCTCGCCGTGCTCGAATGGCGGCGCGCGCTGGGCACCTTCAGCAGCGCGTCGATGCAGCCCCGCCACGGCTCGTACCGCACGCTGGAGTTGGTCGGCACGCAGGGGACGGCGGTGGTGCGGCCCATCGAACCGCCCTCGCTGCACATCGATCTGAGCGCTGCGTCGGGACCGTACCGGGCCGGCCCCCAGACGCTCTCGTATTCCTACACGCGCTACGTCGACGACTTCGTCGAGCTCGCGGCGGCGGTGCGCGGCGAGCGGAAGCTGGCGGTGACGCCCGCCGAGGATTTGCTGGTGCAGGAAACGCTGTTGCGCGCGAGCGGAATGGACCGCTGATGGCTTTATCCGGGGAGAACGACATGCAGAAAGACTTCACGCCCACGCGCCGGACCTTCCTGGGCGCCCTGACCGCCGCGTCGTACCAGCGCGTGGTGGGCGCCAACGACCGCGTGCAGGTGGGATGCATCGGATGCGGCATCATCGGCGGGCACCACCTGACGCATCTCAAGCCGCTGCCGGACGTCGACCTGGCCGCGATGTGCGACGCTTACCTTCCCAGGGCGGAGAAGTACGCCGCCGACTTCAATCCGAAGGCCAAAGTGCACCAGGATTTTCGCCGCGTGCTGGAGGACAAGGACATCCAGGCCGTCTTCATCTGCACGCCTCCGCACTGGCATGCGCTCATGACGATCCTGGCCTGCGCGGCCGGCAAGGACGTCTACGTCGAGAAGCCGATGACGGTGTTCGTCCGCGAAGGGCGCTGGGCGATCGAGGCGGCGCGGCGCTACAAGCGCGTCGTGCAGACGGGCACGCAGCAGCGCTCGCTGCCGCATTATCAGAAGGCGGCCACGGAGCTTCTGCGCGGATATCTGGGGAAGATTTCGAGCATCCGGTCGGGGGCCGTGCGAAACATCACGCCTGGATGGGGAAGGCCGCCCGATACGCCGCCGCCGCCGGGACTCGACTGGGATCTGTTCCTCGGCCCGGCCGCCCGGCATCCGCACAATTCCAATCGGGGCATGAACAATCTCCGATTGCAGACCGGGCGCTGGTTCTGGGACACCGATGGCGGGCAGCAGACCAACATGGGGGTCCACGAAATGGACATTATTTTGTGGGCGCTCCAGGTGAAGGGCCCGTCGGCGGTGGTCTCCTTCGGTGGACGGCGCGCGCTCGACGACTTCGCCGAAGTTCCCGACGTGCAGGACTCGCTGTTCGATTTTCCAGGCGGCACGACCGCGGCGTTCAGCTACCGCGAGGCCAGTGTCGGCGGCCAGCGGATTCCAGTGCTGTGGTTCTTCGGGACCAGGGGCGGAATGAATCTCTCGCGCGACGGCTACGAAATCTTCCCGGATTTCAAGAATCCCGAGGGCGCGCTGCCGGGCTCGGCGCGGGGAGCGAAGCCGGAGCCTTGGGTAGAGCCGCTGAAGATGGGTCCCGCGTCGCGGGTCTACGGCGGAATGGATCTTCACGAGCGCAATTTTCTCGATTGCATCCGGTCGCGCAAGGAACCCAACGCGACCGTCGAGGACGGCCATTACGCAGCGGCCGCCTGCCACCTCGCCAATCTCTCCCTGCGCCTCGGCGGCCGGACGCTGCGATGGGACGCGGAGAAGGAAGACTTCATCGGCGACCGCGAGGCTTCGAAGATGCTGGTGCGGCCCTACAGTCCGCCCTGGGACAAGGAGCTGCGGAGTCTCAAACTGGGCTGATGTGAGCCTGTGCCGTGCAATAATGACCGCGAGCGGAGGACTGGGGCTCGCGATCCGTTAGACTGAACAGGCGACATGCGTTGCCCCGCCTGCGCCGCCGACCTCCCCGACGGCGCGCGATTCTGTCTCGCCTGCGGCGCCGCGACCGAAACACACTCCCTCTCCCGGGCGGCGACCTCAGTGGGTCCGCCGTCGAGCACGTCGGGCGAAGGCCGATTTCCGGGTGGCACGATACTCGCCGGGCGCTACCGCATCGTGTCGCTGGCCGGACGCGGCGGCATGGGCGAGGTCTATCGCGCCTGGGACACGCGCCTCGACCAGGAAGTCGCGCTGAAGTTCCTGCCCGAAAAGCTCGCCGCCGACGGTGCGGCGCTGGCGCGCTTCCACAACGAGGTCCGCACCGCGCGCCAAGTCTCGCATCCCAACGTGTGCCGCGTTCACGACATCGGCGTCGCCGAGGGGCTGCATTATCTCTCGATGGAGTTCGTCGATGGCGAGGATCTCCAGTCGGTGTTGCGCCGCTTCGGACGGCTGCCCGAGGAGAAGGCCACGGAGATCGCGCGCAAGCTGTGCGCGGGACTGGCTGCCGCGCACGATCGCGGGGTGCTGCATCGCGACCTGAAGCCAGCCAACGTGATGATCAACAGCCGCGGGCAGGTGCTGATCACGGACTTCGGGCTGGCGGCCGTCTCGGACCGTATCGGCGACGACGAGATTCGTCACGGCACGCCAGCCTACATGTCGCCCGAGCAACTCACGGGAAAGGAAGTCACGGCGCGCAGCGACATCTACTCCCTGGGATTGCTCCTGTACGAGATCTACACCGGCAAGCGCGCGTTCGAGGCGCGGACGCTCGAAGAGCTGATGCGCTTGCACGCGACGGCGACGCCGGCGAGCCCGTCGTCGCTGGTGAAGGAGCTGGACCCGGCGGTGGAGCGCGTCATCCTGCGGTGCCTCGACCGCGACCCCACGAAGCGGCCCGCTTCGGCGCTGGCGATCGCGGCCGCGCTCCCGGGAGGCGATCCGCTGGCGGCGGCGCTGGCGGCGGGCGAGACGCCGTCGCCCGAACTGGTGGCGGCCTCGGGGGAATCGGCGGGCATCAGCGTGCGCGCGGCGGTCGCGTGGCTGGTGGTGGCGATCCTGTCCGCTGTCCTGCTGGTGACCATCGGCGCGGACCGGGCGTACGTTCATCAGGCCGCTCCTCCGTTGCAGCCGGCGGTGCTGGCGCAGCGGGCGCGCGACATCGCGGCGAGCCTCGGATATGCGAGAGCCCCGGCCTACACGGCCTGGGGCTTCGTCGCCGACGAGAAGCTGCACGATTGGACGCTCCGGAACGGGAGACGTCCGGATGCTTCCGGTCTGGTCCAGTTCTGGTATCGCGAGTGGTCGAAGCCGCTGGTCACCGACGGGCTGACGGGCGACTTTCGGATAACCGATCGGAATCCCGAGCCGCTCTACCCCGGAATGAAGCTCGTGCGCCTGGATATTCTCGGAAGGCTCATCGAGTTCCGGTCGATTCCCGAACCGGAGGACAAGCCTGTCGCGACGACGCCACCCACCGACTGGAAACCCCTCCTCGACGCCGCCGGCCTCAAGCTGGAGAGCCTCAACGCCGCCGGCGCCGACTTCGTCCCGCCGTCTCTCAGCGACACGCGCGGCGCCTGGACGGGAACCCATCCCGTGCGCAACGTGCCGGTGCGCGTCGAGGCCGCCTCCTGGAGCGGGCGGCCGGTTTATTTCCGCATTTTCTGGCCCTGGGCACAATCCGCGGAACGTCCGACGGTCTCGGCCAACGTACAGATCAACGAGCTCGTGATGCTTCCGCTCACGTTGGTGGCGGGCGCCTGGCTGGCGCGGCGGAATCTGCGGCTGGGGCGGGGCGATCGCCGCGGCGCCTGGCACCTGGCCGCCATCGCCTTCGTGCTGCGAATGCTGGTGTGGGTCCTCGGCGCAACTCACGCCGCCGACGTCCAGGAGATCCACGCCTTCTTCGGCGCTGTCGGCCGTGCCCTGATTCAGGGCGGACGGCTGTGGATCCTCTACATCGCGCTCGAGCCTTACGTACGGCGGCGGTGGCCTCAGAGCCTGATCGGCTGGAGCCGGCTGCTTGCCGGCGGCTTCCGCGACCCGCTGTTCGGCCGCGACCTGCTGGTGGGCTCCGCTGTCGGCCTTGGGCTCACCGTCTTCGGGGTGCTGATCGCCGACGTCATGAACATCCCTCGGATCACCAACCCCATCTACGGTCTGAGCGACGATCGGCGGCTGATCGGTGTGATCTTCGAATCGATGCTGATCTGCTTCGACCGCGCGTTCACTTTCTTCCTGCTGCTTTTTCTCCTGCACGTCCTGCTGCGACGGCTCTGGCTGGCGGCGGCCGTCGCCACCGTGCTCATGACGGCGCTGGTCGTCGGAATCGCCGGTGTTCCCGCCATCGGCCCCATGTTCCTGGCGATCTTCGGCTCCGCCGCCTGGGTGACGATTCGCTTCGGCGTCACCGCCAATCTTCTCCGCGAATTCGGCACCTGGACTTTCGCCGTGCTCCCCATTACCAGCGCGTTGGGCGCCTGGTACGCGGCCTCGACCTGGCTGGTGATGGGCCTCATTCTGGCGATGGCGTGCTACGGCTTCAATACGGCGCTCGGCGGCCGCAAGCTGATCGGCGACGATCTATTGAAGGACTGAAGTGGCCGACGTCTGGATCGCCGACTGGTCGCTGAATCAGCAGCTCGACACGCTCGTCCGCTGGGCGACCCTCTCGGCGGCGCCGCTCGCGTTTCACGCCATCATCGCCCCCGCCGGGGCCGGCAAGACCGCGCTGGCGCGGCAGTTGATCGACCGCGTTCGCGCCGAGCGGCCCGGCTGGCACGTCGATTTTCTGCGAGACGAGCCCATTCCCGCCGTGCCGATGGTGCTCGTCGCCGACGGCGCCGGGTCGATGGTCCCGCTGATTCGACGTGCCGCGCGGGCCGCCTACGGCGCGGCGATCCCGCTGCGGATCGTGTTACTCGAAAGGCTCGGCTCGCGCGACCGCGGCTGGCTCTACAATCTGCTCGGCGACTCCTGGATCGGCGATGAGTTCTCGCAGTACGCCTTCGAAGTACCGTCGACGGTTTCGACTCCCGGCGGCGAGGCCAAGCGCCGGATCTTCGAGGCCGCGCTGGCGGCATGGTCCGAGAGGCTGAGTCTTCCTGTGCCCGCCTTCGACCCGAAGCCGTTCGAGATGCGGCCGCCGCACGAGGACTGGCATAATCCCGGATACCTGTGGATGGCGGCGCGCGAGTCGTATAGGACCAGTCCCGCGGCGGCGCTGCGCCTTCGGGAGCGCACCCTGTACGCGCGCGGCTCGGAGCTGAGCCGCGACCGTGCGGGAGCGGTCGTCGAATCCAAGGTCGGCGCAATGTCGCGCGAGGAACTCGAGACGGCCGACGGGCTGCTGCCGCACGACGAAGCCTCGCAGTCGGCGCGCGCGAATGCGGTCGCGACCCGGCTGGCCGAACTCGTGCGCGCTTCCGACGACCCGCCCGCCGAACGCGCCCGCGCCTTGCGGAATCTCGCGCAGCGATTCTCGGATCTCGATCGACCCGCCGAGGCTGCCGAGGCCGCCGCCGAAGCCGCCGCGATCTATCGCGATCTCGGCGCCGGATACGAAATCCACCTCGCCGCGGCGCTCATCCGGCAGGGCGCGAACGTGCGCGCTCTCGGCCAGCCGTCGATCGAGATCACGCGCGAGGCTGTCGGCGCCGGCAACAGGACGGACGACGAGTGCATGCGGGCGCGCGCGTTGTCGCATCACGGCGATTCGCTCGCCGCGGCGGATCGATGGAAGGAGGCGCACGACGCCTATCGCGGCTCGATCGAGATTCTCATGCCGCGCTTTCCGAGCCTTCCGAATCGCGCGATGGTGCTGCTCTCGGCGACCTTCGACGATTACAAGCGCGCCTGCGAGCGCATCGGCCGGTCGCCCGAATCGTCGCTGACCGGCGCGCTGGAGGAGTTCTTTGCCAGGTAGGCGGGCGAGGTAGATTATTCTCATGCTCACGCGCCGCGACTTCCTCCACGCCAGCGCCGCCACGCTCGCCGCACCCCTGGCGACCGCCCAGCCGCGCCGTCCCAATCTCCTCTTCCTCTACGCCGACGACATGGGCTGGAACGACGTCGGCTTCAACGGCCGCAAGGAATGGCGCACGCCGAATCTCGACCGCCTCGCCGCGCAGGGGACCACCTTTACGCGCTGGTACACGGGGTCGCCGCTGTGCGCGCCCTCGCGCGCCTGCCTGCTGACGGGCCGTTACACCCTCCACCACACCGTGCGGTCGAACGGCGTCGACCTGCCCGCCTCCGAGGTCACGCTCGCCGAAGCGCTCAAGCCGCTCGGCTATACCACAGCGATCCGAGGCAAGTGGCACAGCGCCCCGCGCAACGGAGTCTTCACGCACCCGCTTGACCAGGGCTTCGACTCCACCTTCGGGTACCTCGAGGGCCGCCACGCATGGGAACATTTTCCGAAGTTCCTGTTTCGCGGCCGCGAGAAGGAAGATGTGCAGGGCTACAGCGCCGATCTCCTCGCCGGCGAAGCCGTCAAGGTGATTCAGGAGAACCGCACGCGGCCGTTCTATCTCTACGTGCCGTTCATCGAGCCGCACTTCTACATCGAGGCGCCCGAGGAGAACCTGCGCCGATACAACGGCAAGTTCCGCGAGAAGGACCCCTCGAAGCCCTACAACGCGCACTACGCCGCCATGATCGAGCGCCTCGACGCCGCCATCGGCCGCATTCTGCGCGCGCTCGACGAGGCCGGTCTGGCGAACGACACGCTGGTGGCTTTTTCCAGCGACAACGGCGCGACTTTCGAATCCGGCAACCAGGGCGCGTCGAGTTATCACGACAGCAACCGCCCGTTCCGCGGCCACAAGCGCAGTCTCGAAGAGGGCGGCATCCGCGTGCCGGGTCTCGCGCGCTGGCCGGGCAAGATTCCCGCGGGACGCCGCGTAGACGCTCCCGTGCATATGACCGACGTCTTCCCGACGTTCCTCGGCGCCGCCGGCGGCAAGCCCGACCCGGCCTGGAAGGTCGACGGCGCGAACCTGCTCGACGCCTGGACGGGAAAGTCGCCGATGCCGGAGCGCACGCTGTTCTGGGAGTTCCAGACCGAGGGCCGCGACATGTACGCCGCCATGCGGGGCGACATGAAGCTGCTCCAGATCGGCAAGGAGCGCTTCCTTTACAACCTTCGCGACGACCCCGGCGAGCGCCGCACCGTCTTCGCCGAACATCCGGAAATGTTCAAGCGTCTCCAGGCCGAGCTCGACGCCTGGCGCGACGGCAAGTAACTGTGGACGCCCTCGAAGGACGCATCCGAAAGGCGAGTTCGCGCGACGCGGCGGGCGTCGTCGCGGTGGTAGAGCGAATCGCGGCCGAACGCGTGCATTCCGCGATCGACCGGCCGTGGAGCGTCGACCAGGAGCGGCGCTACCTCGACGGTCTCTCGGCGCGCGAGGCGATTCACATCGCCGCCGACGAGAACGGCGGCGTCATTGGCTTTCAGAGCCTCGACCTGTGGTCGCCGCTGCTCGCCTCGATGGCTCACGTTGGGCAGTTGGGAACGTTCCTGCTTCCCGAGTGGCGAGGCCGAGGCCTGGGCCGCGCCTTGTGGCGCGCGACCGAGGGATTCGCCCGGTCCGTGGATTATCGAAAGCTCGTCATCCAGGTCCGCGCATCGAACCGCCCGGCACAGGCTTACTATCGCGGTCTCGGTTTCCGCGAGTGCGGCCGGCTGACCGCGCAGGTGGTCATCGACGGCGCGGCCGACGACGAGATCCTGATGGAGCTTTTCCTGTGACTTTGGTCCGCAGTATCATGAGACCTGCATGACGGGCGATCGCGGCCTCATCCCGGTCTGGTTCTTCATCGGAGTGCTGCTGGTGTTCTATGGCGTGCTGATCGCCGCCACGGGGATTTACGAGCTCTCGAATCCGCCCGAGTCGCCGGTCGCGCTCTCCGATCTCCACGCACCGGTCTGGTGGGGCGCCGTACTGACCCTCATCGGCGCCTTCTACACCATCTCGTTCCGTCCCGGTAAGCGGCGATGAGCCTGGTGGCGGGCGTCGACTTCGGGACGCTCAGCGTGCGCGCCTCCATCGTCGCCAGCGACCGGGGACGCATCGGCTCCGGCGCCGCCGAATACCCTCTCCATCGCCGCAAGGACGATCCCGACCACGCCACGCAGAGCCACGCCGATCACCTGCGCGCGCTCGCCGAGGCCATGCGCGCCGCGCTCGCCGACGCCCGGGTTCGCGGCGATGACATCGAAGCTCTCGCCATCGACACCACCGGCTCCAGCGTCGTACCCGTCGACGAGCGCCTCCAGCCGCTCGACGACTACTACCTCTGGTGCGACCATCGCGCCTGGCGCGAGGCCGCCGAGATCACCGCCAAGGCCGTCGAGCAGGAGCTGGAGGCCATCGACTGGTCCGGCGGGACGTATTCCTCCGAGTGGGGATTCGCCAAGCTCCTCCACTGGCTGCGCCACAATCCGTCTAAGCGCGCCCGCATGGCGACCGCGCTGGAACACTGCGACATGATCGCCGCGACCCTGTGCGGCATCGCCGATCCCGCCGAGGTCCCCCGCAGCATCTGCGCGATGGGACACAAGTGGATGTGGAACGCCGCGCTCGGCGGCCTGCCGCCCGAGGAGTTCCTCGTCTCCGTCGATCCGCTGCTGGCCGGCATGCGCGAGAAACTCGGCGGCCGTTACGCGGCTTCCGACACCATCGCCGGTCGCCTCTCGCCCGAGTGGGCCGCGAAGCTCGGTCTGCGCGAAGGCATTCCGATTCCCGTCGGCGCCTTCGACGCGCACTGGGACGCCGTCGGCGCGGGCGTGCGCGCGGGCGACGTCGTCAACGTGATCGGCACCTCCACCTGCATCATGGCGATCGCCGAATCGGCGAAGCTGATCCCCGGCCTGTGCGGCGTCGTGGCCGGGTCGGTGCATCCGAAGATGTCCGGCATCGAAGCAGGACTCTCGGCGACCGGCGACATCTTCGACGCCATCGCGCGGCGCGCGGGGACGACGGTGTCGGCGCTCACGGAGGGACTCGACGCGTTCCGTCCGGGCCAGACCGGGCTGCTGCGCCTTGCCTGGGACAACGGCGACCGCACCGTGCTCGTCAATCCCGAACTGGGCGGGGTGACGTTCGGCTGGAAGCTCACGCACACCGCGCAGGACGAGCTGTTCGCCGCCATCGAAGGCACAGCGTTTCATACGCGCGTGATCCTGGAGCGCATGGCCGACTACGGCGTGCCGATCCGCCGCGTCATCAACGGCGGCGGCATTCCGCGGAAGAACGAGACGCTCAATCGCGTCTATGCCAACGTGCTGAACAAGCCCGTGCTCGTTCCGGAAAGCGACGTAACCAGCCTGGGCTCGGCGATCTTCGCTTTTCTCGCCGCCGGAACTTTCCGCACGGTCGAGGAGGCGCAGGACGCCCTGTGCCCCAAGTACCGCGTCGTGAAACCCGACCCCGGCGCGACCGCCTACGACGACCTCTACGCGCTGTTCCGCAAGCTGTACTTCGGATTCGGCAAGACCGGCGGGACGGTGGTCGCCGCCAGCGACGTGCTGCCGGAACTGCGCCGCATCGCATCGGAAGCGCGGGGATAGCCGCCCGCCCGCGAATTCAGGCTGCGACACACACCCCGATCAGGGGAGGCATAGCACCGTTGCGGTTTCGGCCGTGGTAAGTCGGTACTCCATCTTAGAATCGGCGGGTACTGCCGGATGCCTCTGAATACCCGCGTTGGTGGGGATTCAAGGTTCGCGGAATCAACACAGTACGAGCGTACCAGGCGGTAGCGCCGCTAAGGAAGTACTGCGTAATACTCCTAGTGATTCACAGAGCGGTGAGAGCCGGATATCAGTCGAAAAGCTTATCCCCAAATTATGCTGCCTGGTCTACTGTGATTAGTGGAGGAAGTGGACATGGCAAGAGGGAAACTCCGGCGCCACGACCGTCGAAAGGGATTCAGCCTGATCGTGACGGCGTTGGCAATCGTCGCGCTGATCACCGCACTCGGACTTGCGGTCGACTTGGGGCGTATCTACATCGCCAAGAGCGAAGCACAGACTTACGTCGACTCCGCGGCGTTGGCGGCCAGCATGGAGTTGGACGGTACCGTGGAAGGCATCTTGCGCGCACGCGCCACGCTGCCGACCAATACCAACAAGTGGAACCTGCACACGCAGCAGTTTGCCGGGGCGACCATGGACTTCGCCAAGGAGAAGACCGGGCCGTTCGAGCCGAACCCAGTGGATCCGCGGGGCTACAAGTATGTCCGCGTGGAGGTGTCGGTTCCCGTGCCGTTAACCTTCATGCCGATGGTCGACCTGTATAACACCAACAACGGGCAGGTTTCCGGCGGACCGGTGGCCATGATGCTGATGGCGCCTACGCTTTATGTCGGCGCTAATTCCGCGGGCGGACAGCAGTTGAAGACCCACTTCCGTGAGGGTCTTTTTCCGTTCTCGCCCTATGTGCACGACCCCAACACCGGGCCTCACTTCGGACTCATTCCGGGAATGCGATACACACTTCGATGGGCGGCCGAGCCGAGATTGCACGGCAACAACGTGTGCACTGGCGATGCCGTTCAATCCATCATCAATCTGGCAGAAGCCGGCGGGGGTTCCGAGCGCGGCTACATCGAGAGCACCAGCTCGTCGATCATCCGCCAGGCCATCGTCTACGACCTCCAGACCGTCTTCAAAGGGATCGGCGACGCCGCCTGGATGACCGGCGGCGCCAAGCAGACCCAGCGCGACGCCATCATTGAACGTGTCCTCCAGGACTCGGATGCGCACTCCGAGACATACGCCGAGTACGTGTTGAATGGAACCGGTAGCGGCCGCCGCATCGTTGCGGTCCCCATGAATGTCGGAAACCCGACCTACGAGATCAAGCAGATCGGCGCATTCTTCCTGCTCCGGTGGACCGAATACCCGCAGGGCGGCAACAAACCGTTCTGCGCCGAGTACCTCGGACCGTACATGAAGGGCAGCCGCCACAAGGGCGCCGACGAGAACAGCGGCTACTTCTTTTCGACCCTGGTGAAGTAGATGGTCGTGAAGCACAGCCGGCGATTCCGGCGCCGCGGCGGAGCCGTCGTCGAGTTCGCGGTCTCGTTCTCGCTGATGTTCTTCTTCTTCGCAGGAACGTTCCAGTTCGGCTACGGGTTCTACGCCTACAACAAGCTGGAGACCGCAGTTCGCGGGGCGGCGAGATACGCTTCGCTGATTCCCTACGATTCCGGGTCCACCACCCCGTCGGCGGCCTACGCAACAGCCGTCAAGAACCACGCCGTGTATGGCGATCCGGCGGGCGGGACGATTCCGGTGGTCCCCGGTCTTACGCCGGCGCACGTGAAGCTGCAGATCACCGAGACGCACCACGTGCTTCCCGCCACGGTGAGCGTCTCCATCGACAATTTCGGGATCGACAGCGTTTTCAGCACCTGGACCTTGCGGGGCAAGCCGTATGCCGCGTTCCGTTACCAGGGCAGGATATCGGGACCTTGATATGAAGAGAAAGAGCCGGAAAGGGAATGCGCTGCTGGAGAGCGCGCTGGTCTACGGGGTGGGACTGTTCATGCTGGTCGGCACCTTCGACTTCGCGCAGTTCCTCTTCGTGCACCAGAGCCTGGTCGAGCGGGTCCGCAACGCCGCGCGTTACGGAGTCGTGAACCCATACGACCCGTCGGCGATCACCAACATGGTGGTGTACGGGCAGACCACCGCTCCTCCGGTCGCGCCGGGAATGCCGCCGCCTCCGGGGGCGTTCGGGCTGACGGCCGCGATGGTCAACGTGCAGCGCCTGGACCAGGGCACCAACGACGACCGCCTCTCGGTGAGCATTCAGAACTTCCAGTTCACCTTCTACTCGCCGCTGATCTCCAAAATGACGCCGATCACGGCGATCGGAGCGGTCTTCCCCTACGAGGATCCCTGACGCCGGCGGGATTTACTTCACGCGGATCGTCACGCCGGCCTGGCTGGACGCGCCGCCGATGCGCACCCGCAACGGCACGGCCCCCGGCGCCGATCCCCGCGGCACGCGCGCGTTGATCTGCACGGCCCCGGCGGGAAGCTGCGGCGCGCCGCCCGCGTAGAGCACTTCGGCGGCGACGCCGTCGATCTCCACGACCACCTCCAGCGTCAGACGCGGCAGCGTCGCGCCCACGATCTCTCCGTCGGCCAGCGGCAGGTCCGTCGGTCCGCCCCCGGTGAGATACAGGCTCACGACCGACCCCGGCTCGGCCGGGTCGGAAGCCGAGTTGATTCGTCCGTCCTCGTTGACCGCCGCGGCCGCACCCGCGGCGTCGGTGAAGATCCCCGGCGACGATTCGCCCACCGCCAGCTCGATCGCGTTCGACCGCGCGCCGCGATACTCCAGCTCGACGCGCGTCCGGAAGCGGCCCGCCAATCCGAACGGCGCGATCGCCGTCACCTGGCGGCCCGAGACATAGAGGAGCGGCGCGGGGACGTTGTCGAACAGCACGCGCACCTCGGCGAGGGCGACATCGAGTATCCCCGGCGTCGTCATGCGGGGTCCGGCGGCCTGGTCGGGCCCGAGGGACGATCCGAACAGCGTCACGATCTCGCCGCCCACGATCGGGCCGCCCAGGAAGGTGGCCGCGTTGACAACCGCCGTAATCAGCGGCGCCGGCCGGGCGATGCTCAGCTCCACCTGCACGACCGCCGTCTGGCCGGTCACCGTCGAAGTGATGCGCACGGTCGCCGTGTAGTCGCCCGGCGGCAGCCCCACCGGATTCACCTGGAGCGTCACCGTTCCCGGCGCGGTCCCCGCGGCGGGCGTGGCGAAGAGCCAGTTGCCGCCGCTGGCGGTCGCCGACGCGACGGTGAAGGCGTCGCCGGCCATGCCCCCGGTCACCGTGATCTGCTGGGGACCCGGCGGCGCTTCCCCCTGCCGCACGACGAACGCCGCGCGTGTCGCGCTCAGAGCCAGCGGCGGAGGCGCGCCGACCACCACGGTCACCGGTACCGTGACCGGCGCGGCGCCGTCGGAGAGAATCGTCACGTTGCCGATGTAGGTGCCGGGCGGCATGCCGCTGGTGTCGACCTCGACGACCAGCGCCGCGGGTGTCCGTCCGGCCGCGGGCGTGCTGATCCAGGCGACGCTCGGGAACGTCGAGTACGGCGTAGGGCCGGCGTCGTTGACGACCTGTAGCGTGGCCTGCGCGCGCGAGAGCTGTCCCGATCCGGTGACCGTCCGCAAGCTCACCTGCTGCGGCGTGGCCGTGAGGCGCGGCAGCGGCGTCACCGTCAACGAAACCGGTACCGTGACGCTCTGGCCCGTGGCCGGCGCCGCGATCGTCACCGTGCCCTGATAGGTTCCCAACAGAAGTAGCGCCGCGTTGCTGGCGCCGACCGTCACCCGGCCCGGCGTCGCGCCGCTCAACGGCCCGAGTATCGTCAGCCACGGCGCGCTCTGCGCCGAAAGCGTAACCGTGTAGGCCAGCACGCCGCCGTTCGACGTCACCGCCAGCGTCTCGGTGGTCGAGAGGCCTCCACTGCCCTGCACCAGGCGGATGGCAACGGCCTGCGGCGCGATGGCGATGGTACCCGACGGCGCGGGACCTGGCGTTGGTCCGGGCGGCGGCGGCGTCGATCCCGGCGTGCCGATGGTGATCGTGAACTGTCCGGTGGCCGTGAAGCCGCAGGGGTCGGTCACTTGCAGCGTGAAGGGGAACGTCCCCTGCGCGTTCGGCACTCCCGCGATCTCGTACACGCCGGTCGAGTCCGGACCCAGCGCGAGTCCGCCCGGCAGCGAGCCCGAGAGCAGCGCGAACGTCGTCGGCCGCGGGAAGACGGTGGCGCACCGGCCTGTGACTGTCAGGCGCTCGCGATAGGCGGCGCCCACGGCCCCGTTGGCCAAGCCCGCGTTGCCGATCGCCAGGCCGGTCGCGGCCGCGGCGTCGACCGCCAGGATAAACGTGTGCGTGGCGCGCGCGCCGAGCGCGTCGGTCACCTGCATGGGGAGATTGAGGATTCCCGGCGCCGGCGGAGTGCCGCGCAGATCGCCGGTCGCGGCGTTCAAGGTGAGCCACGCGGGCAGCGCGCCGGTCGCCGCCCAGGTGTAGGGCGTGCGGCCGCCGCTGGCGGCCAGCGTGACGCCGTACTGCTGTCCCACCCGTGCCCGCGGCAAATTCGTGGTCGGCAGGATCGTCAGGACCCGCTGCTGCGACGCGCCCGCCTGCGTGACCGTGAACTTCTGGCCACCGACGGAAATCGTCCCGGTGCGCGCCGCGCCCGGATTGGCGGCCACCGTGTAGTTCGCGATGCCGTTCCCGGCTCCGCCCCCGGAAGTCACCGTGATCCAGGAGGCGTCGCTGGTGGCGGCGAAGCTGCAATTGGACGTGGTCGCAACCTGGAACGATCCCTGCCCGCCTCCCGCCGCCCATTGCGCGCTGGGGGGCGTCAGCGTGTAGGCGCACACGGCCGTCCCGGAGATGCGCACGTCGATGACCGGCGTCAGCGCATACTCGCCGACCGCCACGCGAATCGTGAAGTTCCCCGGCGTGCGGCTGAGCACGACGTCGCAGGTGGCGATGCCCGAGGCGTCGCTCAGCGCGAGTCCGCCGGGTGCGCTGCACGAGGCCGCCGCCGGCAGCGAGAGGTCGGATTCGTGAACCAGGCGGATGCCGACGTTGGGAACGGGCTGTCCGGTCTGCGCTCCGCTCTGCGCCACAACGCGGATCGACACGGCGCCGCGGAGCACGCCTCCGGGCGGCCCTTCGAGCAGCCGCGATTCGATGGGCGGAGCGATCATCTCCGGCAGCGGCGGCGGCGCGATCCCACCGGCCGGCGTGCGCGTCATCGCGATGGTGATCACGAAATCGGCCGCGCCCAGCGGCGAGGTCGCGCGGATGGTTCCCTGGGTGAAGGAATTCCCGGGAATGACGCTCGAGGCCACGAAGTTGGTAGCGGCGAAACCGTTGGCGTCGGTGACGGTTTCGGTGTTGCGGAAGCTCCCGATGACGGGGATCTGCTCCCACTGCACGGTGACGCCGGCGAGCGGCCGTCCGGCCCCGTCCTCGGCGCGGACCGTGAGAGGTTGGGTGGCGGCGAACTGCTCCAGCATCACCTGGCCGTTGCCGCTGAAAAGCACCAGGCGCTGCGCGCTCAACTCGGCCGCTGCCGGAATGAGCATCGCGGCGGCCGCGAGATACCTCGAGCCACTACGAAACTTCATGAAACTTCAAGGAGAGCAGCCATGTCCAGAATAGCAGGCAATCGGGACACCAGTCTTATCGGCGGGAATCCCGACTGTATGAACCCGGAAACAGGCGCGGCGACTCGGAGGTTCAACCGAACCAGACCGGCCACGTTACCCCAATGAAGAAGAGGAAAAACACGATCAGAGCGATAATCGTGTTCCGGCGCTGCTTTTTGCGGAATGCGGCGGCGGCCGCCGCGTCCATGTAATATTTTCCGCTCAGCTCGACGAAAATTCCTTTTCGCACCATGCGGCGGAACATCGGCGACTGCCGGAGCCCCAACTCCTCGAGGGAGCGGGCCGCCGCCGGGCTCGTGGCGCCCGCCTCCGAGAAGGACCGCAGGTGACGCCTCTGTTTGATGATGACGAACATCGGACCGGATACCTCAACGATACTTCATCGCTGCCGATCGAGATAATGAACCTCGCCCGCCCCCCGCAAACGCTCCGCCGCCGACTCCGGCGTAATGTCGCGCTGCGGACCGGCCAGCATTTCGAAGCCGACCAGGAACTTTCGCACCGTCGCCGACCGCAGTAGCGGCGGATAGAAGTGCGCGTGCCAGTGCACGTGCGGATACGGGGCGCCGTCCACGGGACGCTGGTGCAAGCCCATCGTGTACGGAAACGGCGACTCGAACAGGTTGTCGTAGCGCGTCGTCAGGCGTTTCAGCGCGTCGGCGAGGCCGAGCCGTTCCTCCGGGGCGAGTTCCTCCAGTCCGCTGCCGTGACGCTTTGGAACCAGCAGCGTCTCGAACGGCCACACCGCCCAGAATGGCGCCACTACGGCGAAGGCCGCGTTCTCGAACACCACGCGGACGCCTTCGCGGCGCTCGCGCTCGACGTAGTCGCACAGCAGGCAGCGGCCGTGCGAGTTCCGGTACGCCCGCTGCGACGCCTCCTCCTTGGCGTGCTCGTTCGGCACGCTTTCGCACGCCCAAATCTGGCCGTGCGGATGAGGATTGCTCGCGCCCATCATGTCGCCGCGATTCTCGAAGATCTGCACCGTGCGGATCTCCTCGCGCGCGCCCAGCTCGATCCACTGCTCCGTCCATGAATCCACCACGCCCGCGATCGCCTGCACCGGCATCCGCGCCAGCGTCAGCGCGTGATCCGGCGTGAAACATACCACCCGGCAGACGCCGCGCTCGGGCCGGGCGGCGAATAACCCGTCGTCCATCGCGCCGGGCGACTCCTCCGGCGTCAGCGCGGGGAAATCGTTGTCGAACGC
Source organism: uncultured Solibacteraceae bacterium (assembly GCA_964515555.1). Classification (GTDB taxonomy): domain Bacteria; phylum Acidobacteriota; class Terriglobia; order Bryobacterales; family Bryobacteraceae; genus CAZEVY01. The sequence continues at coordinate 1,742 of CAZEVY010000058.1, read as the reverse complement.
GAAGGTCGACGCGTAGTCCGGGTTGCGGTCGCCGCCCGCGCGCGCGTTGCCCGGGCACAGGTAGCAGTCCGGATCGTAGAACGGCGCCGCCACCGCGACCCGGTCGACCTGCCCCCTCCACGGCCGCTCGGCGCGATGCGGCGACACCAGCACCCACTCGCCGGTGAGCGCGTTCCGCCGGCAGTGCGATCGCTCGAACAGCGTCATGCGGCCGCTTCCCCGGCACCCTGCGAGGCACGGCAGACCCAGACGTCCGGCGTCACGCCCGTCGCGCGGCGATAGCCCTCCCGCAGGTGCGTCACCAGTTCGGCGGCGCGATGCGCCTCCACCAGCGCCAGCACGCAGCCGCCGAAGCCGCCGCCGGTCATGCGCGCGCCGAAAACTCCCGTCGATTCGCGCGCCAGCGCCGCCATGGTGTCGAGCTCCGCGCAACTGACCTCGTAGTCGTCGCGCAGACTGGCGTGCGAGGCGTCCATCAGCAGGCCGAACGCAGCCAGGTCTCCCGCGCGCAATGCGCCGGCGCCCTCCAGCGCCCGCGCGTTCTCGCCGATCACGTGCCGCGCGCGGCGGCGCACCGGCTCCGCGAGCATGTCCGCGCGATCGTCGAACATCTCCGGCGTCGCGTCGCGCAGATGGCTGACTCCGAAGCAGCTGGCCGCCTCCTCGCACTCCGCTCGACGGCGATTGTACTCGCCCGCGGCGTGCTGGTGCCGCACCATGGTGTTGGCGACCACCAGGCTCGCGCCCGCCGGCAGCGGAACGTACTCGAAATCGAGCGAACGGCAGTCGAGCAACACGGCGTGATCCTCGCGCCCGAAGATCGACGCGAACTGATCCATGATCCCGCAGCGGATGCCGACGAATTCGCTCTCGGCGCGCTGGCAGATTCTCGCCAGCCGCGCCGGCTCGCACTCCACTCCCGAGGCGGCGAGCAGCGCCCGCGCCGTGGATACGACCAGCGCCGCCGAAGAGCTCAGCCCGGCGCCCAGCGGCACGTCGCTCCCAATCGACAGATCCGCGCCGAGGATCGCGAAGCCCTCGCGTTGAAGCACAACCGCGACGCCCTGCACATAGTCGGTCCAGCGCCCGCGCGGCCGCTCCTCATCGAGCGAAAACTCGAACGACTCTCCAAGATTCGCGGAATGCACCGCCACGCGGCGATCCGCGCGCGGTGCCGCCGCCGCCCACGTCGAGAACCCGATTGCCGCCGGCATCACGAAGCCGTCGTTGTAGTCGGTGTGCTCGCCGATCAGATTGACGCGGCCGGGCGCCCGGAACACACGCGCGTCGCGGCCGTACCGCCCGCGAAACTCCCGCACGATCCTCCCGGCCGTCACCCGATCAGCTCCCGGTAAACGTCCCAGGTCCGCGCGACGGCGTCCTCCCATCGAAACGTCCCCGCGCGTTCGAGGCCGCGCCCGGCGAGCGAAGCCGCCAGCGCCGTGTCGTCGATCAGCCGCCGCAGCGCACCAGCGATCTCCTCGGCGCTCTCCGGGTCGACCGCCAATGCCGCGTCGCCAGCCACCTCCGGCAGCGCCGACCGGTTCGACGTGACCACAGGAACGCCCCGCGCCATCGCTTCGAGGACCGGCATGCCGAAGCCTTCGTCGAGCGACGGGAACGCGAAGATCGACGCGCGTGCGTACCAGCGCTCCAGCTCGCCGCCGGGCAGGTACCCCGGTGCGATGATGCTCGCCCGCCGCGGGCTCGACTCGATCCGCGCCAGTATCTCCTCGGCGCCG
>CAZEVY010000057.1:5491-32640 GCA_964515555.1 uncultured Solibacteraceae bacterium | reverse complement strand
TACACTGAAGAAAGGCCCGGGTGGCGAAACCGGCAGACGCACAGGACTTAAAATCCTGTTCACCGAAAGGTGAGTGTGGGTTCAAGTCCCACCCCGGGCACCAGAGACGGCGAGGAATTATCATCGCCACAACCCACCTGATACGCGAGGAGGCACCGGACTACTGCCGCTTGGTGGACCACGGCGCGCGATGATTAATGCGCCTCCTCCGTCATGATTCCGGGCGAGGGGAATGATGGATTCGACGCAGACGGAGATTCGTCCCGCGCTCTCACGCGCGAGTAGCGGATCGATTCGCTGGCGCCATCGCAAACAGGCTCTCAGTGTTTGTGATCCGGCGCTTTCTTAACGCTGCCGCCCTTGGGTGCTGGCGCCGGCAACCCCAGTAACACTTCGTTGGCCATCCACTCGCCGCTGGGCAGCTTATTGCCGACGATACCGGCTCTGTCTCCCACCTTGACGTGGCTCTTGTCCACGGCCTTCTTGTCGTACTCGAACTTCGTCTTGCTCGAAAACTTCACCTTCACCGTATCGGTCCTAGTCTTCAGCGACATTCCGTCCGCATTGGCGGCCACCACTTCCCCGGTTAGCGCGTTCGCCCCGTGCAGCCTCTCGTCGTGGCCCCAGAGCATCGTGGAAGACGCCAGCAATGCCAGCGTGACAACAGGAATCGTCCGATTCATTGAACTCTCCTCTTTCATGTGTTCGCCCTCTCTCGCCCAGCCGCAAGGTACACGGCCGGGACCACCACCATATTCAATGTAGTGGATGTGAACAATCCAAACAGAATCACCATGGCCATGGGCGCCTGGATCTCGCTGCCGGGTTTGCCCATTCCCGCCGCGATCGGAATCAGTGCGAGCCCGGCGGCAAGCGCCGTCATCAGGATCGGTGCGAGGCGTTCCAGCGCTCCGCGCATCACGGCGTCCCTCAAATCGGCGACTCCCTCGGCTTCCCGCAGGTGGCGGATGTGCGAGATCAGCATGATGCCGTTGCGCGTGGCGATTCCGAACAGCGTGATGAAGCCGATCAGTGACGCCACCGAAAGCACTCCCCCCGCCAGGTACACGCCGGCGACGCCACCGACCAGCGCCAACGGCAGGTTGAGCATGATGATCAGCGCATCGCGCGTGGAGTGAAACGCCGTCGCCAGGATCAGCAGAATCCCTGCGACCACGCCGACACCCAGGATCAACAGCCGCCGCGACGCTTCGGCTTCACTCTCGAACTGCCCCCCGTATTCGACCCGGTACCCTTGCGGCAGCGTCACCTTCTCCGTCGCCGCGGCGCGAATCTCGTTCACGACACCCAGCAAGTCGCGGCCGGCGACGTTGCATTGCACGACGATCTTTCGCTGGACACCTTCCCGGCTGATGAAGTTAGGACCGCGGTCCTCAATAATCTCGGCGACGGCGTTCAGCGGCACCTTCACCCCCGATGGAGAGTCGATCAAGGTCCGGCCGATCGCCGTCAGATCGTCCAGCTTCATTTCGGGGTACCGGACGACCATCGGAAAACTGATCTGCCCCTCCAATACACGGTTCACTTCCGTTCCGACAAAGGCGGTTTGAATCATCGTGGTTACCTGGCCGGGCTGTAAACCGTAACGAGCCGCATCTTCGGGCCGCACCCGCACGCGGACTGTTGGGATATCGGTTTGCTGTTCCATGGAGAGATCGACAACACCGGCGATACCCCTCATCGCCGCTTCGACCTGGCGCGCGAGCGAACGCAGCATCGTGAGATCGTCGCCGAAGATCTTCACCGCGATGTTGGCGCGCGTCCCGGAGAGCATGTGGTCGATACGGTGCGAGATCGGCTGGCCGATGGTCACGTTCATGCCGGGGAGCAAGGTGACCCGCTCGCGAATCTCGGCGAGTACCTGATCCTTAGGCCGCTCCTTCATTCGAAGCGTCACATCGACCTCGGCGGACTCGACGCCCTGTACATGCTCGTCGAGTTCCGCGCGACCGGTTCGCCGCGCCGTCGAGACCACCTCCGGTACACCAAGCAGGATGCGCTCCAGCCCGCGCCCGAGACTGTCGGAGTCGGCCAGGCTGGTCCCCGGCAGCGTCACCGCGCTGACGGTGAGAGTGCCTTCGTTGAACTCCGGCAAGAACGCACGCCCCGTCCGGGAGAGCGCGATTCCGGCGGCAATCAGCAGCAGCACCGACAGGAACACGACGATTCGCGGGTGATTCAACGACCAGCGGAGCGAGGGCTGGAACATGCGCTTGAGCTGCCGGACCAGCCACGGTTCATGCCCGCGCAGCACGGAGCGCGCGTTCGGCAACAGATACGAGCAAAGCGCGGGCGTCACCGTCAGCGCCACGACGAGCGAAGCGGTAAGGCTGACGATGTACGCGAATCCGAGCGGCGCGAGCAACCGGCCCTCAACGCTGCTCAACGCAAACAATGGAAGGAAGACCAGCACGACGATAATGGTCGCGAAGACGACCGATCCGCGAATCTCGGTGCTCGCTCGGTAGATCACTTCGAGCGACGGTAGGCGCTCGTCCTCGGGCTTGAGGGCGTTCTCCCGCAGGCGGCGCATCACATTCTCGACGTCGATGATGGCGTCGTCCACTAACTCGCCGATCGCGATCGCCAGCCCGCCCAGGCTCATGCTGTTGATCGTGAAGCCGAACCAGTTCATGGTGATCACCGCTGTCATCAGCGAAAGCGGAATCGCCAGCAGCGTGATGATCGCCGCCCGGAAGTTCATCAGGAATGCAACCACGACAATCACGACCAGAATCGCGCCGTCCCGCAGCGCCGCCGTCAAGTTCTCCAGCGATCGCGAAATGAAATCGGCCTGCCGGAATACATGCTTATCGATCACCATGCCGGGCGGGAGGCTTTTCTGAATCTCGTCGAGCGACGCGTCCAACCTGCGGGTCAACTCCAACGTGTTGGCGCCGGGTTGCTTCTGGATTCCCAACACCACGGCCGGTTCGGCATTGTGCGAGCCTTCGCCGCGCTTGAGCGCCGGGCCGATCCTCACGTCCGCCACGTCGCGCACGAAGATCGGCCGGCCTTCCCGCGACGTAACGGCGATCTGTCCGATGCCCTCTAGCGTACTCGCGCGACCGACACCTTGGATCAGGTACTCCTGTCCGCCCGCGACCCGGAAGCCGGCCGATGAGTTCTGGCTGCCGCGCCGCAAAGCGTTCTCCACGTCGTCGAGCGACACCGAGTACCCGCGGAGCCGGTCGGGCGAGATGAGTACCTGATACTGCTTCTGCTCGCCGCCGGTCGGAACCGCCTGCGCCACTCCGGGAACGGCGAGAATGCGCCGGCGAAGGACGGTATCGGCCACTGTGCGGATCTCCATCGCCGAATGCCGGTTCGACTCGAGCGTGATGAACAGAATCTCGCCCATGATCGAAGAGATCGGCGCCAGGAACGGCGGATCCACGTTGGGAGGAAGCGTCGCGGAAACCAGCGATAGCTTCTCGTTCACCGTCTGTCGAGCCCGATGAATATCCTGCCCCCAATCGAATTCGACCCAGACCACGGCGACGCCCACCGCGGTCGCGGATCGGACGCGGCGCACTCCCGGCGCCCCGTTGATCGCGGATTCGAGAGGAAGCGTCACCAGCGATTCCATCTCCGTCGGGACCATGCCGCGCGCCTCGGCCAGAATCGTTACCGTAGGCGCCGTCAGATCGGGGAGCACGTCGAGGGGGATCTCGCGGATCGAGTATCCGCCCCAGATCAGCAGCGCGACCGTGAGAAACAGCACGACCGCGCGGTGATGCAGGGACCAGCGAATCAAGGCATCCGGCATTCCGGTCCCCCTAGTGCACGTGCCCGTGAGACGGCACCTGGCTCGACATCGCGGCCAGGCGGATCAGGTGCGCTCCGCGCGTGACAACGCGCTCACCGGGAAAAACGCCTTCGACCACCTGCACGTAACCACCTTCCCGGATGCCGAGCTGAACGAGCCTTCGCAGGAAGGTCTCGCCCGCGGCATGGATGAAGACCACGGGACGCCCGCCATCGTCAATGAGCGACGATTCCGGAACCGCCGGCGCGACCCCTGTGCCTATCGTGAGCAGGCGGACGTGAACCGCTTGATTGATCGCGAGGCGACGGTCGGCATTCTCGATCTCGTAGATCACGGGAAAAGTGCGCGACGGAGGATCCACGACGCGGCCCACGGAGATCAAGCGCCCCAGTCGTCGTGGCTGTTGGGTGCCGGGCATATCGAGTTCCGCGCCGGAGAGGTGCCTTACTTGGGGCAGGTTCGACTCCGGTACAACCGCCGAGACGTAAACGGTGTCAAGGTCGACAATCTTGAAGAGGGTCTCGCCCGCTTTGACATTCGCTCCCGGCGCGGCGTGAGCTTCGACGATGATGCCGGAGATCGGCGCGCGCATCGCGAATACCCGAGCGCCTTCCTGGGGATTCGTCTCTGCCGATCTCGAGGTCTCGTATTGGGCAAGGCGTGCTTCCGCCGCTCTCAACCTCGCCTCGGCGGTAGCTTCGACGGTTCGCGCTTCGTCGAGCCGCCTGGCCGGCGCGGCTCCGGAATTCACCAGTCTCTCGGCCCGTTCGCGATCCCTGCGCGCCAGCTCTGATGAAAGTCTTGCCTCGTTCCTGGCCAACTCCAGCGCCGTGGGATCGCCGGGAGAACTCACCGGCGGCAGGATACCGGCGAGAACCTGTCCTTGCTTGACGCTTGCGCCGATCACCGGTGGATTCGATGTGACCACCCGGCCGTCGAAGGGCGCCGTGACTTCGGCCTCGCCTCCGGAGCGCGGAATTATCTCGGCCGGGACCCTGAGGCTGGACTTAAGTTCGCGGTCCTCCACGATCGCCGTGGCGAAGTCGAGGGTCCACTGCTGCTCCTTGAGAAACGCGATTGTCTCCACGGTTGGGCCCCCGTGCTCATGGATCGCCGCCGCCTTGGTGACCGACGACGCGATCGCGCCAAGGTCATGAACATCGCTGATGCCTTCTCCGGTGAAGTGCACCGATATCCGATAGTCACCCGCGGCGGGCGCCTTCACATCGACACCGAAGATTCCCGGGCGGGACGCCGCTTCCGCCGCGAAGGCGTCCGCTTTGCCCCCCACCCCGGTGAGCCGAACTTCCACTCTGCCCTTGGCGATCGGCTTGAAATTATCGAGTCGCGTGAGGTGAACGGCGAACCGGCTGATGTGGCCGGCGACCAGTGGCGGATACTCCACGAAGAGCTCGGTCTTGGTGGTCCAGTTCGTGAAACTCTCGGGATGAGGTTCGGGATTGGGAGTCTTGGCGGATTCCAGCGAGGGGTTGCGGCATCCGGCGGCAACGAGGATGAGTGACAGGCAAAGTACCCGCTTCATTTTCCAAGCTCCTCTCCGACTACCCGTTCCAACTCGACCTGCGCTTCCTTCACCGCGGCCTGGATTTCGAGCATTCGGAGTTGCGCCCGGCGCTGAACCCGGTACGCATCCAGCAATTGGAGGATTCCGATCTCGCCTTCCTGGTATGCGATTGTCGCGATCCGCACCAGTTCCGGTCCGGTCTCGGCCAACTGGCTGCGATACTCGTCACGCGCCTGTTGGCGGATGTTAAGCGCCTGAACAGCGCTCCCCACCGCCGCATGGATCTGTCGAAGAAGCGACTCCACACGCGCCGATGCCCGCTCCTGTTCGGCCGAATATCGGGCTACCTCCGCTTGACCCTTGTTGAAGAGCGGTAGCGGCAACGTGATTCCGATCACGGGACCATGCGCCATGCCGCCTTGCCCGGCCTCGGCACGTTTTAGACCTGCGCTTAGTACCGGCTCGGGATAGCGCAAGCGTTCCGCCGCTCGGTGTTCCAGCCGGTACTGTTCGAGCTTGCGCTGCTCGGCGCGGTAGTCCTCGCGAACCCCGAGAGCACGCCGGGATAGTTCGGTTGCGTTCAACGCCAACAGCGGAGTTTCGATCTGACCCGAAACTCTCCGGATGTCCATACCCGCAGGAAGGAAGGCGAGCATCTGAGTGCGTTCCAGCTCAGCCGCAGCCCGCACAAGCGCCAACTCAGCCCGCACTTCGGCGCGCTCCCGCTCGGCTCGCAGGCGATCGAACTTCGAGCCTTCCCCTTCACGCTCGCGGCCGGCCAGCACTCGGATGACGTCGTCGATCTCCTTCAGACCCGCCACCTGCACCGACTCGCTTTCCTGTGCGGCCAGAACGCGGTAGAACGCCTGGCGCAATACGCTCCGGGCGTGCCACAGCGAAGACGCTCCCTCGGCTTCGGCGACGCGAACCTGGGCGGCGCCGGCCTCGCGCAACAGTTTCAGCCGCCCCGATATCGGAAGAATCTGCTCGGCCTGAAAGAACTCCGTGCGTCCAGCGCCCTCGTGGCTAAAGTTGACGCTCGGGTTGGCGTAGAGCGACCTGCCCAGTGTCTCCGCCCGGGCGATGGCGATGCGAGCTCGTGTCTCGCGAGCCAGCGGACTCTGATCGAGGAACTTCTCAACGACGACAGCCTCCGTCCACTCCTGCGCCGGACAATGACCCGCAATCGCGGTGATCAATAGCACGGGAGTGGCGGCGCGATTGACCAAAGACATTGCGCCACCTCAACTCAATTAGTTTTGAAAGAGAATACGCGCACGGAGAGTGCGCCTGACGGGTGGGTTAGGCAGGTGGACCGCGAGGGCTGAAAGGCTGATGGCCGGGAGGGTCGTGATTGTGCGGGGTCAATTCGGGAACCCGCGCAACTTGGATCGCAAGAACCGCTTGAACGATGGCCTCGGGTAGCGCGACTACGAACCGGGCGCCGGCCTTGCCGTCTCCTGCCAGCCAATCGACTAGACGTGCGTCGGAATCGTGGTCCTCGGCGGCCAAGCGACGCCCCTCTTCGGCGTGCCGGCTCCAGTGGGTGTGCGCGAGGCCTTCAGCGTGTTCGTGATGCGGATCGCTCGGATGGACATGCTGGAATGGCGCTCGGGCCAAGGAAAACAGCAGGCCCGCTATCACGCCGAGATGCAGGTAGATCCGCACCAGTATCTCGATTATACCCTCGAACTTGGGAGATGGTCTGCGGGCAGTGCGGAATCAGCGGAGTACCGTCTGCTCTGCGGAGTAGTGCGCTGCAACCAACAATCCGCGCACTTCCGGGATTCCCACGCGGCTATGCTAACCTCGATGGAAGATGACTCCCTGGGCGAGAATTGTTCATCACGCCCGGCTGACCTGGAGAAACTACGCTCCCGGCATCCCCGCCAGTCCCCCGTTTCTGAGTCTGTTCACTAATTCCATCTGCAACCAGGCCTGTGAACACTGTTTCTATTGGCGGAACCCGAACCGCCCGGACGATCTTATCTTCGATAGGCTGGCGCGCCTGTCCGGACGACTGGGCCGGGGGGAGAATCTCAATCTCTCGGGCGGCGAGCCCTTCCTTCGCGAGGAGTTCGGTGAGGTCTGCCGGATGTTCATCCGGAACAACGGCGTCCGGCAGATCTACGTCCCCACCAACGGCTCGGTTGCCGACAAAACCAGTGAGAATATCGACGAGATCCGCCGTCCCACGGGATACCTCTACGGGCGCCGCCCGGCGATGGACCACCGCAATACCCCCACCATTCGCGGCGACCGCAAGAGCGCATCGCTCCAGGGCTTCGCCCTGAAACAGTACAAGGATCTCTACGATCCTACGAAACGCCTTTGGAGGCCGCGCGAGAGCGGCCGTTACGGTGCGGTCGTCGAGCCGATGCTGCAAACCGCCAAGAAGCGCACCGCGACCGAGCGCAGGCAGGTGGTTCCCTGGCTGGCCGATAACCTGACCGGCGTCGTCTACTCCGACAGGGCCGTCAGCGTTCGCAATGACCACGCGTCGATCGGAAACCGGCGCGAAAGATCGTTCATGGATATCCGGCATTCGCAAGAGGCGCAAAGATTCCGTCGCTCCATCGCCGCCAAGCAATGCCATTGCACCAACGAGGTCTTCCTGTGGCCGGGCATCGTGTACCGGCCGCCCCAGTTGGCCAAGATCATGATGGAGGCGAAGGTGCGCCGGAAGCCACTGGGCCCCCAGGGGGACCAGCCGCCCGCATCCGCGAATCCGCCGGCTGCGTCGAATGTCCTTCACTGAGGACGGAAAGGCCGAATCGATCGGCGCCTTCAGCCGCCATCGAATCCTGTGGGCCGCGATCCGGCCCGAACAGTGGCTTAAGAATCTGTTTGTGCTGGTCCCGGCGGTTTTCGGTCAGAAGCTGCTCGATGGCGGCGCGATGGCGGCGGCGGCCTTGGCCGCGATGTCGTTCTGCCTGATCTCGAGCGCGATCTACCTGTTCAACGACATCATGGACGCGTCCGCCGACCGCGAGCATCCGTCGAAGCGATTGCGTCCGGTCGCCGCGGGACTGCTTTCCAGCCGGGATGCGGCGACGGCCGCGATCGCTCTCTGGGCCGGCGGCTTCGCGCTCGGGTGGCGCCTTGGTCCCTCCTACCTCGCCATCGCGATGCTCTACACGGTGCTCGCACTCGCCTACTCGATCCGATTGAAACAGGTGGTGGTGCTGGACGTGATGATTGTCGCCGCCGGTTTCGTCCTGCGTGTGATCGCAGGCGCCGCCGCCGTCGCCGTCGAACCAAGCCATTGGCTGATTCTGTGCGGCTTCCTTCTGGCGCTGCACCTTGCTTTCGTCAAGCGCCGCAGGGAGATCCTCACTCCCGTGGCGGGAGGCAACGCGGCGGCGGTCAAGGGCTACACCCTCCCGGTGCTCGACCAGATCAACCCCACTCTGCTGGGGGCGACGATCGTCTGTTACGCCTGCTACGCGGTCGCGCCGGAGACCGTCGCGCGTTTTGGGACGCACGCCCTGATCTACGGCACGGGATTCGTCATCTACGGCTTGTTCCGCTACCTCGTGCTGACCCATCGTGGAGGACCCGTGCAGGAGCCCGCCCGGCTGCTCCTGCGGGACAGGCCGTTACTAGCGGCGGTGATCGGATGGGGCTGCTTCAACGCCCTGGTGATCTATCGCTCGGCCGTGTTTGCGCTCTGGGACCGCCTGGAGTAGGAGCCGGCCCGACGAGCCGAAAACCGTCCCTGGTCACCGAGGGCCCTTCGACGATCCATTCTCTCCGCCCCGGAAAGGCGCTCCGCACGCGCTCACGCACACTTTCGGGACCGTCCAACACGTACACCGGGCCTTGCCGCCCGGGAGGGACTGAGTTGTACACGGCGGCGGAGGCATAGTCGGGAAACGGGAGCCCGCGAATCCATACGATGTCCTTTTCTGCGTGCGGTGCCAGCGTGGCCGCCAGTGGGCTCATTCTCAGATAACGGCGGTACTTGTCGGTGGCGCGCCACGGCAGGTAGTTCACGATGCTCAGAGTACAAAGGAGTAGCGTCGCTAACAGCACGCGTGGTCCGTCGGGTGAGTCCGATTCGAGCGCTCGAATACCGCGAGCGCAGAGCCCGATCGCCGGCGGCAGGACCAGGTACCAGTAACGCGCCCCGAAATCCGGCCCGCCGCTGAACCAGTAGAACGCATGACCCACCACGACCAGGAGAATCGCCAGCAGCATCATCAGGTCGAGGCGGCGCCGCGAGCCCGCCAGGGCGGCGAGTACTAACGGCCACAGCGACCCGGTGCTCCAGCCAAACAGTTCGACGTTCAGCGAGAACGTGTTGAGCATCCCGTTCACAACGGCATCGGATGGACTGTGATGAGTGGGATTCGGATCGATGGGCCATCCGACGCCGCGGTTCGGGCCGAAGCCCATGGCGTTGGAGCCCACGCCATACCGGAGATCGAAATACTCCATCACTGGAAAATAGAGCGGCTCGCCCGTGATCCGTTGGTTGTAGCCAAGATGGACTGCCACGCAACCGGCCGCGACGGCTGCCATGGCCGCCAGTGCCGGGACCTCCCTGCGCCGCGCGCCCCAAATACTCCACGCGCCAACAAAGACACCGGCCACGACGCCTTCGAGCGGGCGGATCAGGAAAATCCAACCGATGGCGAGACCCGCCGCCGCTCCCCACATCCACCCGCCACCACCGCGCATTCGCGCCACGGCCCAGGACGCGATCAGAGCAGCCAGCAGGCTCGCCGCGTGCGACATGAAGCTCATCGAGAGAAACAGGAACCAGGGCGACGTGCATAACAGTAGCAGCGCGATCCGGGCCGTTCGGCGATCGAAGAATCGCTGGAACAACAACGACGCGACCAGGACACTCAATCCGGCCAGCAGCGGGTTGACCAGCCACGGCGCTCCTGCCAGAACGCCCAAGGCAAGAACCGCCGGCCAACCCGGAGGAAACGGACTGTACCAGCGATCGGTGCGGTGGGTCATCAGGGCGAGCTGAAAGGCCTCCGGAACAGGGGGAGCAGGCATCGTGAGCATTCCGCTCGCGAACGAGTGCGCCTGGATCAGGTAGCTGACCTCATCGGATACGTGCGGGTGCCGTTCGTAGCTGACGACGTTGAGCAGGGCCGCCACGACGACGACCCATCCGGCCGCGGCCAGCGTGAAAGGGTCCAGCCGCGGCGGCGTTGCAGTCGCGTCGCCCAAGATCGAACGAGCATGTCGGGCGATGGCAGCGACCATGCGATCCGGCGCTGCCCGCACCGCGAGCACGAGATTCGCCGCGTTCACGAGCATCACGGCCCCGGCGAACAAGAGTTCCAGCGCGTAGGCCCTGGGGTCCGCCGAGGGAGCGGCTCCGGTGGCGATGGCCACAAGCGCGGCTGCGATTGCCGCCGGCCGGCGCGCGGGAAGCCGGCCACGCGCGCGAAAGTATCCCACGGCAACAACAGCGGCCTGGAGTGCCAGTACGATCAGGAGGATCGGCTCGCTCTGCCAGATCGAACCCGGGGACCGATAGTGCTGGTAGCGCACCAGCGGCCCGGCGAGAATGCAGCGGAGAGCGACGGCGTGTCCCACCAGCAGGAGCGCGAACCAAAGATACAAAGGACGCATTGGCGAGAGGCTCGAGAGCGACTAGTCGAAGTTACAGGGTATAGCCTTGGGAGCTCTTCCGGCGAGTGCACAGCAGAAACTCGAAGGCTATTGCACGTCGCGATCTGTCTCGGAACCGCCGGTCGAAGACGCCGTCGTCGAAAGCACTCGACGTGTCGGCGTTGATCCCGGCGTGCTGCCGGAGACCGCGCGCGCCGCGAGAGAGCGCCTCGCCACGATCGTTTCCGCCTGCGCCCGGACTTGGATCACGAACAGCTGCCTGAGGATAATGGCCTGGTGAGCCGGGCGGGACTCGAACCCGCGACCACCTGATTAAAAGTCAGATGCTCTACCGACTGAGCTACCGGCTCGTCTCCACCAGCGTAGCATCCCCGCGCGCGGTCACAGCCAGCGCGAGTGACGCAGCGTCACGTCCGCGGCCACCTGGTCGAGCGTGCGAAACCGCGCTCGCGCGTCCATCCTCTCGAGGAACGCCCGGTAGTGCGGCAGCCAGCGCTCGAAATAACAGTCGTGCAGGCCGATGACCACCAGGTCGAGCCGCTCGATCAGGCCGGCGACGCGCGCCTCCCACTGCGCGAAATCCAGCACGCCGCGATGCAAGCCGTAGTCGTCCAGGTGAATCGGAATCTTGACGATGCCGTTTTCCATACGCGGCGCATCGGCGCCGAGCGAATCCCGACCGCTCGCCAGCCATTCGAAGTTGTGATGCGAGAGCAGTTGGTCCGTCAATCCCGCGGTGATTCGTGATTTCGGCGGACGGTACCCTTTCGCGCGGTAATCGAGTCGGCGGCATTGCAGCAATTGCCAGGGCTCATCCGGCTGCAACGAGTGATCGAACGAGTGAAAGGCGCAGGCGTGCCCGCGCGCGGCGGCCGGCGGCTGCACGTCGGCCCACAGGCATCCGACGATGTCGTAGGTCGCGCGGACTCCCGCCGCCGATTCGATGTCGAGCATCGAGCCGAGCGCTTTCGCGGCGGGCCCTTCGATGGCCGCGGCAAAGGCCGGGTCCTCGTGCGTGTGTCCGAAGCCGCGCTCGACGTCGTGAAGTATGCAGATGGTCTTGACAGGGTGGACCCGTTCGGTTCGCTTGCGCAGCGGAACGCGCCGATCGGCATGCCTGGCGACGTCGATCCGCCACCAGTCGCCGGCCGCCTCGGGATCGAGCCAAGACCGCAGCGCTTCGTCGTAGATTCTCCGGTACATTCCCGGTCCGATGGCCCGGTTCCGGTCCGTGTGCCGCATCGCGAGCGCGGCGGTGGCCGAGAGAATCTCGCTCACACCGAGGTCGGCGGCGTAATCCAGCAGGGCGTTGAGAAGCATCCGCGTCCAGCCTTGGAATACCTTCTCGATGCGCGTCTTGAACTCGCGCCGCCGCGAGATTCGCTGGACAACATCGGAAACATACACGGTCGCGAAGATCCGGTCGCCGTCGAGCACAAGGTTGGCCGAGGCGACGTGCGCCGGCAGCCCGAACTGCTGCCGGTGCCAGAGGAGATCGTCGTCCTCGAAGAGCGCCTCCGGGAACTCGCCGGCGGCCGGGGGCAGCGCGCAGAGCACCAACTCGCGCTGCCGCGAGGGATCGTCGATTCCGGTCATGGACCGCGCCAGGCGGAGTCCGTCGGGTCCGCCCTTGGGCAGACGGTACACCCTATGCGGAAATATGTGCCTTTTACGGAATCCTTTTGCGAGGAATTCCGTCTCCATTTCGGGGCCGGCTTCGCAATAGCAGACCTTATGGATCTCCTCGCCGGCGACGGTGACGTCGTGGGACTCGATCAGGTAGACGTCGGCGGCCTTCTGCACGAAGCGGACGATCTCCGGGTCGCTCAGGCCATGCTTGCGGAACATGCGGTGCAGTACCTCGATCTGGCTATTCACCGGAACCCCGGTGGTGAGCCGCGTGAACTCGGTATGCCGCCGGTAGATGTAAAGGCAGTCGGGAATCGCCTGGAACCGGCAGCCGGCCTTGAACATGCGCCAGGGGAAGTCGTAGTCGTCGCAGCCGTGCGGGCTTAACTCCGGGTCCATTCCGCCGATATCGAGCGCCTTGCGCCGCCGCCAGCACAGCAGGTGTTTTACCGGGGATCCGACGGTGCGAAAGTGCTTCTCGGTGACGTCGGCGACGGTTGGCGAGACCGGCCCCAGGAGTTCGCCGCCCGCCGACATCGAGCGCCGCGCCGAATGGAAGAAATCGACGCCGGGATGATCCGCCCGGTAGCGCTGAAGCGTCTCGATGGCCGATTCGCTAAAAATGTCGTCGCTCAGAAGGATCGCTACGAAATCGGTTTCGGCCGCCGAAAGGCCCACATTCAGGGCCTGGGCGAAGCCGGATTCCGGACGCGTCAGGCTCGCGATGCGAGGGTCGCCGAAGGCCGCCAGTTCGTCGTGCAGCCGGAGCGGCGTATCGCGGTCGAACACCACCAGCAGGCGCCAGTCGGGGCATGTCTGCCTCACGATCGACGCCACCGCCTCCCGGAAGAACTCGACCTTCTGGTCCTTGCACGGAATGAGCACCGTGATCGGGTCCTGCATCAAAGGCTCACCAGCGCCGCACGCGCGGGCAGGCCGCTCATATTCGAGATCGCCAGCGCGTACCAGCGTAGCTGGCGCAGATAGCCGGCGCGGCGGGCCGGGTCCTCGGCGTCGGTCTTGAAATCGACCACCGTCCAGACGCCGTCCTCGAGAAACGCCAGGTCGATCACGCCTTCGATCAGCGAGCCGCCGTCCACCGGCAGCGTGACCGGAAGCTCGCGATGGCGGCGTCCCGCGCCCCGCGCCCGCGCCATCAAGGGACTCGCCAGAGCCGCGACGACGGCGCGTCCCGCGGCGTCGATCTCCCCTCGCGACGATCCCATGGTGCGTCCGTGCGATCGTGCCAGACGCGCGACCTCCTCTTCATGGGCATTGAGCGCCACGTCGCGCAGCACCGCGTGGACCAGCCTGCCGAAGCGCCGTCCTCCCGGCCGGCCGGGCGGCCGCTCGATCGACACCACCGCAACGGCGCATTCGAAATCGCGCGGCGCCTCGGCGGCCTCGCTGGCACGCACCACCTCGATCGAGGGTGTCGCGCCCGCGGCCAGTTCCCGCTCACGCGCCGACGACCACTCCTGGTGGCCCGATCGCGACGCCGCGGCCGCATCCGTCTCGCCGCCCGCGAGCAGCGTGTCGGCCTGATCGAGCCACATGGCCGCCTCGACGCCCAGCCGCAGCGCACCCGGGTCCCACCAGACCACCTCGTGCCCGCCGGCGACGGGCGTGTGCGCGCCCGGCCGCACGGAGAACTCGCCCTGCCGCAGGTACTCCACCGGGCGATCGAGCACCGTGGCCTCGCCGAACCGGGGACACGCGGGCGCCGGCCGCGACTTGCGGAAGTTCTTCCGGTCGGGATACAGCGCCTTGTTCAGCGGAGCGACCCATCCCTCAATCTCGTGATCGCCGACCGCGGGCGCCACCAGCAGGTCGCGCGCGCGGGTCGCCGCGACGTAGGCGACGCGCACGCCCTCCGCCAGCTCGCGCTGCCTTTCGTCGCCGGTGTGCTCGTGCAACTCCATCGGCGCGCAGCGCAGCAGGCGCATGGCGCACAGGCCGCGGCGCGGGTCGATGTAGCGTTCGGGCTCGGCGGCGGCCAGCTTGGCGGTCATGTCGGCCAGAATCACGACCGGGAATTCCAGGCCCTTGGCGCCGTGTACCGTCATCAGCCGCACGCCTTCGGCGCCCTCTTCGAGGATCGGGGCCTCCGGCGCCTCGCGCTCGGCCTCGTCGTTCAGCTCCTCGACGAAGCCTCGAAACGAAAGGCCGCCGTCGATCTCGAAGGCGCGCGCCAGGTCCGCGATCCGCCAGGCGTTGGCGAGCGCCTGCCGGCCGGCGGGCCGAAACGCGAAGCCGGCATGCGCGCGCGCGGCTTCCAGCAGCAGGTTGACGCTCTCGGCCACCGGCCGGCGATTCCGTCCGCGGTGCAGCCGCGCAAGCTCGGCCAGAGCTTCGGCGACCGGCGCCAGGTCCGCGGCCGCATCGGCGGGACGCATCGGGTGCAGCCGGCCGATCTCGTGCCGGTAGCGCAGCAGCAGATCGTCAGGTATCCCAAACAGGGCGCCCTTCAGGGTCGCGAAAACCGAAAGCTCGTCGTCGGGCCACTCGATGGCGGCCAGCGCCGCGCGCAGGGTCTCCACCTCCTCGCGGCGATGAAACGATTTGGAGCCGACCAGCAGGTGCGGCACTTCGCGCGCTTCCAGGCCGCGCACGTAGGGGCGGGTCATATCGCGTCCCCAATTGGTGAAGCGGCGGAAGAGAATCGCGATGTGCCGCGGCGCGACGCGCAGGCGCTCGCCGGACTCCGGATCGCGCACCGTCCAGGCGCTGTCGAGCAGCCACCGGACGAAGGCGGCCGTGACGTCGGGGAGGCACTCGTCGATGGCGTCGTTGCGGACGGCCGCCGCTCCGTAGGGCCGCGGCGGAGGCAGCGCGACGACCGTGGGCTGATCGCCCCAATCCGCCGCCACCTCTTCGAGCGGCACGTAACCCGCCTGGCCGCAATCGCGGTCCCCGTTCATCTCCGGCTCGAAGGCCGCGTTGACGGCGATCTGAATCGAACGCACCGCGCGAAAGCTGCGCGTGAGATACACAAGTCCCACACCGCGCGCCACCAGGTTCTCCCGCAGCGACTGGTAGAGCGCGACGTCGGCGCGGCGGAACTTGTAGATCGACTGTTTGGGATCGCCCACGACGAACAGCTTGCCGGGCGCGGGCGTCGATTCGAGCCATCGCGATTCGTCCGGGTCGCCCGAGGCGAGCAGCAGCAGCACCTCGGCCTGCAACGGGTCGGTGTCCTGGAACTCGTCGACGAAGACGTGCGTGTAGCGGCGCTGGAGGAATCGGCGCACGTCGGCCTTGTCGCGCAGCAGGTTGCGGGCGAGCAGCAGCAGGTCGACGAAATCGAGCGCCCCGGCCTCACGCTTCACGGTGGCGTACTCGTCGAGCAGGCCGCGCATCTCCTCGCGAAGCTTCGGCGCCAGGTCGGCGTCGGCCTTGAGGCGGTAGATCTCGAGCAGGTGCAGCACGCTGTCCTTTTCGGCGAGCACCTGCTCCCGGGTCACGGCCGCCGAGAAGGCGCCTTTGCCTTTCCTCAGGTAGCGGCGCAGATCCTTGCGCAGCTTGATGAGCCGGCTCTCGACAGCGTCGTAATCCCGGCGCGCGGCGGTTTCGGCGCGCTCGATCGAGGTTCCGAACTCTTCGACCGGACGGAGGGCCTCGCGCAGCGCGTCGCCGGGGCGGCCGTGCGACAGCATTTCTTTCAGCGCCAGCACGCGCTCGACGACCGCGTCGGTCTCCGCCTTGCGGTCGAACTCGACGCCCTGCCACTCCGCCGGATGGTCGCGCCACTCGATCAGCCGCCAGCCGGCCAACTTGAGCTCGTCGGCGGGCGGAAGGTCGCGCGGATCCCAGGCGAGCCGCGTCAACGCGCGGCGCAGCGAGGCCGCGGGTTCGTCGAGTTTTCGCTGAAACCACCGCCGAAATGCCCGGTCGTAGAGCCGCTGCGCCTGCGGTTCGGATAGCTCCTGGAACGCCGGGTCGACCACCGCCTCCACGGGCCGCTCGCGCAGAATCTGCGCGCAGAACGAATGGATCGTCCCGATAGAGGCTTCCTCCAGGCGCGCCAGCGCGTCCTCGAGATACCGCCGCTCCTCCGGCGACGGCGCAACGGCGCGCGCACCGTCCAGGCCCTGCCGCACGCGCAGCTTCAGCTCGCCGGCCGCCTTGTGCGTGAACGTCACGGCGACCACGCGCTCGATGGTGGTCAGTCCGGCCGCCAGCACGCCGACGATGCGGCGTACGAGCTCGGTGGTTTTGCCCGTGCCCGCTGCGGCCTCGACGATGAGGCTTTCGTCGAGCGACTCGCGGATGCGGCGCCGCGCGGCGGCGTCGTCGACCCGGGGTTGTATTGACGGAATCATGAAAGGTTCCGCAGCGTCGTGAGATTTTCCAGGCGCGACTTCGGCTTCCGCGCGCTGCGCTCGCACTCATACGGCCCGCAGACCGCGCGGAAATCGCAATAGTCGCAGGCCTCGGCGCCGGTGGCGCGATCGAGGCGCGGCGCAGCCGGCAGAAATCCCGCGGCGATCTCCTCGTCGATCAACCGCAGCGCCTCGAGAGCGATCGGGCGCGCCTTTTCGAGCGCCACCGGAACTTCGCGATAGCCGCCACGCTGGGTGCAATACCATAGCCGCCCTGATTCGACTGGTGCGCCGAGCAGAGCCTCCACCGCCATACCGTACAGTGCCGGCTGAAGAAACGCGCCGCCGCCGATGTTCGCCGGCAGACGCTCGGGCGCGCGCCCCGTTTTATGATCGGTGACACGCAGCGTTCCGTCCGCCGCGCGCTCCACCAGGTCGACCGAGCCGCGCAGCCGCGCCCGGCCGATTCCCGCCTCCTGCGGAACGCTGCGCGGGTCGTGCGCGCCGTCGCGCGAGCGCCCGCCGAGTCCGAAGCCGAACTCGAAGCGATAGGGAATCCATCCTCCCCGGCGGTTGGCGATCTCGCGCAGCCAGCCGCGCAGGTCGACGCGCACGTCGTCGACCTCGCTCTTCCACACTCGCGCGATGGCCGGGGCCAGCTTCTCGCGGTAATCGGCCGCGACCCGGTCCAGCGCGCGATCGGCGAGATCGAGGACCGCCTCCAGTTGCGCGCCGACGAACTCCAGCAGCCCCTCCCGCTCGAGCGCCTGGAACACCTCGCGCTGCGCCGCATGAAAGATCTCGCCGCGCGTGCGCGGGTCCATCTGCTCCAGCGCGACCGACTCTTCGCGCGGGTGCAACCGGTGAATCGCGTGCAGCAGGAACTGGTAGGGACAGGCGGAGAACCTCTCGAGCGACGATGCCGAGTACGGCCGCTCCGCCATACGATGCTGGACGAGCGCGGCAAGCGCCGCCTCGCCCGGGTCGACCACGCCGTCGGCGTCCGACCACTTGCGGCTCCAGCGCTTCCAGCGCGCGCGCAGCGACCGGCCCAGGTGCGGATTCACCTCCATGAGATACCGGGCCGATCCGGCCGGCGCTGCCTTATCGCGCAGGACGCGGTCCAGCAGGGCGAGATCGTACTCGGCGGCGTCGATAGCCTGTCCCTCGTCGCGCGGTGCGGGCCAGCCCAGGCGCGCGGGCGCACCGGCCGACGCGCGCCGCTCGAACTCGCGCAAGTCGGGCAGGCGGCCCTCCGCGGCCCGGACGATCTCCAGCGCGTAGAACGACGGCACGCGCGGGCGGCCCTGCGAGACGTCGAGCCTCGGATAGGAGACCACCAGCCGCGAGGCGGCCGCGCCGGCGATGCGGAGCAGCAGCCGCTCGCGCGTGACACGGTCGTCGCGGCGCGCCAACGCGGGCGAGACGCGCGCGCGCTGCTCGTCGAGCAGCAGGGGGTCCTCCACCACCTTGCGCGGGAACAGCCCCTCGGCGAGACCGGGAAGAAACACGGCCTCGAAACTGCGGCCGCGCGCGTCCTCGATGGAGCCGACGAAGACGCGGCCGTACCGCGTTCCGGGCGGCTCGCGGCGCAGAAACCGCAGACGGTCGCCGAGCGCGCCGGCGATTTCGTCCAGGCCCGCGGGGCCGACGTCGCGCATCGGCCACAGCTCGTTGAGGGTCGCCAGCACGCCATCGGGGTCGCGCAGGGCCGTGAGGGCGAGTTCGGTCAGCGCGTCGATCCACTCGCTCCAGGCCGCGCGCTTCGGCAGCGCCGCCAGCATTTCGACGATGGGCAGAGCGAAGCGCTGCAGGCGGTCGAGCTGTTCGAGCTTGCGCTCCAGGCGCGCGCGATGGGCGTCGTCTTCCTCGCCGGCGAGCTGGATGCGGCACTCGGTTTCCAGTCCGCGCAAACGGCGCGCCCACCGGTCGCGGCCTCCGACCACGGCCGCGTCGACCATCAGGCGCTCCCAACGGTACGGCAGTACGAGGGGCGTCTCCCCCCGCGCGGCCGGCGCGACGGCGTCGCCGGGATCGGGCAGTGCGTCGTCGTCGGGAGCGGCCCACTCGGGTTCCGATCGGACCGGCGCGCCCTCGGGGTCGAGCGCCGGGGCCTGCCCCAGCGACAGGTACTCGGCGAATCCCGTCGCCGAGCAGCCCTCGCGCGCGCAAGCCAGCAGCGCGAGAAAGGCCCGACCCGCCGGATCGGGCCGCGCCGCCGATCGCGTGAAGTGCCCCGGGATTCCCGCGCGCCGCAGCGCCTCTTCGACCAGCGGAAGATATCGCTCCGGGTCGCGAAGGAGAATGGCCGCGCGGTCGAAGACCAGCCCGCCTCGCGCCAGCTCGCGCAGGCGCCGCGCGATCTCGACGCATTCAAGACCCTCGCCGGGTTGTGAAAAGAGGTCGACTGTGGCGTCGCGCTCCAGAGCCTCCGGCGCGCTGGCGGCGAACAAATGCCGCCGCACTCGCCTGAGCGAGCCGCCATCGTTCTCCTCGATGGGTCGGGCGGCGACGCCGAGAATCCGCTCCCATCGCGCGCGGCCATCGGAGTCGCCCGCGATCACGGTGGCCATCACCGACGGCGCCCGCGCGGCTACCGCGGTGAGAAACAGCTCGTGCGCCGGCGATGCGACGTCGACGTCGAGCAGCACCAGCGGCCGCGGCGTCGCTTCCGGCGCGGCCTCGGTTGCGAGCCGGAGCACAGTTGCCAGGTCGGCCAAGCTGTGTTCGGCCAGCTGCGCGTGGAACAGCTCGGCGAGACACACCAGGTCGGGGCCGGATGCGCCCGAGGCGCTCAGCGCGCCATGCTCGACGCCGTGAAGCCGGAGGTCTGTGAGCGTTCGCGTGAGCGCGCGCGGAAAACCTGGCGTGTCGAGCACCGGCAGAAAATAAGAGAGCCGCTTCTCCTTGCGGCAGATGTCGACCACGCGCGCGGCCACGGCTTCGAGGCTCAGCGGCGTCGCCGGTGCCAGGTTGCGTTCGGCCATCGCCGGACGGGCGAGATCGCCCGCGAGGCGCACGGGCGTCATGCGATGCACACCGAACGACGGGCCCGCCCGCAGCAGCTCGTCGGCAGCGCCGCGCGTCGGCGCCAGCAGCAACGCTTCCTCGCCGTGCGGGAGCGATTCGAGAAAGTCGCGCGCCGCGGCGATCGCGCCGGCGTTGCCGGGCGATTCGATCAGGCGCCGCACTACACGCCCCTCCGGTTGCCCCACAGCTCGATGTGGAGCCGCGAGCTGAACCGGAAGCCCTCGCGCACGCAGATCCCGGCGATCCAGCGCCCGCGCTCGCCCAGGGTCTCCGCGTCGGTCCCCTCGGGCATCAGCACAACGCGATCGCGCGCCGCTTCCAGCGAGTCGACCAGCGCGAGGATCTCAGGCATGTCATCCGGCGACATCACCACGAACTTTAATTGATACGAATACCTCATCAAGTCGCGCAATGTATCGTGGCCGATCCGCAGCCGGTCGTGCATCGCCGCCCAGCGGCCGCCCTCGCGCTCGTGCGGCGTCGAATTGGCGAGCTTCGGAGAGATGCTCATCAGGTCGCATCGCACCGGCGCAATGACCGTGCCCGCCGTCTCGATGGTGATGTGCTGTCCCAGGGCCGCCAGGCGCTCCGTCAGGCCCCCGATCTCCGGCGCGATCATCGGCTCGCCGCCGGTGACCACCACGTGCCCGGTCGCGTTCTCGCGAACATACACGGCGATCTCCTCGACGCTCCTCTCATCGCCCTCCGGCGACCACGACGTGTACGGCGTGTCGCACCAGGTGCAGCGCAGGTTGCAGCCGCTGGTGCGCACGAACACCGATGGCACGCCCGCGAGCATGCCTTCGCCCTGAATCGAGCGGAACATTTCTGCGATTCTCACGGGCCGGCGATCCTCATGCGGCGTAGCTCAACGGATCGGCGATGCCCGCCTCGGCGAAGCCGCGCTTCCGCAGCAGGCATGAATCGCAGGCGCCGCACGCGCGCCCGCCTTCGGGGTCGTAGCAACTGTGCGTGAGAGAGAAGTCGACTCCGAGCTCCGCGCCGAGCCGGACAATTTCCGCCTTCGACAGCCGAATCAGCGGTGCGTGCAGGCGCATCCGCGCGCCCTCGACTCCGGCTCTCGTCGCCAGGTTCGCCATGCGCTCGAAGGCTTCCAGGTACTCGGGCCGGCAGTCGGGATAACCCGAGTAGTCGACTGCGTTCACGCCGAGATAGATGTCGCTCGCGCCGAGAGTCTCGGCCCACGCCATGGCGAACGAAAGGAAGATCGTGTTGCGCGCGGGGACATAGGTCACGGGGATTCCGCTCGACATCTCCGATTCGTCGCGATTCTTTGGCACCTCGATCGCGCCGGTCAGGGCCGAACCGCCGAAGGCACCGAGGTCGATGCCTAGGATCTCGTGGCGCACCGCGCCGAGCTGCGCCGCCACGCGACGCGCCGCCTCGATCTCGACGCGATGCCGCTGCCCGTAGTCGAACGTCAATGCGTGGCAGGCGAAACCCTCGCGGCGCGCGACCGCCAACGACGTCGCCGAATCGAGTCCGCCGCTCACCAGGCAGACGGCGTTCGCCATCAACGCGCCCCGGGCAGCTTCCAGGCGAGCGCCCACCCGATGAGAGGAGTCGCCGCGAGAACGCCGAGCACCTGGTGCAGCGAGAGGTGGTCCGACGCCCAGCCCGTGAGAGGAATGAAGAGGAATCCGGCCGCGCCCCAGGCGAATCCCATCATCAGCGCCGATACCGTGCCCGAGCTACCCGGCGCGAGCTCCTGCGCCATGACGATATTGATCGGATTCGTGAGCACCAGCATGAGACCGCCGGCGGCCAGCGAGAGGATGGCCCATCCTCCGGACAGAAGGAAAAACCCCGCCAGAAAGGGAACCGCGCCCAACATCGAATACAGGATCACGCGCCGCCCGCCAAACCGGTCGGCAAGATTACCGCCGAGAAAGCCGCCGACGGCGCCCGCAGCCAGAAAGATAGAGAGCGCGACGCTGGCCTCGGCGACCGGGAATCCGCGCTCCCGGTGCAGGTATAGCGGGAGGAATTGGTTGAAAGTCACCTGCACCACCGAGCGAATAAACACCAGAAAATACAGAATCGCCAGCGGCCGCCACACAGGCGCGAGCGCTCGCCACTCGAATCGCGACCCGGAACCCGACGCGACCGCGCCCGGCCCGCCCAGCCGGAAATACAGCACCGCCGAAATCGCCACTCCCGGTATCGCCGCCCACAGCATGCGATCCAGGCCCAGCCGCAGCACGACGGCCGAGAAATACACCGGCCCCGCGGCGAATCCCAATAGTCCGGCGCTGATGAAGATCGACATCCAGCGCCCGCGCCGCGTGCGCGACGTGCGCGACGCGCTCGCCGAAGCCTGCGGATGGAACGCCGCCACGCCCACCCCGCCCAGCGCGACCAGCGCCACCAGCCACGGAAATCCCGGCGCCAGTCCGAGCGCAGAAATGCACAGGGCCGCCGTCGCCGGCGCGAGCACCGTGAACAGGCGCGACGCGTAGCGGTCGGAGAGATAGCCGTAGACGGGCTGCATCATCGACGACGAGAACACCATCGTCCCGCCGAGGATGCCCGCCTGCGTGAGCGAAAGGCCGAATTTCGCCGCCAGGACCGGGTGCAGCGCGCCGAGAGCCGCCGAATACAAGTCGACGCCGAAGTGCGCCACGCTCAGCAATACGAGAATGACGACGCTGTCGCGCCGCGCCAGGCCGGCGGCTGTGGATTCTCGCGGGACGACAATCGCGGCTTCGGCCATGGGGAATCTTTATTGTAGCGGTCAGCGCTTCTTTAGGCCCGAGGCGTCGATCCCGTCGGCGATGCGCTTGCGCCAGTCGGCGAGCAAGGCGCGCAATTCGTCGCGCTTCAGCTCGGCCGACGGTTCGCCGGCGAGGTTGCGCGACTCGGCGGGATCGTCGGCGAGATTGTAGAGATGCGTGACGCGGCTCTCGCGGTCGACCACGAGCTTGTCGTACCCGCGCACGATCATGCGCCACTCGCGCGCCGTCCCCAGCCGTCCATACGAGAACAGCGACGGCGGTGTCTCGCCGCGCCCGCGCAGCAGTCTCGAGAGGTCGCGGCCCTGCATCGGCGGCGGAACCGGCAGACCGCAGAGCGCCAGCAGCGTGGGCGCCAGGTCGACTCCCGAGATCAGCGCGTCGTTGTCGCCGGGCTTGAGCACGCCGGGGTAGCGGATCGAGAGCGTGCCGTGCGCCGAATCCTCGAACGGCTCGCCGCCTCGCGCGCCGAAGTCGGAGGTCAGCGCGACAATCGCATCGGATGCGCCGCGGAACCGGGTGAGCGCCCCCGCCACCGCCCGCTCGCCGGCGGCGATCGTCACGTAGGGAGGCCGCGCCGGGTTGTCGCTGTACCCGGCGGCGCTCAGCGCGGAGGCGATCGTCGCTTCGGACCCCGCGAGCGTCTGTCCGTCGCGGATCACGCCGCAGGCGTGTGGGAAGCGGCCGGTGAGAATCGACGCGCGCGCGGGCGCGGTCTCGGGATTGGCGGCGTAGTAGCGAGTGAACCGGACAGACCCTTCGAGCGAAGCGGCCGTGTCCGCCGACCAGGGGCCGACGAGCAACACCACGCTGGGCCGTCGCGGCGGCGCCTGCATCAGCGCCGTGGCGGCGAGGAACTCACGTCGATTCGGCGGCCCGTACAATGGACAGAGCGATTATCGCAAGGAGCAACGTGGGCAGCAATTATCGTCCGGCGCCGCGCCCCTCCACATCGGGACCAGCGCCGGCGCGGCCATCCGACCGGATGTTCGCGCTCAAGTCGGAAATCCACCGCAAGCTGATCGGCGTGCTGAACCTGGAGCGGGTGTCGTCGATTCCCAAGGACCGCGTGCGCGCCGAGATCGGCCGCGTGGTCGAGCGACTGCTCGAAGACGAGCGCGTGCCGATGACCACCGCCGAGCAGAACCGCATCGTCGAGGAGGTGCTCGACGAGGTGCTGGGACTCGGCCCGCTCGAGCCGCTGCTCAAGGAGCCGACCATTTCCGACATCCTCGTCAACGGCCCGCAGAAGGTCTACATCGAGCGCGGCGGCAAGCTGGCGCTCACGGGCGTGCGCTTCAAGGACAACGCGCACCTGATGCACATCATCGAGAAGATCGTCTCGCAGGTGGGGCGCCGCATCGACGAGGCCAACCCGATCGTCGACGCGCGGCTGATGGACGGCTCGCGCGTCAACGCCATCATTCCACCGCTGGCGCTCGACGGGCCCGCGCTCTCCATCCGCCGCTTCGGCCGCCACGTAATCACCTCCGACGAGATGACCGCCAACCGCACGCTGATGCCGGGGATGCTGAAGTTCCTCGCGGCAGTGGTTGAGGCCAAGGCCACCGTGCTGGTCTCGGGCGGCACCGGCTCCGGCAAGACCACCATGCTGAACGCACTCTCTCGATTCATTCCCGAGGAGGAGCGCATCGTCACCATCGAGGACACCGCCGAGCTCCAGCTTCAGCAGCGGCATCTCGTGAAGTTCGAGACGCGCCCGCCGAATCTCAACAAGGAAGGCGGCATCAACCAGCGCCAGCTGGTGCGCACGGCGTTGCGCATGCGGCCCGACCGTATCATCGTGGGCGAGTGCCGCGGCCCGGAGGCGCTCGACATGTTGCAGGCGATGAACGCCGGCGTCGAGGGGTCGATGAGCACGGTGCACGCGAATTCGCCGCGCGACGCCTTCTCGCGCCTACAGGCGATGGTGCTGATGGCCGACCTGGAGATTCCCACCCGCGTCGTGCTTCAGCAGCTCGCCAGCGCCATTCGCATCGTCGTGCAGGTGGCGCGGCTCTCGGACGGGTCGCGCAAGATCGTCAGCATCGCCGAGGTGACTGGCGTCCGCGACGACCACGTCGAGATGCAGGAGGTGTTCGTCTTCGAGCGCACCGGCGTCAACGACGCGGGCAAAGTGCAGGGGCGCTTTCGCGGGACGGGTGTGCGTCCGGCGGTGTTGGAGAGGCTACGGGTCGGCGGGATTCAGTTGTCGCCGGCGGTGTTCGACGAGTCGCAGGAAGTGAATCTGTAGACGCGCCCTACGCCATGCACTCGCCGCGGCCGAGCTGCAGCGAGTAGTCGACGTCGTCGCCCCAGTCCTTATACAGATCCGGGAACAACTCCGCCGGCTTGGCGAGATCCGCCGTCAGCTCGCGGAAATACTCCACCCGCTGCCGCAGCACGAACTCGCGGAAACTCTCCGACCCCGCCCGCCGCGCGCGATACTCCTCAATCACGCGCCGCGTCGCCTCCGGCGCCAGCCGCGCCGGCACCGCCTGCACCGCCAGCCCGAAGCGCATCACGCCCGACGCGTCGTAGCCGCCGCCGAGCAGCATCAGGTAGTACGGAATCTCGCGGCCCTCGATCTTGCGCGCGTTCCCGTAAAAGCCGATGTCGGCGATCCAGTGGTGGCCGCAGGAATTCGGGCAGCCGCTCACCTTGATCGACAGCGACCGCACCGCCGGGTCGTCGTAGCCGCGCGTCGCGTTCGCCAGCGCCGCGCCCAGATTCATCGACTTCGTCAGCGCCAGGTTGCAGCTATACGCCCCCGGGCACGTCAGTACGTCGTCGATCTCGTGCACGCCCGCCGACGCCAGTCCCGCCTGCTTCAGCGCCGCGTACACGCGCTTCAGGTTGCGTGACTCGACGAACGCCACGACGACATTCTGGTCCACCGTCAGCCGCAGGAACCCGTCACCCGCGTCGCGCGCCAGCCGCGCCAGGGCGCGCATCTGCTCCGCTGTGAAATTGCCCTGGTCGATGCGCACTGTCGCCGCCGAATAGCCCGGCTGCTTCTGCGCGCGCACGTTGGTTGTCACCCAGCGGTCGTACTCCGGATCGACGTGACCGTTCGAGTTCAGCACCGGAAGCTCGGCACCCGTGCCCAGCGCCGGCGCGTGCGTGGCAAAACCGCCGAAACCCTCGGGAACCACCGGAGCCGCCTCGATGCCGCCGTTCTCCAGGATGTCGCGATACTCGCGCTCCACCTGGTCGCGGAACCACTCGAAGCCGCGCTCGCGGATGATGAACTTCATCCGCGCCTTGTTCTTGTTCTTGCGGTTGCCGTGCCGGGCGAACACGCGGACAACGGCCTCCAGGCGATTCACGAGCCGCTCCACCGGCACGAACTCGTCGAGCACCTGCGCCTCGTTCGGCATCGGACCCAGCCCGCCGCCCGCGATCAGGCGGAAGCCGCGCCGCCGCTCACCGTTCTCCTCGCGGATCACGGCCTTCAGCCCGACGTCGTTAATCGCGGCGGCGGTGGTGTCGTCGTCGTAGCCCGTCAAGGCGATCTTGAACTTGCGCGGCAGATTGTCGGTCAGGTCCTTGTGGAGGAACGCAAGCGCAACCTGCCGCGCGTAGGGACGCGGGTCGAAGACTTCGCCGGGGAAAAGGCCCGCCAGCGGACAACAGGTCACGTTGCGGACCGTGTTGTAGCAGGCCTCGCGAGTCGTCAGCCGCGCGTCCGCCAACTGGTGCAGAAGACCGGGCACGCTTGCGAGCGGCACGAAATGGAACTGGATGTTCTGCCGCGTCGTCAGGTGGCCCTTGCCGCCGCCGTACTGTTCGGCGACGCCGGCCAGCGCGTCCATCTGCGACGCGCTCAGCATCCCGCCCGGCACCTTGGTGCGGACCATCTGGACGCCTTCCTGCCGCTGTCCATAGATGCCGCGCCGTAGCCGGATCGCCCGAAACTGGTCGGCAGTGAGCGCGCCCGAAAGATGCGCCTCCACCTGGGTGCGGAACAGCTCGATATCGGCCCTTACGGTCTCTTCGTACTCGGCGTCGATGGATGCATGCAGGGCCTCGTGATCGCGCGGGTCCAGCACGACGCGCGGGGTATCCGGGGTGAAGGTGTCGGCGGCGGCCATGGAATCCCTAGTTCTCTATAGAGATTACTACATTAGCAGGCCGAGCGCAAGCGCTGGAAGCTGCCACCTACGGAAGGCACTCGCCGGAGGGAGCGGTCTGTGCGCTCGGGCCCGCTACGGGCGAACGACTGGAATCGACGCCTCGCCGAATACCCGACCCGCCTTGACGGTCGCTACTGGTGTCAGTTTGCGGTGCCCGATCCGCTCCGCCCGCATGGCGTCGCGGAAGGTGAAATCGCCCTCGACCACCGCGAAAATCGCGATATCCGCGGCCGAACCCACACGCAGCGATCCCGGTTGATGAGCAAACCGAAACAGCCGGGCCGGGTTGACAGTCACCCGCTCAACTACTTGTTCCAGTGAGAGCCCCAAGTGCATGTATTTAGACAGCGTTGTCGCCAGGTCGAA
>CAZEVY010000057.1:0-5391 GCA_964515555.1 uncultured Solibacteraceae bacterium | reverse complement strand
CGGGCCAGGCGCAGGGCCTCCTGGTCGTGGTCAGCGCAGATACTCCGGCTCAGCCGCACCTTCACGCCGACGATCCGGTCGCGGTTCGCCTCGATGGTCCGAATGGCGAGCTTGGGGTTGGCGTAGCGGATATCCATCAGCTCGCCGAAAGGCACGTCGTCGGAGAACGACGACTGGCCGATGACGCTGATGTTCAGCAGCGCGTAGACGTGCGTGTCCACCACGTTCATCACCATGCGCCGCAGTCCCGGGAACGTGTGCGCTCCGGCCGACCCGGCGTCGACCACCGTGGTCGCGCCCTTGGCGATGTGATTGGCGTCGGCGGGGATGCCCAGGGGCGCGACGCCGTCGTAAACGTGCACGTGAACGTCGATCCACCCTGGTGTGACGAACTTGCCGCGAGCGTCCATCACGGTCCGCGCCGACGACTCCGGGATGTTCTCGGCGATGCGGGCGATCTTTCCGCCCGCGACCGCCACGTCGCGCACCGCCGAGAGCGCCTGCGAGGGGTCGACTACGCGTCCGCCTTTCACGAGCAGGTCGTAGGACGGCGCCGCGGCCTGTTGCGCGGCGAGGCTTCCGGGGCGCTCGCCTGCGACGCCACACACCAGCCCCGGAACCACGACGCGCCGCAGGAAGTCTCGCCGGTCCGGAGCTTTGCTTTTCATCGTCCCCTCACCCTACTGACGATACCGGCAAGCCCGGCAAAAGGGAAGGGTGAAGCGGGAAAACGGAATCGACTCAGGCGCGACGCCGGGTTATCGGGCGGCGGCGCCCGAAGCGCTGGCCGTGGTCGCTGACGCGTTCAAATCCGCTTCAAACAGCTTCACCTCGACCCGGCGATTCTGCTTTCGCCCGTCGCGGGTCTTGTTGTCGGCGACCTGGAGGTCGCTGCCCAAACCGAGCAGGTGAATGCGGTGCAGCGGCACCTTGTGCTTCGTCGTCAGGTAACGCGCAACCGTGTTGGCGCGCTGACGGCTGAGCTCCAGGTTCAGCGCCGCCGATCCGGTGGTGTCGGTGAATCCCTGAATCTCGATCACGAAGCGCTTGCGCGAGGCCACCTTGCCTGCGAGTGCGTCGAGCGCGGCCTCGCCGTCTTTGGTGAGCCGGCTGCTGCCGACGGCGAATAGAACAGTCTCGGTCGTCACCAGTTGGAAGTTATCGAGGCGCTCCATGCGGCGCTCGACGTCGCCGGCCTTGTTCAACCCCTGTTCGGCGAGCGAACGGGCGCCTCCGGCGGTGGCCGAAGCGGAGGATGCATCGCCTGCGGCGCGCTTGGCTTCGTCACCGGCGCGCGCAGCGGCGTCCTTCGCGTTCGTCGCCTCGCGATTGGCCTCCATGGACCGGTTCTCGGCGCTCACCGAGCGCTCATTGGCTCGGGAAACGTCGCGGTCGAGCTCTTCGATAGAGGCTTCCTGGTCCTTATTCTGCTTCTCCAGGCTCTCGACCCGGCGCTCGATGGGGTCAAGCCGGCCGCGGACGAACTTCTTGCTGGCGCAGCCAGTGAAGCCGAGGATGGTCACCACGGCAATGGCAGCCGCAGGCAGTCTCGAGATGCTCATAGCACTCCCTTTTTGTGCAAACGACGGTTGTGGTTAATTGTAACCGATGGGATCACAGGGCGATAGGATTGTCGCGCCGCGGTGAGGGATACCGCGGCGCGACGCTCGCATGAAGCGACCGGGGAGGAAACCGGCACGCTTCGGCCGTCCGCCGTCTCGGGTCGGCGAACGACATCTCTACATTACTTGCAGGTGAGGGTTGGCTGGAAAGGAACACCCGCGTCCGCCAGGAGATCGCCTGTACTTTTTTCCAGGCGACGATCGGTAAATTTTTCCGGTCCTGGCTGCGATTCGGCTTGTTTTGAGTGCCTTCCATGCCGGTTGACAGTTATAGTGCAATCGGAGTGCCAGGCATGCCACCCTCACCTGCGGGTAGGCCGTCTCAATCAAGCCGTTCCTCGTGGGAGAAGCATTACTTGTGCTAGATTGAGTGATTCATGTCCATCGACCTGAAGCGCACTCCGCTCAACGAAGTACACCGGCGGATGGGCGCGAAGATGGTCGACTTCGGCGGCTGGGACATGCCCGTCCAGTACGCCAACCTCGTCGAGGAGCATCACGCCGTGCGCCGCCGCGTCGGCCTATTCGATGTCAGCCACATGGGCGAGATCGAGGTCCGCGGGCCGGAAGCGCTCCGGCTGGTCGACTACGTCACGCCTAACGCCATCGCGTCGATGAAGACCGGCCAGGCGAAGTACTCCGCGCTCCTTTACGCGCACGGCGGCTTCGTCGACGACATCCTGGTCTACAAGGTCGCGGACGACCATTATTTTCTCTGCGTCAACGCCTCCAACCAGGAGAAGGACGACGAGCACATCCGCACCGCCAACCGCTGGAACGCCCAGGTCGATTTCGCCAGCGCCCGCTACGCGCAGCTCGCCATTCCCGGACCGAAGGCCCAGGCCACTCTGCAAAAGCTCACTCCAGTGGAACTCGCGCCGATCAAGTACTATCATTTCGTCGACGGCGAGGTCGCCGGCACGCCCGCTCGCATCGCCCGCACCGGCTACACCGGCGAGGACGTCTTCGAGATCTTCATTCCCCCCGCCGAAGCCCCGCGAATCTGGGATGCCGTGCTAGAGGCCGGCGCCGAATTCGGGATTCTGCCCTGCGGCCTGGGCGCTCGCAACACGCTGCGTCTCGAAGCCGCCATGGCGCTCTACGGTCATGAAATCCACGCCTCGATCGATCCGTTCGAGGCCGGACTCGGCCGCATGGTCAACTTCGACAAGGGCGATTTCATCGGGCGGGACGCCCTGCTCTCCCGGCGCGATCGCGGCGTCACGCGGCGTCTCGCCGGATTCGAAATGCGCGGGCGCGGCATCGGACGCGACGGCTACGAAGTCTACGCCGGAGGCCAACCGGCGGGCTGGGTCACGAGCGGGAGCCCCTCGCCGACCCTGAACAAGAACATCGGACTGTGCTACCTGCCGGCCGCGTCGGCGGCCACGGGCGGCGCGATTCAGGTGATCGTCCGCGGGCAGCCGGTGGAGGCGGTGACCGTGGAAACTCCCTTCTATAAACGAGCCAGGTGATCATGTATCCGGACAATTACCGCTACACGAAAGAGCACGAGTGGGTGATGGTGGAAGGCGGCGAGGCCCTCATCGGCATCACCGACCATGCACAGAAGGAGCTGGGCGATATCGTGTACGTCGACCTGCCCAAGCCGGGCGGCATGATCGTACAGCACAAGGCGTTAGGGTCGGTCGAGTCCGTGAAGGCGGTCTCCGACATCTTCGCGCCGGTCTCGGGCGAGGTGGTGGCGGTGAACGATACTCTCACGAGCGCGCCGGAGAAGCTCAACGAAGACCCGCACGGGGCCGCCTGGCTGATCCGGGTGAGGCTCGCCGCGCCCGAGGAGATCGGCACGCTGATGACCGCGGCGCAATACCAGGAGTACCTGGGTCCGCAACACTAATTCTTCCCTGTTTGGATTATCTCGCTTGCGTTATTTACCGAAATCCGATTCCGAGCGCCGGGAAATGCTGGACGCGCTTGGCGCTGCGTCCCTGGAAGACGTCGTAGCCGGCCTCCCCGAGGATGTCCGCCTCCGGCGACCTCTGCGGCTCGACCCCGGAAGGTCCGAGTACGAGATCGTCGACTGGTTCCGCGCCCGCGGCGGCGAGAACGCGGCCGGCTACGCTTCGTTTCTCGGGGCCGGCGCGTATTATCACTACCGGCCCGTGCTGGTCGACACCGTCGTCTCGCGCGGCGAGTTCCTGACCTCGTACACGCCTTACCAGGCCGAAATCGCGCAGGGCACGCTCACGACGATCTTCGAGTTTCAGACGATGATCTGCCAGCTCACCGGCATGGAGGTCGCCAACGCCTCCATGTACGACGGCTCCACCGCCGCGCCTGAGGCCGCCATGATGGCGGTGCGTATTAACGGGCGCAGCCGCATCGTGGTGTCGCGTGCGCTGCATCCCGAGTATCGCGCGGTGCTGGCGTCGACTACCCGCCACCAGGCGATGCCGGCCGCCGAGATCGGCTACGACGCCGAGACCGGCCGCACGGATCTCGAAGCGCTGGAGCGCGCCGTCGATGAGACGACCTCGGCGGTCATCGTGCAAAGCCCGAATTTCTTCGGAGTCGTCGAGGACGTGCGCGCCGCGGCGGAGATCGCGCATCGCAAGGGCGCCCTGCTGATCGTCATGTTTACCGAGGCCGTTTCGCTCGGGCTGCTCGAACCGCCGCGCGAGGCCGACATCGTCGCCGGTGAGATGCAGTCGTTCGCGCACCCGCCCAGCTACGGCGGTCCCTACGCCGGCGTCATCGCGACGAAAGAGAAGCACATCCGCCAGATGCCGGGCCGCTTGGTCGGGCAGACCAAGGATTCCAACGGCCGCCGGGCGTTCTGCCTGACGCTCTCCACGCGCGAGCAGCACATTCGCCGCGAGAAGGCGACCTCCAACATCTGCACCAACCAGGCGCTTATTGCGCTCATGGCGACCGTCTTCATGACGGTCTACGGCAAGGAAGGACTGCGCGCGCTGGCCGAACAGAACGTCGCCAAGTCGCATTATTTGGCGTCGAAGCTCAGGCCGCGCTTCTCGGGGGCGTTCTTCAACGAGTTCGTCGTGAAGACACCGCGCCCGCCCGATGCAATCAACCGCGACTTGCTGGCCCGCCGCATCGTCGGCGGCCTGCCGCTCGGGCGATTCTACCCGGAGCTCGCCGATTCCATGCTTCTGTGCGCAACGGAAATGTCGCGCCGCGCGGACATGGACGCGCTAGCGGAGGTGGCCGGGTGATCAAGAAAGTTCGGCCCCACATCACGCAGGACGAAGCGCTTTTG
Source organism: uncultured Solibacteraceae bacterium (assembly GCA_964515555.1). Classification (GTDB taxonomy): domain Bacteria; phylum Acidobacteriota; class Terriglobia; order Bryobacterales; family Bryobacteraceae; genus CAZEVY01. The sequence continues at coordinate 528 of CAZEVY010000057.1, read as the reverse complement.
TTCGAGATCAGCTCGCCCGGCAAGCGCGGCTGGCAGTTGCCGCCGCTCGACGTTCCCGAAGTCGACACTCGCGAGGCGCTGGGCGCCGGCAACGTGCGCGGCGAGATCGAGGGCTTCCCCGAAGTCAGCGAAGTCGAGGCCATCCGGCACTTCACGCGCCTGTCGACCCACAACTACGCCATCGACCTGGGCCTTTATCCGCTGGGGTCCTGCACAATGAAGTACAACCCGCGCGTCAACGAGCTGGTGGCGCGCGTCGAGGGACTCGCCTGGGCGCACCCCTATCAGCCCGACGAGCTCGCTCAGGGCTGCCTGCGCGTGATGGCCGACCTCGAGGCCGCGCTCGCCGAAATCACCGGCATGGACGCGGTGACATTGCAACCCTGCGCGGGCGCGCACGGCGAATTGACCGGGATTCTCCTGGTCCGCGCGATGCTCGAGCGGCGCGGCAATCCACGCAGGAAGATTCTGGTGCCGGACTCGGCCCACGGCACCAACCCGGCGACGGCGGCCATCGCCGGGTACGTC
>CAZEVY010000056.1:15886-33055 GCA_964515555.1 uncultured Solibacteraceae bacterium | reverse complement strand
CCCTGGCGGAACGATGGCATGACGCCATCCCCTGCCTGCGCCGCGCCGCGGAGATATCATGTTCAGGAAGTTGCCGGGATAGGAGAGATCGTTGTCCGGGTAGGCGTACGGCATACCGATGCTGTGGCGATAGGCGAACGCCGCCACGGTGGGCACCTTGGCGACGAGGCGATGGATCTGGCGAAGCCGCCCGCCGGCGTCGTGGATCTTTTTCGCTTCCGGATAGAAGGTGGAGAGCGCCGCGACCGTGCTGACGAACATGCCCATGGGATGCGCGTCGTAGTGAAAGCCGTCGATGAACTTCTTGGTGGACTCGTGCAGCAGCGTGTGGGTGGTGATCGACTTCACCCACTGCTGAAGCTCGTCGCGCGAGGGCAGTTCGCCGTGAAGGATAAGGTAGGCGGTTTCGAGGAAGGTCGACTTCTCGGCGAGCTGGTCGATCGGGTAGCCGCGATACTCGAGTATGCCCTTATCGCCGTCGATGAACGTCACGCTGCTCTTGCACGAGGCGGTGTTCGTATAGCCGGGATCGTAGGTCATCAGACCGAAGTCGTCGGCCGAGGTCTTGATCTGCCTCAGGTCGAGCGCACGGATGGCGCCGTGCTGGATGGGAAGCTCGTAGGTTTTTCCGGTGCGGTTGTCGGTGATGGTGAGGGTGTCGGGCATGCGCGGTTTTCCCGGCTTCGATTCTATCAACAGGCAGGGGTGGCCCCGTCAATGCCGGAAGTGGCGCACGCCGGTGAACACCATCGCCAGGCCGAGCCGGTCGCAGGCCGCGATCACCTCGGCGTCCTTCACCGATCCGCCCGGCTGAATCACCGCCGTAACGCCGTGTCGCGCCGCTTCCTCGACGCCGTCCGGGAACGGGAAGAACGCGTCGGAGGCGAGCACCGTGCCGGCCAGCGGCAGAACCGCCTTCATCGCGCCGACCTTCACGGAATCGACGCGGCTCATCTGTCCCGCCCCCGCCGCGATCGCCTGGCCCGCGCGCGCGTATACGATGGCGTTCGACTTGACGTGCTTGGCGACCTTCCAGCCGAACAGCAGTGCGCGCCACTCGTCATCGGTCGGGGCGCGCTCGGTCTTGACGGTGGCGTCCTCGCGGCCCAGGCGGTGACGATCGGCGGTCTGCGCGAGGAAACCTCCGCCGATCGACTTCACGACCACTTCGCCGGCGGCCGCTCGCGCCACGCGCATCACGCGCAGGTTCTTCTTCGACGCCAGAATCGCCAGCGCCTCGGGCGTGTAGTCCGGCGCGGCGATGGCCTCGGTGAAAATCTTCGTCACTTCCGCGGCGGTCTCGCCGTCGACCGTGCGGTTGAAGGCCACGACGCCGCCGAAGGCGGACACCGGGTCGGCCTCGACCGCCTTGCGATAGCTTTCGGCGAGCGTTGGCTGTTCGGCGCAGCCGCAAGGATTGGTGTGCTTGATGATGGCCGCGGCCGGCTCGTCGAATTCGCCGATCAGCTCCCAGGCGGCGTCGAGATCGACCAGGTTGTTGTAGGACAGCTCCTTGCCCTGCAACTGCTCCGCCCCGGCGATTCCTCCCTCGGCCCCGTAGAGCGCCGCCGACTGATGCGGATTCTCGCCGTAGCGCAGCGCCATCGAGCGCGGCGCGCGGATGTCGAGGATCTCCGGGAGCGCTCCGGCGGGCGGGTCGGCGAAGGCGCCGCCGGCGACCTCGATGCGCGCGAGGCGCGCCGAGATGGCACGATCGTAGGCGGCGGTCAGGGAGAAGGCTCGCTTGGCGAGCCGCCAATGAGTCGCGAGCGACAGCGACCCGCCACCGGCGCGCAGCTCTTCGAGCAGCGGCCGATAATCCCCGGGCGAAACCACGACGGCGACGTCCTGGTAGTTCTTCGCCGCGGCGCGAATCATGGTGGGGCCGCCGATGTCGATGTTCTCGATCAGCTCGTCGACGGTCGCCTCCGCGCGCGTGGCGATCTTCTCGAACGCGTACAGATTCACCACCACCATGTCGATCGCCGGAATGCCGTGCGCCGCGATGGCCGACATGTGCTCCTCGCGCGCCCTCATCGCGAGAATGCCGCCGGCGATGCGCGGGTGAATCGTCTTCACGCGCCCGTCGAGCATCTCCGGGAACCCGGTGACGTCGGCGACGTCGCGCACATGCGCTCCCGCCGCCCGCAGCAGTTTCGCGGTGCCGCCGGTCGAGATCAACTCGACGCCCAGCGACTGGAGGCCGAGGGCGAATTCCTCGATGCCGGACTTGTCGGTGAGGCTGATTAACGCGCGCCGGATTGCCGCCATCCGCCGCTCACTCGCCGATCGCGACCAGGTGGCCGCGCGTGCGGTAATACAGCGCGTTCTCCGACACCGCCGGGGAGGCCATGGCGATCTCGCCCAGCAGGTTCTTCGCGAGCAGCTCGAAAGTGGCGCCCGCCTTCACGACGTAGACCTCGCCCTCTTCGCTAGCGAAGTAGACTTTGCCGTCGGCCGCCACCGGCGACGAACTGAACCCGGTCGTGCCCTCGCCGAGCCGCTGCGTGTAGTGAAGCTTGCCGGTGCGCGCGTCGTAGACCTTCAGCACGCCGCGATCCGAGCAGCTATAGAGAAGATCGCCGGCCAGCAGCGGCGTCTGCATGTAGGCGCCGTTGCGCGCCTCGCTCCAGACCACCCCGGCGCTGGTGCGCGAGGGCGCGGCGAGCGAGATGTCGCCGGTGGCGTCGGGCTTGATCGCGTAGAGCGGCGCGCCGCCGCCGTGCGCGTTGGTGACGTAGATAAGGTCGAAGCCGAAGATCGGCGTCGGCGTCGGAATATCGCCTTCGGATTTGAGGCGCCACAGCTCCTTGCCGGTCGCGAGATCGTAGCCGGCGATGTAGGGCCAGCCGTTGGTGACAATCTGCGTGCGCCCGGCGGCGCGGACCACCGCGGGAGTCGCCCAGCTGTGATTGGAGACGCCGTCGCGCGGGGTGCGCCAGAGCTCCTTGCCGTCGGCGGCGGCGAGCGCGACCAGGAACGAGCCTTTCTTCTGATCGCATTGGAGGATCACCTTGTCCTCGAAGAGCACGACGGAGCTGGCGGTGCCCCACTGGAAGTCGTAGCCCTGTGGTCCGGGATCGAACGTGCCGAGGTCCTTCTTCCAAAGAAGTTTGCCGTCGAGGTTGTAGGCATGCACGCCCTCGGAGCCGAAGAACGCGACCAGCCGCTTGCGGTCGACGGCGGGCGTCGAGTTGGCGTGCGTCGCCTTGGTGTGCCGCTTGGTCTTCGGCGGACCCTCGTGCGCGATGCGCTCCCAGAGGATCTTGCCGGTGCGCTTGTCGAGCGCGTAGATCGACCAGCTCTGTTTGGCGTTGTCGTCGGCGGGGTCGCCCGAGCCGTAGAGTCCGACCTTGAGCGGCGCGGCGCCGGCCGAACTGATCGCCGTGGTGACGAAGATGCGATTGCCCCACACCACCGGGCTCGAATGCGCCAGTCCGGGAATCGGCGTCTTCCACCGGATATTGCGCGCCGGGCCGCTGGTGGCATCGGCGTTCCAGGACATGGGCGCTTTGCCGGCGACCGCGCCGCGTGCCTCCGGCCCACGGAAAGAGGGCCAATGCGCGTCGTCGGCGGCGAAGGCGGTGAGGGCGGCCGCAAGGGCGGCGATCGTCTTCATACATACGATTATGGCGCAGGCGGGGGATCGGCCAGGAAATCTTCGTAACGCGTGCCCGTGAGCGCAGCGGCGACCTGGTCGTAGTTGGCGATCGCCTCGCGCAGGGTGCGGGTCTCCATGCGAAGGTCGCGGCCGGAGACGGGGCGGGGATCGACGGACAACAACTCGAAGATGCGATTGAGCCAGGCGGCGGGTGCGGCGAACAGCTCCTCGTAGGCGACCGTGAGGCGCGGGTGCGTGGCGAACATGCGGTCGAGGCGCGCAACGCCCTCCTCGATCGCCTGGAACCGTTGGAGGAGATCGGCCGGGTCCAACGTGAGGCGCGGCGGTGTAACGCGATCGACATCGGCGTCGAGTCTCCACCGCCCGGTGGTGCGGGCCGTCTCCCAACTGAGCACCAGACGCAGGAGATTGCCGCGGGTCAGGAATACGACGCTCAGGTCGCGGTCGGCGGCGAGCCGATCGAGCACTCCGCGGTGCTCGGTGTAGTAGTCCCAGCATTGGAAATAGAACAATTTAAACCCGACGGCCGTTTTGCCGATCGGAGGATTCCGGAATAAGTCCAGTAATCCCTTCCAGGGATCGGCGGCAAATCCGGGATTTCGCAAGAGATAAGGATCGTCGAGCAGCTCACCGTGACACTCGATGGAGGGATGGTCGTTGAGCGCCGACGTCAGCCAGGTGGACCCGGAGCGCGGCGTACCGGCGATCACGAAGCGGATGGGTTCGGGAGTCACGGCCAAGCGGGGGACATCGCAGGGGCCGGGAGATGTAACTGGTACGCCCCTGTCCCGGCTAAACCTTGCACCGGGATGTATCGACGATTATACTCGACTAAGCGCCCCCCTTCAGGTTGGCGCGTATCCCGGCTCGGAGGAAACGGGTTCTTATGCGCCTCAGGATCGTCGACGTGGAGGTTGGTTTTCCCTCCCAGGCGGGCGAGGTGAGGGCCATCGAGCGGGTTTCTCTGGAAACAAAGAACGGCGAATTTGTTTCCATCGTGGGGCCCAGCGGCTGCGGCAAGACGACGCTGCTGCGCGCCATCGCGGAATTGCTGCCGGTGCGCAGCGGGGTCATCGAGCGCATCGCGCGCGACGACCGCAATCGCCGCATCCTGACGGTTTTCCAGGAGAACAGCCTCTTCCCCTGGATGACCACCATCGAGAACGCGGCCTTCGGCCTGGAGATGCAGGGCGTCGGCCGGCGCGAGCGCGAGGACCGCGCCCGCGAGATGCTCGACCGCTTCGGGTTCCAGGGGCGCGAGCGGGCCTGGCCCCACCAGCTTTCGTTGGGGATGAAGCAGCGCGTCGCCGTCATCCGGTGCTTCCTCGCCGATCCGGCGCTGATGCTCATGGACGAGCCCTTCGCGGCGCTGGACGCCCTCACGCGGTTGACTCTGCAGGAGGAGCTGCTCGGGCTCTGGGAGCGCGACCAGAAGTCGGTGGTATTCATCACGCACGATCTCGACGAGGCCATCCGGCTGAGCGACCGCATCCTGGTGATGAGCGCCTCGCCGGGGAGAATCATCGCCGAGCATCGTGTGCACCTGGCGCGGCCGCGGCCGCTGGGGATCATCCTGGACCCGGAGTTCCAGGAGCTGAAGTCTCGCATGCATCGCGAGTTGGGATTTGTCACGGCCGAACATGCCTTTACTCGATAAGCTCGATTACTACGTCCGGCTGATTCGCACCTCCCGCGAATTCATGCAGTCCAGGCCCGGGGCCGATCCCGTCGCCGCCGTCCGCGAGCGATTCGAGCGCCGCGACGTGGACTTCGTGATGAACGTCAAGCGGGTGATCTTCGACAATCCCGCCAATCCGTACCATCTGCTGTTCCGCGCCGCCGGCTGCGAGTACTCCGACTTCGCCGCGAGCATCCAGCGCAAGGGCATCGAGGGGACGCTCGCGGATTTGCACCGCGAGGGCGTCTACGTCGCCCACGACGAGTTCAAGGGCCGCAAACCGATCGTGCGGCGGGGCGTCGAGGTGCAGGCGGCGCCGAAGAGCTTCGCCAATCCGTTCGTAAAGACCACGCTGGGGGGATCGAGCAGCGGATCGAGCGGCGCTCCGGTGCGGGCGCCCAAGGGCTTGGAGGCCAGGCTCTACCGGCGCAACTACGACTATTGGGTGGACCTGGAGTTCGACCTTAACAAATGCGCCTGGGCGGAGCTGAAGGGGATTCTGCCGGACACCAGCGGGATCAACAGCGTCCTGCGCCGCTCCCGGAAGGGGCGCGTCGATGTCGCCTGGTTCCCCGCGGGCGGAACCTGGCGCGACGCCTGGCATTTCCGGCTGGCGACCTACGGCATGCTGATGCAGGCGCGGTCGATGGGATACCGGCCGCCGTTTCCCCGATTCCTCGAGCCGGGCGACTATTCGCCCGTGGCGCGATGGATCGCCGAGCGGCGGGCCAGGGGGATCCCGTGCGCCTCCGGCGGGATGGTCAGCGTGATGGCGCGCGTGGCGGCGGCGGCTCTCGACAACGGCCTGGATATCAGCGGATCCAAGTTCAGCTGCGGAGGCGAGGCGCTGACCGAGGGCAAGCGCGCGGTGATGGACAAGGCGGGCGTCATCCCGATGCCGAACTACCACATCAACGAGATCGGCGTCGTGGGACGCTCGTGCGCCCAGATGACGGACGCCAACCGGGTCCACAATTTCTCGGACTCCAACACCGCCATCAGCTACCGGCGGCAGGCGCCGCTCTCCGATATCGAAGTGGAATCGCTGCTGTTCACGACGCTGCTTCCGTTCACGCCCATTCTGATGATCAACGTCGAAATGGACGATAGCGGCGTCATCGTGCCGGCGCGCTGCAACTGCTCGATGAGCAAGATGGGCTGGAACCGCGAAATCCGCGACATTTTCAGCTACGGAAAGCTCACCGGACAGGGGATGACGCTGGTGGGAACGGACGTGGTGCGGATCCTGGAGGTCGCGCTGCCGGCGAAGTTCGGCGGCAAGCCGGGCGATTTCCAGCTCGTCGAGCGCGAGGGGATGAATCAGACGGAGATGGACCTCTACGTCACGCCGCGGCTTTCCCGGGCGCTGCCGGACGCCGTCTACGAGCACTTCTTCCAGGAGCTGCGCGGGCGCCAGGGCGGCCTGCCCGCGGAGTGGCAGTGGCGCCAGTCGAACGGGCTGCGGGTCGTCGTTGCCGAGCCGGTGGCGACACGCACCGGCAAGGTCCATTCCCTGCGCCTGCTGGGCGCTTCGAAGGCGGTGTCGCTTGCGTCGTAGAGATTTCATGGCCGTCGCCGGCGGGGCGATGGCGGGTTGTGCGAAGCGGCCTCCGGAGAAGCTGCTGGTCGCCGTCAGCGGATATCTGACGATGGCGCCGCTGCACCTTGCCAACGAAGATAACTACTTCGGTAAGGCCGGCCTGGACGTCCAGTTGGAAAGACTGGGCTCGTCGGTGGCGCTGGCGCCGCTCTCGGCCGGCAAGGTCGACATCTCCTTCATGACCATCAGCGCGGCCATGGTGAACGCCATCGTGCGCGGGGCGAAGATCCGCGTCGCCGCCGGACGCGAGGTGGCCAAGCCGGACTGCGGCGATATGGGCGCGTTGCTGATCCGCAAGAAGTCGTTTCCCGGCGGTTTCTCCTACGCCAAGCTGAAAGGCAAGCGCGTGGGCCTCTCTGCCCGGAGCGCCTCGATGCAGTCCTTCTGGGTCGACCAGATGCTCGAGTCGGCGGGACTCACCATGCAGGACATCAAGGCCGTCAACATCTCCAATGCCGAGGAGATCCCGGCTCTCGGCCAGGGGCAGATCGACGCCGCCGCCAACAGCGTGTCGCTCGAAGTGCTGCCGGCGCGGTGGGCGGACGATATCGACCGCGTGAGCGTGCAGTCGCACATCGCGCCCAACCTCCAGTACTCATTCATTCTGTTCGGCGCGCGGCTGCTCGACGGCGATCCCGCGCTCGGGGCGCGATTCCTGGCCGCCTACCTGCACGCCGTGAAGGATTACGTCGGCGGAAAGACGCCGAAATTCGTCCGCGCCTACGCGGAATCCAACAGTCTCAACTATGAGACGCTCATCCGACAGTGCCGCGCCACGATGGCCGAGGACGGCGCCATCGACGTCAAGAGCATTCAGCGCTATGTGGACTGGGCCCACAAGAAAGGATTCGTCGACCGCATCGTGGATGCACAGACGCTGGTGGACACGCGCTTCGTCGAGGCGTCGCGGAAGTACTCGTAGCCGGAGGATGCAGTGAGTAAAGCGGAACGGATCCTGTTATACCTTTGGCTCCCCTGCCTTTTGATCGGCGGCTGGGAGGCGTCGGCGAGAACACATTTCATCGATCCGCTGTTCTTTCCCGCGCCGTCGGCGATACTGGAGGCCGGCCGGCGCCTGACGCTTTCCGGCGAGCTCCCCAGGCACCTGGTCGCCACCGTCTCGAAATGGCTGGTGTCGTTCGCCGCCGCCGCGCTGGCGGGGGTGACCTGCGGAATCGTCACCGCCATTTTTCCGAGGGTGAACCGCTCGCTGGAACCGTTGATCTCGGCTCTCTACACGACGCCGAAAATCTCGCTGCTGCCGATGGCGTTCCTGCTTTTCGGAGTGGGGGACACGGCGCGCATGGTGCTGGTCTCGCTGAGCGCGTTCATCATCGTGACGCTGCACTCCTTCGACGCCGTGCGGGGGATGAACCGGGCCTTCGTCGACATGGCCTCCAACTACGGCGCCAGCGGGCTCCGGATGGTCCGATGCGTCTATCTGCCGGCATCGTTGCCGCAGATGTTCACCGGATTGCGGCTGGCCTTCGGCAGGTCGCTGGTGATGACCATCACCGTGGAGGTCATCAGTGGACGCGACGGGCTGGGCAGCATGATCTGGATCGCGGGACAAACGCTGGCGACCGAGAAACTCTATCTGGGAATCGTGCTGGCGGCGGCGTTAGGCGGCATCTCGCACTCGCTGCTGCGCTTCGTCGAGGTTTATGCGATTCCGTGGAAGGCACGTCATGGACATTAAGAAACTGGCCGCCGTGGCGACGCTTTGGACGGCCGGGGCCGTGCAGGCCCAAACGGTGGCGACCATTGAAGGCGCGGTCACGGATCCGACCGGCGCCGTCATTCGCGGCGCCGAGATCGTCATCCGCGGAAAGCTGACCAACGATTCGCGGCGCGTGGCGACCGACGAGCGCGGGCGTTATCTGGCGGCCTCGCTCGAGCCCGGCATCTACAGCGTCGAGGCGGCCCATCCGGGCTTCCGGCGGGAGTCGCGCGACGGGATTCGGCTCGACGCCGGGCGCACCCTGACGACCAGCTTCACTCTACAGGTGGGCGCCACGCAGGATCGCATCGTGGTCACCGGCGAGACTCCGCTGGTGAGCCTGGCGCCGACCGACTGGGGCACCTCCACCGAGCGGCGCGAATTGGAATCGCTCCCCATGCGGTCGCGCGACGTGCTCGATCTGGTGACCATGGAAACCGGCGTCAACCAGCTCCGCAACACCACTCCGGAGATGTCGCGCGGCCAGAGTCTCCGAATCAGCGTCAACGGCGGCCGTCCCAACCAGAACAGCTTTCGGCTGGACGGCGTGTACATGAACGACGCCACGGCGACAGCGCCTGCCAGTGCGTCCGCGGCGCTGCTGGGAGTCGAGGGAATCCAGGAGTTGCGCCTGGTCACCAGCCCGTTCAGCGCGGAATACGGACGGGCGGCGGCGGGCTCCATCGTGGCGGTGACGCGGTCGGGCTCCAACGAGATGCACGGCAGCGCCTACGAGCTGTTCCGAAACAACGCCACCGACGCTAGGAATTTCTTCGACCCGCCGGGCGCGAAGATCCCGCCACTGCGCAGGAACCAGTTCGGCGGCCTCGTGGGCGGCCCCATTGTGCGCGACCGTCTGTTCTTCCTCGGCAACTATGAGGGGCTGCGGCAGCGGTCGAGCGCGCCCGCGCGGTCGATCAGCCTGGGCGCCGAAGCGCGCGAGGGACGGCTTCCCACCCCTTCGGGCGGGTTCACGACGGTGACCGTGTCGCCCGTCATCCGGCCGTACTTCGCGCTCTATCCGCTCCCCAACGGGCAGAGCTACGCCGACGGCACCGGAGAGTACATCGCGGTCATTCCGAACATCAATCGCGAAGACTACATGGCCGGCAAGGCGAACTGGATCCTGTCGGAGCGGCTGCGGCTGGCGGCGCGCCACACGGCCGACTGGGCCAATCACAGCGCGGCGGATCATTTTCTGATCTGGAACCAGTTCGAGACGTCCCGCTATCACGTTCTGCACACTGAATTGCAGTGGCTTCAATCGCCGGCCACGATTCACGCCATGCGGTTCGGCGCCAGCAAGATCGGCAACGACGAGAACCTGGACGTCCGCAAGAAGGAACTGAACGCGCTCGAGTATATCGCCGGACGAGGCGTTGGCCGCATGCTGGTCACCGGCCTGGCCGAGATCGGCACGTCGACCAACGGCCTTCGGCCCAGAATCTACAGCACGCGCAACTTCCAGATCAACGACGACGTCCAGCACATGCGCGGCGCGCAGACCTGGAAAGTCGGCGGCTCCTTCGATCTCTCGCGGTTGAGCGAGCGCGCCGACCGTTTTTATAGCGGACAGGCGCGCTTCACCTCGATTTCGGACTTCCTCCAGGCCCGGCCGCGCACCGCGGATTTCATGATGCCGGGCTCCGACACGGCTCGCAACTGGAGCCAGCGGCTCTACTTCGGCTATGTGCAGCACGAAACCCGCTGGCGGCGCGCCAGCCTCAGCTGGGGCGTGCGCTACGAGACTTTCTCGGTTCCCTCCGAGCGCGACCGCAAGACGGCGGTCTTCGTCGATCCCTACCGCGACCCCAGCGCGGTCGTCGGCCTGCCGGTCTTTTCGGTGAACCCCTCGCGCGATAACTTCGCGCCCCGCGTCTCGCTGGCCTGGGATCCCAGCGGAAACGGCAAGACGGTGATCCGCGCCGGCGCCGGGATCTTCTTCGACCTGCTGACCACCAAGGAGCTGACCATCGCCGGCGTGCGGGTTCCGCCGATCTATAGCGTCGCGCAGTTGCAGAATCCCCCCTTCCCGAATATCTACGACGCGGCCTCGCGCGCGGTGGTGCAGAACGCCGTCGACAGCGTCGCCCACCGCGTCAACCAGCCGTACGCCACGCAGTACCAGTTCGCGGTGCAGCGCCAGGTCGGCGGCCACTGGCTGGCGCAGCTCTCCTATAACGGAACGCACGGTACGCATCTGACCGGCATCGAGCGCATCAACATCGCGATTCCGCAGACGCTCGCCGACGGGCGCCTGTTCTTTCCGGCGGGCGCGCCCAAGGTCAATCCCGCCGTCGGAACCTTCGGCATCCGGACGACGCGCTTCAACTCCTGGTATCACTCGCTCAACGCGATGATCGAACAGCGCTGGACATCGCGGCTGCGTTACCAGTTCAAGTACACCTGGTCGAAGCTGCTCGACCACATTTCGCAGTCGGTGACCAACGATTTCGTGACGTCGCAGCACAACCCGCACCCGTTCAACCACCGGCTGAACTACGGCCGCGCCGATTACGACGTCCGGCACGTGGCCGCCGCGAACTTCTCCTACCAGCTCCCCGGGCTGGACCGGCCGGGCATGCGGTGGATTCTCGACGGCTGGGAAGTGCACGGGCTGGTCTCCGCCCAAACCGGCTTCCCCTTTTCGCCGAACGTCGGCTTCGACCGCGCGCGCCTCCAGTCGGGAACCAACGATATGGGCCAGCGGCCGAATCAGATTCCCGGCGCTCGGGCAATTCTGGGCGATCCGGCGAAGTGGTTCGACCCGCTGGCCTTCAGCGTGCCCGACGAAGGCTACTACGGCTACCTGGGGAAAAACACCTTCGACGCTCCCGGGGTCTTCAACGTCGACGCGGCCGTGCACAAGGTGTTGTTCTCGACCGATCGCCACCGCTTGCATTTGCGCGTCGAGTCGTTCAACGTCACCAATCACCCGAATTTCAAGCTCTTCGACGACTCGCTGCCGATCTTCGACAGCACCCTGCGTCCGATTTCGACGGCCGGACGGATCAACCAGACGTCGACGCCGGCACGGCAGATTCAGTTCGCGCTGAAGTGGACGTTCTAAACACGGCGTAGAACTGGCTTCTCTCTGGATGCAATTCCACGCCACCGGATGGTTCAGCCGGACCCAAGGCCAGCCTGCGCCGAATGCCGGCCGCGGGCTGGGCGCCGGTTGAATTATTCTCACCGCTCGGGACGGGGCAGCGCTTCGCGGTCACCGGCGGCGCATTCTGTTCAGCCAGGTCGAGCGCCAGCCGAACCACGATCTGGTGCTGGTGGAGCACTTCCGGTAGGAATTGTCCCCGGCGGATGGGTCTCGATCTAACTTAACTAACCATATACGCGGAAAGTTTGCGAAGTGTTCGGGTGGCCTCCGAAATCAGGCTCACGTCCCGAATCGGATATAATCGCCACACTCAGATGAAGACGGGTTCAGAAACCATCCCATGAAGCCCGAGACGCTATGATCGGCCAGACCCTCGGTCACTATCGGATCGAATCAAAGCTGGGCGAGGGTGGGATGGGCGTGGTCTACAGAGCCCTCGACACACACCTCCACCGCACGGTGGCGATCAAGGTCCTCCCCGCGGAGGCGGTTGCCGACCCCGGTCGCCGGCAGCGGTTCATCCAGGAAGCCCGCGCCGCGTCCGCGCTCGATCACCCCAATATCGTCACTATCCACGACATCGCCGAGGCCGACGGTCAGCACTTTATCGTCATGCAGTACATTGCGGGCAAGACGCTCCGGGAACTCCTGCCCCGCGGAGGATTGCCGCTAATCGAGGCGCTGCGGTATGCGATTCAGAGCGCCGACGCTCTGGCTCAAGCGCACGCCCGAGGCATTGTTCACCGCGATCTCAAGCCCGAAAACGTCATGGTGACCGAGCAGGGTCAGGTGAAGATCCTCGACTTCGGGTTGGCCAAGCTGACGGAGCGGTCTCAGAGCGATGAGTCCGCTCCAACCGAGGCTCTAAAGCTCCACACCGAGGAAGGAACGATCCTCGGCACTGTCGCTTACATGTCGCCGGAGCAGGCCGAGGGTAAGAAGGTCGATGCGCGCTCGGACATCTTCTCATTCGGCTCCGTACTGTACGAGATGGTAACCGGCCGGCGAGCGTTTCAGGGCGAGACGAGAATGTCCACCCTGTCGGCGATTCTCAGCAAGGAACCGGCGCCGCTGGCCGAAGGCGCTCCGCCCGAGTTGGAAAAGATCATCACTCGCTGCCTGCGTAAGGACCGCGAGCGCCGCACCCAGCACATGGATGACCTGCGACTGGCGCTGGAGGAGTTGAAGGAAGAGTCGGAGTCAGGGGTCCGCGCAGTGGATGTTGGAAGCCGGCGGCCATGGCCATCTCGGGTTCGGATCGCGATGGCGTTGGGAGTGATTCTACTTCTGGGCGCTGCCGGCGTGGCTTGGTGGCTGGGGCGATCCCCGGCGGCGGGTGTTGCAAGGTCCGGGGGGCCAGTGCTCACGCCGGTAACGGCTGATTCCGGTCTCAGTTGCGACCCTGCCCTTTCCCCAGACGGGAAACTGCTGGCTTACGCCTCGGATCGCAGCGGGGAAGGCGACCTCGATATCTGGGTGCAGCAGGTAGGGGGCGGCGAGCCGGTCCGGCTCACGCGCCACCAGGCCGACGATTACGAACCATCGTTTTCGCCCGACGGCACGCTGATAGCGTTCTGCTCCCAGCGGCAGGGAGGCGGCATCTTCGTGATTCCGGCGCTGTCGGGAGAGGAGAGGCTCATCGCAGCGCGGGGCCGCCACCCGAGGTTTTCCCCGGATGGAAACTCGATCGCTTACTGGGACGCGGGTAGGATTTACGTCGTCCCCGCCAGCGGCGGACGTCCGAGGCAGCTTGCGCCCGAGTTCCTTAACGCCGTACGCCCGGTGTGGTTCCCCGACGGGAAGCGCCTGTTGTTCGTAGGAAACCGGGACGCGACGGGCCGAATCTTCGACGACTGGTACGTCGTTCCCCTCGACGGGGGACCAGTCAAGGCGATGGACGCTCCGAAACTTTTCGGAAACGGCCCCAGCGCGCAATTCGGTTTCTACATGCCGGCTGTTTGGTCGCCGGCGGGTGACGCCCTGATTTTCTCCGCCACCGCGAGTAACAGCACTAATCTGTGGCAGATTCCCATCTCCCCCGAGACCGGGCAGCTTGCAGGCGCACCCCAACAACTGACCTTCCTGGCCTCCACGGCCGGGCTGCAGCTTCAGCCTTCCGCTGCCGGCTCGCGCTCCCTGCGCGTCGCCTTCTGGAACCTTACGGCGAACACGGACGTGTGGAGCCTGGCGCTCGAAGCCAATCAGGGCAAGTCACTCGGGCAGATGAGACGATTGACTCGCAACGCGGCGGTGGAGCAGTGGGCTTCCGTCTCCGCGGATGGGAAGAAAATGGTTTACAATTTCCAGAAACAAGCGCTCAACTGGGACGTCTGGCTCAAGGACCTGGAAAGCGGCCGCGAAACGCCCCTCGCCGTTGGCCCATCGTGGGAGCTCTGGCCCAAGATCACCCGGGATGGCAGCAAAGTGGCCTACGCCGTGCAGGACGGCGGGAAGCAAGAAATTCACATCCTGACTCTCGGCGGAGCAGTACCGGAGAAGGCTTGCGAGGGTTGTACGGAGCCCTGGGACTGGTCGTCGGACGGAAAACACCTTCTCTATCGGACGGGCCTGCCACGGAAGATTGGGGTGCTGGACTCCACGGCGGGCGAGAAGATCGTGCTCGAGCACCCGAAGTACAGCTTGAACCAACCGCGTTTTTCTCCCGATGACCGCTGGATCGCTTTCATGGGGGAATCAGGATCCTTCGGCACGGGGACGCTGTTCATCGCGCCCTTTCAAGGCAAGGCCGAGATCCCTTTCGCCGAGTGGCGGGCGATAGCCGACGGCTCGACATACAACGCCCCGGCCGGGTGGTCGCCGGATGGGAATATCGTGTACTTCATGTCGGGCAGGGACGGGTCCCGCTGCCTGTGGGCGCAGCGGCTGGACCCGGCGACCAAGCGGGCTCAGGGGGCGCCTTTCGAGGTGCAGCCGTTCCATCGTGCGCAAGTCCGCTCCATGGGGCTATGGGAACCCGGCGCCGCCGGAATAGACATGGCGCGTGACCAGATCGTCTTCAGCAGAGTCGAGGCTACCGGGAACATCTGGATGGCGACACTGGAGAAGTGAAGGGCGCGGTATCGGTGCGGGCCTCCAGCGGCAGGCCCGTGAGATCACCTCCCGCGCAGCAACTCCTCCAAATACCCGACCGCCCGCGGATCTCTCGACTGGCCGAGCGACGTTACGGCCTGTTTCCGGACCTCCGGATCGGCGCTCGACTTGGCGAGCTGGATCAGCACCGGGATGCCCTGGCCGTCGGGAACCTGCCGCAGGGCGCTCACCGCGGCGCGACGCACGCGCGCGCTCGGGTCGCTCGCCAGCACCTTCTGCGCGACCGCCAGGCCGCGGCTGCCGCGGGTCGAGCCGATCCACTGAATGGCGCGCAGGCGCAGCGGCTCGGGCTCGCCCGAGGCGAGAAAGCTCTCGAGCGCCGCGTCGGCGGCCGGCCCGGCGTGCAGGCCGATGGCGTGGACGGCGGAGTCGGAGTGGCGCGTGCGGTCGCGCGCGATGCGCGCCAGAAACGCCACGCTGTCGTCGGGCCGGACGCCGGTGAGCCAGCGGAACGGCACGCCGCCGGCGTCCATGTCGCAATCCGGCGCCAGCGTGCGGATTTGCCCGATCTCGCCGCCCGAGACCCGCATCAGCACCAGCACCTCGGCGGGCGGTTCCAGGTGGACGACGCCGCCCGACACCGCGATTTCATGATCGCGCCAGTAGTTGTCGCAGCCGAAGTTGCGGCCCCGTCCGGCGGGCGCGGTCCACCCGATCCAGGAAGGCTGCGGCTGCGCGGCGGCGAGCGACTGAACCACCGAGTCGAGGCCGCCCGTCGCCGGGCGCGTCTCGATCTGCGCGTTGACCAGCTTTTTCGGCTGCGCCTGGAGCGCCAGCGCCGCCGCGAAGGCGACCGCCGCGAGCTTCATTTCAGCAGCTCCGCCATGAAGTCGTTGGCTTCCTTGGTGCGCATGCGCGAGAGGCGGCGGACCATTTCGCGGCGCAGCGCCGGGTCGGTCTCCTTGCGAGCCAGCGCGACCAGCGTGGGCGCGCTGTCCTGCGCCGATAGCGCGTCGATCACCGCGCGCTTCATGGCCGCGTCGGCCGACGAGTTGTAGATCTCGGTGAGCAGGGGCCGGTGATCGGCCGACTGCGACCGCCCCAGGTGCCGGATCGCCTGGACCTGCAGGTCCGGATTGCCGACCTTGCCCCGCGCCACCTGCGTCAGCAGCGCCTGTCCCCGCTGCGTCTCCGAGCGGGCCACCACGTGCAACGCCCGCTCGCGCAGCCGGCGCGAGGACGAGCTCTTGAGGATCCCCTCCACCAACGGCGCGGCGCGGTCCGGGTCCGACTGCACCAGCCCGTTCAGCGCCAGCAGCTTCAGGTCTTCCTCGATCTCGGAGGCCGTTTCCGTCGCGGCGCCGCGGCGGATGGCGCCTTCGAGCGCCTGCGCCTCGGGTAGCCAGCGGCTGGCGGCGAAGCCCCTGCGGAGGTCGGCGAGCGTCGCCAGAGCGTCGTCGCGGCGGTCGAGCTGGGCGAGGGCGTAGGCCTTCCAGTGCAGGGCGCCGTCGGCGCGGTCGCCCTGGACGCGGGCGAAGGCGTCCAACGCGTCGCTCCACCGGCGGTTGTCGAGCGCCCTCAGGGCGCGGTCGTAATGCTGGTCGCCTTCGCTGAGGTGGAAGGGTCCCATAGCCTTGGCCGGGCCCTTGTCGAAGGCGAAATTGAAGTCCTTGTGGAAGCCCTCCATATCCGACCCGATTTTCATCGGGCGCGGCGGAACGGGCGGGACCGGGGCCGCGGGCGGCGCCGGAGGGACGGGCTGTGCCAGGGCGATAGACGCCAGGAGCGTGGGGAGAACGGCTTTCGAGAGTCGCATGACCCGTTAGACTGCCCCCGACCGCGCCGGTTAGCCGTCGAGATGGCTCGATCTTCGCAACAATATCCCGCACCCGCCCGGCGTCCCGCGGTCTAAGATAGGAGCATTCCTTATATGCATCGCTTTGTTCTCCTCGCCACCGCTGCCGCGGCGATGGCGGCGGCCCAGCGCGCCTCGCTGACGCCCGGCGCGGCGCGGACGATCGCCGTACCCCTGGAAGCCAATCGCGCCGCCGAAGTCCTGGTGTCGGCGCCCAGGCCGGGCGCCTTCGCGGCGAACGCCGGCGTCGCGGTAACCGTCGCCGACCCCGCCGGTCGGGCGGTCGAGAAGCGCCTGCACGCCGGCGACGCCGACCTCTACCTCGTGCTACGCCCTGCGGCCGCCGGCAAGGCGTCGATCACGCTGCGATCGGTGAACTTCGCGGGCGACGTCGAAGTCGCGGTGACGCCTCTGCGCGGCAGCTCACCCGCGTTGGCGGCGTCGGGCCTGAACAGCGACTGGCGGCGCGCAGAGCCGATCGAGCTCGGCCGCACGATCTACGCCTCGGGCGACGACCGGCCCTACATCCCG
>CAZEVY010000056.1:0-15786 GCA_964515555.1 uncultured Solibacteraceae bacterium | reverse complement strand
GGCGCGAGGAGCTGCATCGCGGCGTGGCGAAGTATCTGGAGATGTACTGGGCCGGCATGACGGCCCCGAGCCACGAGTCGAATGGGAATCTGCCGCGCATCTCGGGCTACGAAGTCGCGCTGCACAACGCGCTGCTGTTCGAGGATCTCCACCGCCGCACCGGCGACGGGAAGTACGCGGCGCTGCGGAAGCAGATCGAGGAGGCCATCGCCGCGGGAGCAACCGACGACAATCTCGACCTGGCCTGGAAGCTCGACGCGCTGGTGACGCTCGGCCGCGAGAGGCACGCCGCCGCGATCGGCGCGCTGGTCGAGGAGATCTTCCAGCGCCAGCAGAAGGACGGCGCCTGGTCCATGCCGTTCGACATGGAGGAAGTGCAGTACGACTTCACGCGGCAGCGCATCACGCGCCGCAAGCTGCCGCTGCTCGCGGGACAGGAAGGCCCGCGCGCGAGCGACTTCCAGACTTATCACACCATCTACGCGCTGGCGCGCGCCGGCGTGACGCTCGCCGATCCGCGATTGAAGAAGGCCGTCGACCTCACCCTCTCCCGCCAGACTCCGAGCGGCGCCTGGCAGGGACGTCCCGACTACAAGAACTTCGACACGCCCTTCCGCGACACGCAGTACGCCATCATGGCGCTCGCGACCTTGTTCCCCGGGCCCAAGGGCGTCAACGGTGCGCGCGGGTGGAACCCGGGCTTCACCGCGCCGCCGGCGGCGTTCGACGAAACCGACGCCGCTTCCGCCGTGGCCGCGCTCGATCAGTACTGGGAGCGGCCGCCGGAGGCCACGCTCGGCAGGATCCGACGGTCGCTGAATGCGCCGAGCGTGCGCGTGCGCTACCAGGCGGCGGTGGCGCTGGGACGCATCGCCGATGCGTCGTCGCTCGAGCCGCTGGCGGGGAAGCTGGGCGACCCGAGCAAGCTGGTGGAGCGCGGCGCGGCATGGGCCATCCGCCAGATCGCGTCTCGCCGGCCCGAAGCCCGCGGCGCAGTGATCGCGCAATTGCGCGCGGCGATGAATTCCTCGAGCGAACGCACGCGCTGGGGGGCGGCCCGCGTCTTCAATCAACACTTCAAGTACATCAGCGAGGAGTGGGATCTCGGCAGGGAGCTGCTCCGCATGGCGGAATCCGATCCCGCGCCGGTCATCCGCATGGCCGCCGTGCAGGCGCTCTATCAATGGTGGTTCTGGGACCGCGACCCGGCGCACAAGGAGGCCATCGAGCGCGCGCTGATCGCCGGGCTCGGCCGCGACGAGCATCCCTGGGTGCGGCGCAACTTCATCGAGGCCTACTACAACGTGCTCGACGACAACGTGCGCTACCTCTACGGGTCGTGGATTCCGCGCGTGAAGCGCGAGGAGGACCGCAAGGCCATCGCCGACGCGCATCGCGAGCACGTCCGGTTGCAGGCGGCGCGATTCCGCGACGCCATGAAGAGCGGCAACGCACTCGCCCGCGACGGCCTGCTGCGCGCGCTCAGCACGCACCACATCCGCGAAGGACTCGGCGACGTGAAGCCGCTCGCCGCCGCATCGCTGCCCGAGACGCTCTCCGGCCCGTGGATCAACGGCTACAAGTGGGCCGCGCTCTACGACCCGCTCACGGGCGGCTCCGGGAATCTCTCGTCGATCGGCAACGACTCCGAGGCCCCCACGTTCTACGCCGATTCGGCGCCTTTGATGGACGAAGCGCTGCTGACGGCGCTGAGCGGCGACTCGCCGCAACTGCTCGTGCAGACCTTGCGCACGCTGCGGTTTCTGCGCACGTTCCGGATGAGCCCGGCGCTGGCGGCGCGCATCCTGGCGCTGATCGACAAGGCCCCCGCCGATGCCATTCAGGCCGCGGCAGCCGTGCTGCCCGAGGCGCCGCTCAACGATGAGGGCGTGCGCGACGCGGTGCGGTCGGCGGTCCTGCGCACGGGCGCCGAGGATCGCGCGTTCCCGCTGCTGGCCTCGCTGGTAGCGCGGATGCCCGAGCTGCGGCGCGACGAAGCGGTGGTCGCGCGCGTGATGACGGGTCTCGCGAGCCGGAGGCCGCAGCCGCAGCAGGCCGCCCTGCGCCTGGTTCTTGGCGATCCGAAGATCCTCGACATCGCCGCCGCTCGCGTTGCCTGGCAGGGATTCCCCGAGCAGCGCGGTTCGATCGTCATCGGCGGAGCGCTCTCGGTGATTGAGTCGCTCGACTTTCGTGACGCGCGCACGAAGGCCGCCCTCGGCGAGGTCCGGCGCATCGTCGTGGCGGGGTTGAACGATCCGGTCGCGACCATTCGCACCCAGGCGCTGAACACGCTGCACTCGATCGACGCGCTCCACGCCGACGCCGAGATCGCCGCGCGCGTGGCGGTGTTGCGGCGCGACGCCGACGCCAAGGTCCGCGTGGCGGCGCTGGCGATCGATTCGGCGCGCGTGCTGCGGACGTCGCGGTCGCCGGAGGCGGCGCAGTTGCTCGACTACTTCTACTTCAAGGAGCACGTCGAGCCGATTCTGCTCGTCAAGGGCGCCGACGGCTTCGCCTGCGCCAACTGCCACGCCAACCACACCATCATGAAGCTGGTGGAGCCGGACGAGTTCGGCGTGACGACGCTGGCGCAGTCCCAGGTGAATTACCGCGCGGCGCTGGCGATGGTGAACGTGCGCGAGCCCGAGAACAGCCTGTTGCTCAACAAGCCCGTCTCGCCGCTCGACGACGAGGGCATTGGCGACAGCCAGGCCCTGGCGCACGGCGGCGGCGTGCGCTGGACGGAGAAGGCCGCGAGCGCCCAGTACCAGGCGATACTGCGCTGGATCCGCGGCGCGCGGCTGGAATCGCGAGGGGACGAATAAGATGCGCCGCTGTTACGCCGCCCTGTTTGGCTTGCTGGCCGCAGCGGCCGCCAACGCTCAAACCCCAACGATCATAGCGGCGGTCAATGGCGCCTCGCTCGATAACCGGCTATGCCCTGGCTTGGCCGCCGCGCTCTTCGGCCAGAACTTGGGCCCGGCGCAGGGATCTACCAACCCGGCCGGCCTGACCGTGCTCGTCGGAAACATCCAGACGGCCATCTACTTCGGGTCCGCGCAGCAGATAAACTTCCTCATCCCGGCGCAACTGCCCGCCGGACCGGCAACGATTGTCGTGGATTTCCAAGGCCGCCGCTCGGCGCCGTTCCAAATCCAACTGGACGCGGCGGCGCCCGGTCTGTTTACCGCCGGAAGTACGGGTGTCGGCAACGGCGTCTTTTTGCTGAACGGCCGTCTCCTCGGCCAAGGCAATGCGCCGCCGGCCAAACCGGGCGACACTCTCGCGACTTTCGCGATAGGACTGGGGACCGGCGGCACGCCTCCGAGCCTGTTCGTTTCGGGACAACCGGCACGGTTGTTCTTTGTTGGTCCGCCAGGTGGTGTTAGCATCGGCCCGTTCCCACATGTCCAAATCAACTTCGAGGTACCCCTCGGTCTTGGCCCGGGAACCCATCCGGTGCAAGTCAGGAGCGGGGGCTTCGCCAGCAACATCGTGACGCTCCCGTTGACGGCAAGCGGGGGCCTTTCCTTGACGCAATCGGGCTTCACCTTCCAGACGATTCAGGGAGGCGGCGCTCCGCCATCGCAGACGTTCCAGATCATCAACGGAACCAACGGCACACTCAACTTCAACATCACGACCTCCACGACATCGGGAGGAGCCGCGTGGCTATCGGTCAACCCGGCGAACGGCGCGATCCAGCCCGGCGCCGCGCCTCCCACCATCACAGTCACCATCGACCCAACCGGCCTCGCGCCCGGCGATTACTATGGGCAAGTCGTCGTCGCCGCGGCGGGCGCCGCGAACTCGCCGCAAGTCATCTCGATCGTCCTCAACGTCAACCCCGCCAACGTGAACCCCGGACCTGTCGTCACTCCCACCGGTCTCATCTTCGTCCGTGTCCCGGGACAGCCGAATCCGGCGGCGCAGTCGATCCGCATCACGAACCTGACCAATCGCGCGTCTCCCTTCGTCGCCAACGCGACGTTCTCCGCGGGCGCTCGCTGGTTCACGCACGCTCCGGCCAACGGCCAGGTGCTGCCGAACGCACCGGTCAACATCCAGGTGACCGCCGACGTCGCGCTCGGCGTCGGAGTCTACCCGGCGCTGCTGACGATTCAATTCCCGCAGGACAACGTGACAACGCAGATCGGGCTTGTCCTGGTGGTGGCGCCGCTGACGCCGTTGGTGAATCCCGCCGATAAAGACGACGCGCGCCATCCCGCCGATTGCACCGCGACCCGGCTGATCCCTGTGCTGACCCTCCTCGGCGGCAGTTTCACGACGCGCTCGGCCTGGCCGACCCCGGTGGAAACACGCGTGGTCGACGACTGCGGCTCGCTCCTGCGCACCGGCACGGTGGTGGCCACCTTCTCGAATGGCGACGCGCCGCTGCCGCTCACGTCGGCGCAGGACGGACGATGGTCGGCCACCTGGGCGCCGGTCAACTCGCGCGCTCCTAACCTTCAGGTGACTGTCACGGCGCGCGCGCCCGACCGCAACATCGAGGGCATGGTGCAGTCCGGCGGCACCGTGCAGGACAATCCCAATGTGCCCGTCCTGAACCTCAACGGACTGGTCAGCTCGGCGAGCTACTCGCTCAAAGCGCAGCCGTCGCCGGGCGAGCTGGTGGCCATCTTCGGGGCGCGGCTGGCCGATGGCTTCGAAGCCGCCGCCGAGCTGCCGCTCAAGACGCAACTGCAAGGCGCCACAGTCACGATGGCCGGGCGCGCGCTGCCGCTGGTGTTCACCAGCGACGGGCAGGTGAACGCCATCATCCCCTACGACATTCCGTTTCCGGCGACTCATCAGTTGATCGTGCGGCGGGGAAACCGCTACTCGGTCCCCGCGCCCGTGACGGTTCTGCCGGCGCAGCCGGCGGTCTTCACCACCGATCTCAGCGGCAAGGGACAGGGGCACATCTATGTCGCGACGGCGGCGGGCGCGCAGATCCTCGCCGACGCCGCCAGTCCGGCAGGAGCCGGGGATGTGCTGGTGATCTACTGCGCCGGACTCGGCCCGGTCGACCCGCCCGTGCCCGCGGGAACGGCCGTCCCATTCGACACGTTGCGGCGGACGGTGAATCGGGTCACGGCGTCGATTGGCGGCCGGCCGGCCGAGATCGCCTTCGCCGGCGTCACCCCCGGCTTCGCGGGTCTGTACCAGGTCAACCTGACCGTGCCGCCCGGCGTGGCCGCGGGAGACAGTGTCGAGGTCGTGCTCACGGTCGCGGACGTATCGAGCCCGCCGGTCACGATCGCCGTGCGCTAGCGGGCCATCGGCCCGCGCCGTGCGACAGTCGGCCATGGGCCCGCGCCGTGCGACAGCGGGCCATCGGCCCGCGCCGTGCGACAGTCGGCCATAGGCCCGCGCTGTGCGTTAGAATCCTGCTTGGCGATCGCGCCGCCCTCGGGGAGGTCCTTTTGTCCGATACGCAGCTTCCGCTCGAAGTAACGCCGCAGGAGGTCCGCCAGAGGATCGACGCCGGCGACAAGTGCGTGCTCATCGACGTGCGGGAGCCGCACGAGCACCAGCAGGCGCACATCGACGGCGCGCTCCTGATTCCGATGAACACCGTGCCCGCGCGCTTGCAGGAGCTCGAAGCGCTGGCCGACGATACGACGCTGTTCGTGCACTGCCATCACGGCATGCGCAGCCTGAACGTCGTCAACTGGCTGCGGCAGCGCGGCGTCGAGGCCTGCCAGAGCGTCGCCGGCGGAATCGACCGCTGGAGCCGCGAGATCGACCCCACCGTCCCGCGCTACTTCTGACCATGAAGCGCCGGCACTTCCTCACTGCCACTGCCGCACCGATGATGCAGGCGGGCGCGCAGACAGGTTCGCGGCCCGCCATCAAGATTACCGACATCAAGACGTTCCTCGCCGGAGTCGGCAACCGCAACCTGGTATTCGTGAAAGTGGAGACCGACCAGGGCATCCACGGCATCGGCGAAGCCTACTCGTGCGGACCGGACGAAGCCACGGTCGCCGTGATTCAGGATTACAAGCGATGGCTGGTGGGCCAGGACCCGCGCAACATCGAGCACCTCTGGGCGACGATGTACAACTTCACGCGATTTCCCGGCGGGCTGGTCGTCAACGCGGCCATGAGCGGCATCGAGCACGCGCTGTGGGACATCTCGGGCAAGGCCGCCGGACTGCCGGTCTACATGCTGATCGGCGGCAAGTGCCGCGAGAAGGTGCGCCTCTACGAAAGCGCCGCCGGCGCGACGCCGCAGCAGGTCGCCGAGGACGCCAGGCGCAAGGTCGAGAAGTACGGCTACACGGCGGTGAAGATGTCGCCGCACGCGCCGGGGACCAACGCGCTGCCGCACAACCGCGTGACGCGAACCGCCGGCCAGCGCGTCAGGGCGGTGCGCGAGGCGCTGGGGCCCGACGTGGACATCGGGGTCGATATCCACGCGAAGTTTTTCGAGGTGTCGCGCGCGGCGCGCATGGCGCGCGAGATCGAGCCCTACAATCCCATGTGGCTGGAAGAGCCCATCCGCCCGGAGAACGTCGCCGCCATGGCGAAGCTCGCCGATCGCGTCAACATCCCGCTGGCGAGCGGCGAGTGCAACTACACCAAGTACGAGTTCCGCCAGATCCTGGAAGCCCAGGCGCTCGACATCATCCAGCCCGACGTGTGCGTCTGCGGCGGCCTCATGGAGATGAAGAAAATCGCGGCCATGGCCGAGGCCGCTTACGTGGCGATCGCGCCGCACAACCCCATGGGTCCGGTTGCGACCACGGTGAACGTCCACTTCGCGCTCTCGACGCCGAACTTTCTGATCCTCGAATATCACCCCGACGACGTAAGCCCGCGCAAGGATCTGCTGCAAGAGCCGCTCATGGTGCGCGACGGCTACATTCCCGCGCCGACGAAACCCGGCCTCGGGATTGAGCTGAACGAAGAGGCCATCCGCCGCTATCCGCCCAAGCCCTGGCGGCGCGGCTTCGAGTATCGCGCCGACGGCTCGGTGGCCTACATCTGAGCGGAATTATACGCCCAAGCACCGGCGCAGTTGCCCGTCGACCGATTCCTGGTCCGAGACGGATAGAGCGCCGAGCTTGCGGCCGACCATCGACTGCTTGATGGTTCGCAGGATTCCGGTCGCGAGCGACGGGGAAAGCAGGCCTGCCTGACGCCAATCCGCCAGATTGGAGTCTCCAAACAAACGGCGATCCACGTTGCTCGTGACCGCCGCGACGATTATTTCCTGTCGCCCGCGATGATACGGCGCCGTGCTGACAACAGCGGCGGGTCGCACCTTCGCGCCGGTTTCGTCGGAAAACACGAACCGCACGAGAACAACGTCGCCACGCTTATAGGGAATCATAGCGGGCGTCCTTGGGGTTATCCCAAAGCTCCGCCAGGACCGGGTCGGTCTTGGCCGTCAGCGCGAACTCGTCCTCGCTGTCGCCGAGGTCGTCGCGGAGCCGGTCCTCAATAGTCCTCATCAGGTATTGGCGCACGCTGAGGTCGTGCTTGGCCGCTGCCAGCCTCAACCGCCTCCGCACTTGCGGGGAGACGTCGATGCTCACGCGGGGCCGGCTGCCGGACTGTTTTGCTGGTCGCGCCATTGGGCGGAATCCTCCATGGGGAGAATAGCGCCATGGCGACGTGGTGTCAATCGCCCGACTACCTCCTCCCGAGCAGCGCCTCGACCGCCTCCAGCTCCTTGCCCGCGTCGGCCCACTTGCCCTGCGACGCCAGGTCCCGATAGCGCCGCATGTGCGTCCGGATCTGATCCAGCCTCCCGTCGGAGACCAACTGCGGCGGCGGCGGACTGCCCGGCTCCGGCGCCTTCCCGGTGACCTCGCGCGGCGGCGGCGACGCCCCGGCGAGGCGGCCGAGGTCGGCCAGCGCCTGGTCGTAGGTGTCGCGATAAATCAGCTCGTTGCCGACCGCCAGCACCACCTTGCGCAACTGCGGCATGCGCGCCTCCGACGACTGAATGTAGATGGGCTCCACGTAAAGAAACGTGTCGCCCACCGGCAAGACGAGAATGTGTCCGCGCAGCACCTGCGACCCCTGCTGATTCCACAGCGTAAGGTCCTTGGAAATCACCTGGTCCTGGTTGATGCGCGCCTCGATCTGCATGGGACCGAATACCAGCGCCTGCTTGGAGAGGTGCAGAAACACCAGCTCGCCGAGCTTGTCGCCGTCGCAGCGGCCCACCATCAGCCCGATCATGTTGTCCTTGTTGCGCGGTGTGAACGGCATGACGAGCAGGAACTCGGGCTCCTTCTCGCCCGGCAGCGTGGCGACCACGAAGGTCGGCGGCAGCTCCACCGGACGGCTCTCGTTCTGGTAGACGTTGCGGCCGACATCCCATATGTCCTCCTTGTTGTAGAAGGCCTGGGGATCGCTCATGTGGAAGGTCCTGTAGATCTCCGCCTGCGTGCGGAAGAGCGTCTCCGGATAGCGCGTGTGGCGGCGCAGGTCGGCGGGCATGGCCGAGGCCGGCTGAAACAGAGTCGGGAACAGGCTCCGGTAGGCCTGAATGATGGGATCGGACGGATCGAATATGTAGATCCGCACTTCGCCGTTGTAGGCGTCGACGGTGGCCTTCACGGAATTGCGGATGTAGTTGAACGTGCCGAGCGTGGGATGCCGCAGCCGGCGCGCGTAGGGATGGTTGGCGGAGGTGGTGTAGCCGTCGATGGTCCACATAAGACGACCGTCGTCGGTGAGCACCAGGTAGGGATCCGCGTCCCACTCGATGAAGCCCGCCAGCGCCGCGATGCGCTCGCGCACCTTACGGCGGATCATCATGCGGCTCTCGGCGGTCAGGAAGTTGGTGAGCAGGATGTTGGGGTCGGCCTCGGCCAGGGCCGCCGCGATGCGCATGGGAAGCGAGGAGATCGGGAAGCCGCCGCGGCCTTCGTATCGCGAGAGCACGTTCTCGTTCCCGGAAGGGTAGTTGAACTCCTGCTGCGCCGTGTGCACGAAGACGGGCTCGTGCATCGACTCGCCGTAGTAGATCTCGGGACGCGTCAGCTTGAGGCTGGAGGTCTTCAGCTTCGCCGGAGCGTCCTGCACGAACAGCTCGGGCAGCCCGTCGGCGGTGATGCGGTTGGCTTCTGCCATCACCATGCCGTAGCCGTGCGTGTAGAAGAAGCGCGAGATCGGCCAGCGCGTGCGAGCCTCGGCGATCTGCGTGATGTCGAGCTCGCGCGGGCTGAGCAGCACCTGTTGCAGGCGGCCGTCGATCACGTAGCGGTCGACGTCGGAATCGGGGAAGACGTAGTAGGGGCGCAGCGCCTGGATCTGTGTGGTGGTGTCGTGGAAGGCGCGCCAGTCCCAGAGGCGGACGTTTTCGAGCGCCGCCTTATGCGCCGCCGGGTCGATGCGGGTTTCGAGCTTCGCGGCGAACTCCAGCTCGCGGGTCCGCTTGGTGAGCCCGTAAGCGTCGCGCGTCGCCTGGATGTGTTTCTCGATATACGGCCGCTGGAGAGAGATTTCGTTGGGGCGGACGTAGATCGCCGCGACCGCCTTGGGAACCACGGCCGCGATGGCGAACCCGGCCACCAGCGAAGCCGCCGGCAGCCAGCGGCCCATCCACACCAGCGCCGCCGACACGGCGCACCAGGCTATCAACACCCATTGCAGGGGCAGCGTGATGCGCTCGTTGACGTAGTCGACCCCGACCATGAAGGCGTGGTCCTCCACCACCAGCTCGAAGCGGCCCAGGTAGAAGCGCCAGGCCAGTCCCAGCAGGAAGACTCCCAGCGCGCCGCGCAGGAACTTGGATTCGAGTCCGCCCTGGAGATTCAACTCGCGCAGGTCGATCTCGCCGCCGGCCTGGAACTGCGGCATGTGCTCCATGAGATGCCAGATGCGGCGCGTGAGCCAGTAGAGCAGCGCCGACGCCAGCGCCAGCCCCACCAGGAAGGTGCGCAGCGCGGAGTAGAAGGGAAGGTCGAACAGGTAGAAGGCCAGCGGCTTGGCGAAGACCGGGTCGCGCCATGCGGCCGGGTCCACCGTCGCTTCGCGGCTGCCGAAGAAGCGCACCGCCGACCAGGCGTCGATGGTCGAGGCCGCCAGCGCGGCGGCGATCAGCAGCAGAACGAGTGTCGAGACCCGCGTGTAGAACTTCGTCCGCCGCGCCCGCGCGTGGGTGACCGCCATGTGATGCGCGATGCACAGCGCGATGAAGGCGACGATGGCGGCGGCCGCGATCGGCACGACGCCGTAGGAGATCATGCCGAACCAGACCGGGACCTGGCCGAGCTCCTTCCACCACTGGTACTCGATGGCCACGCGGGCGATCGCGCGGGCGCTGAGCAACAGCAACACGAAGGCGGCGAGCAGCGCCCGCCATCCCCATCGGCTCTTCGCCGCCGGCAGTTCCGCTAATGACACAAGAACCTCCTAATGTCCGGTCCCGACCAGAACTTTATGCCACAAATGAACGCGGATGAACCCAAATAAGATTGCTGGGCCTTATCCCATCTGCGTTTATCTGCGTTCATCTGCGGCAAATCATTCTTCTCACTGTTACGGGCGTTGCCAATTTACTAACAGGGACACCACAGGGCCGCCCCACCTAATCCCGGAACCCGCCGTCGCGGCGCCACACGACCGCCCCGGAGACGACGGTCGCCACCGGGCCCCCGCGAAACGGGCGGCCGTCGAAGGGTGAGTTCCTGCTCTTCGAGTAGGACCGGTTGACGTCGTAGGTCCACTCGCGTTCCAGGTCGAAGACCGTCACGTCGCCGGGCGCGCCCGCTGCCAGGCGTCCGCCGGCGATGCCGAGAATTCCCGCCGGGCCGGTGGTGAACAGCGCCACCATGCGCATCAGCGAAATCTTGCCGCAATGCACCAGCCGCTCGAGCGCTAGGCCGATTGCCGTTTCCAGGCCGATCACGCCGAACGGGCACTGCTCGAACTCCTGCATCTTCTCGCTGCCGGCGTGTGGTGCGTGGTCGGTGGCGATGGCGTCCACCGTGCCTGCGACGATACCGGCCTCGACCGCGTCGCGGTCGCAGTGCGAGCGCAGCGGCGGCTTCATCTTGTAATTGCTGTCGTAGGGCGCCGAGTCTTCGTCCGCCAGCGAGAAGTGGTGCGGCGTGGCCTCGCACGTCACCGCGATCTTGCGCGACTTCGCCCATGCCACCATCGCCAGCGACGCCCGCGAGGAGATGTGCGCGACGTGGAAGCGTGCGCCCGTCAGCTCGGCGAGCAGCAGGTCGCGCGCCACCATCACGTCCTCCGAGCAGGCGGGGATGCCGCGCAGCCCGCGCCGCACCGACGCCAGGCCTTCGTGCATGTCGCCGCCCGCCGAAAGGTTGAGGTCCTCGCAATGGTCGATCACGGGAAGTCCGAAGCCGCGCGCGTACTCCATGGCGCGCCGCATGACGCGCGAGTTCATCACCGGACGGCCGTCGTCGGAGATGGCCACCGCTCCGGCCTCCTTCATCGACCCGATGGCCGCCAGTTCCTCGCCGGCGCTGTCGCGCGTGATGGCGCCGATGGGACGCACGTGCACCGGGGCGTAACGGAGCGCGCGCTCGATGATGTAGCGGGTGACGGTGGCGTCGTCGTTCACCGGCGCGGTGTTGGGCATCGGGCAGATGGTGGTGAAGCCTCCGGCGGCGGCGGCGCGCGATCCGGTGACGATGGTCTCGGCGTGCTCGAAGCCGGGCTCGCGCAGGTGCACGTGCATGTCGATGAACCCCGGCGCGACCACGCAGCCGCTCGCGTCCAGCTCCTCGGCGCCGGCGGCGTCGAGGCCGCTCCCCACCGCGACGATGCGGCCGTCCTCGATGGCGACGTCGGCCACGGCGTCGTGGTCCGACGAGGGGTCCACGACCCGGCCGTTGCGGATGAGGAGGCGGCTCATGTCAGTTCAGGATGCGCTCGAGAACGGCCATGCGCACGGCGACGCCGTTCTCCACCTGGTTGAGGATGGCCGAGATCTGCGAGTCGGCCACCTCGGAGGAAATCTCGCGGCCGCGGTTGATGGGGCCGGGATGCATGACGATGGCGTCGGGCCGCGCCAGGTCGAGGTGCTCCAGCCGCAGGCCGTAGAACCGGAAATACTCGCCGGAGGCGAAGTAGGCCTCCTTCTGCCGTTCGAGCTGCACGCGCAGCATCATGATGACGTCGGCGGCGCGGATGGCCTCGGCCATGTCGTAGGTGAGCGTGACGCCGGGGGCCAGCTCCGCCAGCTCGGAGGGCAGCAGCGTCGGCGGCCCGCACAACACGATGGAGGCGCCGAACTTGCCGAGCAGGTGGATGTTCGACCGCGCCACGCGGCTGTGCGCGATGTCGCCGATGATGGCCACGCGCAGGCCTTCGAGCGACGGGCGATGGTCGAGAATCGTGAGCGCGTCGAGCAGCGCCTGCGTGGGATGCTCGTGCGTGCCGTCGCCGGCGTTGATGATGGGCGTCGGCAGATAGCGTGCCAGAAAGTGGGGCGCGCCGGAGGCCGCGTGGCGCATGACGATGGCGTCGGGGCGCATGGCGGCGAGCGTGTTCAGCGTGTCGACCAGCGACTCGCCCTTGGACATGCTGGAGCCGGCCGCGGAGATCGAGACAGCGTCGGCGCCCAGGCGCTTGGCGGCGATCTCGAAGCTGGTGCGGGTGCGGGTGGAGGATTCGAAGAACAGGTTGACGATCATCCGGCCGCGAAGCAGGTCGAATTTCTTCACGGCCTGGTGCTGGACGCCCTGGAAGCTCTTGGCGCGGTCCAGGATCTCCTCGATCTGGCCGCGCCGCAGCTCCTCGATCCCCAGCAGTCCCGCCTTTTTCAACCCGACTTCTCCACCAGGAGCACCTTCTCCATCCCGTCGATCTCCTGGAACTTCACTTCGATGATCTCATTGGCGCTGGTTTGCACGGTGCGCCCCACGTAGCGCGCCTCGATGGGAAGCTCGCGCCAGCCGCGGTCGATCAGCACCAGCAGTTGCACGCGCGAGGGGCGGCCGTGGTCGAACAAGGCGTCGAGGGCGGCGCGGATGGTGCGCCCGGTGTAGAGCACATCGTCCATCAGAACGATGTCCATGCCGGCGACCGGAAACTTGATCTCGGTGGAGTTGACGACGGGCTGATGCGAGACGGTGGAAAGGTCGTCGCGATAGAGGTTGATGTCGAGCAGTCCGACCGGGATCTCGCGATCTTCGAGCGCGGCGATCTTGGCCGCCAGGCGCTGGGCGAGCGGCACGCCGCGGCGCCGGATGCCGATGAAGGCGAGCCGATCGAGGTCGGCGGTCTTTTCGAGGATTTCATGCGCCAGCCGCACCAGCGTGCGGTCGATCTCGGAGGCGCTCATCAATTGTGCTTTCTCGCGGGTCATGGTGGGGTCCGGGGCGGGCGCTTCCCCGCAAGGTTATCACAGGGTGCGGCGCGGGCGAGTGAAGCGCGGGGGCGCCGCCGCGCTCGCCATCCGGTACTGCGCCGAAGGTGGCGCACTACCCGCCATCCCGCCATCCCGGCGGGCGGTAGAATTGTTTTCGTGCGGGTTCTCTTCGCCCTGCTCGCGGTTGCGGCGCTCCCGGCGCAAGACGACTTCGCGCGGACCATCCGGCCGGTCCTCGACCGCACCTGCGCCCCGTGCCACAATCCAACCGGCCCGGCCAAGCGCGCCAGCCTGGTAAACACCACCGCCAAGGACGTCGAGACACGGCGCGGGCTGTGGTCGAACGCCGCCGCGCATCTGAGAAACCGCACCATGCCGCCAGGCGACTCCGCGCTCTCCGAAGACGACCGCCTGCGCGTCGCCACCTGGGTCGAGAAGCGGCTCCGCGACACCGCCTGCGCCTCGGGCGACTACGCCGGCGCCGTGCCGCCCCGCCGGCTCAACCGCCGCGAGTATCGCCACACCATCCGCGATCTCCTCGGCGTCGACCTCGCGGTCGCCGACATCTTCCCTGCCGACGAGGCCGGCGGCGCGGGCTTCGACACCAACGGCGAGACCCTCTATGTCCCGCCCATGATGCTCGAAAAGTACATGGAGGCCGCCGCCAAGATCCTCGACCGCGTCATCGTGACCCCGCCGCTGAGCCGGACATTCCCCTCCGCCGAGATGACGCCGCCGCGGCCCAGCGCGCGGCCGGGCCGTCCGCTCCAGCCCGCCGAGACGGTCGCCGCCGAGGTCGCGATCTTCGTCGAAGGCCAGTACAGCCTGCGCGTGTCGCTCGAGCGCCCCGCCGAAGCGCCGATCCAAGCGACCGTGAAAGTCGACGGCTCGCCCGCCGGAACCCTGACATACTCGGTCGACCGCAACGGCGGCCCGACCGCTCGCGCCGTGAATTTCAATCTCGACCGCGGCGTGCATACCATCGCCGTGGAAGCCGGCGCGCTGCCGATCCTGTTCTACAGCCTCTCGGTCGAGCAGCGCCAGCCGCCCGCACCGCCCGATAAAGCCGCGCTGCACTATCGCCTCTTCGGGATCGAAGCCGGCGAAGCGCCCCTCGATCCGCGCGCCGCCGCCCGCGGGGTCATCGAGCGATTCCTCCCGCGCGCCTACCGCCGCCCGGTCGACGCCGCCGAAGTCGACCGCTTCCTCACGCTCTACGACCGCGCCGCCCAGCGCGGCGACCCCTACGAAGAACGCGTCAAGCTCGCCCTGAAAGCCGTGCTGGTGTCGCCTCCCTTCCTGTTCCGCATCGAGGAGGGCGCCGCCGGCCCCGGCATCCGCCCGCTCGGCCACTACGACATGGCGTCGCGGCTTTCCTACACGCTGTGGTCCACCATGCCGGACGAGGAGCTCCTCCGCCTCGCCGCCGAACGCCGCCTCCAGGACCCCGCCGTGCTCGCGCGGCAGGTCGACCGCATGCTCGACGATCCGCGCTCGCGCGCCTTCGCCGCCGCCTTCGTCGGTCAGTGGCTGGGCACGCAGGACGTCGGCGGCCGCGCCGTGCCGCTGCTGACCGAATTGCAGCATTACTACACGCCCGAGGTCGCCGCCGAGCTGCGTCAGGAGCCGGTGATGCTGTTCCATCACCTGGTGTCGCGCAACCGCGGCCTGCTCGAATTGCTCACGGCCGATTATTCGTTCCTCACCGCGCGGCTGGCGAAGTTCTACCAGGTGGAAGACAAGGTGACCGGCCTGGGCGACACCTTCCAGCTTGTGCGCTGGCCCGACAACCGGCGCGCCGGCGTGCTCGGCATGGCCTCCGTCCTGGCAATGAACTCGCACTACCGGCAGACCAGCCCCGTGCTGCGCGGCGCCTGGGTGCTCGATACGCTGCTCGGCACGCCCGTCCCGCCGCCCCCGCCCGACGTGCCGCCGCTGGAGAAAGCCGCGAAATCGGAGGCGGGCCTCTCGGCCAAACAGATCCTCGCGCGCCACCGTGCCGACCCCTCGTGCGCGGCCTGCCACAACCTGATGGACCCGATCGGCTTCGCGCTCGAGAACTTCGACTGGATGGGCCGCTGGCGCGACACCGAAGCCAACGGCCGGCCGGTGGACGCATCGGGGGCGCTCCCGACCGGCGAAAAGTTCAGCGGCGCGGTCGAGCTGCGGCAGGTGCTGTTGGGGCGCAAGCAGGATTTCGTGCGGCATCTCGCCGGGAAGGTGCTCGGCTTCGCCCTCGGCCGCGGACTCCAGGACGGCGACGCCTGCACGGTGCAGAAACTGGCCGCCGCGCTGGAGAGCGACGGCTTCCGCGCCCGCACCCTGATCCGCGAGATCGTGCTGAGCGCGCCGTTCCGGAATACGCAGGCGGGTGTGGAGATGTCGTCGACGGCGCCGCAGCCCAAGCGCAGCACCCGGAAACTGCTGGGCGAGCGGTAGCCGTCCGCCGCGGCCCGGGCCGGCCGCCAAATTTG
>CAZEVY010000055.1:0-33834 GCA_964515555.1 uncultured Solibacteraceae bacterium | reverse complement strand
CACGTGCTGACGTTCGACTACCTGGGCGCGCTCGGCGCGTCGGTGCTGTTCCCGCTGCTTCTGGTCCCGCGCCTGGGGCTGGTGCGCTCGGCGATGCTGTTCGGCATGATCAACGCGGCGGTGGCGCTGTGGTCGACCTTCCTGTTCCGCGCGCAGATCGCACGCGCTGTAAGGCTGCGGGTCGCGTGCCTGGCGGTACTGGCCACGCTGGGCGCCGGGATGGCGGGGGCAGACCGCATCACCGACCTGGCCGAGGAGAACCTCTTCTCCGACCCGGTCATCCTGGCGCGCTCGACGCGCTATCAGCGCATCGTCGTCACGCGCTGGAAGGATGACGTGCGGCTGTTCCTCAACTCGCACCTCCAGTTCAGCTCGCGCGACGAATACCGCTATCACGAGACGCTGGTCCATCCCGGACTCGCGGCGGTCGGCGGGGCGCGGCGCGTGCTGATTCTCGGCGGCGGCGACGGTCTGGCGGCGCGGGAAGCCTTGCGTTACCCGGGCGTCGAGTCGATCACGCTGGTCGACCTGGATCCGGAGATGACGCGCCTGTTCGCCGAGCACCCGCTGCTGGCAGGGCTGAACGGCGGCGCCCTGAAATCGCCGCGGGTGAAGGTTATCAACGACGACGCCTTTCCGTGGCTCGACCGCAATGCCGATATGTTTGATTTCGTGGCGGTCGACTTTCCCGATCCGACCAGTTTTTCCCTCGGCAAGCTCTACACGACGGCGTTCTATCGGCTGCTGGCGAAGCACGTGCGCCCGGGTGGATTCATCGCGGTGCAAAGCACCTCACCGCTGTTCGCGCGGCAGTCGTACTGGTGCATCGTGGAGACGCTGAAGCGCGCGGGACTGCGCGTGTTTCCGTATCACGTCTATGTGCCGTCGTTCGGCGAGTGGGGCTTCGTGCTGGCGGGCGGCGGACCGTACGAGGCGCCTCCGGCGCTTCCGAACGGCCTGCGGTTTCTCCAGGTGCACTCGATCGCGCAGCTCTTTCAGTTTCCGATCGACATGCAGCCGGTGGAGGCGGAGCCGAATCGTCTGAACGACCAGGTGCTGGTGCGTTATTACGAGAAGGAATGGTCGCAGATCACCAGGTAGGACGGCGCGCGTTCTTCACAACCGCCTTCCTCGGCCTCACCGCCAAGGCCGACCGCCGCATCGAAGGCCGCATCGTCGACGACTCGCACCCGCGCGGCCATCGGCTCCGGCAGCGTGCGCGGCTGGCGGCGCCGAAGCAGACCATCCGCGTGCCGGTGGTCATCGTCGGCGGCGGCATCGCGGGCCTTTCGGCGGCGTGGCGCCTGGACAAGCGCGGATTTTGCGACTTCGTCGTGCTGGAGATGGAATCGTCGGCGGGCGGCAATTCGCGGTGGGGCGAGAACGAGGTCAGCGCCTATCCGTGGGGCGCGCACTACGTCCCCCTTCCGTCGGCGGGCGCGCCGCTGGTGCGCGAGCTGTTCGAAGAGCTGGGCGTGTTGCGCGACGGCGTGTGGGACGAGCGACACCTGTGCCACTCGCCGCAGGAGCGGCTCTTCATTCACGGGCGATGGCAGGAGGGGCTGATCCCGGACGTCGCGGCGACGGCGCGCGATCGCGAGCAGTTCCGGCGATTTCACGAGATCGTCGCGGAACAGCGTGCCTCGGGCGAGTTCCGCATCCCGATGGAGACCGGCGCGCGCAGAGCGGTCGAGCTCGACCGGATTTCGATGGCCGAGTGGCTCCGGCGGAGCGGCTTCGATTCGCGGTATCTCCACTGGTACGCCGATTACGCTTGCCGCGACGACTATGGTGCACGCGCGGCCGATACGTCGGCCTGGGCGGGGCTGCACTATTTCGCCTCGCGCGACAACGAGGAGCACGGTCCGCTGACGTGGGCTGAAGGCAACGGCTGGATCGTGCGGCGGTTACTCGATAAGCTCGAACGCTACGTCCGCACGGGCGCGATGGTCGATCGCATCGAGCGCCGCAGGCGCGGCTGGCGCTTGCTCACCGGGGCCGCCGCCTACGACGCCGATAGCGTCATCTTCGCCGCGCCGACGTTTCTGCTCTCTTATGTTCTGGAGGACGCGCCCCCGGCCGCCGGCTTCGAGTACTCGCCCTGGCTGACGGCGAACCTGACGCTCGACCGGCTGCCGCGCGGCGGCGAGACGTCGTGGGACAACGTGATATTCAATTCGCCGGCGCTCGGCTACGTGGTGGCGACGCACCAGTCGCTCGCCTCGCACCGCGACCGCTCGGTGTGGACCTATTACTGGGCGCTCGCCGACGGCGCGCCGGCCGCGAACCGGCAGGCGCTGCTCGCGCGCGACTGGAATTACTGGAAGGAGGCGATCCTCAACGACCTGTCGCGCGCGCATCCGGATATCCGGCGGTGTGTCGCGCGGGTAGACGTGATGCGATTCGGGCACGCCATGATCCGCCCGCGCCCGGGATTCGTGTTCTCGGAGTCCAGGCGGCGCCTCGCCGCCGCCACGGGGAATCTGCTCCTCGCCAACTCCGACCTCAGCGGCCTCTCGCTCTTCGAGGAGGCCCAATACCGGGGCTCGCGTGCCGCAACGCTGATCGCTGACCGCTGATCGCTACTCGTACCGCAGCGCGTCGATCGGGTCGATCTGCGACGCCTTCATCGCCGGGTAAATCCCGAACAGCACCCCCACGGCGACCGACACGCCGAAGGCGATGCCCACCGAAAGCGTCGTCACGATCGTCTTCCACTCGGCCACATTGGCGATGGCCCAGGAAAGAAAAAACCCGAAGCCGATGCCCAGCGCGCCCCCCGAAACGGAAATCACCACAGACTCGGTGAGGAACTGCCGCACGATGTCCGATCGCCGCGCGCCGATCGCCCGCCGCACGCCGATCTCCTTGGTACGCTCCATCACCGTCGCCAGCACGATGTTCATGATGCCGATGCCGCCCACCAGCAGCGAGATCGCCGCGATCGCCACCATGACATACGTGAAGATTTCCTGGGTGTGCTTCTGCTGGGCGAGCAGCGCCGCCGGAATCGTCACCGTGAAATCCTGCACGTCGCGGTGCGAGGAGTTCAGAATCGCGGTAACGACCTTCGAAATCTCGACGCTGTCGGAATCGCCCTTGAGCCGGATATCCAGGCCGTCGAGCTCGTCCTTCATGAAGCTGGCCTGGTCCCAGAAGCGGTATTGGAAGGTATTCAGGGGAATATAGACGATATTATTGACGTCCTGGCCCGCCGACGCGCTCCGTCCCGCGGCGATGCGCCCGCCGAGCACGCCGATCACCCGCAGCCAGGTGTCGTTCACCTTGACGTACTTGCCGACCGCCGGCTCGTAGCCGAGCAGGTTCACCTTGGCGGTCTCGCCGAGCACGCAGACCGCGGCGCTGGTTTGATCGTGAGACTCCTCGATGAATCCGCCCTCGGCGGGCTTCAGGTTGTGGATTACGCCGAACGACGGGCGCACGCCGTAGAGTTCCGGCACATCGCGCGTCGGCTTGGGGAGCACCTGGGCGGGCCGCAACGCCCGTCGCGGCGAGAGCGTCTCGAGCGACTCGATGTTGGCTTCGATGATGCGCACGTCGCGCATCGTCAGCCCGGGCGACGTCCGCCGGCGCTGCTGGAACTCCTGCGGACTCGTGGCCGGCAGCGCATCGATGAGAATGTTGCGCACGCCGAGCTGCTCGATGAACCGCAGCGACTCCTGCTTGGCCCCCTCGCCGATGGCGAGCATGCCGATCACCGAGCCCACGCCGAAGACGATGCCCAGCGCGGTCAGGAAGGTTCGCGTCTTCTGCGCCCGCAGATTCGAGAGCGCCAGGAACAGGTCGGAAACCGTGCGCCGGACGCCGGCCATTCGCGGAGCGGATTGCGGCGGGGCCGCATGGGACCCGTTGACGATCATGTCTTGGGAATCGCCTGCATGACGCCGGAGCCTTTGCCCGCGCCCGCGGGCCCCTTCTTCCGGGTGTCCTGCGCGGCGGGGCTGGCGAGCGCGACGCGGTCGCGCTCCTTGAGTCCTTCGAGCACCACCTGGCTTTCGCTGCGGCGGACGAGCTTGACGTCGCGCGGCTGGAAGCCCGTCGGCGTCTCGTGGTAGACGAAGGTCTTTCCGTCGTTCTCAAACAACGCCTGCGACGGTGCCCACAGAACGTTCTTCAACACTCCCGTGGTGATGACGATGTTCACGGTCATCCCCGGCCGCAGCTCCGCCGACGGCTTGTCGACCGCCAGCTTGCACTCGAACACCCGTTGCCAGGGCGGACCCGTGGTGCCGCCGATCGACTTGATCTTCCCCGCGTACTTCTTGCCCGGCAGCGCGACCACTTCGATCTCCGCCGTCTGTCCCTCGGCCAGGTGCCCGCGATCGAGCTCGCCGATGCGCGCCGTCGCCTCCCAGCTCGCCATGTCGGGGATTTGCGCCACCGCCATGCCCGCGCGAATGGTGTCGCCGGTCTGGAGCAGCGGAAGCTGCATGCCGGTGAACATGATGTTGGTGTTGGTGTTCGTCTGGACGGCTACGTAACCCTTGGACTTCGACTTCAGAGTGGCGCCATCGAGGAACTTGCGCGACATCTCGGCCTTCATCTTGGCCTTCAGCACGCCGGCCTCCTGGATGGCGATGCCGGCGCGGCTGGTCTCGCCGCGATTCTTGACGTCCGCCTGGAGCTTGGCGAGATGGTCGCGCGCCGCCTCCAGGGCGAGCGTGTTCTGTTTGGCGCGGATGGCCTCGATCAGCGGATTCTTCTTCACCTCGATCTCGGCGAGCTTCAACTGGTACTCGGCCTGGACGAGCGCGTACTGCGTCTCTTCTTCCTTGGCATCGGCCTCGGCTTTGGCCTGGATCAATTGCTGCTCGGCTTCGAGGAGATCGGCCTCGGCTTCACGCAGCGCGAACTCCAGCTCGGTGGTGTCGAACTGCGCGACCGTGTCGCCGGGTTCCACCATCTCGCCCGAGAGCCGCAGGTAGGTGAGCACCAGCTCGCGGCCGCCCGACATCGGCGCCGTCAGCATCTCCGAGTTGCCGCCCTGCAGCTCGCCGCGCGCGTTCACCTCGAACCGCACGTCGCCGCGCTTGATGACCGTGGTGGGCACCGTGGGCGCGGTCTTGGTGGCCTCGCGCTGTCGATACCATTCCCAGCCGAAGAAGCCGGCCACCGCCAGGCAGATCACCACCGAGATCCCGCCGATCAGCGCCTTCATGACGCCGGGCCTTTCTTCGGTTCCGCCGCGGCGCCGCCCTCGGCCGGCATCGTACCCGGCTCCACCAGCGTCACCTGAGAGTTGGCCGCGATGCCCTCAATGGCGACCTCATCGGGATTCCGCGCGATTACCTTGACCTCGCGCAGCGTGTACTTGCCGCCGGCGGCGATGTATACGACCGGCCGGCCGTGCCGCGTGAACAGCGCCTTCGACGGAATGCTAATGGCGTTGGGAATGCGCCGCGCCACCACGTCCATGGCGCCGTTCATCGCCGGACGCAGCCGCTCGTCGCGCTGGACCAGTTGGGCGATGGCCCGAAAGCTGGCCGAAGGCGGCCAGTCGAACGACATCTGCGTCAACGGCGAAACCTGCGAAATCTTCGCCGTCAGGCTCAGCTCCGGCAGCGAGTCAATGCGGATGCGGGCGTCGGCGCCGGCGGCGATGCGGCCGCGGTCCACCTCCTCGATCTTGCCCTCCATCTCGAGCGTGTCGAGATCGGGCAGCTCGGCGAGGTTCGCGCCCGGCCACACCTGGTCGCCGACGCGGAAGGGCTTGGCGTTCATCCATCCCTGCGAGTAGTTGGGCTGGTAGACGATGACGCCCGAGATCGGCGCCAGTATCTCCATGCGCTTCAGGCGCTCCTGGAACAGCTCGACCTCGGCCTGCGCCTGGTCGCGAACGCGGGTCAGCGAGCCGATCCTGGACTTGTCGGAGACCTCGTGCAGCGCCACCGTGGCTTCCTGGACGCGCAGCTTCTTCTCAGCCAGCTCCAGGTCGATGCGGCTGATCTCGCCGTCGAGCTTGCTGACGACTTCCTGCTTCGAGACTTCGAGCTTGGCGCGCTCCACCGTGTAGCGCGCCGTGCCGAGATCGCGCTTGTCCTGTTCGGCGGTGAGCCGCGCCTGCGCGATCGCCTGTTCGAGGGCGGCGTTGGCCTGCTTGAGTGCGGCCTGCTTTTCGGCGAGCTGTTGGCGCGAGCTGCTCGGGTCGAGCCGCAACACCGGCTCTCCCTCCTTCACTGCGTTACCCGGCGGAACCTGCCAGATGATGCGCATGTCCGGCACGTTGAGCGGCGCGTAGACCGGCGCCGACCGCCGTGCGCGCAGCTCGCCGCGGCATCGGATGACGACCAGAAACTCGCCCTGGCGGGACGTCGCGACCGGAAGGTTGGCGGTCGCCTGCACCTTGCGGAGCCGGAAGAAGGCGGTCGTCGCGCCGCCGGCCAGGAGCGCCAGGACGAGGACGCCGATCCAGCTTCGGACGGATTTGCGGCCGTTACGCGTCATTTCTTAACCACGGCGGTCTTAACCACGGCGGCTCTCGACGGAGGTGCGGCGTTTCCGGAAGTCGTGGACGGCGCCGACACCGGCGCGCCGGCCTCGATGATCACCGCCGCGGCCATGTCGGGCAGCAGCCGCGGGTCGTTGCTGAGCACGCGAAAGCGCGCGTTGAACCGCTTGATGGGACTCTGCACTGCCGCCGATGCCACGGGACTGGCCGACTCCAGCCGCGCCCCGAACGTCGCCTCGGGATAGGCGTCCAGGCGGACGGTCGCCAGAATGCCCGGCGTCAGCACGGCGCCGTCGGGCTCATCCATCAGTACGATCACGTCCATTTGCGATGGATCGAAGATGCGCAGCAGGGGTTGGCCCGAGTACATCGGGTCGCCCTCCTGCGGCGGTCCCATCGAGTTGTTCCGCCACGTATTCTCGATGGCGACCATACCGGCCAGGGGCGCCTTCACGGTGAGCCTTTCGAGATTCCGCTGCGTGCGCTGCAACGTCACCATCTGGCGGTCCTGTTTCAATTCGAGAATGCGGAGCGCCGCGGCGTCGGAAGCGTCGCGGAACTTGTGCGATTTCGCGAGACTGGCCATGCGCGCCTTGGCGTCGGCCATCAGCACGATGTTCTTCTGCTTTTCGATCTCGGGCAGCACCTCGGCCTTGCGGAGGCCGACGTCGGCCTTGGCGAGTGCGGCCTTGGCCTGCTGCTGCTCCTCGCCGCGCTTCTCGGAGTTGCTGCGGTTCTCGGCCTTCTTCTGGTTGACCTGGTGGCCGAAGTCGTCGAAGCGCGCCTTGGCGTCGCGGGCGTTGTCGATCTGCTGGATGCGGTCGAACTCGGCCAGCACGTCGTCCTGCTGGACCTTGGTGCCGGTGGGCACCACCCGGGTCAAGGTAAGCCGTCCGGTCTGCCCGGTGATCTGGGGGACCAGAACGATGAATTCTTTGACGGCACGCGTTCGGCCGGTCGCACGGACCTCGCGCTTCGCCCCCTGGGTCGCCGGCTTGGGCGAGGCCGGGGCTGGCTGA
Source organism: uncultured Solibacteraceae bacterium (assembly GCA_964515555.1). Lineage (GTDB taxonomy): Bacteria > Acidobacteriota > Terriglobia > Bryobacterales > Bryobacteraceae > CAZEVY01. Next base: position 26,346 of record CAZEVY010000055.1, on the reverse strand, counting down.
GCCGGCGAAGCCGAGGGCTCGGGAGTTCGCTGGCAGGCCACAGTCAGTAACGCAATCGGAACAAGCAGGCTGCGCGCGAGCACCATGAACTATATTTAGACGCCGCCGGCGGGCATCCCGTTTGCCGAAAGTCGCCTGTGGGGCGATTATTTCAACAACTTGCCGAGGAACTCCCGCATCTGGAGGTACGCCGGACCCAGGGTCACCAGCAGCACCGAAGGGAAGACCAGGAAGAACACCGGGAAGACCAGCTTGACACCCAGCTTGCGCGCTTTCTCCTGCGCCGTGTGCCGCATCCGGATCCGCAGGAACCGGGCATGGTTGCGAAGAGCAGGACCGAGGCTGGTGCCGAAGCGCTCGCCGTCGAGCAGCAGGTGCGCCAGACGCGCCAGCTCGGGCTCGGAGCTGCGCTCGCCGAGGTGCCGCAGCGCCTCGGACCGGCCCTTGCCGGCGCGCAGCTCGAGCATGCAGAACATCAGCTCGGCGCTGAGCTCGGGGTAGGCGTTCGCGAGGCTGTTGGCGGTGTCGTAAATGGCCTGGTCGAGCGACTGGCCGGCCTCGGTCGCCAGCACGAGCAGGTCGACCGCGGCCGGGACGCCGCCGCGGACGCGATGCCGCCGCGCGCTGGTCCGCCACTCAAGCACCCGTTGCGGGGCCAGATAACCGAATCCGCCGGCACACACGGCCGGCAGAAGCGCCTCCATGAATTCGCCCTTCGAGGCCACCAGCATGGTCAGCGTCAGCAATCCGAAGCCGCCCGCCGACGCCCATCGGACGCCTCGCCAAAAAGCCAATGAATGCGGTCCCCGGAAACCGGCCTGAAAGAGCAGTTTTCGCTCCGGCGCCGGATCGCTCGATGGGAGCGGGACTCTCTCGCCGACCTCGACGAGCAACCGCGACAGGATCCCCGGGCCTTGTTCGTCCGCCGCGCCGACGGCGCCTCCGGAAGCGCCGGCCAGCTTCCAGCGCATGTAGAAGTATCCGGCGCAGACTACTGTCCCGCCTACGAATAGGAAGAACGCCGCAATGATCCCGAGAGTGTTCACAGCTTGATATCCACAAGCTTCCGGATCACCAGGTGCGCCAGCACCAGGCAGGCGATCGCCGCCGTGATCATGTTGGCGCCGCTCGGGTGCCGCCACAGGACTTCCAGGTACGACCGGCTGGTGATCAGCATCACCGCCGCGATTCCGACCGGCATCAGAGTCAGCACCATTCCCGTCATGCGACCGTGCGCCGCGATCGACCGTACCTCGCTCTTCAGGGCCGCGGCCTCGCGCATGTTCTCCGACATCCTCCCCAGGACCTCGTGCAACTTCCCGCCGGTTCGGCTCTGCAACTGCACCGCCGCCGAAAACAGGCTGACTTCCACCACCGGCACGCGCCGCGTCAGGTGCGCCAGCGCCTGCTCCCAGTCGACTCCCAGATTCCGCTCCTCGACCGTCTTGCGAATCTCGACCGACACCGGGGCCGGCGATTCGCGCGACACCAGGTCCATGCAGGCCGCCAGCGTATTGCCGGCGCGCAGGGCGCGGGCGAGCGAATCGAGTGCGTCCGGGAATTGTTCCTCGAACTGCCGCAGTCGGCGAGCCCTCCGCCGAAGCACGACCAGGTACGGCGCCGCGGCCGCCAGCGCCGCCAGCGTCAAAGTGGCGTATGGCGGCATCCACGAGATTTGCGAGACGACCGCCAGGGTGGCCGTTCCGGCCAGCAGCATCATGGCGGTCACGCGGCCCACCGTCCAGGCCAATCCCGCTTCGGCGATCCGCGACTTCATGTTCTCGACCCAGTCGAAGCGCCGCAACAGCCGGTTCCAGGCCGAGATGGTGCTCAGGCGCTCGGCGCGGAGCAGCGGCGAGTCGACGATCTCGCCCCAGACGTCTTCGGTCTCGGCGGTGGCGACCCCGGCAGGGGCCTCCGGCGCGCGAAGGCGATCGAGCAGGTAGCGCGCGATGAGCACCGCTGCTATCGCCGCGCCGAACACTCCGGCGAAGACCGCCAGGATGAGCAGTTCGTCCATTTAGCGCGTGACGGCCGTGACCAGCATCACCAGGTCGCCGCCGATCCCTGTAATCAGAAATGACTTACTGCCGGCAAGCTGAAGTTCTGTCTCAAAGCGTTTTCTCTGGTCGCCCGAAACCTCCGTGGAGGACAGCACCTCCAGTTGGCGGTTGCGCTCGAGCTCGGCCAGCGCTTCCTGCCATCCCGAGCGCAGCGGCGCGACCCGCCGGCCGCCGGACGCCTCGGCGGCGTTCAACCCGCTAAGCGCCTGAATCGCCGAAGGGGTCGCAGCGGCGACACGCACGGAGATCGTCTCCCTGCGGACCTCGGGAGCGGCGCTGATGCGTGGGGGCGCCGAGTTCCGTGCGGCGAGTGACGATCGAAGCAGCTGACTCATGACCCAGCCGGAGCGGGAGGAGCGCTGTTCATCGAGCGGATTGCGCAGCAGCAACCGAACGCGGGCGCCCGAATCGGCCAGAGCCAGCATGTCGGCTTCCGAGGGGGTCGCGAGCAGCGTCACCACCGAGGTGACATTGCGGCCGTCGTTGTGCGCCTGACTGTTGAGGACCTGGATGTTATCGAGAATCGCGCGCAGCTCCATCTCTTCGCCGCGCTGCTTCACTACCTGCACGTCGACCCGATGGCCGGGCTTCAGCATCGCCAGGACGCCGTTGGTCTCGTTCACGTAAACCGAGACGGCGCGCATCCCGGCGGGTACGCCCAGGCCCGCCCCGGCCCCGGTTCCCGCCGAGGCGAGATGGGATTCGGTTATCGGTTCGCCGGCGCGCAGGTCGGTTGTCAGGGTCATTCCCTTGGATTGCTCGGGCCGTTGCAGACTGCCGGCGGGAACACGTTCACCCGCCAACGCCGAGAGCTTCACATCCGCCGGTGCGACGGTTGAGCCGCGGGGTAGGTCGCGGGCGGCCACCACGACAACGGCCGGCGCGGGACCGCTTTGGCCGGCGCCCATGGGCTTGACGAACAGTCCGTAAAAGATGCCCGTCGAAATGATGGCCACCACGAACGCTATGCCGACCAGGGGCGCAAGGTTCTTCTTCATCGCCTGGACCTCTCCTCGGAGGAATTCGCTCGGAACAGAGCCGGACCGGGGGAGGACCGTCCGCCCGGTCCTCTCCAGGCGGCGGCCTCCCAGCCGGTCGTGGGGTCTGAGTCCAGCTAACCCTCTGTCCATGGAATCGGGTGAATCGGGTGAACACTTTACTTTTGCGTTCAACACGGTCGATGGCACTAATTGCGCAGGCGTACCAGGCCGATAAACGCATGTAGACCCCGTGCCGAATCCCCGTCTATTCGCCTGCGACACGCAGCCCATCCTCTTGGAGGGCCTCCGCCGCGTGCTTGCCGACGGCTCCGAGATCGATCTGGTCGGGGTGGCCGACTCACTGGAATCCGGCATTGCCGAGGTCGAGGCGACGCGGCCCGACGCCGTGCTGATCGACCACGCATTCGGCGTGGCGGCCAACATTCGCTTCCTGGCGCAAGCCGTCCGCCTGGCCCCGGAGACTCGAACGCTGATCTGGGGCTCGCGCCTGGAGTCGCCGGAGATCCGGTTCTACCGCGACGCGGGCGTCGCGGCCGTGGCTGACAAGACCTGGCCGGTCGACGACCTCCGGGAATGCCTGGTGGCCAGTGCGTTGGGGAACGAATGGCGCGGACCGGCGGTCGCACCCCGCGCCTCCGGACACCGTCGGCTCACACCCCGCGAACTGGAGATCGCGAAGCTGGTGTGCAACGGCATGAACAATAGACAAGTCGCTGATTCTCTGTTGATTACACCAGGAACCGTGAAGGTTCACTTGATGCACGTTTTCGAGAAGACCGGCGCGCGCGACCGCTTCGAGCTGGCCCTCCACCGCTGGCGATTCTTCGAGGACACCGAGGCCGGATCGTGCTAATCCGCGTCGAGAACGAGACCGCCCGGCGGCCCGGGATCGCCCAGCCGGCCTGGCAGCGGCTATTGCTACCGTCGCTTTCCGACTGCCTGTTCCTGGCGCTCATCGTTCTGCTGTTCTTCTCGTCGCCCGATGGCTGGTCGCGCCTGCTGCTCGATGGCGATACCGGCTGGCATATCCGCGCCGGCGAGTGGATGCTGTCCAACGGCGCCGTCCCGAGGGGCGACCTGTTCTCATTCAGCAAGCCGGGCGAGCCCTGGTTCGCCTGGGAGTGGCTGGCCGACGTCATCTACGCGCTTCTGCACGGCTGGCTTGGACTGAAGGGTGTGGCGCTGCTCGGCGGCGTCCAGATCGCCATGTTCGCGACGCTGCTGATTCGCTTCATGGTCTGGCGGGGGGCCAACCTGCTGGTGGCCCTGGGAATCGGCCTGCTCGCCGTCGGCGCCAGCTCCATCCACTACCTGGCGCGCCCGCACCTCTACACGATGGTCCTGCTGGTGGTCTCGCTGTGGATAATCGAAGCCGACCGGCGGCGCCCGGGTCCGGCGATCTGGCTGCTCGCGCCCCTGACTGCGCTCTGGACCAACCTGCACGGCGGCTTCCTGGCGCTGATCGCCTGCCTGGGGCTGCTGGCGGCGGGATCGGCGGTGGAGGCCTGGATACTGGGTGGAGGCTTCGCGCGGGCCAAGAGATACGGCCTGCTGACGTTGGTTTGCGGCGCTGCGTCGATCGTGAATCCATACGGAGTCGAGCTGCACAAGCACGTGGCGGCGTACTTGCGGTCGGACTGGATTCGGGAAGCCATCCAGGAGTTCCAGTCGCCCAGTTTCCGCAACGAGAACATCCTCCAGTATGAAGGCCTGTTGATCGTGGGGCTGCTGGCGGCGGCGATGTACCTGAGCCGCGGCCGCGTGGTCGAGGCGCTGTGGATTGTCTTCTGGGTACACCAGTCGCTGGGCTCCGTCCGGCACGTGACGGTGTACGTGACCGTGGCGGCGCCCCTCATCGCCTCCGAGCTGACGGCCCTGTGGGACCGCTGGGCCGCCGCGGGAGGAGCGAAGAGCATCCGCGGGATACTCGATCGTCTCGCGGCCGATCGTGCGCCGGCCTTCCGGCGGACGACCGTGTGGCCGTTGGCCGCAGTGACTTTGCTGATCCTCGTCGATAAGCCTATCCGGTGGCCCCAGGATTTCCCGGTGGAGAAGTTTCCCGTCGCCATGATCTCGCGGCACGCCTCGCTGCTGGCGGGCTCGCGGGTAATGACCGAGGACCAGTGGGCCGACTACCTGATCTACCGCCACTATCCCCGCCAACGCGTCTACGTCGACGGCCGCAGCGATTTCTACGGTCCGGTACTGGGCCGCGAATATGTCGGGCTCCTGAACGGCCGGCACAACTGGGAAGCAGTTCTGGCGGACCGGCGTTTCGACGTGGCTCTGCTGCCTCCCGCATGGCCGCTGGCGTCGCTGATGAAGCAGCACCCGGACTGGCGCATCCTGGACGACGACGGCAAGGCCCTCGTGCTCGTAAAGCGATCCCTCTCTCCGCCGAAAACCGCGAGCGGGGTAGTACCAAGGTCAAAGACGGACTTAGGGCTAATGGAAAACACTCGTCCCGCCGAATCACCATCAGGAGTTCTCAGCAGATGAAGGCTGCGAAGCCGGCCTCCGCGGCCCACGGGGGAAGAAACTGGCGTGTCACGGCGAGACCTCACGACGCAAGGCGCGAACGGCCTGGCGCCGGAAGACCCACCGATCCTTGGCAGTTGCCGTCCGGGGAGAACCTCGTGGAATTCGCTTTGAACGCCGGTGTTGTCGCGCATGGACTGATGGGGCCCGGAGACGGGCTCGTGGGAGCCGCGCGGCCACACGGGGAAGAGCGTGCAGCGGCACCGGCCGGCGCCGGGGAGCGCACCCGATGACGTGGGAGCTGGGCGTCGCGCTGGTAATCGGCATTCTCGCCGCGGTGGAGGATTTCCGCCGCCGCACGATATCGAACTGGCTGCCACTGGCGGCCCTGGCTGCGGGAGTCGCCGGCCACACCGGGGAGCGCGGATGGCGCGGGCTGGCGGACGCCGGACTGGGCGTGGCGGGTGGCTTCGCTGTCTTCCTGATTTTCTACATTTTGGGCGGCATGGGCGGAGGAGACATCAAGCTCATGGCGGGATTCGGCGCCCTGCTCGGCATCGGGCGGCTTCTCGAAGCCGCGCTCTGGACCGCCATCTCGGGCGGCCTGCTGGCGGCGATGGCGATCGGAATCGGCGCTCTGCGCCGGTGGGGACGTAAGGAACAGCCCGCCTCGCCGACGCACATCCCGTACGCGCCGGCGATCGCCTCGGGCGTCTGGCTGGCGCTAATTTCCGGAGCCGGCGTTCGATGACCGGACAAGTATGGCAAGAGCCGTTCGGCCAAACCGGGCGGCGGGACTTGAGGGCCTAGGAGAAGGAATATGGATCGAAGATTTCTGACCGTACTGGGTGTGAGCCTGGTATTCGCGCTGGTGGTATCGAGCATCTTCTACCAGATGTCGGCGCGCGCCGGGAGCGGCCCGAAGAAGGTCGAGCAGAGCGAGCTCAAGGACATCGTCAAGGCCGCCAAGCCCCTCGGCACCGGCGTCTCAATCAAGCCGGACGACGTGAAGATAGAGAAGGTTCCGTCGGAGCACTTTCCCAAGGGCGCCTTCTCGAAGGTCGAGGAAGTCATCGACCGCCCGGTCGTCAGCAACATCCTGGTCGACGAGCCGGTGCTCGAAGGCCGCCTGGCGGTTCGCGGGAGCGGCATGGGACTGGCGCCGGTGATTCCGGTGGGGATGCGCGCCGTCTCCGTTCGCGTCAACGAAGTCGTCGGCGTGGCGGGATTCGTGCTCCCCGGTATGCGCGTCGACATCCTGGTGACGGGCCGGCCGCCGGAGGGCAACGGGTCGATGACGACCACGGTGCTCCAGAACATCCTGGTACTGAGCGCCGGCCAGACCATCCAGCCGGATTCGCGGGGCCAGGCCATCAACGCCCCGGTGGTCACGCTGCTGGTGACGCCCGATCAGGCCGAGGTGCTCACGCTGGCCGGCAATGAGGGGCGCATCCAGTTGGTGCTGCGCAATTCCAGCGACCAGCAGATCGCGCAGACGCCGGGCCGCGACATCGGCGAACTGTACCGCCGCACCTTGTCGCAGAAGAAGCAGCAGGCGGTCAATAACGAAGCCTACGAGGCGCAGCCCCGCCCGCGGCCCCGTCCGGTGACGGTTGCCAAGGCCGACGTGCCGGCCCTTCCGCCGCCCCAGCCGGTGGTGCACACGCCGCCTCCGCCGCCTCCGCCCGACCAGGTGGTGGTGATCCGGGGAACCCAAAAGTCCGTCGAAATCGTCGGCAGCCGCGGAGGTGCAAATCAATGAGAAGGTTCGCGATCGCGATTGCGTCCGCGGCGGCCATGGCCGGCGCGGCCCTGGCGCAGACGTCCTCGGAGGACCTGCGCATCACGCTCGGCAAGAGCATCGTCATCGACTATCCGACCGATATCCGACAGATCTCGACGTCGGATCCGGCCATCGTCGACCCGGTGGCTGTGACCACGCGCGAGATCCTGCTGCACGCCAAGGGACACGGCGTGGCGACGGTGGTGGTGTGGGCCAAGACCGGCCAGCGCACCTTCTATAACATCAACGTGGAACATAACCTGGAGCCCATCCGCAAGCTCCTCAAAGAGACCTTCCCGACCGAGGACATCACGGTGCAGGCGGCGCGCGATTCGGTCACGCTGACCGGACGCGTCTCCTCTCCGCCGGTCGCCGAGCGGGCGGCCTCGATCGTCGCATCGCTCGCCAAGACGGTCATCAACAACCTCACCGTAGCCCCGCAGGCGATCGACAAGCAGATCCTGCTGCGCGTCAAGTTCGCCGAGATGGGCCGCACGGTGTCGCAGTCGTTCGGCGTCAACCTGCTGTCGACCGGCGCGCTCAACACCGTCGGGCGCACCAGCACCGGCCAGTTCCCGGCGCCCGGCCCGACCGCCCTCACCGGCACCATTCCGGGCCGCATCGAGGGGACGCAGAGCAACTTCACGATCTCCGACGCGCTCAACGTGTTCGCCTTCCGTCCGGATCTGAACCTGGCCGGCTTCGTGCGGGCCCTGCAATCCGAGGGCGTGCTCCAGATCCTGGCCGAGCCCAACCTGGTGACCACCAACGGCAAGGAAGCCAGCTTCCTGGTCGGCGGCGAGTTCCCGGTTCCGGTGCTTCAGGGCGGCGGCAACTCCGGCGCGGTGACCATTCAGTTCCGCGAGTTCGGCATCCGCCTGGCGTTCAACCCCGCGCTGACCGCCAACAACACCATCAAAATGTACGTGCGCCCGGAGGTCTCCACCATCGACCTGGCCAACGCGGTGAGCTTCTCCGGCTTCACCATCCCGGCCCTGGCGACGCGCCGCATGGAGACCAATATCGAGCTGTCCGAGGGCCAAAGCTTCGTCATCGCCGGACTGATCGACGACCGCGTCAACGACACCATGTCGAAGGTGCCCGGACTGGCCAACATCCCGATCCTCGGCGCGCTGTTCAAGTCGCGCGACGAGCGCAAATCGAAGAGCGAGTTGCTGGTGATGGTGACGCCCGAGGTGGTCAATCCCCTCAATCCGTCTGATCCCAAGCCGCAGCCGGTGATGCCGCGCGAATTCCTGGCGCCCATCAAGCCGGCCTCGACGACGGCGCCCGCTTCCGGCGCCAAGCCGAAGAACACCTCCCGGACCGCCGGCGGCGGTGCGTCGGCGAAAGGAGCGCCGTCGAAGTAGTTCCGCCTGCGCGGGAACGCTTTCGACAGGTTCAGGCGATGGATTCCGACCGGCGCCCACGGGACACCGAGCTGACGGCACTCCTGATTTCACCGAATCAGGGGCTGATCGACCAGTTCGTGCACACGATCGGGGAGACGCACGCCTTCCAGGTGGTCGCCGAGCTGAAGAGCTACCCGTCGCGTCAGACGCTGGAAATCCGTCTGCGGCAGCTGAAACCCGACCTGGTGTTGATCGACGTCGGCGAGGACCTGGAGACGGCCACTGACCTGATCCGCTTCCTGGCCACCTGCCGGCCCGTGGTGCATGTTATCGGGCTGCACAGCTCCAACGACTCCGAGGCCGTGCTGCGCGCCCTCCGGAGCGGAGCCGTGGAGTTCCTCTACGCTCCCTTCGACGTTGTGGCGCAGCGCGAAGCCCTGGCGCGCATCCGCCGGCTGCGGCTGCCGGAATCGCAATCGCCGCCCGAGATGGGCAAGGTGATCGTATTCACCAGCGCCAAGCCGGGCGCCGGCGCATCGACGCTGGCGACCCACACCGCCTTCGCCATCCGCCGTATCACCGGCAAGCGCGTCCTGCTGGCCGACCTGGATCTGGCGGGCGGGACGCTGGGCTTCTACCTGAAGCTCCAGCCGGGCGCCTCGGTGATCGACGCGCTGGACTACGCCGCGCGGCTCGAACCGGGCGCCTGGTCGACGCTGGTGAGCAACGTCGCGGGCGTGGACGTTCTGGCGGCGCCGGAAGCGCCCTTCACCGGCGACGTGGAGCCGACGCGCCTGCACGACCTGCTGGATTACTGCCGGATGAGCTACGACTGGGTGCTGGTCGACACGCCTACGATTTTCCATCGCCAGACGCTGCTGGCGGTGAGCGAATGCGACCAGGCCTTCCTGGTGACCACGGCCGACCTGGCCAGTCTGCACCTGGCGCGCAAGGCCATCAATTTCCTGTTGCAGCTCGGCTTCGGCAAGGACCGTTACCAGGTCATCGTCAACCGCCTGAGCAAGCAGGACGGTATCGGCGGAACCGACATCGAGAAGATTTTCAACTGCGCCGTCCACGCCAGTTTTCCGAACGACTATTTCTCGCTGCACCGGGTGCTGTCTCTGGGACAGCCGCTGGGCGGCGACTGCGACCTCGGCAAAGCGATCTCGACGCTGGCGGGCCGGCTTACCGGCGCCGCTATCGCCGACCGGAAGAAGTCGGGTATCGAGCTGAAGGCGGCGCTAGCGAGATGACCGCAAGGAGAGCCATCAGGTAAGCCATGCTTCCGAACCCCGAAACTTCGAGAACCCTCGCGACCGGCCAGCCGCTCAGCTGGGAACAGCGGCTGCTGAAGAACGCCGGGCGTTCGAAAGGCTCGTTGAAGCCGGAATACCAGGAGCTGAAGTTCACGCTCCATCGCAAGCTGCTGGACAAGATCAACCTGGAGGCGCTGGCCACCATCGAGAACCAGCGCGTGCGCGGGGAGGTCCGCCAGGCGCTGATGACGCTGATCGACGGCGAGCAGACGCTGCTCAGCTCGATCGAAAAGCAGCAGATCTGCGACGAGGTGCTCGACGAGGTCTTCGGTCTGGGGCCGCTCGAGCCGCTCCTTCAGGACCCCACCATCTCCGACATCCTGGTAAACACCCACAAGCAGGTCTACGTCGAGCGCCGCGGGCAGCTCGACATTACCTCGGTGACCTTCCGCGACGACCAGCACCTGCTGCGCATCATCGACAAGATCGTCAGCCAGGTGGGCCGCCGCATCGACGAATCGACTCCCATGGTGGACGCGCGTCTCTCCGACGGCTCGCGCGTCAACGCCATCATCCCGCCGCTGGCGGTCGACGGCCCTCTGCTGTCCATCCGCCGTTTCAGCCAGGACAAGCTCATGCCGGCCGACCTGGTCGAAAAGAAGGCCATGACCCCAGGCATGATGGAGTTACTCGAGGGCGCCGTCAAGGCCCGGCTGAACATCCTGATCTCGGGCGGAACCGGCGCCGGCAAGACCACGCTGCTCAACGCGCAGTCGGCCTTCATTTCGCCCCGGGAACGCATCGTCACCATCGAAGACGCAGCCGAGCTCCAGCTCAAGCAGCCGCACGTGGCGCGCCTGGAGACGCGGCCGCCCAATCTGGAAGGCAACGGGGCGGTGCGGCAGCGCGAGCTGCTGATCAACAGCCTCCGCATGCGTCCCGACCGCATCGTGGTCGGCGAGGTCCGCGGCGAGGAAGCGCTCGACATGTTGCAGGCCATGAACACCGGTCACGACGGATCGCTGACGACGGTGCACGCCAACAGTCCGCGCGACGCCATCGCGCGCCTGGAGGTCATGGTGAGCCTGGCGAACGCCAACATGCAGCTGGTCTCGATCCGGCAGCAGATCGCCAGCGCCGTGCACATTATCGTGCAGGCGGCGCGCATGAGTGACGGAAGCCGCCGCGTCATCAACATCACCGAAGTCACCGGAATGGAAGGCGAGGTAGTCACCTTGCAGGACATCTTCATCTTCGAGAAGCGCGGCGTCTCGCCGGACGGTCACGTGGTGGGCCGCTTCGCCGCCACCGGCATTCGGCCGAAATTCTACGAGAAGCTGCTTTCGGCCGGCATCCGCCTGCGGGCCGACCTGTTCGACGAGATCGTGGAGGTCTAGAGGTATTTCGATGGGAGTCTTCGCATTTTCGGTCGTCGGAATCTGGATCGCCGTCATGGCCGGATGGTGGCTGGTCAACCGCTTTTTCCGTAACGTCGACCGCGACCGCATGAAGAATCGGATTCTCGAGAAGACCAGGCCCGAGAAGAAGGGCAAGGGCCCGGCGGCGGCGCCCAGCCTGATCGCGCCGGAGGACAAGTCCACCGGAAAGCTGATCATGCGGCTGATGAAGAAGCTCGAGTTGAACCGCAAGCTCGAGGAGCTGATCGAGCAGGCCGGCATGAAATGGCGGCCGACGCGGCTGGCGCACTCCTGCGTGGCCATTTTTCTGATCGCCGTACTGATGGGAAGACTGTTCCTGGGCGACCAGTACTTCGTCCTGCAGCTGGCTGGGGCGCTTCTCATCGGGACCTTCCCGGTGGTCTACCTGATGCGCGTGCGCCGCAAACGGCTGTGGCGCTTCGAGGAGCAGTTCCCCGAGAGCCTGGAGTTCGTGGCGCGCTCGATGCGGGCAGGCCACGCCTTCTCGGTGTCGCTGGAGATGATTCACCGCGAGTTCCAGGAGCCGCTGGCGAGCGAGTTCCGCCGCGCTTTCGACGAACACAACCTGGGCATGCCGCTCGACCTGGCGCTGATGAAGCTGGCCAAGCGGGTACCGATCCTGGACGTGCATTTCTTCGTCTCGGCGGTGCTGCTCCAGAAACGCACCGGAGGCAACCTGGCCGAGATTCTCGACAAGCTGGCCTACGTGATCCGCGAGCGCTTCAAGCTGCGCGGCAAGATCCGCGCCATCAGCGCGCACGGCCGCATGACGGGACTGGCGCTGACGTCGATTCCGGTGTGCGTGGCGCTGCTGATGCTGTACACCAACCCGGAGTACATCAGCTTCTTCGCCCGCGAGACCACCGGCAACATCATGGCGGGCGTGGCCATCGCGCTCCAGGCCACCGGGTACCTGATCATCCGGAAGATCGTGAACATCGAGGTATAGGATGGCGATCGGGTTGAGCATTCTGATCTTCCTGCTGGTGGCGGTGGCGGCGTCTCTGTTCGGCGTCAAGATGTGGCTGAAGCCCAAGGAGGCCATCGAGCGCGTCACGGGCGCCTCGCAGGTCACGCACGACGAGATGCCGGTGCATCCCAGCCTGGCCTTTCACGAACTGGTCCGCAAGATCGGCACCATGATGCCGGTCTCGCCCAAGGACGCCGGCGTCATCCATCGAAAGATGATCCGCGCCGGGATCCGGAATCCCAAGGCGCTGCAAATCTTCTACGGCGCCAAGTTCGTCCTGGGCCTGTTGATGCCCCTGCTGATGAGCCTGGCGGTGGCCGGATCGCCGGCCGAGCCGACCAACAAGGTGATGGCGGTCATGACGGCCGCGGCCATGGGCTTCTTCGGTCCCAATGAGTATGTGCGCATGCGCGCCAAGAAAAGGCAGAAGCAGATCCGCCGCGGGCTGCCGAATGCGCTCGACCTTCTGGTGGTCTGCGTGGAGAGCGGACTGGGTCTGGATCAGGCGCTGGTGCAGGTGGCCAAGGACCTCGAGCGCGCCCACCCGGAGATCACCGAGGAGTTCGGCATGATCAACTTGGAGCTCAAGGGCGGACTGCGGCGCATCGACGCCTTGCGGAACCTGGCCGAGCGCAGCAATGTCGAAGACCTGAAGAAGCTGGTCGCGGTGCTCATCCAGGCCGACCGCTTCGGTACCGGCGTGGCGCAGAGTCTGCGCGCGCACGCCGATTATATGCGGGTACAGGCCCGCCAGATCGCCGAGGAGAAGGCCGCCAAGCTGGGCGTCAAGCTGGTGTTTCCGATCTTTTTCTGTATTCTGCCGTCGCTGTTCGTGGTGACGGTGGGTCCCATGGTGGTGAAGATCGTCCGGGACCTGATCCCGATGATGAACAACCTCTAGAGCGGGTGAGACGGAAAGCAATTACTTGGGAAAGGAGAGAGGCAAATGGATCCTACGTTGGTTCGGATTATCTGCGCGCTGCTTGCAGTCGCGTTTCTCGGACTGATCGTGCTGCGCCGGCGTAAGAGCGTCGAGTAAGCGGTAGCGGTCCGGCGCCCGGCGGGGCGTGGCATCGGAGGCCACGCCTCGATTGGGCGAAAGCTCGGAGCGACCGCTCCCTTCGGCAGCGGCTCCGCGGACGGATATTCGTCTTGCGAGCCGCGGCCCAAGGGAGCGGAGTTCCGGCAGTCAGACAACAACCTGAGGGAGTGGATGTGTCGAGCCGGCGCCCTCGGGCCGGCCCGAGAGGCGAAGTTTGTTTTCGACGGGAGTGAAGGAAATGAAGAAGTCAATGGTCACCGATACGAAGCGGTCCGCCTGGGGGCGGCTCGCCCTGTTCCTGGCGCTGGCGCTGCCGGCAAGCCTGCCGGCCGGCACCTTCGGCCGCGTGGTCCCCATCGGCGGCCACGCCGCCGATGTCGCCCTCGACGAAGGCCGCGGCGTGCTCTACATCGCCAATTTCACGGCCAACCGCATCGAGGTCATGTCGCTCGCCGACGGGACCATCCAGACCTCGATCAACGTCAATCCGCAGCCCGGCTCCATCTCGATTTCCCCGGACGGGCGCTGGCTGCTGGTGGCGCACTACGGCAACTTCGCCGCGCCGAACACGCCCAACAACGCGCTCACACTGATCAACCTCGACACGCGCGGAAAGCAGTCCTTCGCCCTCGGCTTCCCGCCGCTCGGCGTCGCCTTCGGCATCGATAACCGCGCCCTGGTGGTGACCTCGACCGACTTCACGCTGTTCGACCCGGTCAGCGGCTCCACCCGGACGCTCGACACCATCACCGGCGTGGTCGCCAAGACGCTCCCGGCGCAATCGGCCCAGTTCCCGGCGAATATCATCGCGGCCTCGGTAGCGGCCTCCGGCGACGGCCGCCGCATCTTCGGCCTCTCCGACACCATCCAGTTCAGCTACGAGGTCTTCGCCAACCGCCTGGTCGCTTTCAACTACGTGTCGACGCCCGCCATGGGGCCGCGCGTCGTCAGCGTCAACCGCGACGGGTCGTATTACATCTCGGGCTGGGCGCTGAACACCACCTCCGGTACGCTCTGGGCCCAGTTCCCGAATCCGCGCGGCGATCTGCACGTCGGCAGCCACGCCATCGACGCCGAGCGCGGCCGCGTCTACGCCCAGATTCCGCAGGGCGGGACCGCCACCCCCACTCCCGGAGCCACGGCGGCGCCGGCCGTCCTCCAGGTCCACGATGCCGACAACCTGCGCGTGCGCGAGCGCCTTCAACTCGCCGAGAACCTGTCCGGCAAGAGCATCCTGAACTCCGATGGCTCGGTCATGTACGCCATCTCCGAGAGCGGCGTCAGCATTCTCCCGGTCGGCCAGCTCGACCGTCAGCCGCGGCTCATCGCCAGCGTGCAGGACATCGCCTTTCGCGGCAATTTCTGCGACCGGCGCGTCGCCACCCAGGAGTTCACCATCACCGATCCCAGCGGCGCCAACACCGACTTCACGGTGACCTCGACACTCCCCGGCGTCTTCGTCAGCCCCTCCAGCGGCGTGACTCCGGCCGTCGTCCGCGTCATCGTCGACCCCAACGCCTTCCAGAACCAGAAGGGCACCGCTTCCGGGGCGCTTCGCATCGCCTCCTCGCGCGCGGTCAACCTCGCGCCCGAAGTGCGGCTGCTGGTCAACAACCGCGAGCCCGATCAGCGCGGGACCTTCGTCAACGTCTCCGGCAAGCTGGTCGACATCGTGCCGGACCCGGTGCGCGACCGCTTCTTCGTGCTCCGCCAGGACACCAATGAAGTGCTGGTGTTCGACGGCGTCAACTACAACCAGATCGCCACGCTGCGCACCGGCAACACGCCCACCTCGATGGCCATCACCTTCGACCGGCGCTGGCTGCTGGTCGGCAACGACAATTCGCAGATCGCCAACGTCTTCGACCTGGAGACCCTGGAGCCTTCTCAGCCCGTGCGCATGCCCTTTGGCCACTACCCGCGCTGGCTGGCCTCCAGCGGCAACGCTCTGCTGGCCGCCACCCGCGTGGCCGGCCCGGTGCACAAGATCGACCGTATCGACATGCTCACGCGCTCGGCGACCGAGCTGCCCTCGTTGGGCGTCTACCAGAACGACATCGACATCAACACGGCGCTCACCGCCTCGCCCAACGGCTCCACCATCCTGATCGCGCAGGCGAACGGCACATTGATGCTCTACAACGCCAACGTGGACAGCTTCACCATCTCGCGCAAGGACGCGCAGCTGCTCGAAGGCGCCATCGCCGCCTCGAGCTTCGACCAGTACGTGGTCGGCAACTCGCTGCTGAATTCGTCGCTGGTGGTGCAGAGGGCGCTCGAATCGGGAACCGGCGAGTCGTCCGGCTTCTTCTTCCTGGACCAGGCCGGCTACCGCACCACCTCGCCGAACTCGGGATCGCCGGGCATCATTCAGCGGGTCGAGCTGACCAGCGGCCAGGGCATTCGCCCCACCCGCATGGTCGAGTCGCCCGTGCTGAACGAGACGGGCGCGAACTTCACGCGCACGCTCGCGCCCATCTACAGCCGCAACGTCATCGTCAGCCTATCGACCTCGGGCTTCACGGTGCTGCCGTGGAACTACGACGCCTCGGTGGCCTCCCCGCGGATCGAGCGCGTCGCCAACGCGGCCGATTCGCGCTCGCCGCTATCGCCCGGCGGCCTCATCACCGTGAGCGGGCGCGACCTCAGCCCCATCAACCAGGCCTCCCGCGAGCTGCCCCTTCCCACCGCGCTCGGCGAAAGCTGCCTGACGGTCAACGGCGTCCCGGTGCCGATCCTGTTCGTCTCGCCGACCCAGGTGAACGCGCAGATGCCCTTCAACGTCGAGGGCAACGTCACCATGATCCTGCGCACGCCCGGTGGCGTGAGCGACAACTTCAACCTGACGGTGCTGCCGACCGGACCGGGCGTTTTCCGCTCGGGCACGGCCGGGCCGCTCACCGACCTGCCCACCGTCGTCCGCATTAAGAACGGCCAGTTCGTGACGCTCTCCAACCCGGTCCACCGCGAGGATACGCTGACCATCTTCCTCACCGGACTGGGCCGGACGCTGCCGGCCATCGACGCCGGCGTTCCCGCGCCGGGCGACCCGGCCCCGGTGCCGCTGATCGAGCCCGAAGTCACGCTCGGCGGCGTCGCCCTGCCGATCACGTTCGCCGGTCTCGCCCCGGGCCAGGTCGGCGTCTATCAGATCAACGTCACGGTTCCGGGATGGGTGCCTCTGGGCATGGAGCAGCCGCTGGCGATCGGCGCCGGTGGACAATCCACCGTGCTCAGTGTGCGGGTCGTCGACTAACGATACAAGTACTGTTGGAAAGGATTTCCTATGAGAAAACTTTCGTGCTCGATTTGTCTGCTGATGATCGCTGCCGCTCCCCTGCTCGCGCAAGTCGGTGAGGTCGGCGGAGGCGTTGGAGGCTCGATCTATCTGAACAACAAGGTCCAGGGCGCGTCCGGCTCGGCCGACGCCGGTCACCGGCAGGGCTTCGCCGTCAGCGGCTGGATCGGCCACAACTCGGCCCGGTATCTGGGCGGCGAGATCCGCTACACGTTCGAGAAGAACGATCTGAAGGTCGCCTCCGGCGGCTCGAATGTCGCCTTCCGCGGCCAGTCGCACGCCATTCAGTACGACGTGCTGGTCTACTCGAAGCCGCGCGAGGCGGCGGTGCGGCCCTACGTGGTCGTCGGCGGCGGCGTCAAGGGCTATTACGGGACCGGCACGGAGTCGGCCTTCCAGCCCCTGAGCAATTTCGCGATCCTCACGAAGACACACGAGTGGCGTCCGCTGGTCGCCGCCGGCGGCGGCGTGAAGGTCGCGGTGGGATCGAACGCGTCGTTGCGCGTCGAGTTCCGCGACTACATTACGCCGTTTCCCAAGGAAGTCATCGCTCCGGGTCCGGGCGCGAAAATCTCCGGCTGGGTGCACAATTTCGTGCCGCTGGTCGGCTTCAGCGTCACGTTTTGAGCGCACCGCGGGGCGCGCTCCATGCTGGCAGTCAACGCTCGCGCCCCGCTGCGTTGTGCGCGACGTCGACTGAAGAACGAATCGGATAGAGCGCCTATCCAAACCGCTAGAGCCGTCCCGTGGCGGGCGCGTCGCCCAGGCCGTCGCGCGGGAGCGTTGAACCCTCCGCCTTCCAACGGCTTGCGGCGCGAAATTATTTTTGCCCAACCCCGTCTCCTGCGGCCTGGAAGTTTGGTATATTGAATGCCGCAGAACCGCGACGAGAGCCCGGGACCAACGCGGTAAGGATGGTTGGAGACAACCCGCTGCCCGGCTCGCAGACTAGATCAAACGATAGGAGGGCAAATGATTGCCAATCGCGTTGTGAAATGCTCGCTTGCAGTGCTCTTGGGGGTGGTCCTGCTGACAACTCTCTCGTTGGCCATGACCGCTCAGGAAGGCAAGAAGGAAGACCGCGTCAGCGGACGCGTTCACATGGTCAACAAGGACACGTCCACCATCACCGTTCGCGTCGGCACCAACAACGTCCATCGCCTGGTGGTCTACGACGCCAACACCAAGTTCACCAAGGACAACAAGCCCGGTACGCTCGCCGACGTGACGGAGAGCGCCCGCGTGGTCTGCGTCGGCAAGTTCGACGACAAGGCCCGGCTTATGGCTCGGCAGATCGAAGTCCGTCCGGGCCAGTAGTCCCGCGTTCCGCCGCCGGGGCGCCGTTCGCGCGCCCCGGTGTGCCTTGTCGTTTAACATTCTTGTCCGGACGATTCCTCTACACTGTCTAGGTGGGGATTCTCCGGCTCCTCCCGCTCCTCTTCCTCCTCCCCGCCGCGGCCGCCGACTACGCCGGCAGCGCGGTGTGCCGCACCTGTCACCCCGACGTCTGGCAGAACTTCTACCGCAACCCGCACTATAAGTCGATCGCCGCCGGCAACCTGCCCGCCGAAAAGACCGGCTGCGAAAGCTGCCACGGTCCCGGAAGCGATCACGTCGCCGCCCGCGGGGGCAAGTCGACCATTCGCGCCTTCTCGCTCCTGGCGCCGCAACAGGTCCTCGACGCCTGCCTCTCGTGCCACTCCCAGGACCTGACGCGATCGCAGATTCGCCGCTCCTCGCACACCCTCGCCGACGTCACCTGCTCGAGCTGCCACTCCATCCATCGCTCGACCACTCCGAAGTTCCTGATGGCGAAAAAGCAGGTGGACCTCTGCTACACCTGTCACGCCAACCGCCGCGCCGATTTCTCGATGCCCTCCAAGCACCGCGTCAACGAGGGCTTCATGCAGTGCTCCGATTGCCACAACCCGCACGGCGCCGCCTCGCCCACCTGGCGCATGGGCGCGCGGCCGCGCATGGTCGATACCGCGCACGCCACCGAGGAGCCCTGCCTGAAGTGCCACACCGACAAGCGCGGCCCGTTCGTCTTCGAGCACCCCGGAGTGCGCGTCGACGGCTGCGAGGCCTGCCACAACCCCCACGGGTCGACTAATCCGCGGCTCCTGCGCCGTCCCACCGTGGTGATGATTTGCCTCGAATGCCACAACGGCGCCGGGACCTTCGGACGTCAGGCGAACGGCATCAAGACGCAGTCGGTCTCACACAACATGGCCGACCCGCGCTACCGCAACTGCACGACCTGCCACGTGCGCATCCACGGCTCGAACGCCGACGCGAATTTCCTCCGATGACGGCGATGCGAATCCTCTTGGTCCTACTCCTAGCCGCCGCCGTCCTAGCCCAGCCGACCGTCGCGCCGACCACCGAGCCCGTCGGCACAACCCGCGGCGAGGACCACGCCGGCTACAACATCCTCAACTCGTTGGAGCTCGGCTACCGCTTCCGCCGCGTCGACGGCAATCTCGGCCGCTACCGCAGCGACATCAACTTCGGCAACGGCGTGCGTCTCCTCGGCTCCAGCCTCGCCGTGCAGTCCAGGGAAGGCCACGGCCGCTACTTCGACCATCTCTCGCTGAATACCCAGGGCCTCGGCCAGGACCCGTACGAGAACGCCACCTTCCGCGTCGAGAAGAACCGCCTCTACCGCTACGACGCTATGTGGCGGCGCGCCGAGTACTTCAATCCCGCGCTGACCATCGCGAGCGGCCTGCATTCGATGGACACCCGCCGCCGCATCCAGGATCACGACCTCACTATCTTCCCGCAGGCCGGTTTCCGCCTCTTCGCGGGCTTCTCGCGGAATACGCAGGACGGCCCCGCGCTCTCGACCGTCCAGCAATTCGATTCGCGCGGCGACGAGTTTCCGCTGTTCGCCGACGTGCACCGCACGCAGAACGAGTATCGCCTCGGCGTCGAGGCCCGCGTCCGCGGCATGAAGCTCTCGATCTTCCGCGGATGGGAGAAGTTTTCCGAGCGCACGCCGCAGCGCCTCGCCGGCGTCGGGGCGAATCCCGACGACCTCACGACACTGAACACTCTCACCCGCTCGGAGCCCTACGAAGGGTCGACACCGCACTGGCGCGCGCACCTCACCGCCGAGCGCGGCGACTGGATCGCCGTCAACGGCCGCTTCGCCTATTCGGGCGGCCGCCACGACTTCACCTTCGAGGAGTCGGCCGCCGGACTCGACCGCTTCGGCCGCGCGCGCGACCGCCAGATCGCCGTCAGCGGCCACGGCCGCCGCCCGGTGACCACCGCCGCCCTGACGTTCAGCCTGTTCCCCACCGGGCGGGTCACGTTGACGAATCACAGTGCATTCCATCATGTCCGCATGGAAGGCGACAATAATTACGCCGAAATCAACAACGTTACCAGTCGATTTTCGTTCTTATCCTTCCGATATCTCGGCCTGCGCACCTTCGCCAACCAGACCGACCTGAATTATCGCGCGCGCAAATGGCTCGGCCTGTACACCGGCTATCACGTTTCGACCCGCCGCATCCGGTCGCGCGAGCAGACCGGCGAGGGCGAGTTCGCCAGCGTCGAATCGGTCGAGCAGTCCAATCGGATTCACTCGGGACTCGTCGGTGTAAAGTTCCAGCCGTCGGGGCCGCTGTCGATTCGTCTCCAGGCCGAGGTCGGCCGCGCCAACCGGCCGTTCTATCCGATCTCGGAACGCAACTTCCACGCGCTCGGCGCCCGCGTGCAGTACCGAACCCGCCGGGTGCTGCTGGGGGCGTCAAGCAACGCGTCGTACAACACCAACTCAGTGTCGCTCTCGGCCTACAGCTCGCACGCGCGGACGACGTCGTTCGACGCGGCCTGGTCGGCGCGCGACTGGTTTTCGTTCGACGCGTCGTATTCGAAGCTGGATCTGGATACGATGGGCGGCATCGCGTACTTCGCTTCCGGGCTTGTCCGCACCGACAGGTCGATCTATGCAAGTAATATTCACTCGGCAAGTCTCGGCGTGCGCTTCGGCGTTCTTAAGCGCGCCGACGTGTATGTCGGCTACAGCCGCACACAGGACACCGGGGCGAAGCCAACCGCATTCATCTTGGATCCGCTCACGTCCGGTCTGGGCGGCCTGCGGATACAGCCGACGACGCTCCCCCTCACCTTCGAGTCCCCCCTCGCACGCCTCTCCATCCGGCTCCACGCGAAGCTTCGCTGGAACGCCGGCTACCAGCACTACCGCTACCGCGAGGACTTCACGGCGCTCGAAAACTACCGCGCGCACACCGGATTCACGAGCGTGGTATGGTCTTTTTAACCGCCAATGGGTCAGGAGTACAGCCCCGGTAACGTCACGACCGGAGTCATGGTCATCCTGACCGTCTGGACGGTCGTCACACGCTTCCGATTCCGCTCCGACGCCAACTGGCCGCTGCTCTACTACCTGTTCGTCGTCATCTATCATCAGTGGTCGCCCGGCAAGCTGAATCCCTGGGTGATCTACGTCGGCGTGATCGGCGCCCTGCTGTTGCGGTTCGAGTTCATGGGCGGCGCGTTCCTGAAGTTCATCCGCGTCGTCGAGGTGATCGTGCTGCTGATCCTGACGTGGAGCTTCTTCGTCCTGGTGCGAGGATGAGAGCCCCGCTGCTCGCCCTCGCCGCGGCCGCGCTCGCCGCCGCCCAGCCCGCCGACCCCATCGACGCCGCGCTCTCCAAACTCATCCTCGATCCCAAGCAGCCCGCCGTCGAAGCGCAGGTCTACACCGCCGCTCGCGTGCCCCTGCTGCCGACCTTCGACTCCGCCGCGAAGTGGCAGGCCTACGCCACTACGCTTCGCCGCCGCATCCTCGACGAGGTCGTTTTCCGCGGCGAGGCGCGCACGTGGCGCACCGCGAAGACCCGCGTCGAGACCGTCTCCGAGGAAGCCGGCCGCGGCTATCGGCTCCGCAAGCTGCGATACGAGGTGATCCCCGGCCTCTGGCTCCCCGCCCTGCTGTACCTGCCCGAGCGCATGACCGGCCGCGTCCCGGTGGTCCTCAACGTCAACGGCCACGAGACCCGCGGCATCGCGACCCCCTATATCCAGACGCGCTGCATACATCTGGCGCGCAACGGCGTCATCGCCATGAACCCGGAGTGGTTCGGCCGCGGCCAGATGAACGCCGCCGCCACTGCACACACGCTCATCAATCAAATGGACCTCGCAGGCACGAGCGGCCTCGCGCTCTTCTACCTCGCCATGCAGCGCGCGCTCGATCACCTCCTCGCGCTCGAAAACGCCGACCCCGCGCGCGTCGCGGTCACCGGCCTCTCCGGCGGCGGCTGGCAGACCATCTGGATCGCCGCGCTCGACACGCGCGTCAAGCTCGCGCAGCCCGTCGCAGGGTATTCGAGCTTCGTCACCCGCGCGCAGTTCCCCGAGCTCGACCTCGGCGACTCCGAGCAGACGCCCTCCGACTTCGCCTCCATCGCCGACTACACGCATCTCACCGCGCTCATGGCGCCGCGCGCCTTACAGGTCGCCGTCAACGCCAAGGACACCTGCTGCTTCCGCGCCGACTACTCCGTCGCGCCGCTGATCCAGTCGGCGCGCCCCATCTTCGCGCTCGTCGACGCCGCCGCCAGGCTCCGCTATCATCTGAACCACGGCGCCGGCCACAACTACGACGCCGACAACCGCGACGCCTTCTACCGCTTCCTCGGCGAAAACTTCTTCGGCGGCGCCGGGCGATTCCCGCTGCGCGAAGACGTCGCCGAATCCGAAATCCGCACCGACGAGCAGATGCGCGTCGCCCTCCCCGCCGATAATCTCGACTTTCCGGCGATCGCCAAGTCGCTCACCGATCCCCTGCCCCGCCGCACCACCGCATCGCTCGCCGCCGTGGTGAAGTATCGCGCCTATGACGTCGACGCGCGCCTCGCCGACCCCGGCGCATGGCGCCTCCGCATGGACAACGGCTCGTGGACGGTTCCGGCCGTCGAGATCGCGCCGGGCACTGCGCCCGCGGGCACGACTCTCGTCGTCGCCGACGAAGGCCGCAAGGCCGTCGCCGCCGAGATCCGCGCTCTGCTCGCCGAGAATCAACGCGTCGTCGCCCTTGACCCGTTCTACTTCGGCGAGTCGAAGATCGACCGCCGCGACTGGCTGTTCGCGATTCTCATCGCCTCGCTCGGCGAGCGGCCGCTCGGCATCCAGGCGTCGCAGGTCGCCGCCGCCGCGCGCTGGCTGGCCGTCGATCGCGCCTCAGGGCCTGTCCGGATCGTCGCGCACGGACCGCGGTCCGGTCTGTTCGCACTGATCGCCGCCGCCGTAGAGCCCAAGGCGATCGGCTCCGTGCGTCTCCATCGATCGATGAAAACTCTCAAGGAGATCGTCGAGAAGCGGCTCACGGCACAACAGACGCCCGAGTTGTTCTGCTTCGGCCTCCTCGAGTCGTTCGACATCCCGCAGATCGCCGCGATGGTGAAGCCTCGCCCCGTCGAAATCACGCACTGATGGACACCGCCATCCTGGTCGACCCGGTCTTCAAGAATCACCTCACCGGCGACGGCCATCCCGAACGCCCCGACCGTTACGACGCCGTCACCGCCGCGCTCGACAAGGCGGGCCTCTTGAAGCTCCCGCGACTCGACACGCGCATCGCGACCGAAGAAGATCTCCTGCGCTGCCACACCAAGCCGTACCTCGAGATCGTCAAGCGCGACGTGGCGAGCGGCGCGAGCGACCTCTCGACGGGCGACACCACCATCAGCGCGCGCTCGCTCGAAATCGCCATGCTGGCCGCGGGCTCGGTGCTGAACGCGGTCGACGCCGTGGTCGCGAAGCGCGCCGGGAACGCCTTTTGCGTGGTGCGGCCGCCGGGCCACCACGCGCGCCCGGCGCAGGGCATGGGATTCTGCCTGTTCAACAGCGTCGCGGTGGCGGCGCGCTACGCGCAGGCGAAGCACAAGATCGGCAAGGTGCTCGTCGCCGACTGGGACGTGCACCACGGCAACGGCACGCAGGACATCTTCTACCGCGACGGCTCGGTGTTCTTCTTCTCGACGCACCAGTCGCCGTGGTATCCGGGGACGGGCATGCCCGACGAGACCGGCGAAGGACCCGGTCTCGGCTCGACGATGAACTGCCCGTTTCCCGCCGGCGCCGGGCGCGCCGAAATCGCGGGCGCCTTCGAAGGGAAGCTCGCGCGCGCGATGGACAAGTTCAAACCGGAGCTGGTGTTCCTCTCCGCCGGATTCGACTCGCGCCTCGGCGACCCGCTCGGCCGCTTCCGCCTCACCGACGACGATTTCCGCGACCTGACGTCGACCGTGCTCTCGATCGCCCGCGCCCACGCCGGCGGGCGGCTGGTCTCGGTGCTCGAGGGCGGCTACAGTCTGACGGGCCTCGCCGCGGGCGTCGTCGCGCACGTCGAGGCGCTGCGGAAGGTCACGGCCGGTACGGCGTGAGGCTGGGCTGCCGCCATGCGCCCGCGAGCCTCTCGCCGGTGAGGCCTCGTATGTTGCGAGGTCCCGCCATCTTGTGCTAACGTAACCCCTTTGGAGCCGACGCTGTCGGCGTTCGGTTCTCTCCCGGGCCGTTTCCAAACCACATGGAACAAGCGATGCAAGCCCTCGGTGGGCTTTTTCTGAAGGCGCTCCCCACGTTCCTTCTCGTCATCCTGCTGCACTTCTATCTGCGCGCGATGCTCTACGGTCCCATCGAGAAGATCCTGAAGCGGCGCGACGCCGCCACCGAAGGCAATCGCAAGGCCGCCGACGAGAGCCTGGCCCGCGCCGACCAGAAGGCTCGCGAGTACGAACACGCCCTGCGCGAGGCGCGCGGCGAGGTGTATCGCGAACAGGAAGAGTTCCGGAAGCAACAGCGCGACGAGCACGCGGCGGCCGTTAACGAGGCGCGGGCGCGCGCGGCGGCCGTAGTCGCCGAAGCCAGGCAGTCGATCCAGGCGGAAACGGCCGAGGCCATGCGTACACTCGACGCGCAGGCCGATGCGCTGGCCGAGCAGATCGCCACGTCGGCGATCGGCAGGAGAGCGGCTTGAGGCTCGCGCTGCTCCTGGCATTGCTCGCGGCGCCGATGTTCGGGGCCGAAGATCACGGCGAAGGACACGGCAGCACCCAGATCTACTGGAAGTGGGCCAACTTCGCGGTGCTTGCCGGCGGGATCGGCTACGTGCTGGCGAAGAACGCGGGCCCCTACTTCCGCGCGCGGACCGAGACCATTCGCAAGGACATCCGCGAAGCCGGCGAGCGCAAGACGGCCGCCGACACGCGGTTCGCTGAAATCGAGTCGCGCATGGCGGGACTGGCCGCCGAGATCGAGTCGCTGCGCGCCGAGTCGCGGCGCGAGATGCTGGCCGAGGCCGAGCGGGCCAAGGACGACAACGCGCGGGCGCTCGCCAAGATCGCCGCCGCCGGCGAACAGGAGATCGCGGCGCTGGCCGTGCAGGCCCGGCGCGAATTGCGCGCGCACACCGCCGCGGCGGCCATGAAACTCGCCGAGCAGAAGATTCGCGCGCGGCTCGGCCCCGGCGAGGATGCCGTGCTGGTCGCCGACTTCACCGGCCAGCTGCAAGCGAGGGTTCCCTAGACGATGTCGCTGGCCGTCGCCCACCGTTACGCGCGGGCCTTCGTCGATGTGGCGATCGACCAGAAGCTCGATCCCGCCGCCATGTTCGAGCAGATCGGCGCCTTCGAGGAGTTGTTCCGCGAGTCCTCCTCGCTGCGCGGCGTGCTGACGTCGCCGGCCGTGGCGGGCGCGCGCAAGCGGGCGGTAATCGAGAAGATCGCCGAGCAGGTCGACGCCTCGCCCGCGGTTCGCAACTTCTTCATGGTGATCAGCGATCACCGGCGCTTCGGGATTCTGGCGCTCATTCGCGAGGCCGTGGCCGCGCAGATGGACGAGCGCATGGGATTCGTTCGCGTGCATGTGTCGTCGGCGCGGCCGCTGGCCGAGGCGCAGCGATCGTCGCTCGAAGGAGCGCTGGCGCGGGTCTCGGGCGGTCGCGTGCGCTGCGACTACGCGGTCGACGACACCCTGCTTGGCGGCGCGGTGGCTCGCATCGGCTCCACGATTTACGACGGCTCGCTCCGCGGGCGCCTGGCGGCGCTGCGGGAGAAACTCACCCAGTAGAGAGAACAGGAATTTATGGCTCGCGTTCAAGCTGATGAGATCGCACGGTTGCTCCGCCAGGAGATCGAGAATTACGACGCCGCGGTCAACGTCTCCGAGGTCGGCTCGGTGATTTCGGTGGGCGACGGCATCGCCCGCATCCACGGGCTCGACCTGGTGATGGCCGGCGAGCTGATCGAGTTCCCGCACGGCGTCAGCGGCATCGCGCTGAACCTCGAAGAGGACCAGGTGGGCGCCGTCATGCTGGGCGAATACCAGGAAATCCGCGAGGGCGACCAGGTGAAACGCACCGGCCGCATCATGTCGATTCCGGTGGGCGACCAGATGATCGGCCGCGTCGTCGACGCGCTCGGCGAGCCTATCGATGGGCGCGGGCCGATCGCCGCCACGGCGCGCAATCCGCTGGAGCGCCTGGCGCCGGGCGTGGTCGACCGCCAGCCGGTGAAAGAACCGCTGCAAACCGGCATCAAGGCCATCGACGCCATGATCCCGATCGGCCGCGGACAGCGCGAGCTGATCATCGGCGACCGCCAGACCGGCAAGACCGCGATCG
>CAZEVY010000054.1:0-34542 GCA_964515555.1 uncultured Solibacteraceae bacterium | reverse complement strand
TCACAGGTTATTCAATCCGGTGTCCACCGGAGGCAAAGCTGACAACTGATAACTGACGTTCACCCCTTCACCACGCTCACCCAGATGGGCTTCGTCGTCGGCGCCGGGCGCCCGCCGGCCGGCTCGTCGGTGATGGCCAGCGCCGCCGCGTCGCGGATCGCGACGCTCAGCGCGGCGACATACACGACACTTCCGTCGCCGCCCGGTCGAAACACTCCCGCGCTGATCGGCGCACCCGACTTGGGCACCACCCACAATTGCAGCGTCCGGTCGGAAGCCGGCGCGGGGATTCCCTGTCCGGTGAGCACCAGCCCCTGTCCGGGGCTCCAGTAGGCGCGCAGCCGTGGCGACTCCGCCCCAGACGCGGTCAGCTCGAACGCCTGAGAGCCGCGCGCCCCGAGTATCGCGACCACTTGGCGGTAGGTCTCCACGTCGGTCTGCAGCAGCTTGTTGCGCGCCTCCAGTTGCGCGATCGACTGCTGCGCGTCGGCGAGCCGGTCCTCGAGGCCGTTCGACTGCCGCAGCAGCACCACCGCGGCCACCACCATCACGGCCGTCGTCGCCCACGCCAGCCAGGGAAGCCACGCCTTGCGCTCGCTGCGCGGCGCAATCGACTCCATGAGCCGAGCGCGAACCTCGGGCCGCGGGCGCTCGAGCGGGGCGGCGAAGGCCAGCCGCGCCAGCGTCGCGTCGGCCTCGCGGACGCCTTCCATGCACGTCGGACATCCCTCGCGCAGGTGTTCGTCGATCAGGCGGCGATCCTCGGCTCCGAGCGCCCCCAGCACGTAGGAGTCGTACAGGTCGCGGGGCGCGCGGCATTCGGTCATCGATCCGTCCCCCGCAGCCGGTCCCGCAGCTTCTGCATCCCGAGCCGGATTCTGGTCTTGACGGTTCCCAGGGGCTGTCCCAGCCGCTCGGCCAGCTCCGAATGCGAGTAGCCCTCGAAGTAGGCCAGCTCGATCGCCTGGCGTTGCTCGGGCGCCAGTTCGCCGAGCGCGTCGCCGATGCGGCGGCGCTCCTCGGCCAGGACCGCGGCCTCCTCGGGAGGGTCGAGGCCCGCGGCCCTTTCACCCATGGCGTCGAGCGGCGCCTCGAATCGGGCGCGGCTGGCGCGGCGGCGAAGGCGGTCGAGCGCGCGGCTCCGCGCCAGCATGGTGAGCCAGCCGAGCGGGGTCCCGCGCTCGCGATCGAAGGCGCCGGCGCTGCGCCATACCTGCGAGAAAACGTCGACGGTCACCTCCTCGGCGTCCGCCTGTTCGCCCAGAATCCGCACCACCACGCTGTAGATCAGGTGCGAGGTGTCGTCATAGAGCCTGGCGAGGGCCTGCTGCTCGCCGGCGGCGGCCCGCTGAATATAGTCGTTCCAGGTGATCTCCATGGACTCCAGAGACTGCGGCGGCTGGTGACTCTCCCTGGGAGCCGCCATCACTCACAATACGCCCGGCGCGCCGCAACTGGATTGCCGGTCGGCCGGATGTCCCTCGTTTTTGTGGAGTTGGGGGAGGTCATCAAAAACCATCTCAAGTTATCACAGAATTCTTCCGGCGGTTAGAATCGTACGGATGTCCTCTTCCTTCCCGCTTGACGGCCGCGTCGCTCTCATTACCGGCGGCGCCAGCGGCATCGGCGAAGCCGTCTGCCGCCGATTCACCGACGCCGGCGCCCAAGCCATCGTCGCCGATCTCGACGGCCCCGCCGCCGAGCGGCTCGCTTCCCAGCTTCCGGGCGCACGCGCCGCCGCCTGCGACATCACCGACGCGGCCGCGGTGGCGCGCCTCGCCGCCGGGATCGAGCGGCTCGACATTCTGGTGAACAACGCGGGCATCGGACTGGTCGGCTCGGTCGAGGAGACCGAACAGGCCGACTTCCAGCGGCTGATGCGCGTCAACGTCGAGGGCATGTACCTGGTGACCCGCGCCGTCATGCCGTTGCTGGCCGCCTCGCGCGGGTCGATCGTCAACATCGGCTCGGTGGCGGGACTGGTCGGCGTGAAGCGGCGCTTCGCCTACTGCGCGACCAAGGGCGCGGTTGTCGCGATGACGCGGCAACTGGCGGTCGATCATCCGACGCAGATTCGCGTCAACTGCATCTGTCCGGGGACGGTGGAGTCGCCGTTCGTCGAGGGCTACCTGGAGAAGTATCACAGTCACGAAAAGGAGAAGGTCCGCGCCGAGCTGCACGCGCGCCAGCCCATCGGCCGCATGGGACGGCCCGGCGAGATCGCCGCCATGGCGCTCTACCTGTGCTCGCCGGAGGCGGAGTTCGTCAACGGCGCGGTGCTGACCATCGACGGGGGCTGGACGGCGGCCTGAAGCGCGGACGCGTTTCACTCGGTGCGCAGCGCCGCCATGGGGTCGACGCGCACGGCGCGCAACGACGGCGCCAGGCTCGCGGCGATTCCGACGGCCGCCAGCACCATCGCCACGGTCGCGTATGTCAGCGGGTCCGAAGGCCGCAGGCCGGGCACCAGGAATTGCGCCAGAGGCTGCGTGATCAGGGCCGCCACAAGCGCTCCCGCGCCCACGCCGATCGAGAAGATCCAGGCGCCCTCGCGCAGCACCAGCCGCAGCACGTCGCCGCGGCGCGCGCCGAGCGCCATGCGCAGTCCGATCTCCCGCGTGCGCCGGCCGATGGAATACGCCAGCACTCCGTAGAGTCCGATGGCGGCCAGCAGCAGTCCGAGGACGCCGATCGAGCCGAGCACGGCCGCGCCCATGCGGCTCGGCAGTAGCGCGAAGCCGGTTGCCAGGCTCATCGGCTTCACTTCCACCGAAGCCGAGGCGTCAGAGGCGAGCAGCGCGGCGTTGAGCGGTTTCAGCAGCGGTTCCGGGGCGCCGTTCGCGCGCGCGAGAAAGTTCAGGCCCAGGCCTCGCCCGGCGACCTGGAAGAACGGATCGAACAGGGCGGCGCGGTCGCGCTCGCCGATGGCGGAGTACTTGCTGTTGCGCACCACGCCCACCACGATCGGCCCGCCGGTCTCGTATCGCCCCAGGCGCACCATGCGGCCGATGGGATTCTCCCTCCCGAAGGCGCGGCGCGCGAAGACCTCGTTGACGATGATGACGCGCTGCGAGCCGGCCTTATCGAGTGCGGTGAACTCGCGGCCCGCAACCAGGCCGATTCCCATGACGCGGAAGTAGTCCGGCCCGACGGCGTTCCAGAAATGCTCGATCCTGGCGCCCTGGACGACGTCGGTGTAGACATCCGAGGTACGCGACATGAAGTGATCGTTGAGCTGCACGACCAGCGCGACGGTCGCCGAGTCGACGCCGGGCAAGGCGGAAAGGCGGTCCAGCGCCGAGGAGGCGGCCGCGCGGACGGCGCCGGGGCCCGGATACCCGTCCGGCGACAGCCGCATCTGCGCCCACAGCGTGTGGCGCAGGTCGAAGCCGGGATCGAGCGTGGCTGCCCGCGCCAGGTTTCGCATCGCGAGCGCCGCCAGAATCAGCACGACGACGGACAAGGCGAGCTGTCCGGTGACGAGCAGGTTGCGCAGCGTCGCGCGATGGCCGCTGACCTGGTGCTCGTCGCGTTTGAGCAGCGCGCTGGTGCCCTGGCGCGTCGACTGGAAGGCGGGCAGCAGTCCGATCAACAAGGCGCTGGCGACAGCGACCAGCGAGGCGTAGACGAGCAGCCGCGCGTCGAGCTGCATGGAGAGGCGCAACGGGAAGGGCATCGGAAGCGACGCGCCGTTGAGCAGCCGCGTGAGCGTGTAGTTCAGTCCGAGTCCCACGGCCGTGCCGGCCACGGCGAGCAGCAGGCTCTCGGCCAGCATCTGACGAACCACCCGCCCACGCCCGGCGCCGATGCTCATCCGGATCGCGAACTCGTGCACGCGCGTCGACGAGCGCGCCAGCAGCAGTCCCGCGACGTTGGCGCACGCGATCACCAGCAGCAGTCCGACCGCCGCCATCAGCAATGCGAAGAACGCCGAGACGCTTCGCATGAAGCCCTGATTGAGGCGCTCGATGCCGACCAGGCCGGTGACCGCCACGTCCTCGTTCCATTTGCGATTTGCGTCCGGCAGCGCGCGATCGAGCTCCGCCGCGGCCGATTGAAGACGTCCCAGCACCGCGGAGCGTGGGACGCCGTCCGGCAGCCGCCCGAAGTAACTGACGAACGTGTTTTCCTTCTCCACCGGAAGATACAGGTCCGGCGAGTAGCCGAAGCCCGTCAGCGTGCGATGCACCGCCGGGAGCACGCCGACGACGGTGTACGGCCGGCCGTCGAGCACCAGGGCGCGTCCGAGCACGCCCGGGTCGGCGTTCATTCGTGACTGCCAGAAGCCGTGCGAGATTACCGCCACGCCGCGCTCACCCACGCCGAACGGGCGGCCGAATCCCATCGGCGTGCCGGTGACCTCGAAGAAATTCTCTGTGGCCCGGGTGGCGAACAGGCGGCGGCTGGTGTCGCCCGACCGCCAGTTCACCTCCTGCATCGGGTTCATCCCGGCGAGTCCGTCGAAGACCTTCGCGTCGCGGATGAAGCGGTACTCGCGCATCTGCGTCGTGCCGCCGCCGATGCGGGCCTGGACGAGCGAATCGGGATCGCGCACCGACGGCCGGCTGAACAGGAATTCGGCGGTAAGGCTGAAGATGGTGGTGTTGACGCCGATGCCGAGCGCCAGGGAGAGAATCGCCGTTGCCGCGAATCCGCGGTCGCGCCGAAGGGTCCGGGCGGCGTGGCGCAGGTCGCGCGCCAGGTCCTCGATCCAGGTGAACCGCCAGGCCTCGCGCGACTCCTCAGCCACACGCGCGCCGGGACCGAACTCGCGGCGCGCCTGGTTCATCGCGTCGCGCGCGGGCGTTCCGCCGGCGATCAACTCGGCGGCGCGGGATTCGAGATGGAGCCGGACCTCCTCGTCGAGGGAATCGTCGAAGCGGCGGCGGCCGGCCAGGTGCGAGATTTTGTTCCAGAGGCCGCGCATCAGGCCTCCTTCATCACCAGTCCGATGGCGTCGACCATGCGGCTGAATTCGGCGGCCTCGCGATGGAGTTGCGCGCGGCCGGCCGCGGTGAGCCGGTAGAATCGCGCCCGGCGGTTGTGCTCGGAGGCGCCCCACTCGGCGGCCAGCCAGCCCTTGACGAGCATGCGGTTGAGCGCCGGGTAGAGCGAGCCTTCCTCGATCGCGAGCGCGTCGCGCGAGGCGGCCTTGATGCGCCGGGCGATGGCGTAGCCGTGCATGGGGCCGGCGGCGAGCGTGCGAAGGACGAGCAGTTGGAGGGTTCCAGGAAGGAGGTCGGGGTGGGTCATGGCGTGGCCGGGATGGGCTTCCTTGTCCAGACTAGGTATAGCCTGGACAGGGGAACGCTGTCAACCTTACAATACCCCCTGCGCGCCCGAACGCCCTGGAACCAAATCTTCGCCAGGAGACGAGTCTAGCATCGCGGGCCGTGGCACCCTGCGCCGGTTCGCACGGAAAGCGCGGAAATCGAAGGAGATGCGCCGCTGTGACCCTGCGTGACCGGCGCCGGCCGTGGGAAGCTGATCTTATGCGCGCCTCCCTTGCGATCCTCTTTGCCGCCTGTACCCTCCAGGCGCAGAACTCCACCCGGCCCGGAATGTTCCACGTGGAACATCCGACGCTCCTCAACCTCGGATTCGAATGGACGATCGAGGGCGATGCCAATCGGAACGCCAGCGTCGAGGTTCGCTTCCGCAAGTCCGGCGCGGCCGCCTGGCGCCCCGCGCTTCCGTTGCTTCGGATCGGCGGCGAACGTGTGTACCGCGACCGCGAGAGCATGACCTACACGGTGCCTCACGGCTTCGCCGGCAGCATCCTGAATCTCGAGCCCGCCACCCGCTACGAATGCGAGTTCACGCTGCGCGACCCGGACGGCGTCGACGGCCAGCCGCTACAGCGCGTCACCGTGGCCACGCGGGCCGAACCGCAATCCTACACCGGCGGCCGCGTCCTCCACGTCTATCCCGCCGACCACGAGGGTCCGCGCCAGGAGCCGAGCTTCATCGGGCTCAAGGCGGCTTACTACGGCGAGGGCCGCGGCGACTGGACCGCGGTCCGCATGAGCAGGGCGCAGCCGGGCGACACCATCCTGGTGCATGCCGGTCTCTATCGCCCCGACCGTCTGAATTACGTCGATCCGCTGAGCGCGCCGTTCACCGGCACGTGGCCGCTGTCCTTGAAGGGTACGGCCGAGAAGCCCATCGCCATCAAAGGCGCGGGCGACGGCGAGGCCATCTTCGACGGCGCGGGCAATCACAAGCTCTTCGACGTAATGGCGACGCACCACCACATCTTCGAAGGCCTGACCTTCCGCAACACCGAGATCGCGCTGTTCGCGGGCGAGAAGGAAGTGATGGGCGCGGTGGCGCTCACCGTCCGCAACTGCCGCTTCGAGGACGTCGGCGCGGGCATTTGGACCGAGAGCGCCGATTCCCGGGACTTCTTCATTTCCGACAATCTCTTTCTGGGCCGCGAGGACCGCATGCGCCTCATCGGCTGGAACCAGGCCGGGTCGCGCGCCGCGGGCATCTACCCGTCGCATCAACTGCGGAGCTTTTTCGCGATCAAGGTCTACGGCCCGGGCCACATCATCCGGCACAACGCGGTGGCGTATTTTCACGACGGCATCACCATCTCGACTTATGGTCCGCCGGACCCCGATCCGGAGCGGCGCGCCTCGTCCATCGACATTTACAACAACGACATTCACCTTTCGAACGACGACTTCATCGAATCCGACGGCGGCGCGCACAACGTCCGTGTGTTTCAGAATCGCGGCGTGAACGCGGCGCACAACGGCTACAGCGCCCAGCCCATGTTCGGCGGTCCGGTCTATTTCTACCGCAACCTGCTCTATCACGTTCCCGCCGGCGGCGCCTTCAAGTTCAACGCCGCGCCGGCCGGAATTCTTGCGTACCACAACACGCTAATCAGCGAGCAGGCCGCGCGCGATCCCTATTCGAACGCCCATTTCCGCAATAACCTCTTCCTCGGCCGCGAAGCGCCGGGCCGCGGCGTGATGACGTGGGCCAACGCCACCAGCGACTACAGCAGCGACTATAACGGCTTCCGCCCGAATCGCAACGGCGCGCGCCAGTACGCCTGGCTGGCGCCCGCGCCCGGGCAGACCGGCCGGCCGGCGGCGTCCGAGTGGCGGAGCTTCGCCACGCTCGCCGAGTTTCAGAAGGCGACCGGCCAGGAGACGCACGGCATCGAGGTGGACTACGACATCTTCGAGAATCTCGCGCCGCCGGACCCGGCGCGGCGGTACCACGTCTACCATGCGATGGATCTCAACTTCCGGCTGAGGGCGGGCTCCAAGGCGGTCGACGCCGGCGTGGCGCTGCCGACGATTAACGACGGCTTTACGGGAAAGGGTCCGGACCTCGGCGCGCTGGAAGCGGGTCAGGGGGAGCCGCATTACGGACCGCGCTGGATTACGTGGAGGCCGTTCTACCGGTAGGAGCAACTGCGCTGCTCTCGCCCGCGCGAGAGCGTGCGGCCCACCCGGAATCAGTGCCCACGCGCGGCTCTTGTCGCGCGCGCTTCCGTCGCGGAGGCACGTAGTGGAATCGCACGAGGTAGATGTTCCGGCCCCGGCCGTGATTGGCGACTTTGAGCAGATCGACGAGGCCGAGAAAACCCGACTCTCTGGCGAGCTCCGGGGTGATGTCCGGGAAACCGATCGGCTCGATGGAGTCGACTTCGATTTCGCCCTCTTCCATCCGGTATCGCGCGCCGGCCCGGACGTGCGGCCGGGTCCAGATTCGCACGCTGCACGTGATCTCGCCGCGCCGGACGCCCTCGCGCAGACGCTTCGTGAAGAGCATCGCGACCCAACCCCGCTACGCCGCCTTCGCCCGCGCGAGCACGTACGGCCCATCCGGAATCAGCGCCACGCGAGCGCCCGGCGATAGCCCGTCGAGCAGCGCCTCCACGGCCTCGGGCGCGGACCCGAAGGCGCGGCCCCATAGCGACGGGTAGTAATCCGCGGGCAGGCCCGGCACGTAGAACAGCAGCTCCGCCTTGCGCGCCACCAGCGCCAGTTTCTCCATCTGCCACTGGTCGACCACCACGGGCGTCGCGGCGATGCGATCGAGGAACTCCGACGCCGTGCCGCCGGCGCGCAGCATGTCGCGAAACTCCGGCGCGCCCGGCCCCTCGTTGCACAGTGCGATCAGCAGAATCCGGCCGCCGGGCCGGACGACGTGCTGCGCCGCCGTGATTCCCTTGATCGCCTGGTAGAACGTCAGGTCGAGGGGATAGCCCGCCGACGTCGTAATCACCGCGTCGCACGGCTCGTCGAGCTCTTCGAGCAGCACGCGCGAGACGAAGTCGACGCCGCGGCGGTGCGCCTCCACCGGGTCGCCCGCGAAGACGCCGGCGATGCGGCGGTCGCGGGCGAGCGCCACGTCGAGCAGGAAGTCGTGGCGGGCCATGCGGGCGATCTCGAGCAGCTCGTCATGCAGCGGGTTACCCTCGATGGAGCCTTCCACCGCGCGCGGCTCGCGCATGAACTTCGGACTGTGCAGCACCGAGATGGTTTCGCGCGCGGCCAGCCCCGGCGCGATCAGTTTCCGCCCGCCCGAATAGCCCAGCATCAGGTGCGGCTCGATGAATCCGAGCGTGATGTGGAGATCCGCCGCCACGAAGCGCTCGTCGATGTGAACCGGCGTGCCGGAGCGAGTCGACCCCAGCGCGCGGTGCGAGGCCAGGTCGCGCGCGTCGTGGTTGGCGACGCGGTACGAGGCGGCGATGTCGGCGCCGACGATCTCCTGGATCTCGGCGTCGGTCGCCGCCCGGTGGAGTCCGGTGGCGATGAGGATGGTGATGGCGCCGCGCGGGATGCCCGCCTGTTCCAGACGCCGGAGCATGGGCGGCAAGGTCAGGCGATTCGGCGCCGGGCGGGTGATGTCGCACACCGAGATGGCGGCGGAGCGGCGGCCTCGCGCCAGTTCGACCAGCGGGGGAGCGCCGATGGGCTGGTCGAGGGCGCTTTCGAGGGCGGCGGCGGCGTCCGGAAGCGGGGTCGCGGACCGGGCTTCGAGGATGCGGTAGCGGGGGCCGTCGGGCAGGTCGAGCAGCAGGCCGGTCTTGCCGAAGGCGAAATCCAGTCGCATAGTTGGAAACGTAACACATCCTTGGGGGCCAGCCATGGAACTTTTCCCCCTCGAGCGGCATTTATAGACTTGGGAGAGTCGCCATGGTGATCACGGCTTTGGTTGCGGGACTGGTGGTGGTGGGGTTGTTCCTGTCGATGCTGGGGTCGTCGCCGGACCACCCGGCGTGATCGCCGGTCCCAAGAACTCTGGTAATAAAGTTGCTAGTCCTGCCGATAGGAAAGTCAGGGATCACAGGATGTTAGTTTCCGGGTTAGTCGCAGGATTAGTGATCGTTGGGCTGTTTATGGCGATGCTCACTTCCTCGCCGAAGCCTCGCAGCCGCGAGTAGCTCCGACACATCAACTGGGCCCATTCGTCACACTCGGGCGACGGTAGAATACCGTACATGGCCTGGCGCTCGCCCCTCCTGCTTCTCGTTCCCTTACTCGCCTCCGCGCAGGCGCCCGTCTACGACCTGGTGATCGGCTCCGGCCGCATCCTCGACGGCGCGGGCAACCCTTGGTATTACGCCGACTTGGGCATCCTCGGCGACCGTATCGCGGCGATCGGCAACCTGGCCGGGGCGCGCGCGAAGGTGCGGCTGGACGCCAAGGGACTAACGCTCGCGCCGGGCTTTATCGACATCCATAGCCACGGCCGCGACGGCATCGTCGCCGTGCCGGCGGCGGAGAACTACATCCGCCAGGGCGTGACGACCATGGTGGAAGGCAACGACGGCGGGGGAACGGTGCCCGTGGGGCCGTTTCTGACCAGGCTCGCGGGGAGCCGCTTTGCCGTCAACTACGCGACTTTCGTCGGGCACGGGTCGATCCGCCGCCAGGTGGTGGGTCTCGAAAACAGGAAAGCGACGCCGGAAGAAATCCAGAAAATGAAAGAACTCACGAGGCAGGCGATGCTCGACGGCGCATTCGGCCTCTCGACCGGACTTTTTTACGTGCCCGGTAATTACGCGCCGACCGAGGAGGTCATCGAACTCGCCAGGATCGCCGGGGCCATGGGCGGCATGCACATCTCGCACATGCGGAACGAAGCCGAGGGGGTGCTCGACAGCGTCCGGGAGACCATCCGCATCGGCGAGGAGGGCGGTCTGCCGACCCAGGTGACGCACCACAAGATTTCGGGCGTGCCCAACTGGGGACGGAGCGTCGAGACGCTGCGGCTGGTGGAGGAGGCGCGAGCGCGGGGCGTGGATGTGACCATCGACCAGTACCCGTACACGGCGTCGAGCACGGGCACGGCGGCGATGTTCCCGCAGTGGGCGCAGGCGGGCGGCGCCAAGTCGCTGATGGAGCGCCTGGACGCCCCCGAGACGCGCGCGAAGATCAAAGCGGGCATCGTCGACGTGCTGGTGAACTCGCGCGGCGGCGGCGATCCCAAGAACGTCGTCATGGCGAGCTGCGGCTTCGACGCCACGCTGGCGGGGAAGAATCTCGCGGAGCTGACCGCGGCGCGCGGCGTTCCGGTAACGATGGAGAACGCCGCAGAGACCGCCATCGGGATCCAGAAGAAGGGGGGCTGCTCGGCGATCTACCATTCGATGGCGGAGGCAGACCTGGAGCGCATCCTGCGGTCGCCCTACACGATGGTGGCGAGCGACGGAGGGATTCCGGTGTTCGGGCGCGCGGTGCCGCACCCGCGCAACTACGGGGCGTTCGCACGCGTGCTGGGGCGCTATGTGCGGGAGCGCAAGGCGATCACTCTGGAGTCGGCGGTGCACAAGATGTCGGGGTTCCCGGCGGCGCGGCTGAGGCTGATGGATCGGGGGCTGCTGGCGGTGGGGATGAAGGCGGACGTGGCGGTGTTTGACGCCTCGGCGGTCGCGGACCGGGCGGAGTTCGGGAAGCCGCACCAGTACGCCGAGGGGATGCGGCACGTGGTGGTGAACGGGTCGGTTGTGTTGCGGGAAGGGAAGATGACGGGGGAGCTGCCGGGCCGGGTGCTGTACGGGGCGTCGTACGCGGGGAAGTGAGCGGGCGATCGCCAACCCCAGCGTAGATACAAAAGGTATATACTTGGGATGTCGGCCTTCGAATGGGACGCCCGCAAGAACGCGGCCAACCTTCGCAAGCATGGAGTCGATTTCGAAGAGGCTATCGGCATCTTCGACGGGAGCGTACTGGAGTTCAGCGACGACAGATTCGATTACGGCGAGGAAAGGGTCATTGCCGTCGGCGAGCTTCAGGCGAGACTGGTCGTCGTGGTGTACGCCTGCCGAGGGGAAACGCGCAGGATCATCAGCGCGAGAAAGGCGAATTGGAATGAGCGGGAGAATTATTACAAGGCAGTCTACGGAACCGAGGCGTAGGGGCAAGACCGATTGGGCACGCTTCGACAAGATCACCGACAGCGAGATGCGGAAAGCTGTGGAGTCGGACCCCGACGCCGCGCCCATCCTGGACGCCGGCTGGTTTCGAAACGCCCGTGTCGTGCTGCCCGAGAAGAAGCAATCCATCAGCCTTCGCCTCGACCGGGACCTTCTGGAGTGGTTCAAGACCAGGGGCAGGGGATACCAGACGCGCATGAACGCCGTCCTGCGCGCGTACATGCGATCGCAACAGGAAGCCGACCGCAGCGCACGGCGGCGCTGAACTATCCCATCAACTCCCGCACCGCCGCGGCCCGATCGGCCGACTTCATGAGGTGTTCGCCGACGAGAAACGCATCGTAGCCGGCGCCGCGCAGCCGGCGGACATCCGAGGCCGAAAAAATCCCGCTCTCGGCGACACGCAGCAGACCGGACGGCATGCGCCCGGCCAGCCGCTCCGAGGTTTCCAGGCGCACCTCGAAGGTCCGCAGGTCGCGATTGTTGACGCCGAGGATCCCGGCGCCGCTGGCGAGCGCGGCGTCGAGCTCCGCCTCGTCGTGCGCCTCGACCAGCGCCGCCATGCCATAACTCGCCGCCAACTCGCGGAGGCGGCGCATCGCGGCGACGTCGAGGATCGCCGCGATGAGCAGGATGGCGTCGGCGCCTGCGGCGGCCGCCTCGACGACATCGAATTCGTCGAGTGTGAAGTCCTTTCGCAGGACCGGCAGGGAAGCGGCCGCGCGGGCGGCGGCCAGGTCGTCGAGCGAACCCTGGAAGAAGGTGGCGTCGGTCAGGACGGATAATGCCGCCGCGCCGCCGCGGGCGTAGTCGCTCGCGATGTCGGCGGGGTCAAAGTCCGCGGCGATGAGTCCACGGCTGGGGGAGGCCTTCTTGATTTCGGCGACGATGGCCGGGGCGCGGCGCAGCGCGGCCGCGAAGTCCCGGCGTCCCGATGATGTTTCGGCGGCGCGGCGCTCCGAGGCACGGCGGTGGTCGAGCGACGGCGCGGGACGCGCGCGCTTGTGCGTCACGATGCGCGCCAGGATGTCGGGAACGGCGGCCACCTTCCGATTCTATCGGAGCGTGGCCGGGGGCCTCAGGCTTCGGCCGGGTCGAAGTAGCCCTGCGCCAGCTCCGGCTTCGACGCCAGCGCCTGGCTCCAGTAGATGCGCGCTTCCTCGCTGTGGCCCTGCGACTTGAGCGCGTGGCCCAGATTCAGCAGCGCCTCGGGAAAGTCGGGCCTCTCGGTGAGCGCCTCGCGATAGAGCTTGATGGCGTCGTCGACCTGTCCGTTGCGTTGCAGGATCAGGCCGGTGTTGTAGAACAGCTCCGGACTGCGCTCGCCGCGGTCGATCAGGCGCGCCTGGTATTCGAGCGCCAGTTGCAGGTCCTCGCGCTCCACCGCCAGCGCTGCCAGGCCGCGCAGAGCGTCGACCGAGTTGGCGTCCCCTTCGAGGGCGCCCTGGAAAGCAACTCCCGCCGAATCGCGGTCGCCCATCTTCCAGTAGGCCAGGCCGAGATTGACCTGCGCCTCGGGCCACGAACTGCGCTTGCGGAGGCAGGTCTCGAAGGCCTCGATGCTTCCGGTGAAGTCGGAACGCTGTAGCCGCAGGAAGCCCAGGCGGAACCAGGCGTCTTCCCAATCGGGCTGGATGCCGAGGACGCGCTCGTAGAGCTTTTCGGCCTCGTAATGGGCGCTCTGCTGCTCTTGTAGCAAGGCCAGGTTGTAGATCACGGCCGGGATGTCCGGGGTGATTTTCAGGGCGCGCTCGTAGGCCTCGCGGGCGCCCTTGAGCTCGGCGGTCTCGTGCAGGACGACGCCGAGATTCACATAGGCGTTCTTGGCGTCGGGGCGCAGCCGCACGGCCTCCGAATAGGCCTTTCCGGCCTGCTCCAGTTTGCCGGTGCGCTGGCAGGCCACGCCGTAATTGAACCAGCGCTCGAAACTGTTGGGCGTGAATTCCACCAGCTTGGCGCAGTACCGCGACGCGGCTTCGAAGTCGCCGGTGGAGAACGCGCAGGTGGCGAGTCCTTCGACGGCGGCCTGGGAGTAGGGCCGGATCGCCAGCAGCTTCTCGGAGTAGTCGCGGATCATGTCCTGATCCTTGCGCGCGATGCCGATGGAAATCAGATTCACCATGGGCTCTTCGGCGTTGGGATTGCGCGCCAGGATCGACTTGTAGACTTCGGCGGCCTCATCGAGGCGCCCGACCAGTTGGGCGGCGACGGCCTTGCCAAAGAGCGCGGTCTCGTTGGCGGGGTCGCGGGCGAGGCACTTTTCGAACGAGTCCAGGGCGGCCTGGGCCTTGTCGAGGTGAAGCATCGAGATGCCGACGCCGACCAGGGCCTCGATGCGCTTGGGATCGGCTTCCGAGGCGCGTTGAAAGCTTTCGGCGGCCTGGCTCCACCGGCCCAGCTTCTCCAGGCAGACGGCGAGGTTGAAGGTCGCGTTGGGATGCCGCGGGGCGATGTCGAGCAGCTTCTGGTAGCTTTGCGAGGCCTCCTCGTACTGCTCCAGCTCGAACTGGATGTGGCCGCGCGCCGAGTACAACTCAGGCGAAACCTCGCCGCGATCGATGGCGCCGTCGAGCTCTTTCACGGCTTCGCGGAGCTTGCCTTCCAGGTGCAGCGATACCGCCCGGCCGACCGCGGTCGATGCCGCCGAAGGGGCCGGGCGATCCGATTGTTCGACTGTGGGCTGGGTCTGCTTCTTCTTCAGACTCATTGATTTATACTCCTATCCTTCGAGGGCATGCTGAGCGGGGCCAGATACGCGCACAGCCTCCCCAAGGTGTCGTACTGGTGCCAGACGCCGACCCATCGCAGACGCGCTTTCTCGCCCTTGGCGCTATAGAATCCTATTCCGCCCTTGGGAAGGCGGCTCTCGGTCCAGGTGTCGACGACCGTGCCGTTGACGGCCAGCGTGTAGCTGTCGCCTCGGGCCTCCATCATCACGCGGTACACCGTGTCGTTCCGCACCGGAATGCGCAACGGAACCTCGATGGCCTTCCCCTCTTTCCCGCCGACGACGGGGTAGCGGAAGATCGATACGCTCGGCAGCGGACCGGGCCTGGTGATGGCGAGCTTCACGGCGTAGTAGTTCTTATAATCGGCGGCCCGAACCGCCCACGACATACCGCGGCGCTCGATTTGTCCCAGGAACTCCATGCGGTAGTCGGTCAGGTTTAGCGAAGGCGAGTACAGCGCCATGGAACCGACGCGGACAAAACCGGCGGTATCGTAGGACCATTGGCTGGCCCAGTCGCCCTCGCCTTCCCACTCGCTCAGGCCCAATCGAAAATCGTCGGTCAGCGATATGGCGGCGCGTTTCATGATGCCGTCCTTGACGGATCTCAGGGTTCCGGAGAAGAACGAGGGAGCGCCCGCAGTGGATGCGCTCACGGTGTGAGTCGAAGGTCCGGCTGCGTTCCAGCCAAACATCAGGGCGACCAACAGGGCCATGACGGCGGCGCTCCAGCGCACTCCGGCAGGCACCTGCCGCCAGAGCTGGGCCGGCCCAGTCCAGGCGCGCCAGTCCGGGAACGTCCGGTCGGAGCCCGATCCGGCGGCGAAGGAGCTGCGCAGCTTCGATCCGGACGGCAACACCGGGGCCGGCGACGGCCAGTCCGCGCTTTCGAGCCACTTCGGGGCCTCGCCCGCCGGTCGCGGAACGATCTTCTCCACTCCCAGCCGGAACATCCCGGCGCCGGCCGCCGGGGGCTCCCAAGCGATGCCGGCGGAGACGGAGAGCGTCATCCGGGGAACGATCTCGTCGGAAGCGGCCAATGGCTCGGCTGTGGCCGGCAGAACGGCCGCCGGCGGGGGCGCGATGGCGGCGGGTCCGGGCGCGGTCAGGAGCGGGAGCGCGGGCGGCTCGCGGAAGTCCAGGTCGGGCGCCGGTCCGATGGGGAGCGCCAGCTCGGGCTCCAGGGTGCGGCTGATGTGAGGACACTCGAAGCGATGGCCGGTCGCCTGAGACTCGACGGCATGGAGCGGGACAGCAGTCAGCGGGAACTGCGGAGGCGAGAAATCCGGCAGCGCGGTGACCGAAATCGGCGGCGCGACCAGGAACGGCGGCGTGGGCAGCGGGTCGCTCGGCTCACCCTGGTTGACACGGATGCGGCCGGCGATCGGGATGGTCAGCGGCATGCGCCGCGCGAAGCCCAGGTCCGAGCCCTGCTGCGCCGATTTGCGCTTGGGAAGCCGGTAGCGGACCGATACCAGCGCGGCTCCCTCCATCCACGAGATCGGGAGGCGACTGCCGGTGGCGGGCGTCCGGAGCGAGGCGACTTTGGGGCCGCAGCGCCGGAGCGCGGCACTCCGAGGGCCGGGTTGGGCGATCGTCGACGCCGGGGCGGCGGTGCGCGGGATGGCATCCCACTCGGCGCCGGGCCGCGACGCCAGCGCCTGGAGCGCGGGCGGCGTCAGCGCGATCAGGCCGGCGATAAACTCCTGGTCGGGAAGGCCGACGGGAACGGGCGGTAAGGTCTCCTCGGCAGTAAGCAGGCCCGCCGAGACGAGGCCCTGCCAGCTCACCGGGGCGGCCTTGGCCAGGGTCGAAAGATCGGGCAGCCGCAGGACGGGGTCCTGGGCGAGCAGGGACGGGAAGTGCGACGGTGCGGGCCCGGCGGGCCGGAGAGCGGTCGCCAGGCGGACGCTCGTGGCGGCGGCCGCGCCGGGAACCGCTTCGACAGTCGCCGGTTCGGCGACGAAAACTCTGGGAACCAGGGGCAGCGACCGGGCGGCCGGGGGAATCGCCGGAAGCTGTCGCGCGTCGGCGACGCCCGTCGCGAACGGCGGTCGGGACGGGATGGCGGCGGTCCATCGTACGGCCTCCGCCGCGACGAAGGCTTGCGAATCCGGGCCGCGCCAGATGGAGGCGATCGGGGAAGTGGCCGTCAGGCGGATCGTCACGCCGCCGGCGGAGATAAGCCGGTGCGTGCGGCGGGTGAAGGCATGCTGCGGGTAGAGCCACAGGAACTCGAACGGGAAGGGGTCGGCGCCGGGGATCCGCATCCGGAAGGGAGCGCCCTGGATGCCGACCTGAGTCGGCAGCAGCCATGCGATTTCCGGAGCCGATTGCTGCCGCCGCGCCGGCTGTGCCGGGGCGAACAGCGGGCGTCTCGGTACGGGCCGGAGTGCGTTCTGCTGGACTTCGATGAGCCGCGCCAGGGCCAGCTCTTCCTGTTTCTGCGCGAACTGAACGCGATGCTCGTCGGAACAATACTGCCCGTCGCGCAGCTTTCGCAGCAGCGCGAGCCGCTTCCCGCAGTGCAGACAGCGCATCGGCCTGGTACTCTCCTCGCTGTTCTCATAGTATGGAATCGGAAGCAAGGTTACTACGCGTCAAATCACTGAAGCGAAGGATGAAAACGGCCCGAAATCGAAGCCGGACTAAGTGGATTCGCCTATCGGCCACCGGAACTCGGCGGGTGTAGGGCTAACGGATGGGGGGTGTCAAGCCCAATCCACGGAGACATTCGGCAACGACATCACCTCGGGGCGCAACTCGACCCCCAGACCCGGCCCGGGCGGCAATGGAAGTTGGCCATTCACCGGCTCGAGCGAGGGCGTCGCCAAGGCCGGGTATTCGTCCTGATAGTGACGCCGCACGGTCTCGTGTATATAAAGGTTCGTGATGTTGGCCGCCAGGTGCGCCGAGGCGAAGTGCAGCACAGGCCCTCCGCAGTTGTGCGGTGCAACCGGTAGGTACTCCGTCTCGGCCATAGTGGCGATCTTCCTGGCTTCCGAGATGCCGCCGCCCCAGCACAGGTCCGGCATGACGATGCGGGCGGCGTGATTCGCCAGCAGCTCGCGGAATCCCCATCGGGTCATGAGGCGTTCGCTGATGCACAGCGGCAGCCGGGTCGACTGGGCGAGCTCGCGGTAGGCTGCCATGTTGTCCTGCGGCAGCATCTCTTCGAGCCACATGGGTTCCAGCGGCTCGAGCGCCCGTGCGATCCGGATCGCCGAGGTGAGGTTCCAATAGCCGTGGAACTCCATGGCGACTGCCATCGAATCGCCCAACTCACGTCGAATCAAAGACAGAGGCTCCATTCCTTCGCGTAACTGATCGGGCGTGATGAAGTTGCCGCGATTTCGGAGCGCGACCTCATCGAACGGCCAGATCTTCATGGCCCGGATGCCGGCATCGGCCAGGGAGCGCGCGAGTTTCACCGGCTCGGACTGCGGTATATGGTCGTAGCAGGTGTTGTAGATGGGAATCGAATCGCGCGAGGCCCCGCCGAGGAGCTGGTAGACGGGCATTCCGGCGAGCTTCCCGACGATATCCCACAAGGCCAGGTCGACGGCGCTGATGGCACGCATCTCGGCGCCCGCCCAGCCGTGATAGGAGATCGCCAGGAACATGTCGGCCCAAAGGCGGTCGATCTGCCGCGGGTCGCGGCCGATCAGCACCGGGGCCAGCGACCGGCGGACGACGGCTTTCTCGGCGTCGGCGCAGGGGTAGGTTTCGCCGAGGCCGGTGACGCCCTCATCGGTGTGAATACGAACCCAGAGCCAGTCGATTTTGCCGGCGTGGACGGTGACACCGCGCGCGTAGTGAATGGTCTCAATGGCGGTGATCTTCATGGATGGCGGCCGGACCGGCGCCGCGCCAAAGCGAGCGGGTCTACAGCGGTTCCGGCAGGTTCAGCGCCGACTTCCCGAGCGCCTTGCGGAGCAGGTCGATGGCGGCGATCTCGTTCAGCTCGCGCGAGGTGGCCACCTCGGTGAGCAGCATCTG
The DNA here is from genome assembly GCA_964515555.1 of uncultured Solibacteraceae bacterium. GTDB lineage: Bacteria > Acidobacteriota > Terriglobia > Bryobacterales > Bryobacteraceae > CAZEVY01. The sequence goes on along the minus strand of CAZEVY010000054.1, from coordinate 16,405 downwards.
GCGGGCGCGGTCGAGCATCTTCTTTTCGCGGAACGACAGGGGCTTCTCGGTCTGCTGGAGGAGCAGGCCCTTCAGCACCTCGGCGACTTCGAGAAGGGAGCCGCTTCTCATCTTTTCGGTGTTTTCCTTAAAGCGATTCTTCCAGTCGCCGCATCGCCGGCAACGTCCGCTCGAAAGAAACACCAGCACTTTGCCGATCTCGCCGTTGCGCGTGATCTTCCGCAAGCCGATGTCGCCGACATGGGAGAACGGCACCATCACAGTGAGACTGTTGGCGGATAAACGCAACAGATAGAAGTGCTCCGGGCGAGAACCGAAGCTACGGGTGCTAATATTCTCTATAACTCCAACACCCTGATTAGGATAGACGACTTTTTCGCCGATCTGGAAGGTCATACAGAGACCCTCTCCTTGGTGCCCCAGCAGGGCTGTTGAAAGTTGAAAGGGAATCTTAAGCTTTCGCCATGCTAATGTCAATAAAAAAAGTAGTAGTCCATCCGGACACCAGTACGAAGTGGGTACAGTTTCGTGGCCTGTCGCGCCGCTCGCCGCTAGGCGCGGACTTACGCGGTCTCCGACATCAGCTTGCGCAGGAAACCGAGGTTGCGCCGCATGTCGTCGTCGACCGACTTGGGCGTGGAGGTCTCGAGGTTGGCGAATCCCTGGAAGCCGAGGTCGGCGATGGCCCGGATGACGCCCGGGAAGTCGATCTTGCCCTCGCCGAGGTAGTTGGGGTTGTCCTTCAGGTGGAACTGGCAGATGCGGTCGGCCTTGAGCCACCGGATCTCCCTGACGACATCGAAACCCTGACCGGTGGAGTTGCCGACGTCGTAATAGGTCAGCACGGCCTTGGAGCGCGACCTTTCCATGATGCGGACGTTGTTCTCGGCCGAGATGGTGTCCTCCAGGCCGAGGATAATGCCGGCCTTCTCCGCCTCGGGGCCGAGCTCGCGCAGGGCGTCGCCGACGAAATCCATCTCCTCGGCGGTCTGAAGGGCGCCCTTGCCGAAGAACGGCAGCAGCATGACGCGGGCTTTGAGCGCCTTGGTGGCGCGGATGCCGTCGGCGACCCATTTCTGGCCGAGCCGGTCGTTCTTGAGGTAGTTGACGTGGAGGATGTCGAGGCAGGTCCCGGCGATGCGCAGGTCGTGGCGGGCGAACTCTTCGAGGTAGCGCGCCTGGGCGTCGGCGTTGTCGAGCGGGAGCTTGCCGTCGACCGGCCGGCGCCCGAGGCTCACTTCGACGCCTTCGAAGCCCAGCGACTTCGCCAGGGCGACGGCTTCGGTGCGCCCGGTCTGGCGCAGATTCCAGTCGGTGACGCCGATGCGCAACCCGGCGAGTCCCCGCGCGGAGAGCGACGGCGCCAGCGCGGCGGCGGAAAGGAGGAATTCTCTTCGGTTGGCCAGCATGGCGGTATTGTACCCTGAGGAATCTCCGTGCACGACCCGGCAAAGTTTCCCGCCACCCGGCGATCGGTGATTCTGGCGGTGGCCCGCGGCGACGCCGCCGAGCGCGAGCGCGGCTGGCAGACGCTGGTGGCGGCGTACTGGAAGCCGGCCTACAAGTACATCCGGCTGAAATGGAACAAGTCCGTGGAGGACGCCGAAGATCTGACGCAAGCGTTCTTTGCGGCGGCCATGGACAAGGAATTCTTCAAGAGCTACGACCCCGCGAAAGGCACCTTCCGCAACTTCCTGCGGCTGGCGATCGACGGGTACGCCTCCAATCAGGAGAAGGCCGCGCGGCGCATCAAGCGCGGGGGCGGCGCGCCGACCGTGCCGCTCGATTTCGAGACCGCCGAGGGCGAGTTCCGGCGGCACGAGGTCGCCGACGGGGTGTCGCTCGAGGACTACTTTCATCAGGAGTGGGTGCGGGGGCTGTTCGGCCTGGCGGTGGAGCGGCTGCGTGTCGAGCTGGAGTCGGAAGACAAGCGGGTGCAATTTCTCCTGTTCGAGCGCTATGACCTGCGCGCGGATTCGATCGACAAGCTCACCTACGATCAGCTCGCGCGCGAGTTCGAGCTGCCCACGACCACGGTCACCAACCACCTGGCCTCGACGCGGCGGCGCTTCCGCGCCACGGTGCTCGAAATACTGCGCGAGATCACGGCCAACGACCGCGAGTTCCGGAGCGAGGCCCGCGCGGTGCTCGGAGTCGACCCCGGATGAGCGAGATATCCGACGGTGCCATCGCCCGGCTGCGCCGGCTGTGCGAGGAGCCGGATTTCACCGGCACGCGCTACCGGCTGATTGAGGAGATCGGCCGCGGCGGCATGGGGACGGTCTACGTGGCCGAGGACCGCGAGCTCGAACGCCGCGTCGCCGTGAAGGTGCTGGCCGACCCGGGGATCGCGCCCGAGGCCGCCGGGCGCATGCTCGCCGAGGCGCGCGTGGTGGCGCGGCTGGAGCATCCCGGCATCGTGCCTGTGTACGACGCCGGGACGCTGGCCGATGGGCGCGTCTACTACGCGATGAAGCTGGTGGAGGGACGGCGTCTGGACGAGTACGCCGCGGCCGCCTCGCTGCCGGACCGGCTGAGGGTGTTCGCACGCGTCTGCGAAGCGGTGGCGTTCGCGCACTCGCGCGGCGTCGTGCATCGCGATCTTAAGCCGGAGAACATAATGACGGGCGCGTTCGGCGAAGTGCTGGTGATGGACTGGGGAGTCGCCAAAGTCCTGGGCGTCGAAGAAGAGCCGGGGACCGTGGCCGGGACGCCGCAGTTCATGCCGCCCGAGCAGGCCCGGGGCGACACGGAGGCGACGGGTGAGCGATCGGATGTGTATGCACTAGGCGCGATCCTGCGATACCTCTCCGAGGGGCGCGAGGCGAAGAAGCCGCTGCGGGCGATCGTCGCGAAGGCGATGGCGGAGGCGCCCCGGGATCGCTATGGGTCGGCGGCGGAGGTGGAGGCGGAGGTGTTGCGGTACCTGGATGGGGGCGCGGTGGCGGCCTATCGGGAGTCGGTCGTGGAACGGCTGGGGCGCTTCGTGGACCGGAATCGCACGCTGATGCTGCTGGTGATGACCTATCTCGTGGTGCGATTCGCGTTACTGCTGTGGAGCGCACGTTAAAGGAATCGCAGACTCCGTTGAATAGATTCGTGAGGGAGACAACATGAACAAACCGATGGTAGGGGTGGTGGCGGGCGCGGTGCTCGGGTTTCTCGACGGCGCGACGGCGTGGTTCGAGCCGGCGGTGCGGCCGCTGATGACCGGCATTCTGATCGGCTCGACGGTAAAGGGCATGATGGCTGGCGTGGCGGCGGGGTTTTTCGCGCGCAAGTACAACAACGTCGGGCTCGGTATCGGATTCGGATTGCTGGTCGGATTCCTGCTGGCCTGGGCCGTGGCGGCGATGCCGTCGGAGACCGGCGATCACTACTATCTTCAGATCATGCTGCCGGGCAGCATCGTCGGCGCGCTGGTGGGCTTCGCGACGCAGCGGTACGGCCAGGCGCCGGCCAGATAGAACAGAAAGGACCAATCATGTCACGAGTGGTGCACTTCGAGTTTCCGGCGGATAATCCGGAGCGGGCGGTGGCGTTTTACGGCGGCGTGTTCGGGTGGCAGTTCACCAAGTGGGGCGGGCCGATGGAGTACTGGCTCATCACGACGGGGGCGGAGGGGACGCCGGGCATCAACGGCGGGATGATGCGGCGGTCGCCGGAGACGACCGGCACGGTGAATACCATCCAGATCGACTCGCTCGACGAGACGCTGGCGGCGGTGGAGAAGAACGGCGGCAAGCAGGTGGCGCCGAAGATGCACATCCCGGGTGTCGGCTGGCTGGCGTATTGCGTCGACACCGAAGGGACGCAGTTCGGGCTGATTCAGCCGGACAAGCCGGCATAGAGCGAGTGGAGCGCCTGCATCGGGCGCGGAGTCGGGCCTGGAGGCCCGACGTGGCACGGAGGGCCGCCCCACCGGAGAGTTACTCCTGCTCGACCACCGGAATGCGCGAGACGAACCAGAAGCCGTAGGCGCCGAGGCAAAGGATCGCCAGGCGGCCGTAGATCGGCAGGTTGCCGAACACCACGGTCAACGTGACGCAGGTGGCCGAGGCGGCCAGCGCCGTCCACTTGCTTCGCCGGGTGAGGGCGCGATGCCGCTCCCAGTTTTCGATTAGCGGACCGAAGCGGCGCGAGGCGCGCAGCCGGGCGTGCAGCCGGGGGGAGGAACGCATCAGGAAGTAGCTGGTCACCAGCACGAAGGGCGTCGAGGGGAGTCCGGGCAGGATGGCGCCGAGTATCGCCAGGGCGAAGAAAACGGCGGCGAGGAGCAGGCAGACCGGGCGGCCCATCCCGTAGATTGTCCCACGATGCGAAGGGGCGCCGCGCCGCCCGACTCAGTGCACCGTTCTTTTCTGAACGGTCCCTTTGCTGGCGAAGCTGAAGCGCGGTTCGGCGGCGCCGCGTCCCAGGATTCTCGCGGCGAGATACTCGCCCACGGCGGGACCGTGCTTGAAGCCGTGGCCCGAGCCGCCGCCGGCCAGCCAGACGTTCTCGATCTCGGGATGCCGGTCGAGCAGGAAGTCGCCGTTGGAACTGTTTTCGTACTGGCAGACGCGCGTTTCGAGCAGCGGCGCGCTCTTAAGCGCCGGAAAGCGCGCGCCAAGGCGCCGGCGCATGGCGTCGATGCGTTCCTGGGGCACGGCGCGGTCGGCGGAGTCCGGGTCGATGGCGGGCCCGTGACTGTCGTCGGCGATCTTGAAGCCGCGGTTTTCGAGGTCGGGAATTCCGTAGAGGTTGTCGACGTCGATCCAGCACGGCATTGCCGGCGGCGCGAACCGGCGGTCGCCGGCCGTGGGGCCGAAGAAATAGACTTCCTGGCGGGTCGGGAAGATGCGGTTCCCGAGCGCGCCGGGAAACACCTTCGCGAGCCATGGCCCGCAGGCAAAGACGAAGGATGCGGCGCGGATTTCACGGCCGCCGCGGGTCCGCACGGAGTCGAGCCGCCTGGCGGGAGTGGGAGGGGCGACCGGGTCGAGTACGAGCTCGACGCCGGCTGGCGTGAGTTCGCCGACGACGCGGTGGACCGAGCGCCGGGCCAGCAGCGCGCCGCTCCCGGGCTCGTAGATTCCCCAGTCGACGTCGTGAATTGCGATCTGGGGAAAGCGCCTCGCCAGGTCCGCTTGCGAAAGCCGCTCGTGCGCAATGCCGAGATTGCGCATGACCTCCACCGACCGGAGCGCGCCGGCGTCGTTTCGCCGCGCCAGCCACAAAACGCCCGTTTGGTGAAAGAGCGGGTCGCCGGTGCGCGCGAAGAGTTCCTTCCACAGGTCGAGCGAGCGTCGCGAGAAACGCGTGTAGATCTCGTCGGGGCCGTAGGCCATGCGAATCACGCGGCTCTCGCCGCCGGAGCTGGCGCGCGCGCTGGCCGCCCCGTAGGCGTCGATAAGAATGATCTTCCTGCCCGCGCGATGGAGGTGCCAGGCCGTCCAGGCGCCGAAGACGCCGGCGCCGACGATGGCGACGTCGTAGGGTCGCGCGGTCTGTGCCGTCGCGGTGGCGGCGGCGCCGAGGAGGAACTCGCGCCGGTTGTTCATGAACGGCAAGTTTACTCCAGCCGGAGCCGCGCCGGCTTTGGAGCCAATACCGCTCAGTCCCCAGGCGACGGGCGGGGCGCGGCGACCGGGCGAGCGGCGCTGAACTGCCGCTTCACCCAGGCGCCCAGGTCGTCGAACTGCGAGTAGACGACCGGCGTGACGATCAGCGTGAGCAGCAGCGAGAGGCTCTGTCCGCCGATCACGACGATGGCGATGGATCGGCGCTCCTCGGCGCCGGGGCCGGAGCCGAGGGCGAGGGGTAGCATGCCGGCGACCAGCGTGAGGGTCGTCATGAGGATGGGGCGCAGGCGGTCGCGGTTGGCCTGAAGAATCGCGTCGAGCCGCCGCATGCCTTCGCGGCGCAGGTTGTTGGTGTGGTCGATCTGGAGAATCGAATTCTTCTTGACGACGCCGAAGAGCACGAGAATTCCGAGCGCCGAATACAGATTCAGTGTTTCGCCGAAATACCACAGCGACAGCAGCCCGAACGGCACCGAGAGCGGGAGACTCAACAGGATGGTCACGGGATCGATGAGGCTCTCGAACTGCGACGCCAGGATCATGTACATGAACGCGATCGAGAGCGCAAAGGCCAGCACGAACTCGAAGAAGGTGCGCTGGAGCTCGCGGCCGCGGCCGATCACCGTGGTGGTGTAGGCGGCCGGCATCTCGAGCGAGGCGGCGAGCTTGTGCATTTCGTCGAGCCGGTCGGCGAGTGCGTAGCCGCCGACGATATTGGCGCGGATGTTGACGACGCGCTGGCGGTCGAGCCGTTCGATGCGCATCGGCCCCATGCTCTCCTTCAGGTCGACGACGCTGTCCAGGCGCGCCAGTCCGGAACGGGCCGGCACCCAGAGCTTGGAGATGGTGGCGGCGTTGTTGCGGTGGCGCGAGTCGAGCCGCACCTCGACGTCGTAGTCGTCGGCGGCGCGTTCGTCGCGGAAGCGGGAGACCTCGTCGTCGCCGCCGACCATGATGCGCAGCGAGGCGGCGATGTCGGAGGCGTCGACGCCCAGGTCGGCGGCGCGGTCGCGGTCGATGGAGGCGCGCAGTTCGGGGTTGGTGAGGCGCAGCGTGGTGTCGACGTCGACCAGGCCGGGCGTGGCGACGGCGGCCAGGCGGATCTTCTCGCTGTACTTGTGGAGAGTGGCGATGTCGGGACCGCGAATGGCGAAGTCGACGTCGACGGGCGCCGAGCCCTGGTTGAGCGTCATCACGTTGCGGACCTGGCAGCGGAGATCGGGGTAACGGCGCAGGCGATCGCGCACGGCCTCCATCACCTGGCGCTGCGAGAAGACGCCGCGGAAGGCGTCGAGCGGGCGGCCTTCGAGCGTCATGCGCCAGAGGCGGGTCGGCGAGAGCACGCGGTTCTCGATGTCGTCGAGGCGCACGAAGATCTGCGCGCTGTTGATGTTTCCGAGGAATCCGGCGCCGACGCTGGCGAAGATGTGCCGCACGCCGGGCAGCTCGAAGATCTCCTTTTCCAACTTCTCGGTGAGGGCCTCCATGGTGGCGAGCGACGCGCCTTCCGGGGCGATGACGGAAACCTCGAACTCGCTCTCGTCGACGCTGGTCGGCAGGTACTCCTGGCGCACCATGCGATAGAGCGGAACGCAGGAGACCACGACGACCAGAGCGCAGGCCGCGACGATCCAGCGGTGTCCCATGGCCCAGGCGAGAAGCCGCGCGTAGTTGCGGTCGACCACGCCGTAGAAGCCGCGCCGCGACCAGGGCTCGATGGTTCCGTGGTCGACGGCGCGCAGCATGCGCGAGCTCATCATGGGAGTCAGCGAGAAGCTCACCAGCAGCGACACCAGAATCGCCACCGCCGCCGTTAGGCCGAAACTGAACAGGAAGCGGCCCGAGATGCTCGACATGAACGAGACCGGCAGGAAGATGACGACCAGGCTGAAGGTGGTCGCCATCACGGCCAGTCCGATGTCGCGCGTGGCGAGGATGGCGGCCTGGCGCGGCGGCTGTTTCTTCTCCTCGATGAAGCGGAAGATGTTCTCGAGCACGACGATGGCGTCATCGATCACGACGCCGACCATCAGCACCAGCGCCAGCATGGTGATGTTGTTCAGCGTGAACTTGAGCCAGTACATCATCCCGAACGTCGCGATGATCGACGCCGGAATGGCCACCGCCGCGATGACGGTGGCGCGCCAGTTGCGCATGAACAGCAGCACCACCAGCGACGCCAGAATCGAGCCGAGGATCAGGTGGAGCTGCACTTCGTGGAAGGCGGCTTCAATGTAGCGGGACTGATCCTGTACCACGTCCAGGCGCACGCCGGAGGGCAAGAGCTGCCGCACGCGGGGAAGACGCGCCTTGACGTTGTTGATGACCTGGATGGTGTTGGCGCCCGACTGGCGCCGGACGAGAAGCGACACGCCGCGCTTGCCGTCGTAGCGGGCGGCCGTGCGCTGCTCCTTGTGTCCGTCCTCGGCCCAGCCGATGTCGCGGATGCGAACGGGCGCGCCGCCGATGGTGGCGACGACAAGATCGTTGAACTGGCCGGCGTCGGGGAATCGTGCGAGGGTGCGCAGCGTGAGCTCGCGCGGGCCTTCGTCGACGCGCCCGCCGGGGATCTCGGCGTTCTGGCGGGCGACAGCGTCGCGCACGCGCAGGATGGGGATGCGATAGGCGGCGAGGCGGTCGGCGTCGACCCACACGTTGACGGCGCGGCGCTGTCCGCCGACGATCTCCACCTGGCCGACGCCGCCGACGGATTCGATGGCATCCTGCACCTGGCGGTCGGCGATCTCGTACATCTCGCGCGGCGAAAGGTCGCCGGAGAGGACGATGGAGAGGATGGGCGAGGCGTCCGTGTCGAGCTTGCGGATGAGCGGCGGGCGGGTCTCGCGCGGCAGCAGGTTGACGACGGTGGCCACGGCGTCGCGGATGTCCTGCGCGGCGACGTCGATGTTGCGCTCGAGGTTGAAGGTGGCGCTGACGATGGACTGGCTCTCGGTGGAGATGCCGCGGATGTAGTCGATGCCCTCGACGGTGGCGACGGCGTCCTCAATGCGGCGCGTGACGGAGCTTTCGATCTCCTCGGGCGAGGCGCCGGGGAGGATGGTGCGCACGCTGACGATGGGAATGTCGACGTTGGGGAAGCGGTCGACGCCGAGCTTGGTGTAGGAGACGCCGCCGACGACGGTCAGCGCCAGGATGAGCATCACCGCGAAGACGGGGCGGTGGATGCAGATTTCGGCGAGTTTCTGCATCGCTAGTGTAGTGTCCCGAAGACAATCTTATGGCCACAGATGAACGCAGATAAACGCAGATAAGACTGCAGGGATTTGTCCCAGCGGCGTTTGTCTCGGTGAATCTGCGGCCGGATCATTCTTCTCAATGTACGGGCATTGTCAATTATCAACAGGGACGCCACACTAACGCGGGGCGGCTTTGCGGCCGGCGGCCAGGCGATCGTCGGGGTCGATGACGACGGAGTCGCCCGCGCGGAGTCCCGAGACGATCTCGACGCGATCGCCGTCCAGGGCGCGGCCGCGGCGCACGACGCGGTCGGCGAGCACGCCGCCTTCGACCACCCAGACGCGCTGAATGCCGGCAAAGCTGACGATCGAGCGCGCCGGCACGGCGATGCCGCGGGCGCCGGGGTTCACGGTGACGACGCCTTCAAGAAACGCCCCCACGCGCAGCACGGCGTCCTCATTCGGAATCTCACCCTCGACGATCAGCGACCGGCTGTCGGTGGCGATTGCCGGGCTGATGCGCACGACGCGGCCCGCGCGTGCGGGTCCGGCCGATTCGAGCCGCACGTCGATGCGTTGTCCCACGCGGACCTTGGGGGCCTCGCGCTCGGGAATCTCGAGCCGGATGCGGATGGGGTGCCAGCGCACGAGCACGGCGACGGGCGCATTCACCGCCAGGTACTCGCCGATGGTGGCGGCGCGGCGCGTCACGGCGCCGCGAAACGGCGCGCGCAGCACGGTGTCGGCGAGCTGCTGGCGGGCGAGCGCCAACTGGGCGCGGCGCTCGATCAGCTCGGCGCGCAGGCGATGGACCTCCTCGATGGCGGCCTGTCGCCGCGCTTCGGCGGCCTGCAAAGCGACGCCGGCGCGCTGGTAGTCGACGTTGGAGACCACGCCTTCCTTGAACAGCTTCTCGGCGTTGCCGTGCATGAGGCGCGCTTCGCGCAGTGAAGCGTCGGCCTGGCGCACGATGGCGGTGGAGACGGGATCGATTTCGTCGCCGTCGCGCGGCCCGAGGCCCATGCGCGCGCGGGTCTGCTCGACCATGGCCTCGGCCTGGCGCACCTTGAATTCGTAGTCGTCCTTTTCCAGTTCGGCCACCACGCCGCCGGGCTCGATCCGGGAACCGAGGTCGACGTTGAGCCGCGTGAGACGGCCGGCGACCTTGACGCTGAGAGTGGCCTGGTCCTCGGCGAAGAGCTCGCCGGTGGCGGTCACGGTTTCGGGAATGACTTCAGCGGCGATGGAATGCAGGCGAACCGGGACCGGCTTCTCTTCCTTGGCCGACACCGCGGGCGCCGAATACGGTCCGCTGCACGCGGCCATGATGACGATCGAACAGAGACCGACCCCCGCCCACACTCGCATACCTGGGCCTGCTGCCCTCCCGAATTACCAGCGCGGCTCGCGCCGTCCGCCCCCTCCGCCCGGACGACCGCCTCCACCGCCGGGACGCCGGCCGCCTCCCCCGCCACCGCCGCCGGGACGGGGTCCGCGATTGAATCCGCCACCCCCGCCTCCACCGCCGGCGCGCTCCTCGCGAGGCCGCGCCTCGGTGACCTTGAGCGGGCGTCCGCCGAGGTCGGCGCCATTGAGAGTGTTAATGGCGGTGTCGGCTTCCGAGTCGACCGCCATTTCGATGAAGGCGAAACCGCGCGATTGACCGGTGTCGCGGTCGCGGATGATGTTCACGCTTTCCACCTGGCCGTAGGCGCCGAACGCAGCCTCAAGCTCTTCCGTCGTGGTCTGAAACGAGAGGTTCCCAACGTAGATATTTTTCACGAAGCACCCTTTGGGCCGCAGGCGTGCGGCCCCTGACAGTTTTCCCAGGCTGACCAAGAGAACGCACAGTGCGCCATCGGCCTCTAACCTCCGCCGGGCCGGCCCGGCAGTATCCGAATTGTACCTCAGGGGGATAACAGATGGAATGAACAGCGAACCTGGTGGGCGCCGCAGGAGTTGAACCTGCCACGTCTGCTATAGAGAACCGGGGTTACGGCCCGGCGCCGCCAACCGATATCGGCCTGACGCCCGTGAAACGTGGCGGAGAGCCTGGGAGTCGAACCCAGTCGGGTGTTGCCCCTTGGCGCGTTAGCAATGCGCTGGCTTGCCGTCTGCCTCGCTCTCCGTTTGAATCTGGCAGGGGTGGCAGGAGTCGAACCCGCAATCGCAGTTTTGGAGGCTGCTACCGTCACCGTCCGGTCACCCCTGAAATCGGTGGCGGAGAGGCGGGGTCTCGAACCCCGACGTCCCGAAGGACCTTCCGCTTTCGAGGCGGCTTCCGCTAGGCCGAAACTCGGATTACCTCTCCGCATGTCGAAGAACTGGAGCGCTGGGCCAGACTCGAACTGGCTAAGACGTGGGTTGCAGCCACGCGCCTCGACCGCTTCAGCATCCAGCGCCTGGTACCCGGCCTCGGATTCGAACCGAGAATGCACACGTGCCCCTGATTCTGAGTCAGGTGGGTTTGCCGATTTCCCTAGCCGGGCTCAATAAACTCACACAACGCACCATCCGGCCTGCTCGCGGCGTCAAGACGCGACGGAGTCAGCGAGCCTTCGTACGGGTCGCCTGTGCGCTGAAACTGTTTTTAGAGGGACGACAAGCTACTAAGCCGTGAATACGACCAATAGCGCTCGCGCAAGAGGTGGGAACAACATAAATTGAGTGCGCGATTCATAATATGACTCTAGCATTATTTCGATATTCAGTCAATACAGGAAACTGCGAAACAACTGAAATTGTGGTGGCTGGGGGAGCGCTCGAATCTCCGTGCCCGGCTTTTCAGACCGGTGCTAGTCCATCTCAGCTACCCAGCCAAACCTGGCGTCCCTGGTAATGATTGACAACTCCTGTCCATCGAGAAGAATGATCTGGCCGCAGATGAACGCAGATAAACGCAGATGGGACAAGGCTTTGCAACCTTGTCTGGATTCATCTGCCTTAGTCGGTGGCCATCAGGTTCCGATTGGGACGGCGCACCGGACGACAGGGACGGAACTCTTGGCGAGCCGGAACGGAGTCGAACCGTCCTTGTCCTGGTAGACAGCCAGGCGCCTCGCCGCTCGGCCACCGGCTCGCAGTCGGGAAACTCGGGATGGTACAGGCGGAGGGAGTCGAACCCCCATCTCTGCGTTCGTAGCGCAGTATCCTGGTCCGTTGAACGACGCCCGCACTGGCAGCGTAGGAGGGAATCGAACCCTCTATCACCTGATTGAAAGTCAGGGCACTCGACCGGTCGTGCTCTACGCCATAAATCTCTGGTCCCCGCGGCGCGATTCGAACGCGCGACTCCCTGCTTAAAAGGCAGGTACTCTGGCCGCTGAGTTACACGGGGGCAAACTGGTTGGCCCGGAGAGAATCGAACTCCCGCCATCCGGGTAAGAGCCGGATGCCTCACCATTCGGCCACGGGCCAATATTCCTCTCGGGTAACGCACAACGCAGCCGCGGCGCGCCCGGTTAGTGATACTCGTAAGCGTCCGGCCTTCACGCCGCGGCGCTGTGCGCTTGGTGCCTCCCCGCGGATTCGAACCGCGCCCGCCGGCTTATGAGACCGGCGTCCGTCTCCAGGCGGCGAGAGGCGTGCTGGCGCTGGGAGTCGAACCCAGTCCGGGCACTGATCGAGTGCGACGCCGCTTATAAGGCGGCCGGTGCACCGTACACCACGCCAGCGTAATTTGGCTGGGGCGCCACGATTCGAACGTGGAGCCTCCTGAATCAGAGTCAGGCGATCTACCAGTTGATCTACACCCCATTTGTTCTCTGAACCAGCGCACAACGGAGCCGCGGCGTGCAGGTTCACTTAACTCGTGAGCCCCGGCGTCCGCGCCGCGGCGCCGTGCGCTGAGAACTGGAGCGCCCGGCTGGATTCTAACCAGCGTGAACCGCTTTAGAAGAGCGGCGCCTGATACGCTCGGCCACGGGCGCATGGTGCTTCCCGAATGAGTCGAACATTCGTCGCGCGATTATCAGTCGCGTGCTCTACCGTTGAGCTAAGGAAGCGATGGTACCCCGCGATGGAATCGAACCACCGTCGCCGAGATGTAAGCTCGGCACTCTGCCATTGAGCTAGCGGGGCGATGGCTCCCCGCCGTGGAATCGAACCACGATGACGCCGGTAACAGCGGCGCGCTCTACCGTTGAGCTAACGGGGAACAGAACCTGGTCGGGGCGGCGTGAATCGAACACGCGTCGCATGGTCCCGAACCATGAACCTGAACCACTAGGCTACGCCCCGAAAATCGAAATATTCAGTTGTCAAAGAACTCGCCATTACCCGGCGCACAACGCCGCGTCGGCGATACCCTTCAGCCCGCGGCCTCCGCGCCGAGGCTCAAACTCTGGCGCCGGCGAGGCGACTCGAACGCCAAATCTGCTCCTTCGGAAAGAGCCGCTCTATCCTGTTGAGCTACGCCGGCGCGCTAACGGACTCTAAGCCCGTATAATTGGGGTGGCCGGTCGGAATCGAACCGACGTGGACGGGGCCACAACCCGCCGCCTGAACCACTCGGCTACGGCCACAAATGGTGGAATGCCAGGGAATCGAACCCTGATCGCCGGTTTGCAGGACCGGAGCTCTCCCGTTGAGCTAGCACCCCGAACCATGGAGCGGTCTACCGGATTCGAACCGGTGTCCTCGCGCTGGCAACGCGAAATCCTGCCCCTGAACGAAGACCGCCGAAACCCTGGAGCGGACAGCGAGAGTCGAACTCGCGTCTTCGGCTTGGAAGGCCGAGGCACAGCCGCTATACCATGCCCGCCCGCGTGCAGTAACTGGATCTGGCGCGGAGAATCGAACTCCGGTCACGGCATTACGAAGGCCGCGCTCTGCCACCTGAGCTACGCCAGAGGGGAACTGGATCCGAGCGCACCGCGCCCGCTGAGGTCTGCCGACGCTCGCGCCCCGCCGCGTCGTGCGCGGCGTAATCTGGATCTGAGAGCGAGAATCGAACTCGCGTCGGGCGCCTACCATGCGCCTGCTCTGCCACTGAGCTATCTCAGCTCGAAAACTTGTCCTGGATATCGATCCCGGCCCTGAATCGCCTTCAGGCCGGCCGGGTACGTGGGCGCCTAAAGGCGGGACGGGTCCGAGCGAAACTGGGCGCGCGCATTCTCGAATATGCCGCTGCCATCCCAATCGGCTGGGGCGGCCGGATTCGCGCCGGCGCTCTTATGCCGCATGGATTTCCTGGAGCCGGTGACCGGAATCGAACCGGTGAGGGCGGGGTACAAGCCCGCCGCCCGAGCCAACACGGGCGTCACCGGCCCGTGTGTGGTTCCGATTCTGAGATCCAAGGTCACGGAAATATTCTGACACCACATTCACGTGGTGTCAATAGGAAAGTGGCCTTTGTCTCGAGTTTTTCAGTGGCAGGCCCTCGCCGGGAGATCGGGAAGAGAACGCGGTGGGTTCCCCGCTTGGCGAGCCGCCGGTCACCAGTCGATGCGGCGGAGGCCGGCAACGGCGTCGAAATGACGATCGCGCGAGAGGATCGGCATGCCGTGCTGGCGGCAGGCCGCGGCGATCCACAGGTCGTTGCCGGGTATCGGTTTTCCAGCGGCGCGGAGTTCGGCTCGGATGACGGCATAGTGGCGCGTGGTGGCTTCGTCGATCGGGAGGAACTGGTAATCGCCGGCGTGGCGCGCGAGCCAGGCCTCGTAGTCCGCCTTCCGGCGGGAGTGCGCGATTCCGTAGCGGAACTCGCCGAGGACGACGGCGGGGATCGCGAGTGCGCCGGCGTCCGAGATCCGATTCACCGCGGCGGGATCGCCGTCGGCGAATGCAGACAGCGCGTTGGTGTCGAGGATCATTTCCAGTCGTCGGGTTCGATGACTTCGAATTCGCGGTCGATGATGCCCTGGATGCGCGCCGTTTCCTTCCGCAGATGGCGGAGTCCTCCGGCCATGCGCATCCAGGGTTTTGCGGACGGATTGGCGGAGGCCCTCAGTTTTTCGGCGACGGCGTCGGTAACGAATTGGCGCAGCGGGATTCCCTGTTCGGCGGCGCGGGCCTTGGCGCGGCGGAAGACGGTGTCGGGGATTTCCAGGGTCGTCTTCATGGGATCAGGGTCCCATATTTATGGGATGGGAGTCAACGAGGCGGTCCACTTCGCCAGCGCGTTCTCCGAGTTCCGATGGAGCCGCTCTTGGGCTCCGCTACCTGACACCCGGTTCAGGAACGCGCAGATGACGCGCCTCTGCGCCTCGTCGAACAGCGTCACAACTTCCGCGCCTCGATCGGCTGGGAAGTAGAGGAAGTACACCGTGAACTCGGTGACCAGGTTGTCCTCGTCAAGGCGATCGATCGCGCGGGCGAGCCAGGCAGGCAGGAAGGCGACCAAGGCATCAGGTTCAAGCAGGGGCAGACCGAGCGAGTTCGCATCGACGAACCCCTTCGGGACTTCGTCCCAACGGCGCCTGGGCAGCTCCCGACGCAGCGCAAGGCCGTCATTACAACAGTCATGCGTGGATACGAGGCCGCGGAAGGGCACCGGCGGAAAGGCATTCGTCAGATCGTGACGAAAGGCGTCGCGCGGGTCCATTGTCGATAACGACGGGACCGGAGGCCCCGCGCCGCCCTGGAGGGCGTACCCACCTCGATCTAGTCGCCGAAGGTGCCGATTTCTTCGCGGGACTCCGCGGGAGCGGCGGGCTTGATCCCACCGAGCGCGCCGCCGATCTGCACCAGCCCCGGACCCTCGGGCTCCTTCAGCACGACCTGGCGGTAGAGCTTCGCCATGCGCTCGTTCTCGGCGGCCGAGAGCTTGGCGTCGCGCGCGCGAATCTTCTCCTCGCGCGCCGTCTTGGCGATGCCCTTGCTGTCGAGATCGGTCTGCCGGCCGGCGGCGACGTGCTCGGCGTTCAGCCGCAAGGTGTGCTCCTTGCTGCTCAGCCCGACGTTGCGGCCACCGGCGAAGATTTCGTGCCGGCCATACTGGTCGTACCACTTGGTCAGCGTCGCCGTCATGTGCATCTTCTCGACGATGTTGCGCCAGCCGATGCCCGTGTTATACGCGCAGAAGGAAATCTCGCCTTCCTGGGTCGCGTAGGGGATGATGCACTGCTCGGTGCGGCGGAAATCGTAGTTGAACAGATCCTGGAACCACATGCCCGCGATGAACAGGAAGTTCCAGCGGTCCGAACGCCGCTTCTCGATGTCCTCGAGGCGCTTCTCGCCGCTCACGTCGCCGTACTTCTTGCCGGTGGCGCCGAAGTGCTTGTCGAACTTCTTAAACATGTCGTACAGCTTGAAGTGCGTTGGCGACTTGAAGGGATCGTAGTTGCGCATCAGCGCCAGCGCCAGGCCCATCAGCGACAGCGTCCTGCCGCGTCCGGCGTCGGTCAGCCGCGCCAGATCCCGCGCGAAGCGGTCGCCGTTAAGGAACGCCGTCACCGGGACGGCTTCCTTGGTCTGCTTGTCGACCATGACGGCCATGCCGACGCCGCAATTGGGGTGGCAGCCGCAGCTCAGGTGTCCCCACTCGGCCTGCGGGCCGTGCATGAGGTCGGCGAAATCGGAGAAGGTGCTCATGAACGAGATCGGGAACCAGTCGCGGGTGGGCACGCCGAGCCCGGTCTGGTCCTTCACGTCGTGCGCCAGGTGCGAGAGCGTGTAGCGCTGCGCTTCGCGGCGCTCGTCGGT
>CAZEVY010000053.1:0-34556 GCA_964515555.1 uncultured Solibacteraceae bacterium | reverse complement strand
AGAACAGCTCATTCTCATGTTGCGCGAATGGTACATGCATCCCAACGGGCAGATGGCCGCCTACGAGTGGGCCTTCGGCGACGTGAATCCGCCCGTGCACGCCTGGGCCTGCTGGCGTGTGTTCAAGATCGACGGGAAAATCACCGGCCAGCCCGACTGGAAGTTCCTCGAGAGCGTCTTCCACAAGCTGATGCTGAATTTCACCTGGTGGGTGAACCGCAAGGACTCGGCGGGCGACAACATCTTCGAGGGAGGATTCCTGGGACTCGACAACATCGGCGTCTTCGACCGCAGCGCGCCGCTGCCGACCGGCGGAACCATCGAGCAGTCGGACGGCACCAGCTGGATGGCGATGTTTTGCCTGAATATGCTGAAGATCGCCCTGGAATTGGCGCTCCGCAATCCCGTATACGAGGATGTCGCCAGCAAATTCTTCGAGCATTTTTTGTATATATCGAGCGCCATGAATTCCATGGGCGACGGCGGCCTCTGGGACGAGGAGGACGGCTTCTACTACGACAGGCTGCGGCTGCCCGACAACCGCACGCGTCCGATGAAAGTGCGCTCCATGGTGGGGCTGATTCCGCTGTTCGCGGTCGACACGCTGGAGCCGTACATCATCGAGCGGCTGCCCGGATTCCGGCGCAGGATGGAGTGGTTCATCGCGCACCGGCCCGACCTGTGCCGCAACCTGGCGTCGATGACGCGCGCGGGCAAGGGGCAGCGGCGGCTGCTGGCGATCGTGCACGGGGAGCGCCTGATGCGGGTGCTCGCCAAGATGCTCGACGAGAGCGAGTTCCTCTCGCCCTACGGCGTTCGGTCGCTGTCGCGGTTTCATCGCGACCATCCTTACGTGCTGCACGTCGACGGGGCCGATTACCGGGTCGACTACCAGCCTGCGGAATCGGCGACCGGGATTTTCGGGGGCAATTCCAACTGGCGGGGGCCGGTGTGGTTTCCGGTGAATTACCTGCTGATCGAGTCATTGCAGAAGTACAACCATTACTTTGAGAGCGACCTGGAGGTGGAGTTTCCGCACGGGTCCGGAAGGATGGTCGCCCTGGGCGAAGTGGCGGCGGAGCTGTCGCGGCGGCTGGCGCGGCTGTTCCTGCGCGACGGCGCGGGGCGGCGTCCGGTGTTCGGCGATTGCGAGAAGTTCCAGACGGACCCGCACTTCCGGGATCACGTGCTGTTCTACGAGTACTTTCACGGCGACACCGGCGCCGGGCTGGGGGCGAGTCACCAGACGGGATGGACGGCGCTGGTCGCGAAGCTCTTGCAACAGAGCGGGGTGTAGAGTGGACGCCGTTCTCGAACGGATCGCAGACGCGGACCTCATAACATCGCACTTTGGAGAATGGCCGGCATTTCACGATTCGGAGGTGCTCTCGATAGAGTTGACACGGGATGGCGAGCCGCGCTTGACGATGCGTCTCAACGCGTTCTCATGCGTCGTCACGTTTCGATTCTTCGATGTCGCCGGCGTCGAGTTGGCGTACTTCAACCATCAGAATGTTCTGTTCTCTCTGACCTTCACGTCGAACGGAGAACAGCTGCGTGTCGATCTTGCTGGCGTCTTCGGTTTATCGGGCAAATTCACGTGCTCCCGCGCGGAGGTCGTATCGCTCGAACCGCTTGAAGGCACAGGAGCCGCCCGATGACCGCACCGTTCGCGGACTTCCTAGCGGACGCCGCGCTCGATGCGGCGGGGTCATCACCGCCGAAATCGAATCCACGCTGCCGCCCGATCTCGCCGCGCGCCTCCGTCACATCCGCGAGACGGAGTGAGTATAATGTCCCGCATGAAAACTACGCTGCTCATCGCCTGCTGCCTGCTGGCGGCATGCGCCCACGGCCCCTCGGCCCCTGCTGTCGACCTCGCCGCCGAAGAGAAGGCCATTCTCGATCTCGAAGCGAAATGGACCACCGCCAAGGACGTCGACACCTGGGCGTCCTACTATGCCGAGGACGTTGTCACACTGCCGCCGAATGCTCCAGCCGCCAACGGCAAGGCCGCGGCCCGGGCCGCCCTCGCGCCGATGTTCGCCACGCCGGGCTTCTCGCTAACCTTCAAGGCGACCAAGGTCCAGGTCGCGCAAAGCGGTGAACTCGCGTTCAGCTACGGCACTTACACCATGACGATGAACGACGCCAAGGGCGCACCGACCACCGACAAGGGCAAGTACGTGACGGTCTATCGCAAGCAGGCCGACGGCTCGTGGAAGTCGATCGTCGACACGTTCAACTCCGACCTGCCGCTGCCTGCGCCGCCGAAGTAGCGCTCCCCGCCGCGATCGCAAACACGTCGGCGCGCACCTGGCCCTCGGCCGTCAGCCGCGATTTCGCGGGCGAATCGTAGCAGATCATCAGCCGATCGTCGCCGACCAGCGTGATGCCCTCCGCGTGATCGTCGCCGATGCCGAAGGGCACGTCGAGCGCCTGGACCAGCTTCTTGCGCGGCACGAAGGAGTCGCCGTCGCTCGCGAGCGCGCGCTTCCAAAGGTACACGTGTACCGGACCGTCGAGGTCCATGGTGGGACCGGCGAGGATAAACAGGTCGCGGCCGCGGATCGCCAGCTCGCGGACGCCGAGGCCGTCGAGGTCGAGGAGATGCTTCCGGAGTGGGCCTCGCAGGCGCAGACGGCCCGTGCGCGACCCGGCGACGTCAAAGTCGAGAACCACGGCCCAGCCACGCAGCACCGGCCCGCGCAGCCCCGCGAAGACGCGCCCGCCGCGAACCGCCAGCCCCTCGACGTCGAGGCCGTTGTCCTTGCTCGGGATTTTGCAGAACGGCCGGATCAGCTTGTCGCGCCGCAGCGCGGCGAACAGTCCACCCTTGCCGGTGCTCGGCAACCGCGCCGCGCGGCGACCGCCGACACGCGCCGCAGGCTTGCCCGTCGCGGTGAGCGGTACGCGACCCAGCGTGAAACGGTTGCGCTCCGCAGTCACCTCGCCGATGAGCTTGAAGTTGCCGGCGTCCGAAGCGCCCGGATCGGCCTTCGACCGCTTGCGGCTGTGCGATCCGATGACCCAGAGGTAGCCGCCGTCGAAGTCGAGTCCTTCGATGTCGATCTCCGATCGCTTCTTGCCGCGCTCCGGAAGATCGAGGATATCGGCGAGGTCAAACCGCTTGTGGCCGCCATAGCCGTCGGCCGTGCGCGTCATGCGGTCGATAAGCGTGCCCTCGTCGCCCCCGAGCCATAGATGTTCGCCTTGGGCTACGACAGCTGACAAATTGTCGCGTACCCTCTCGAAGTCCTTCGGCTTGGCGAACAGCGACCGATCGATCTCGAGAACGGGTTGCGATTCCGGTGCCATGGCCGGCCTGGCGACTCTAGAGGTTGCTCAGGTGCGTGACCTTGCCGGTGCTGTCACCGATCTTCTCGGGCTTCACGCCCGCCATGTCGAGGATCGACATGAGCAGATTCGTCATCGGCGTGCCCTTCTTGTAGCGGATGTGGCGGCCCGGGTGAATCTTGCCCGTGCCGCGGCCGATGAGCAGGGTCGGCAGATCGAGGTGGTCGTGGCGATTGCCGTCGCTGAGGCTGCTGCCGTAGACGACGGCGGAGTGATCGAGCAGCGTGCCCTCGCCGTCCTTGGCGGCGCTCATCTTTTCGAGGAACACGCGGAGCATGTCGACGTGATGCTGGTCGATTTTCTGGAGCCGATCGATCTTGGACGGATCGTTGAAGTGGTGCGAGAGGCCGTGGTGCGCGTCCGGCACGCCGACGGTGCGGTAGGTGCGGTTGCCACCCTCGCGGCCGATCATCATCGTGACGACGCGCGTCAGGTCGGCCTGGAACGCCACCGTCATCAGGTCGAACATGAGCGCGATGTGCTCCTCGAAGGTCGGTGGAATTCCCGCGGGCCGGTCGATCGCCGGAAGCGGCGCCGATTCGGCGCTCTGCTTCTCGATCTTCTGGATGCGCGCTTCGATCTCGCGCACGGCGTCGAGGTATTCGGTCACCTTGGCGCGGTCGGCGGCGCCGAGCGAGACGCCCAGGCGCGCGGCGTCGGCGCGGACGAAGTCGAGGATGCTGCGGTCCTGCCGCGCTTGAAGCGCGCGCGCCGCCGGGTCGGTCGACTCGCCGTCGCCGAACAGGCGCTCGAACACGGCGCGGGGGTTGTTCTCGTAGGGAAGCGGCGTGGTCGGCGAGCTCCAGCAGAGCGTGTTGCTGTAGGCGCAGCTATAACCGGAATCGCAGCCGCCCACCAGGCGGACGTCTTCGAGTCCGAGTTCGAGCGATGGCAGCACCGTGTGCTTCGCGAGTTCCCTCGCGGCAATCTGATCGGCGGATACGCCCGCGAGGATGCTGACCTCGGTCTTCTTCGGATGGACGCCGGTGAGCCACGTCGCGCCCGCGCGCGCGTGATCGCCCGCCCCGTCGCCAAGCGACTGACCGTTATAGTGGTCGAGACCCGAGAGCACCAGCATCTGCTCGCGAAACTTCTCGACGGGCTTGAGGGTCTTGGTGAATTCGTAACCCGCGCCCTCGGCCGACGGGGTCCAGTCCTTCATGATGATCCCGTTGGGGACGTACAGGAACGCCATGCGGAAAGCGGGCGCCGACCCGGTCTTGCTGGGCGCGCCGAAGGCCGGCGCCATCGCGTCAAGGAACGGCAGGCCGACGGCGGCGCCGAGGCCGCGCAGGAACGTCCTCCGCGGCAGCGATTTTCCGGTCAGGATCGTCATGGTCCCGGAGTCCTCCTGTTCGAGTCGGCGCGCAGCGGCGCCTGAACGTGGCCCTCCCTGCTCCTAAACTGAAATGGTACGCTATCGGCGACCGCCATCACCAGGGCCGAGAATCTGTATTCTCCGGCGGCGGCGCGTCGGCGGATCTGGCGCACTGCGGGGCGGTCATAGTGTTCCAGTCCGCGTCCCAGCGCATAGGTGAGCAGCTTTTCGGCGAGGCACTCGACGAACTCGTCGCGGCGCTCGAGCAGCACCTGCTTCAGGCCGGCGGCGCCGCGGAAGGTCGTCCCGCCGGGGAGCGACGAGGACGCGTCGATCTCGGCGTTGCCTTCCTTGGAGCGGTAGCGGCCGATGGCGTCGTAGTTCTCCAGCGCGAAACCGAGCGGATCGAGCCGCGAGTGGCACGAGGCGCACGAGGCGTTCTCACGATGCTTCTCCAGCGCCGCGCGCAGGTCCTTGGCGGAGATCACGGCGTTGTCGGCCAGGACGGGTACGTCGGGCGGAGGCGGCGGAGGCGGCGCACCCAGGACATTCTCGAGAATCCACTTGCCGCGCAGCACCGGCGACGTCCGCGTCGGATACGACGTCACTGTGAGAATGCTGCCGTGCGTGAGGATACCCGCGGCGCGGTCGCCGCCGCTCAACGCGACCCGGCGGAAGTAGCTGCCTTTCACGCCTTCGATTCCGTAATGCCGCGCCAGTCGGTCGTTCAGAAACGAGTAGTCGGCGTCGATGAGCTCGACGGCGCTGCGGTCCTCGCGGATGATGTGGCGGAACAGAAGCTCGGTTTCGCGTTGGAGAGCCGTGCGCAGCGGGTCGTCGAACTGCGGGAACTTTTCGGGATCGGGCTTCCAGCCGGCGACGTTTCGCAGGTGCAGCCACTGACCGGCGAAGTTGTCGACCAGCGCCTTCGCCTTGGCGTCGGCGAGCATGCGCCGGACCTGTTGCGGAAGCGAGGGGCGGAGCTTGCCGCCTTCGGCCAGCCGAAGCAGTTCATCGTCGGGGATGCTGCTCCACAGGAAGAACGAAAGCCGCGAGGCGAGTTCGAGTTCGCTGACTCGATGCATCGAGCCTGGTGCGGCCGCGCGCGGGCTGCGCTCGACCCGAAAGAGAAACCCCGGCGAGACCAGGATGCCGCGCAGCGCCTTCTCGACGCCTGCGTCGAAGCTGCCGCCTTCCTTGCGGCCCGAGCCGAACAACTGCATCAGCGGCGCGACGTCGGCGGCGTTCACCGGCCGGCGGTAGGCGCGCCTGGCGAGGGTCGTCACGATGCGCCGTGCGCAAGGCTCTTCGAGTTGGCCCTTCACCGGACGGCAGACGAAGATGCGCTTGCGGCTGTCGGTGTCGCCGGGTCCCGTCGTGTCGAACGGACCCGCCACGACGACGCTATCCACCGACACCGGAGTCGCCTGCGGCGGAGGCGCGCCGAATCGCCGGCCGCCCTCTCCGCCGCCCTCGGCCTTCAGCGTCTCGGTGAGGACGCCCGCGCCGATGGTGTGCACGCCCGCGGCCAGCGGCAGGCGAATCTCGTTGTTGCGCGACCCCTGCGCCTCCTCGGCGGGATTCACCTCGAGATCGATCAGCTTCACGCGGCGTCCGTCGAGCCGCACGTCCAACTTCGCCTGCGGCACATTCGGCGCCGGGTTGCCCCGCACGCGCACGACGATCGTGTACTCGGCGTCGACCGGGAAGTAGCGCTTCACAACGATTCCGCCGCGGACGCTGAGCGGCAGCTCCTCAATAGCATCGGTGGGGGCGAGCCGAGGCGCGGTGAAGCGCTCGATCGCCGGACTGAGCTTCACGGTGCCGACCGCCAGACGGCTGACGCGCCGCGCCACGCTCATGTATTTCTCCATGTGCAGCGGCGAAACGTTCATCACCGAGCCGATGTTGTCGAAGCCGTGACCGGCATTGTCGGCGGGCAACCCCGAGGAGTGGTCCAGGTCAAGCGCCAGCAGGTCGCGCACCGCGTTGCCGTACTCAGCGCGATTGAGCCGCCGCACGACAGGCGCGCCGGGATTGGGCTCCGCGAGCGCATGTCGGTCCAATTCCGATTCGAGCCAGCTCGTGAAGCCGGCGGTGGACGGCGCATCGGGCCGCGGCAGCCCGAGCGGCGGCATCTCGCCGGTGCGGACCTTGCGGAGCACTTTCTCCCAGGTGTCGGCGCCCGCGCCCACGCCGGTCGCGCTCACCGCGTCAAGGGTGACCCCGCCCGTCTTGACCTTCGCGTTATGGCAACCGACGCAGTAGTTCTTGACGATCGCCTGCGCGCGCGTGGGTTCGATCGAGGTGTTCGCCGCGCCGGGCGCGGCGGCTCCCAGTAATAGAAGATAAGCGGTCGTGCCCAGCATGCCGTTAACTATCGAGTATCATAGCATTCGAGGATGCTCATGTTGACTCGAATTCTGGCCGTTTCCGCGCTTCTGACGAGCCTGGCGGCGGCCGATCTCAAACTCCTCGAAGCCGTGCAGAGCCGAGACCAGAAGGCCGTGCTGTCGCTCCTCAAGAGCGGCGTCGACGTGAACGCCGCGCGCGCCGACGGCGCCACCCCGCTGGCCTGGGCCGTCCAACGCGAGGATGTGGAGATCCTCGACGCGCTCCTCCGCGCGGGCGCCGACGTGAATGCCGCCGACGAGAACGGCGAAACGCCGCTGTCGCTCGCCTGCGCCGCAGGGAACACGGCCATGGCACGCATGCTGCTGGACGCGAAGGCGAACCCGAATGTCCGCCGTTGGAACGGCGACACCCCGCTGATGAACGCAGTCAATTCAGGGAAGGTGGACCTGGTGAGGCTGCTGATCGAGCGCGGGGCCTCGGTGAGCGTCGCCGAGTCGCGCATGGGGCAGACGCCGCTGATGTGGGCGGTCGCGGAAGGACACATGGAAATCGCCAAGGCGCTGGTTGAGCGCGGCGCCGACGTCAATGCGCCGTCGAAGAGCGGTTACAACACGCTGCTGTTCGCCGCGCAGCGTGGCGACGTCAACGCCGTGAAAATGCTGCTCGCCAATAAAGCGGACCCGCACTACAAGACGCCCCAGGGCAGCACCGCTTTTCTGATCGCAATGACGCGCGGGCACGACGCCGTGGCGCGCCTGATGCTGGAGCTCGGCGCCGACGCCAACGCGCGCGACGCCAGCGGATCGACGGCGATTCATGAGGCCGTCCGGCAGGGAAAGATCGATCTTGTGAAGGAACTTGTGTCGCGCGGCGCGGATCTCAATGCGCGATCGGCGGCTCCGGCCGGGATGGCGTACAATCCGTTTCGCGGCTCGGGCGGGTTGACTCCATTTCTGGCGGCGGCCGAAGCGGGTAACGTGCAGCTGATGAAGGCGCTCATTGATCTCGGCGCGGACCCCAAGGCGAAGACGCCCGACGGCGCCGGCGGGCTGCTGCTCGCCGCCGGGAGCCGGCGCATCGACGCGGTGAAGATGATGGTGGAACTGGGCGCCGATATCAACGAATCGCGTGCCGGCGGCGGGAACGCATTGCACATCGCGACACGGTTCGGGTCGACAGAGCTGTTGACGTACCTGGCGGAGAAAGGAGCGGATTTCACGGCGCGCGATCGTTTCGGAAGGACGCCGCTGGAGGCGGCCGAGTTCGAGGCGCCCAAGCGGACCATCGATTTGTTGCGGAAACTACAGGCGGAGTCCGAGAAGCGGAAGGCAAAGTAGCATGGCGGCCCACACGACGCCGTTGTTCACGCTCCGAGATCTCGAGCGCATGCCCGACGACGGCATGCATTACGAGCTCCTGGAAGGAGAATTAATCGTCTTGCCACCGCCTAAGTCTGGACATTGCTCAATCGCCCATGAAGTGTATGAAAGCGTGGCGAGGTTGCTCCGCCGCCGCCGGTTGGGTGTCGTCTACATTGAGGCGGGATACAAGCTCTTTGGCGACGATCGAACCTGGGTACAGCCCGACGTCTCGTTCATCCGCGCGGGTCGAAAACTGGCTAAGTCGGCAGACGATTACTTCGAGGGCGCCCCTGACTTGGCAGTGGAAGTCGTCTCTCCCTCCGAGCGCAAGCGTACGCTCCTCGCGAAAGTCGACGCCATGCTCACCGCCGGAACCAAGGCCGTACTGGTGCTGTACCCGAAACCTCGCGAGGTCCACGTACACCGGCCCGGCGGCAGCGTAGTCATCCTTCGTGAATCCGACACGCTGACGCTCCCCGACATCCTCCCTGGCTGGCGATCGAAGGTCGCGAAGTTCTTCGAAGACTGAGGCGCATGACTCGACGCGAAGCCATTCGCAGCGCCGCCGCCGTCGCCACCGCTTTCGGCTTCGACCTTCGTCCCGCGCAGGCCGCCGCGCGCGAGCTCAAGATCGCCCGCACCACGCAGACGCTCAGCGTCTGCCCCTACTGCGCCGTCGGGTGCAGCGTCGTCATCCACACGCTCGGCGACAAGTCACGCAACGTCGCGCCCGCAGTCGTGCACGTCGAGGGCGACCCCGAGAGTCCCATCAATCGCGGCACGCTCTGCCCGAAGGGAATCTCGCTCAAGGAATTCATCGTCAACGATCAGCGCCTCACCCGGCCGCTCCATCGCGCGCCCGGCGCTTCCGAATGGAAACCGATCTCCTGGGAGGAAGCCATCCCGCGCATGGCGCGCCTCATCAAGGACACTCGCGACCGCGGTTTCGTCGAGAAAGACGAACAGGGCCGAACCGTCAACCGGCTCGCCAACGTCGCCATGATCGGCGGCTGCACCGACACCAACGAGATCAACTACCTGCTCGGCAAGCTGCGCTTCGGTCTCGGCATCGTCGCCTACGAAAACCAGGCCCGTCTTTGACACGGCCCGACGGTGGCCAGTTTGGCCGCCACATTCGGAAGAGGGGCGATGACCAACGGCTGGACCGATGTCGCCAATGCCGACGTCGTGCTGGTCATGGGCGGCAATCCGGCTGAGAATCATCCCGTTGGATTTCGCTTCGTCATGGAGGCCAGGCGCAAGCGCAAGGCCAAGCTCGTCTGCGTCGACCCGCGCTTCAACCGCACCGCCGCCGTCTCGGATCTGTATGTGCCGATCCGCGCCGGCTCCGACATCGCCTTCCTCGGCGGCTTGATCCACTATGCCCTGAGTCGCGATCTGTACCAGTCCGAATACGTCCGGCAACACACCAACGCCGCCTTCCTGGTTAAGGAAGGCTTCTCCTTCGACGACGGACACTTCTCCGGTTGGGACCCGGCCAGGAACAGCTACGACAAGTCGACCTGGCAGTACGATCTCGATGCCCAGGGCTACGCCCGGGTCGACCCTACGCTTGAGAATCCGCGCTGCGTTTTTCAGTTAATGAAGCGCCATTACGCGCGATATACATCCGACAAAATCGCCGAGATCTGCGGATGCACCGCGGAAGAGTTCGAGAAGGCCGCCGCCATCGTCTGCTCGGCGGGAGCGCTCGACCGCACCGGCACCGTGCTCTACGCGCTCGGCTGGACGCAGCATAGCCACTCGGTGCAGTTGATACATACCGCCGCGATGGTGCAGCTTCTGCTCGGCAACATCGGCATGCCGGGCGGCGGCGTCAACGCGCAACGCGGCCACGCCAACATCCAGGGGTCGACCGACATGGGCGCCTGGAACATGCTGCCCGGATACCTCAAACTGCCGCGCGCCAACTGGACGTCGCTCGAGGAGTACCTCAAGGTCAACACGCCGAAACCGCTGCGGCCGGATTCGATGAACTACTGGTCGAACACGCCGAAGTTCCTGACCAGTCTGCTGAAGGCCTACTACGGCGACCGCGCCCGCAAGGAGAACGGCTTCGGCTACGACTGGCTTCCCAAGCTCGGCGAGACCGAAAACCAGAGCTGGGGATTCTTCTTCGACCGCATGTACCAGGGCGGACTGGAGGGGCTGATTTCGTTCGGCATGAATCCGGTCGCCAATGGACCCAACACGCCGAAGATGCTCGCGGGCTTAGCGAAGTTGAAGTGGATGATCGTCGTCGAGAATTTCGAGACCGAGACGGCGGCCTTCTGGAACGCGAAGCGGCTCGCCGCCGAGTACTACGGGACCACGCCCGATCCTTCGCAAATACAGACCGAGGCTTTCCTGCTCCCCGCCTCGTGCTTCGCCGAGAAGGACGGCGCCTTCGTGAACTCCTCGCGCTGGCTCCAGTGGAAGCACGCTGCCCTCGACCCTCCCGGCGACGCGCGCCGCGACCAGGAGATCATCGCGCGGCTGTTCCTGGAAATTCGCAGGCTTTACGAAAAAGACGGTGGCAAGGGCGTCGACTCGCTCCTCGCGATGTCATGGAATTACGCAAACCCGCTCTCGCCTTCGCTCGAGGAAGTCGCCCGAGAGGTCAATGGCCGCGAGGTCTCCAACGGCCGCCAGCTCTCCGGCTTCGGCGAACTCGCTGCCGACGGCTCGACCTCCTGCGGCAACTGGATCTACTCCGGCTCCTGGACCGAGGCCGGCAACATGATGGCGCGCCGCGGCCAGCGCGATCCCACCGGACTCGGCGTCTACCCCGACTGGAGCTGGAGCTGGCCGGCGAATCGCCGCATTCTCTACAACCGCGCCTCGGTCGACCGCGAGGGCAAGCCCTGGGACGCGACGCGCGCGCCCGTGCGTTTCGCGGGCGGGAAGTGGTCAGGCGACATCGCCGACTTCAAGGGCGACGCGCCGCCGGACGCCTTCGGCGCCTTCATCATGCTGCCCGAGGGCGTCGCCAAGTTCTTCACCGCCGATCTCGTCGAGGGGCCGTTTCCCGAGCATTACGAACCGGTCGAGTCGCCGGTCGAGAATGCGCTGCACCCCAAGGTCGGCGCGAATCCGCTGGCGTCGATATTCAAGAGCGATCTCGACAGGCTGGGTACGTCGAAGGAGTATCCGTACGTCGCGCTAACGTACCGGCTCACCGAGCATTTCCACTATTGGACGAAACACATCAAGTCGAGCTCGCAATTGCAGACGCATTTCTTCGTCGAAGTGCCCGAGGAGCTCGCGCGCGAGAAAGGCATCGCCAGCGGCGACCGTGTGCGCGTCAGCTCGGCGCGCGGCAAGGTCGAAGGCGCCGCCATGGTGACGCGGCGCATCCGGCCGCTGAAAGTCGGCGGCCGCACCGTCTACCAGGTCGGGCTGCCGATCCACTGGGGTTTCGTCGGGCGCGTGCGCGGCCCGCTTATCAACAACCTCACGCCTTCTGTCGTCGATCCGAACTCCGGCACGCCCGAATACAAGGGCTTTCTCGTCAACCTGGAGAAAGTCTGATGCCGGCGGTCGCCAAGCTGATCGATACGACGCTGTGCATCGGCTGCAAGGCATGCGAGGTCGCCTGCCAGCAGTGGAACGATCTCGAATACACGCTCGGCACCTTCGACGGCTCCTACCAGTCGATGCCCGACCTCGCGCCGAACTTTTGGAACCTGATCAAGTTCAACGAATTCGAGCGCGACGGCGCCATGAGTTGGCTGATGGCCAAGTACCAGTGCATGCACTGCGCCGACGCCGGCTGCCTTCGCGCCTGTCCCGCGCCCGGCGCCATTATCCAGAAAGCGAACGGAATTGTCGACTTTAATCACGACAATTGCATCGGCTGCGGATATTGCATCACCGGCTGTCCGTTCGACGTGCCGCGTCTCAGTCCAACCACCAAGAAAGTCTACAAGTGCTCGCTGTGCTCGGACCGCACGGCGGTGGGACTCGAACCCGCGTGCATCAAGACCTGCCCGACCAGTTGTCTCACCTTTGGCGCGCGCGACGACCTGCTCTCGAAGGCCGAGTCCCGCGCCGCCGAACTGCGCGCCGACGGCCGCGACAGCGCCGGCGTCTACAATCCCGCGGGTGTCGGCGGCACGCATGTCCTCTACGTCCTGGCCGACGCCACGCGGCCCCAGGACTACGGCCTCCCGAAGAATCCCTCCATCCCCTGGACCGTCGCTCTGTGGAAAGGGCCGGTCAAGTGGATCGGCAATGCGCTGCTTGTGGGCGGCATTTTGGGGACGTTCTTCCACTACGTCCGCTACGGACCGAGGACCTACGACGATGCCGAAAAACACTGACGGGCGCATCCCCAGGTTCAACTTCCGCGAGCGCGCCGTGCATTGGGCGGCGGCGCTGAGTTTTCTCTACGCGGCGCTGACGGGCCTGGCGTTGTGGTCGCCGTATCTCTACTGGCTGGCGTTCGTCTTCGGCGGCGGCAACGCGACTCGCGGCGGACATCCCTGGGCGGGCGTCGTCTTCGCTGCCGCGCTCGGCTTCATGTTTCTCGGCTGGGCGTCGCAGATGCGGCTCGACGCCGACGACAGAGTGTGGCTGCGCAACATGCGCAAGTACATGACGCACGACGAATCGGGACTCCCGGAGGCGGGCCGCTTCAACGCCGGCCAGAAGATCCTGTTCTGGACGCAGTCGGCGGCGACGCTCGTGCTGCTCGCGAGCGGCGTGGTCCTGTGGTTCCCGGAATCGATGCCGCGGGCGCTGCGTCTGGCCGCGGTGCTCGTACATCCGGCCGCGGCGATCGCCTCGATCGGCGGGATCATCGTGCACATCTACATGGGCACGGCGGCGGTGCCCGAGGCGTTTCGCGGCATGATTCAGGGCTGGGTGCGTCCGGGCTGGGCGGCGTCGCATCATCCGAAGTGGCATCGCGAGATTACACGGCGCTAGCGCACCGCGCCCGCGCGCTCGCCGACCGCTTCCCCGCCTCCCGCGAAGCGCTCCTCTTCTACGCCGGCGCCATCGCGCTCGACTGGCCGGCGCTCCGCGACTACGCCATCGCGCATGGCCCCGCGCCCATCGCCGACGCCGCGCGCACCTTCGACCCTCACGACGCGGAGCGGCTCCTCGACGACTCCTCCCCGTCGGCCTTCTTCGCGCGCCTGCTGGTGCGGGGCTTGGAAGCCCCGCGCGGCGCTGGAGCGCCGCCCCACCGATGTCCAAACTGTGACCGCCCCCCGCAATGCGCCTGCCTTCGACCCGAAGGCGACGGGACCGCGCTCACGATCGTCTGCTCACTCTGCGCCACGGAGTGGCCCTTCCCGCGCGGCCGATGTCCCGCCTGCGACGCCATCCGCATCGCCTACTACGAGGCCGCCGAGGTCCCACACATCCAGGTGATGACCTGCGAGTCCTGCCGCCGATACATCCACGTCATCAGCGTCGCGCGCGATCCCGAAGCCATCCCTGAAGTCGACGAGTTGGCCGCACTCCCCCTCGATGTCTGGGCGCGCGAGCAGGGGTACACGAAGCTGCATCCCAATCTCGCCGGGATATGATTCGCACATGGCGAACCCCGGCTCGCAGTCATGGACGAGCGGGAGCACTACATTTTCGTGGGCCGCAAAGAGTAGCCCGCGCCTTGCGGTATCCTAACTGCAAAGCCATGAAGCGAAGAACATTCATCGAGTCCAGCGCCGTCGCCATGGCCGCCTCGGCCCAGACGGCGCCCGCGACCGTGACCTCATCGGTTATGCTGTGGACACTCCGCGGCACATTCGAAGAAAAAATGGAGCAGGCCTCCAAGGCCGGCCTCCAGTCGGTGGAACTCGTTGGCGAGCACTCCCGCTGGACCGACGCCGACATCGACCGCATCAAGAAACTGGCGCGGTCGCTCAAGCTCGGTATGGACACCATCAGCTCGACACCGAACTGGGGACGCGAGCCGATCTCGATGGTCGATCCGGCGCAGCGGGACAACCTTCTCAAGGAAGTCGAGAAGAATCTCGTCTTCGCGCAGAAGTTAGAGATTCCCATGGCGCTGCTGATGTCCGGTAACGCCATCGCGGGCAGGACTTACGAGGAGCAGTGGGCCTCGATGGTCGAGGGCGCCAAACGTGCGGCCGACCTCGCGGCAAAGGCCGGGATCATTCTGATCGTGGAGCCGCTGAACACCAAGGTCAACCACAAGGGGTATTTTCTCGGCACCTGCGTCGAGGGCCTTCGGCTGATGAAGGAAGTGAATCACCCGCACCTGCGGCTGCTCTTCGACATCTATCACGAGCAGGTGGAGGTCGGAAACGTGATCCGAACCATCCGCGCGGCGGCGGCCTACACGAAGGTGTTCCACATTGCCGACAACCCCGGCCGCAACGATCCGGGCACCGGCGAGATGAACTACCCGAACATCTACAAGGCCATCCGCGAGGCCGGCTACAAGGACTACATCACGATGGAGTACACGCCCATCGGCGATGCTGTCGCGAGCCTCACGCGCGCCGTCAAGGACATGCGCGCCATTGTCGGCTGAGCTTGTGGGGCGGCGCTCCAGCGCCGCTCGCGGCATCGCCGCGCCACCCGGGTGACCGCGTGCCCTCCGACGTTCGCGCCATCACGCGGCGCCTCACAATAGAGGACGCCGAAGCCGCCTATCGCAGCGGCCTTTTCCCGATGGCTTATCGCGAGCGCGGCCTGGTCACCTGGCACCAGCCCGCACGCCGCGCCATCCTCCCGCTCGACGCCGTGCACGTTCCCCGGTCGCTCGCCCGACGCATGCGACGCGGGGGCTACGACATCACCGTCGACCGCGATTTCTCCGCTGTCATGCGCGCCTGCGCCGACCGCGAGGAAGGCTCCTGGATCGACGACGAATTCGTCGCCGTCTATACGGAACTGAATCGCCAGGGCAAGGCGCACTCGCTCGAAGTGTGGATCGACGGCGCGCTTGCCGGCGGCATCTACGGCGTCCACCTGGGCGCGGCCTTTTTCGCCGAATCGAAGTTTCATCGCGTGACCGGCATGTCGAAGGTGGCGCTCGTGGAACTCGCTTCCCGCCTCCGCGCCGGGGGATTTCAGTTGCTCGAAGTTCAGTACCTCACCCCGCACTTGAAGCAGTTCGGCGCCATCCTGGTCACGCATCGTGAGTATCTGCGCCGGCTCGGCCACGCGCTCGCCGCTCAGGCCCAACTGGAAACCTTCTGAACCGTGTCCCTGCGCCGCGTTGATTCACGCCTCCTGTGGTAGATTCGCAAAGTACCTTTTTGGGAGGCCGACTCGGCATGTTCCGCCACGTGACCCGCATCATCTTCGCCGGCATGGTGATGACCCTTCTCGCCTCGGGCCTGTTCGCGCAAGCGCCGCCGGCGATCACGAGGGTCGTCAACTTCGGCGACCTTTCGACCCGGCTCTGTCCAGGAGTCGGCGCGTTTATATTTGGCGCCAGAATGGGCCCTAATACAACGCAGGCCGCGCCCGCCGGCCTGACAGTGACGGTCGGCGGTCAGAATGCCACTGTCGCCTTTGGTAATGGCGGTCTGCTCGCCATCGTAATACCGGCCGGCCTGTCGCCGGGCACGGCGAATGTTGTGGTGACGTACCAGGGAAGAGTGTCGCCGTCCTTCACAATCACGCTCGACGCCGCCGCGCCCACCATAGTGTTGGAGGGTGTCCCCAACAAAAGCGGGCCGATGTGCGGGAACCGGACGGCCGAGAGATTCCCTCTCCCGGGCGATGTGATTAACTGCGCGGCAATGGGCCTCGGTCAGGCCGGCGCGCCGACGGTTTCCGTCGGGGGCGTACCCGCTACGGGAGTCGCCGTCGTACCCGCTGGATTCAATGCGCCCGGCATTAGTGCAATAGACTTCGTGGTTCCGGACCTTGCACCAGGGACTTATCCGGTCGTGGTCCGCGTCGGCGCGTTCTCCAGCAACACGATTCAGGTCCCGGTCTCTTCGCAGCCAGGGATCATCGTCTCGCAGACCGGATTCACCTTCCAGGCCATCCAGGGCGGCGGCGCCCCGTCGCCGAACCAATTGCGAGTACAGAACACCGGCGGCGCGCCACAGAATTTCCAGATCACGACCATAACCACCTCCGGCGGCAACTTCGTGGCCGTCGACCTGTCGAACGGCCAGATCCAACCCGGCGCAGAGGCGACCATCAACGTCTCGGTCGTCCCCGGCGCACTCACCCCCGGCGACTACTACGGTCAGGTTCGCATCGACGCGCCCGGCGCGGTTAACTCGCCGCAATTCGTGTCCGTCGTTCTGAGCGTCAGCCCCGCCAGCGCGACCGTCCCGCCTGTCGTCGAGCCGGTCGGATTGGTCTTCGTGCGCCTCAACAACGGCCCCAACCCCGCCGCGCAATCCTTCCGCATCACCAACCTCAGAAACGTCGCCGTTCCCTTCGCAACCGCCACGGACTTCTTCGGCGGACAGCGCTGGTTCAGCGTCGCCCCCGCCAACGGCAACGTCGCCCCCGGCCAGCCGGTTACCATCAACGTCACCGCCGACGTCGCCCTCGCAACGGGCGTCTATCCCGGACGCATTACCGTCAATTTTCCGCAGGACAACTTCACCGCCGTCGTCACGCTCGTTCTCGTGGTGACCCCGGAGATCACCCTCTCCGCGCGCAAGGATGCCAGGCGCGACGCCGGCCTCTGCAATCCGACGCGACTGATTCCCGTATTCTCCTCCCTGGGAGCCAACTTCAGCGCGCGGACCGCGTTCTCTACTCCGATCGAAGTGCTCGTGGTCGACGACTGCGGCTCGGCGATGAGAAACGGCTCCGTCGTGGCGTCGTTCTCGAACGGCGACGATCCGATTCCGCTGGTGTCCACGGTCGCCGCCGAAGGGCGGTGGTCGGCGACCTGGGTGCCGCAACGTGCGACCGCCAACACGCAGGTCACGGTCACGGCCCGCCAGGGGGACCGCAACCTGCAGGGCGTGGCGACCGTCGGCGGCAGCGTGCCGCAGAACAACGACACTCCCGTCGTCTTCTCAAACGGCGTGCTCAGCGCAGCCAGCTTTTCCCGCAAAGCGCAGCCTTCGCCTGGCGAGTTCGTCGCGATTTTCGGATCCCGCCTGGCCGACGGGGTTGAGGTGGCAACCGCAGTCCCGTTACCCACACAGCTCGGGGCGACCTCCGTCATCATGGCGGGGCGGCAATTGCCGCTGCTATCGGTGAGCGACACGCAAATCAACGCCGTCATCCCCTACGAAGTGGGAGCGCCCGCCGGACAGCAGCTCATCGTGCGCCGCGGAAACCGGGCGTCGAGTCCGACCGCCGTGACGGTCCTCTCCGCGCAGCCGGGCGTCTACACGATAAACAACAACGGCCAGGGACAGGGACACATCTACGGCGGCCCCAGTCAACAGACTCTCGCCAGCCCGGCCAATCCCGCCAGTGCCGGCGACGTGCTGGTGATCTACTGCAACGGCCTCGGAGCGGTCGCGCCGACGGTCGCCGCGGGCAGCGCGACGCCGGGCGATGCCTTGCGGGAAACGACGAACCGTCTCACGGCCACCATCGGCGGTAAGGAAGCGCGCGTCGCCTTCGCCGGCCTGACTCCCGGCGCCGCCGCGCTGTATCAGGTGAATCTGACGGTGCCCGAAGGAGTGGAACCGGGCGACGCCGTGCCGGTCGTGCTCACCGTCGCCGGAGTTTCGAGCCCGCCGGTGACGATCGCCGTTCGCTAGAGTCGGGACCGATCCCCGTTCAGGTCCCTGCCCGCAGCAGGCGGGCCGCCTCTTTCGCGAAATACGTGAGGATGATCCCGGCCCCGGCGCGGCGAATCGACGTCAGCGACTCCATCATCGCGCGCTCGTAGTCGATCCAGCCCCGTGCGGCGGCGGCGACGATCATGCTGTACTCTCCCGACACCTGGTACGCCGCGACCGGCAGGTCGAAGCGGTCGCGCGCCTGCCGGATCAGGTCCAGGTACGGCATCGCCGGCTTGACCATGATCATGTCGGCGCCTTCCTCCAGGTCGAGCTCGATCTCCCGCATCGCCTCGCGCCCGTTCGCCGCGTCCATCTGGTAGCCGCGGCGGTCGCCGAAGGCGGGCGCCGATTCCGCCGCCTCGCGGAACGGCCCGTAAAACACCGACGCGAACTTCGCCGCGTAGGAGAGTATCGGCGTGTTCTCGAAGCCGTGCTCGTCGAGCCTGCGGCGGATCGCGCCGACCCGGCCGTCCATCATGTCGGAAGGCGCGACGATGTCGGCGCCCGAGCGTGCGTGAGCAAGCGCGCCTCGCGCCAGCCAGTCGAGCGTGGCGTCGTTGTCCACCTCACCTTCCACGATCTTGCCGCAATGCCCGTGGCTGGTGTACTCGCAGTTGCAGACGTCGGTGATGACCACCAGCCCGGGGACCTCCCGCTTGATGGCCCGGACGGCGCGCGGGACGACACCTTCCTCGTCGTAAGCGCCCGAGGCGGCCTCGTCCTTCGACTCCGGAATGCCGAACAGGATCACGCCGCCCAGTCCGAGATCGCGGGCCTCGCGGCATTCCCCGACGATGTTGTCGATCGAGAGCTGTGCGTGGGGCGGCATCGAAGAGATCTCGCGGCGCACGCCCTCGCCCGGGCACACGAACAGCGGCAGCACGAAGTTCGACGCCTCCAGCCGCGTCTCGCGCACCAGCCGCCGAAGCGGTTCTGTGCGGCGGAGCCGGCGCATTCGCTGTGTCGGGAACGCCATAGGGGCATCTTAGCAGCCGGTTCCCGCGCTTCGCGGTACCTCAGCTAATCCGAGACCCTTTCGAAACGTCTCGCCGATAGGCTGCTAGACTGGAATAGTAATTCTGAACTCGCGCTATCCGACTGGCGTCTATATGGATAGGGGAATCGTGTGGCATGAAGCGCAAGTGGAAAATAACGATCGGTGTCCTAATCATTGTTGTGATCGCCGGCGGCGCATTCGCCGCCTATCGACGTAGCAAGAGCGGAATCGTGACGGTCCAGAGCGGGCGCGCCCGCCGCCAGGATCTGACCGCGCTGGTAACCGCGTCGGGCGAGATTAAGCCCCGCAATTACATCAACATCGGAAGCAACGCCATGGCGCCGGCCCGGATCGTCGAGATCCTCGTCGCCGAGGGCCACCGCGTCCGCAAGGGCCAGCTCCTGGCGAAACTCGAAGGCGTCCAGCCCGAGGCGGATGTCGCCGCGCAGCGTGCCTCCGTCTCAAGCGCCGAGGCTGAGTCGGCCGCATCGGAGGCCTCCCTGCGCGCCGCCGACGAGAATATCCGCACGGCGCAAGCGGGCGTTGAAAGGGCGAAAGCCGAGCTGGAGCGCTCCAACATCAACTTCAAACGCACCGAGCAGCTTTGGAACGAGAAGCTCATCGCGCGGCAGGAATACGACCAGCGGAAGATCGAGTACACGGCCCTGGAGGCCGGCCTGCGCGAGGCCGAGGCGCGCGTGGCGTCGGCGCGTGCCCAGCGCGAGCAACTGGCGTCGTCGCTTTCGGCGTCCCAGAAGCGGATCATTCTCGCCGGCGCTAACCTCCGGCGCGCGCAGGACGTCTTATCACGGACGCTGGCTGTTTCCCCGATCGACGGCGTGGTCACCAACCTTCCCGTGCGGGTGGGCGAGACCGTCGTGCCGGGCCTTCAGAATTCGCCCGCCAGCCTCATCATGACGATCGCCGACATGTCGCTGATCACCGCCGAGGTCAAGGTCGACGAGACCGACATCGTCAACGTGCGCCTCGATCAGCCGACCGACGTCACCATCGACGCCATCCCCGGCCGAATCTTCAAGGGCCGGGTCATCGAGATCGGCAACACGGCGATCCTGCGGTCGACCGGCTTGGCCGCGTCGCAGAGCGCCATCTCGTCGCAGGAGGCCAAGGACTTCAAGGTGGTCGTGGCGCTCGTCGATCCCCCGGTCGAGATTCGCCCCGGCCTTTCGTGCACCGCCAAGGTAATCACCGCAACGCGGCGAGGCGTCGTGACCATCCCGATCCAGGCGCTGACCGTGCGGCAAAAGGGCGACCTCGAGCCCGCCAAAAAAGGCGCGGTCGTCTCGGCCAACGTCGACCCGGCCACCGAGAAGGCGCGCAAGGAGGAGATCCAGGGCGTCTTCGTGGTCTCCGGCGAACAGGCGATGTTCCGCAAGGTCGAGACCGGCATCACCGGCACCACCGACATCGAGGTGCTCGACGGCGTCAAGGACAACGAGGAGGTCATCACCGGGAGCTACCGCGTGATCCGCACGCTGCGCAATGAGACGCGGGTCAAGGTCGACAACAAGGCGCCCGTGAGGCCGCAATCGTGAGCGGGCGGCGCGGCGCGCGTTCCATGGCGAGCGGGCGATCACGCCCCCGATGCATTGTGCACCATCCTGAATGAAGAGATAATCGAGGAATAATGGCTACTGCGACAAGCGAGGACCTGGTACAACGCGGCGAACAACTGCGCCGTGACGGTATCGTTATCCGGACGTTCGATCTCTGGAAGACTTACATCATGGGCGACCAGGAGATCAACGCGGTCTCCGGCGTCGACATCGTCATCAACCGCGGCGAGTACGTGGCCA
The DNA here is from genome assembly GCA_964515555.1 of uncultured Solibacteraceae bacterium. Classification (GTDB taxonomy): domain Bacteria; phylum Acidobacteriota; class Terriglobia; order Bryobacterales; family Bryobacteraceae; genus CAZEVY01. Next base: position 13,653 of record CAZEVY010000053.1, on the reverse strand, counting down.
TCATGGGGCCGTCAGGGTCGGGCAAATCCACCCTGATGAACCTGATCGGGTGCCTGGACACGCCCACCAAGGGGCTGTACTACATCAACGGCCGGCTGGTGAGCGACATGACCGACGACGAGCTGGCGCGCATCCGCAACAAGGAGATCGGCTTCGTTTTCCAGACCTTCAACCTGCTCCCGCGCGCCACGGCGCTGCATAACGTCGAGCTGCCGTTGATCTACGCGGGGCTGAGCGCGGCCACGCGTGCCGAGATGGCCAAGCAGTCGCTGCGCCACGTCGACCTGGAGCCGCGCATGTACCATAAGCCCAACGAGCTCTCGGGCGGCCAGCGCCAGCGCGTGGCGATCGCGCGCGCGCTGGTGAACAACCCCTCGATTCTGCTGGCCGACGAGCCCACCGGAAACCTGGACTCGGCCACCGGCAACGAAATCATGGGCCTGTTCGAGCGCCTCCACCAGCAGGGCAACACCATCATTCTCGTCACCCACGAGCACGATATCGCCATGCACGCGCATCGGGTGGTGCACATCCGCGACGGAAAGGTCGAGAAGGACGAGAAGATCCGCTAGTGATTCGCAAGGCCAAAGACCTCTCCTCCGACCAACGCCTGGCTCTTAAAAGGGCAATAATATAGTTGACAACTCACCCCTGATCGGTTAACCAGACTGCCCTGTCAGCGTTATCATGGGGCAAGCCCCTACCAGCACCGGAAGTTCCCGGCAGGACCGACGCCGAACGTATGAGCAACGCGCTCCGTATGGTGCTCACCGTATCGAAGGCTGATCTGCTGAAGAAAGAAGCGCGCCAGAAGCGGGCACGCGACAAGAAGCGGGGCAAGAAAGCGGGCTGAATCTGAATTCACGCAGTACGTCCAATCCCTTGGGCTATCGCGCGTTCTGGATTGGAATAGCGTTTTTGATTCTGTCGGCTCTTTCGTGGCTCCCCGTTGTGATAGAAGCGCGTCGAACTGCCGGTGAAGAGAATCTAGGTCTACCGGTTTTGGCAATGGCCGTAATCGGCCCGACCATCCTTTTCGCAGCCGTGGGAGTCGTCTTATTGGCAGTTAGCTTTATACGGTCCGGCCTTCGTTAGCTCGAAACCAACGCTCTAAACTCAACAGGTGAGTTGGCAACTATATTATTACCCTTAAAAGCCTGCTTGCGAGCGTCTGTCCGAGCAGGACGATGTCAGCGCGATGAGCCTCAACTGCGGGAAGGGGCCGGAGGCCAGCCAGTCGGACACGCGCCGGCGTCCTTCGGACGTGTCGGCCGATTCGAGGCATTTCGACCGCTTCCACACCTTCCCCTCCAGCTGCGGGGTGGCCGCCGTCTTACCGCAGACACGCCAGCTTTCCGGTGTCGCGCACGCAAACCATCCCGCCGCCGACCGCCGGGAACGCCCGGATACGGCCCTCGAGCGGACGCGAGTTGCCGCGCACCCCCAGGCGAGCCGGCGTCGCCTCCACCTGGAAGATCTGTCCGTCCTGGCGCAGGAACATCAGCTTATCGCGAATCAATGTGACGCTCCCGGAGCCGAACGTCTCCATCGCCCAGGCGACCTTGCCCGTGCGCAGCTCGACCGCGCGCAGGTCCTGCCCCTGCTCGGCGCGCCCGTGCAACCCGTAGAGATAACCGTCTTTCAGAACCGGCGTGGCGTAGTGCGCCGAGAGCGACTCGTCGTTGGACCACAGCTTCACCGGCGGGTTCGTCGAGAAATCCAGCGCGATCGCGCCGGTGCCGTAGCTGGCGCTCACGAACAGCACGTTGCCGTCGGTCACCGGCGAGGCCGCGTTCACCGAAGTCGCTGAGCGCGCCCGCCACTCGAGCTCGTAGGTCACCTTGCCGGTCGACGGGTCGGCGACGACGATGCCGTGCCGCGTGAAGAACACCACCCCGAAACGCGCCAGGATCGGCGACGAGTAACTGGCCGCGTGTCTGGTCGCGCGCCATTTCAGCTTTCCGGTGGCCGCGTCGAACGCCGCCACTCCCATTTCCGCTCCGCCGACGTTGAGGAACACCTTTCCCTGCGCGACCAGCGGCGAACACGCCGTCCCGAAGAACCCCTTTTGCGCGCCGTAGGCCGACTGCGCGTCGACCCGCCAGATCATCCTTCCGGTCGCCAGATCGACGGCGTGCAGCATGCCCTGCGCGCCATATGTGTAGACGACGCCGCCCGAGACCGTCGGCGCCGAGCGCGGGCCTTCGTCGAAACCGAAGTCATCCCTATAAGTGGTGGGATACGCGAACGTCCACAGTGTCTTCCCGGTGGCCGCCTCGAAGGCTTCGACGATCTCGCTCGCTCCGCGGCGGTGGAACAGGATCACCTTGCCCGCGGCGATCACCGGGCCAGCGAATCCGGCGCCGACGTCGCGCGACCAGGCGAGCGCGGTCGGCCACTTGACGTCGGCGTCGCGGTAGACGCCGTCGCGGTTCGGGCCGAGAAACTGCGGCCAGTCGTGGGCGAACGCTTTGCCGCACAAGGTCCAGATGAGGACGAGGGCGAAACGGGGCCGCATAGGCGGCTCGCCTACTTCTTCGGCGCGACCTCGCGAAGCACCGGGTAGAACTGCACGAACACGTTGTCGTGCGTGCCGTGCTCGTTGTGGCACTTCCAGCAGGCTTCCTTGGGAAACGCCTTCGACCGCGCCAGCGCCGCGCCGCCCGGTCCGATGAAGTTGAAGTAGGCCCACTTCTCGGCGAACTTCGACGAATCCTTCAGCGCCACCTCCACTCCGATCAGCCGGTCCTGGAACTGTCCGTGTTTGTTGATCGACGCGCTCGTGCCGATCGAAAGCACCTCCATCACCAGCATCGTCTTGTCGGGAAACACGCCCGTGCGAGCGAACTCGCGATAGGCCTCCGGCTGAATGAAGATGTTGTGGAACGTCGGCGAGCGCGGCACGTTCTCGTTGTAGCCCATGCCGGAGTTGGCGCCCACGAACTTCCAGTCGCGATAGCCCTCGGGGCGCACCAGCTCGGCCCCGTTTTCATAGCGCGGCTCCGCCATTTTCGCGTTCTCGGCGGCGGGCAACGCGATCCACAACAGCATCAGGCAGACGGCGGCGTTTCTCACCATCTACTCATGATAGCCCGCCACGCTCCGCTACACTGGATCGAAAGCGACCGATGCCCAAGACCTCCGGCGCCGCCGCGCGGCCCACCGTCAAGCAGTTCTTCGGACCGCGCGGACTGCTATCGCGCTGGCACCCCAAGTACGAGCATCGCCCCGGACAGGCACAGATGGCCGAGGCCGTCGCCGATGCGCTGGAGTCGCGCAAGCACCTCATCGTCGAAGCCGGCACCGGCACCGGAAAGACGCTCGCGTACCTGATCCCGGCGATACTCTCGGGCCGCCGGGTGGTGATCTCGACGGGAACCAAGAACCTCCAGGAACAGCTTTACTTCAAGGACATCCCGTTCCTCGAAAAACATTTCGCGCATCCCCTGAAAGTCTGCTACATGAAGGGCCGCGCCAACTACGCCTGCCGCCAGAAGATCTACGACGCCGATCGCGAGCCTGTCCTCGAAGGCATGGAAGAGGTCATCGACTTCGAGATCATCCGCAATTGGGAAAAGAAGACCGAGACCGGCGACCGCGTCGAGATCAAGAAGCTGCCCGGCGCCAGCGCCGCCTGGTCCAAGGTCGACGCGCGGCGCGAAAGGTGCAGCGGGGCCGAGTGCGAGCAGTTCTCCCGCTGCTTCATCACGCTGATGCAGCAGCGAGCCCGCGAGAGCGACCTGATCATCGTCAACCACCACCTGTTCTTCGCCGACCTGGCGTTGAAAACCGCCGAGCTGGAGGGCGTCATCCCGGAGTACGAGGCCGTCGTCTTCGACGAGGCCCATGACATCGAGGACGTCGCCGGCGAGTTCTTCGGCCTTTCGGTGAGCAACTACCAGTTCGACGAGTTGACGCGCGACGTGTCGTCGCTCGCCCGCCGCAAAGACCTCGGCGACGACGAGATCGAGCGGATCGTCCGGGTGGTCGACGACGCCGCGGCCCGCTTCTTCGCCCTGTTCGGCTCCGTCGACGGAAGGCGCGGGTTCCAGCAGCACGTCGAGTTTCTGGATAGCCATGACCGCGAGTACCGCGACGTGCTGCACTCGCTCGAACTGCTGGGCGCGCATCTTTCGCTCGTCAAGGGCGGCCCCGACGAGCTGATCCCGCTAATTGGCCGCACCAGCGAGCTCTCGGGAAAGCTGGCCACATGGATGCAAGGCGACGACCCCGGCTCGGTCTACTGGATCGACGTGCGAGGCCGCGGGACCTACCTCGCCGCGACGCCCATCGAGGTGTCGTCGATCCTCGAAGAGAAGCTGTTCGGCCGCGTCGACACCGTCGCGCTGGTCTCGGCCACGCTCGCCGTCTCCGGCGCCTTCGACTACGTGCAGAAGCGGCTCGGCCTGCGCGCGGCGCGTGGACTGATCGTCCCCGGCCACTTCAACTACGAGAAGCAGGCGCTGCTCTACGTCCCCCAGCATTTGCCCGACCCCCGAAACGCCGCCTTCGCCGACGCCGCCGCCCGCGAAGTGGCGGGCCTGCTGCGGATCACGCAGGGACGCGCCTTCGTGCTTTTCACCAGCTATCAGCAAATGCGGCTGGTCTACGACCGCGTATCGTTCGAGCTGGAATTCCCCATGCTGCTCCAGGGCACAGGGCCCAACAACGCGCTGCTCGACGAATTCCGCGCGACGCCCAACGCCGTGCTTTTCGGCGTGTCTTCGTTCTGGCAGGGCGTCGACGTGCCGGGCGATCAGCTCAGCTGCGTCATCATCGACAAGCTCCCGTTCGCCGTGCCCGCCGACCCCATCGTCGCCGCACGCATCGGCGCCATCCGGGAGGCCGGCGGCGAGCCGTTCTACGAGTACCAGGTCCCGGAGGCGGCGCTGATGCTCAAGCAGGGGTTCGGACGCCTCATCCGCAGCTCGACCGATCGCGGCCTGCTCGTGATGCTCGACGCGCGCATCACGAAAATGCGATACGGGCAGATCTTCTTCGACAGCCTGCCGAACTACGGCTTCACGCTGGATATCCAGGAAGTGCAGTCGTTTTTCCGCGTCGGCGCGTGACCCGCTACCGCACCCAGATCCCGAACGTCGCCGGACTCGATCTCCGGCCCGCGATCCACACCACCGCGTGCCTCCCCGCCCCTAACCCGGCAGGTACCCGAACGTTGAGCTGCGTCAGCGCCGCGTCGAAGCCGGCGACAGGCCCCGCGTAGTCCACCTCCGCGTCCCTCCCGCCGATCCGGACCGCGTGCGCCGGCGCCAACCCCGCCCCTGTCCCGTAGAACATCACGATCGACCCCGGGGCCGCCCGGGTGGACTCCGAGTTCAGCCCAAAGTCCTCGTTCTGCGCGGCAAATAGTCCCGGCGACGACTCAACGACTCCGGCGTCGCTTTCCCAAACCGTCCGCGCACCCTCGGCGACCCGTACGCGCACCACCGATCCCGCCCGCAGCGAAGCCGGCGTCGCCGCATTGATCTGCTCCGGCGACCGGTAGAAGACCGGCGCCTCGGCGTCGTCGAAGAACGCGGCCGATCCCGGCGCCGGAGGAAAGATCGACACGAACATCCCCGGCGCCACCGCGATCGACTCGAATGTGGCCGCATGAACCAGCCTCGCCGCCGCGGGCGGAGAAACCGCCTGTCCCGAGTCGGCGTCGCGCATCAGCGAGGAGGCGTCGACAGCCTCGAAGTCGGACCCGCGCAGCCGCCGCAGTTCGCGCAGCCTGTCGTTGTTCCAGCGCTCGTCCGGCGCGCCGGAAATAAACCAGTCGCTGCCGTTGTCGGCGAGAATAATCCCGTATTTCTGTAATGCCAGCACGATAATCCGGTTCTCCGGGTGGAAACCGGAAATATCGACGTCGGCTTTCAACCGGAACCGCTGGCCCATCGGCGGGTGCTGGTCGGCGGTAAGCGTGGAGGCGAAGTGCCGGGCCGGCCAAGTGTAGGCCCGGCGCGTCTGCCGGATCGTGAACCGGATGGCGTGGCGGATCGCCCCCAGAGCGACCTCGTCGTACCGGACCAGGCCGGGCACGATCGCCAGTCCCGCCGCGTCGGCCGACGTCCAGCCCGCCGTCCGCAGCCGGTGCGACCGCAGATCGAAGATTGCCCCCGATCCCGCTCGCCAGGTCCCATCGGCCTGTGGATAGGCCGAGAACAGCTCGTAAAGCACGCAGTTGTCGCGGTCGATGGCGATGGCATGGCGGTCGCCGGTGGATTGCGCCCCGCCCTCGATCGGCGCGTCGAGGGGAATCGGGTACGGCCCGGCATCGGACTCGCCGGAGTATTCGAACGTGGCGCGGATCTTCGGTTGCGTGCCCGGGACCACGATAAACGGTATCCCGATCGGGCCTCCGTTGAAGGTCCCCGATCCGAAGTCGGGATGCAGCGGCTTTTCGGCCCCGATGGTGCGCACCCACAAATCGGAAAGCGGGTGAATGGGCAGCTTGTCGACGGGCGTGTTCCAGGCGCTATCGGCGGGGAAGACGGGGCAGCCGACTATAACCGGATCGTCTTGCGCGGAAGCGGTCAGGTTGACGACCGCCAGAACTGCCGCGGCGCGCATCACAGCCCGATGATGCCACAGCGGTCGCCCTTAGCGGGGCGCCATCTCGAGAATTCCCTTGTCCTTCAGGCCGGAAAGGGCCAGCCCGTAGCGCCCCCGCACGCCCGTCTTCTCGAAGATGTGCTTCAGGTGGATTTTCACCGTACCCGGCCGGATCCCCAATTCCCGCGCGATCTCCTTGTTCTTCAACCCCTGCTCCACCAGCTCCAGCACCTGCTGCTCGCGCGCCGTCAGCTCCGAGCGCGGATACCGTTCCATGCGCGGCGACTCGCGGAACAGCGAGTCCTCCATCCAGTTGTTGCCGCTGGCGACCGCACGCACGCATGCCATAATGGTCACCACCTCGGACACTTTGCGCACGATCCCCTTGACCCCGCCCTGGAGCAGCCGCAGCGCCTCCGGCTCCGTGATGGAGTTCCCCCAGACCACCACCGACGGCCGGCCCGCCGGGGTGGAGTTCTCAGCCAGCCATTGCAGCAGCGCCTGGGTGCCGAACCCCTTATCTATCAGCAACAGGTCGGGATCCTGCCGCTTCACCACCTCGACTGCCGCCCCGAGCGTATGCACAGCCTTGACGAACTGCAGCTCCGGGTTGTTGGTCAAGAGGCAGCGGAACCCTTCGGCGGTTACCGGTTGAGTCTCACAGATAGCAATCGTTTTCATCATGATCGTCCAGAATGGAATGCGTCTGGTGCAGAAGAGGGACGCTCCTGGTGGGGGCCGCCACGGGACCGATGGCGCTCTAAGTTTTAGTAGGGGAAAGGGCTAACTGCTCTCACGTTTTTCCTGCCGTGGACCGATAAGAGGGTTAGCCTCCCGGAAGTCCGGGAGCTAGGCCTACATGCGTGAACCGTCTAAGGCGCCGACCCGACGGAGTGTTCTGACCATCTGCCCGGACCGGCGAATGCTCTCGGAACTCACTCCGCTAATCAGTCAACAGCTCCCCATGACCCCCGTCTTCGAGCTGACGGTCTATCCCGATCGTCAGGTGCTCGCCGAGGTCATCGCATCGCACTTCCCCACGCTGTGCTTCCTGGACGTCGCCTCGCATCGCGACTCGGCCTTCGCGATCATCTCCTCGCTGCTCCACCTGAGCCCCGGCATGCAGGTGGTCGTGCTCATGAACGCCAACGAGCCCGACCTGATCCTGGGCTGCCTGCGGCAGGGCGCCTCCGAGTTCCTGCTCCAGCCCTTCACGGGCGACCAGCTCCATCCCGTCCTCGAGCGCCTGACACAGATGGGTGGCACGGCCGTCGCCGGCGGAAAGAGCGGGGCGCGTGTGTACTGCGTTATGCCCGTGAAAGGCGCCTGCGGCGCCAGCACCATCGCCTGCAACCTGGCCTTCCAGTGGAAGAAGCTGGGCGCCAAGCGCACTCTGCTGGCCGACATGGACCCCATGACCGGTACCATGTCATTCCTGCTGAAGCTCAAGTCCAACTACAGCTTTCTCGACGCCCTCACGCGCGGCGACACGCTCGATTCCGACCTCTGGAAGGGCATCATCACCACCGCGCAGGGAATCGACGTGCTGCTCTCGCCCGAGAATCCCATGGACGGCCTGCACGACCTGCCGGACCCCGGCGGTGTGATCGACTTCTGCCGGCAGGCCTACGAGTGCGTGACGATCGACGCCGGCGGCACCTTCGGCAACTGGTCGCTGGCGCTGGCCAATCTCTGCGACGAGCTGCTGGTGGTCACAACCAACGAGCTGCCCGCCCTTCGCGCCACCCAGCGGGCGCTGCTGCACTTCGACAAAAACCGCATCGACCGCGCCAAGGTCCGCCTCATCGTCAACCGCTACAATTCCAGCGTCGGGCTCAGCCAGGAGGCGATCGAGACCGCGCTGCACAACGACGTCTATCACTTGATCCCCTCCGACTACGAATCCGTTCAGAAAGCCCTCGTCGAGGGCCGCCCGATCCCGCCTTCAAGCGGCTTCGGCAAGAACCTGGTTTCGCTGGCCGACCGCTTGAGCGGGAAGAAGCTGGACCCCTCGCCGAAGAAGAAGTCGTCCTGGACGTCGGTGTTCTCGTCGCTGGTCTCCCGCGCCAGCACCTGAGGATCTACGATGAAGCTGGTGCGCCTCCTCCCGCTCGTGCTGATCCTTCCGCTGGCCGCCCAGCAGTCCGCCCGCGAATCGAAGACCTACACCTTCGACGCCAACGGCCGCCGCGTGGAATCCGCCGCCGTGGCCGCCACCAGCTCGCCCGGCGCCTCCTCTCGCACCGAACGAACCCAGTCGATCAACGGCCGCACCGTGCCGCTGGAGTCGACCGAGGAGAAGGTGGTCAGCGACGGCCCCGAAGGCCGCGTCGTCGAGCGCCTAGTGCGCCGCTACGATGCCACCGGACAGCCCGGCGCCGCCGAGAAAGTCCGCCTCGTCGAGAAGAAAAACCCCGACGGTTCGGCGTCCATCGAGAGCACGGTCTGGCGCGGCGACCTCAACGGCCGGTTCCAGCTTCACGAACGCAGCATGACTCAGTCGACCAAGGCCGGCGAGACGCTGCGTTCCGAGACGGTCGTCGAACGGCCGTCGTTCTCCGGCGGCATGGAGGCCGTCGAGCGGCGCATCGCCCTCGAAACCGACCGGAAAACGGCATTCCAGTCCGACGTGACCACCTACCGGCGGAACACTAACGGCGCTTTCACTCCCGCCGCGCGGGAGGTCGTCGAGCGCAAGACCGAAGGCGCGCTGTCGACCGAAACCGTCGCCCAGTACGACGCCTCGTCCGCGGGACGCCTGGAGCTGGCCGGACAGCGCCTCGGCCGCAGGGAGACGCGGGCGGACGGTTCGGTGATCGAAGTCGTCGACGTCTATCGCCTGGCGACTCCCGGCCGTACCATCGAGCCGGGCGCTGGGCCCAAACTGCGCGAGCAGCAGATCGTCGAGCGCCGCCCCGCCGCCGATGGGTCGGTGGTCGAAAGCCTCAGTCTCCGCCGGTCCAGCCTGACCGACCCGGGCAAGCTCGGCCCGGTCGAGAAAATCTCCGAGACCCGATGCACGGGCAGCTGCGCCCCCACCCCCGTGCGTACTGCGCAACCCTGATTGCGCTTACAGGGCCTGGGGTTAACGGGCGTTCACAAGTCGGTCATTTCCTGTTTTCAGCTATTTTCAGGCTTCCCATCCTAAGAATCTTGATATAGGATTGTGGAAAGCTTTTGGGGAGCAAGTTACTCCAGCTTGGGCCGTAATACCCCGCCCCGCGGGGCGCTTGGGGTGTCGGCCACGAACCGATTTCGTGAAAGGGGAAGTCCACGTGATTCGACCAATCCTTACAGCACTCCTGGCCGCGGCGTTGTCACTGCCGCTGGCCGCCCAGTCCACCAGCGGGTCCATCGCCGGCGAAGTCCGCGACGCGCAGGACGCCGCGGTCGCCAATGCCGCCGTCACCGTCGTCGATCTCGACAAGGGGTTCACGCAGACGACGCGGACCTCGACCGAGGGCCGCTTCGTGTTCCCGCAGCTATTGCCGGGACGCTATACGGTGACCGTGGAGAGCCCTGGGTTCCGAAAGGCCGAGCGCAAGGACATCAATTTGCTCGCCAACGATAGGATTGCCGTCGGCACCTTCCGCCTGGAAGTCGGCGCGGTGACCGAGACCGTCGAGGTCAATGCCGAAGCCGTGCTGCTGAAGACCGAGAGCTCGGAGCGCTCCGAGGCCATCATCGGCAAGCAGCTCCAGAACATCGCCGTGAACTCGCGCAGCTACTTGCAGCTCGCCGGACTCGCTCCGGGCATCGTCTCGACGGCGAACCTCCAGACGGGCGGCGTCGGCGGGCTGGCCAACATCTCGACCAACGGGCAGCGCTTCGACCAGAACAACCTCACGCTCGACGGCGTCGGCAACGTCGACACCGGCGCCAACGGCAGCCAGATGGCGTCGCTGAGCCTGGATTCGGTGCAGGAGTTCAAGATCCTCACGAGCAACTACCAGGCCGAGTACGGGCGTTCGTCGGGCGCGCAGATCAGCGTGGTGACCCGCAGCGGATCGAGTTCCTTCCACGGCACGGGCTACCTCTATCATCGTCACGAAGGACTGAACGCCAACAACTGGAAGAACAATCGCGACGGCTTGCAGCGCCAGTTGTTCCGCTTCAACGACCCCGGTTTCACGATCGGCGGACCGATCTTCATCCCGGGAAAGTTCAATACCTCCAAGGACAAGCTCTTCTTCTTCGTCAGCAATGAGTGGCAGGAGCAGCTTCGGCCGCAGGGCCGCCGCGACGCCACCTTCCCGACCGCCCTCGAGCGCCGCGGCGACTTCTCGCAGACCGTTGACCGCAACGGCGCGGCCTTCCCGTACATCCGCGATCCGGCCACGAATCAGCCTTGCAGCGCCACCAACCGCGCCGGCTGTTTCGCCGACGGCGGCGTCCTCGGCCGCATCCCGCAGAACCGCCTCTACGCGCCCGGCATGGCGATCCTGAACTGGTATCCGGAGCCGAACGCGCTCGGCAACATCGGCTTCAATTTCCGGTCGCAGATTCCCGACGGGTATCCGCGCCGGGAAACCCTGGTCCGCGGCGACTGGAACATCAACGAGAAGTGGAAGCTCTACGCGCGGCAGCTCACCAACAAGGACAAGCTGACGTCGGCCTACGGCTCGTTCGTGCTCGGCTCCGGCTTCCCGCTGGTACCGGTCACCGACATCCGCCCGGGCTACAACTACGCCGTCAGCCTGACCGGGTTGCCCTCGGCGCGCACCGTCAACGAGTTCACCTTCGGCATCGCGCACAACCAGATCGACATCAATGCGGTGAACGACGGTCTGACGCGAACAAAGACGGGTATCAACGTCCCGATGCTTTACCCCAGCGCCGTGCAGAAGGACTACATCCCGCGATTTCAGTACGCCGGATCGCGCATGTCCAACCAGCAGCAGTTCGGCACCAACAACGCGCCTTTCTACAACTTCAACACCACCATCCACTTCATCGACCACCTCAGTTGGGTCCGCGGCGCGCATGTCTTCAAGATGGGCGTCTCGATCGAGCGCAGCCGCAAGGATCAGACGGCCTTCGCCAACGCCAACGGCGACATCAATTTCGGCGACTCGGCGTCGAATCCGTTCGACACCAACTTCGGCTTCTCGAACATGGCGCTGGGCGTCTATTCCAGCTTCAACCAGGCCGCCAGCTACAACCTCGGCAAGTACCGCTATACCAACGCCGAATGGTACATCCAGGATCAGTGGAAGGCCACCCGTCGGCTCACCTTCGACTATGGCATGCGCTTCTATATCATGCAGCCCCAGTACGACGAGGCGCTGCTGACGGCGACCTTCCTGCCGGAGCGCTTCAACACCTCCCAGCAGGTTCGCCTCTACCGCCCGGCGGTGGTGAACGGCGTCAACTCGGCCGTCGACCCGGTGACCGGGCAGGTGCTGACCCAGGCCGTCGGCCTCGGCCGCATCGTGCCGAATTCCGGCAGCATCACCAACGGAATCGCGCAGGCCGGCAAGGACGTCAGCAAGTACCTGATGGAGAATCGCGGCGTCCACTACTCACCGCGCTTCGGCCTCGCCTGGGACGTGCTCGGCGAAGGACGCCTGGTGTTCCGCACCGGCGCCGCTATCATGTACGACCGCTTCCAGGGCAACGAGGTCTTCGACATGATCACCAATCCGCCGACGACCTTCGCGCCCACGCTGGTGAACGGCTACCTCCGCGACGTCGACGCGCGCACCGCGCTGCTGGCCCCGTTCCCGCTGCACGCCTTCGACTACAACGGCGACGTGCCGACCACTTACAGCTACAGCGCCGGCATCCAGACGCGGCTGCCCAAGCAGTTCACGCTGGACGTCGCCTATGTCGGCTCGCAGTCGCGCCACCAGCTCCAGCGCGTGAACCTGAACGCCATCCCCTACGGGGCGACCCACCTGCCGCAGAACCAGGACCCGACCAAGAATCCCAACGCGACGTTGGGCTCCTCGGCGCTGGACGCCAACTTCCTGAGGCCGTTCCCGGGCTACGCCGACATCAACTTGCACCAGATGGGCGGAACGTCCAACTACAACTCGATGCAGACCGCCATCAACCGCCGGTTCGCCAAGACGCTCTTCCTGGGAATGAACTGGACCTGGAGCAAGGCTCTCGGCACCACCAGCGACCGCGGCGCCTTCCACCGCATCGACTCCAACACCCGCTACGCCAACTACGGCCCGCTGACCTTCGACCGCCTCCACACAGTGAACATCTTCTATACCTACGAAGTGCCGCGCGCCATCAAGTCGCAGGGCCTGCTGCACAACCTGGTGGACGGCTGGCAGATTTCCGGCTTCACGCTGTTCCAGAGCGGCTCGCCCTTCGACGTGGGCTTCAGCATCCCGGGTATCGCGAACACCAATCTGACGGGATCGTATACCGAGGGCACGCGGCTGCTCCTCCGCGGCGACCCGCTCTCCGGCACCAGCGACAGCCCGTACAACCGCCTCAACCCGGCGGCGTTCGGACTGCCCTACGTCGGCAGCCGCGGCCTCGACACCGGCGTCCGCTACCTGCGTGGACCGGGCATCAACAACCACAGCCTCTCGCTGCAGAAGAGCTTCCAGCTCGGCGGCGACGGCAACCGCAAGCTGGAGCTTCGCGCCGACGCCTTCAACGCCTTCAACCACACTCAGTTCTCGGGCGTCAACTCGACCATCAATTTCACGAGCCTGACGAACCCCGCGGTCACCAACCTGTATCTCCGCGCCGATGGCTCGGTGAACAACATCAACGGCTTCGGTACCGTGAGCAATGCGCGCGACCCGCGCATCATGCAGCTGGTGGTGCGCCTCCAGTTCTGATCGCGCTATAATCGTCGGTAGCCGGCGCCCCTCGCGCGCCGGCTATCTTCCCACGCGTGGGCCTGTGGCGCAGCTGGGAGCGCGCTTCCATGGCATGGAAGAGGTCGAGAGTTCGAATCTCTCCAGGTCCACCAAAACCCTTCAAACACTTACGGGCCTCGGCCCGTCAAACTCCTCGCCCGTGGAGTCCAACTGGAGTCCAAACCCCTCTTCGTCAACCCAGGCGCCGGACAAGTGCAATACCAAGCTTTGGGAGGCAGCGATAACCTTTCGCTAGGTTCACATTTTGGAT
>CAZEVY010000052.1:0-35113 GCA_964515555.1 uncultured Solibacteraceae bacterium | reverse complement strand
CCCTCAGCGGCCGAGAATCAAGTCGCGGAACTCGTCGATCATCCGGTCCTGGTCTTTCGGGTCGTCGGTCGCGAGGTTCACCTTGAGTTTGCCGAAGAGCTCGCGCTTCCTTCGCTCCTGACTCTCCAATCCGAGGCGTACCAGGCCCGCGATCGCTTTACTCATGCTGATGTCGCCGGTGACGGCGAATCGCTCGACGCGCTGGACAAGGCCGCGGGGCAGCCCCACGGTAAAGCGCGCCTCCGCTGTCCGGGAGTTGTGCGCTTTCGACTTCTTTGCACCATGATGAGGCATCTCTCATCACGATGAGGCATCCCGCAGCGCCGAAGCAAGCGGCCTCGGCGATCACGGCTTTCACGCAAGGCCGCGGTGCTCACCCTACCGAACTGTCATCGAAAACAGCGGTACTTTGCCGGACCGCTCGCTCACGCGCGCGGCTCAGTAAGTTCAGTACGCTGCCGAGCCGTGACAGGCCAGTGTAGTGGCGGCGCGCCGTGACGATGTACCATGAAGACAATCATGGAATTGACACGACGCGATCTTCTAACTACAGCCGCCGCGGCAGCATCGGCGGCCGCCGCGCCCCGCCCCACCAAGGACGACATCTCGCTCGCCGCCTGGTCCATCAACCGCAGCTTCTTCGTCGCCAACCGCTGGAAGAACGCCGACCTGCCGCGCATCTGCCGCGAGGAGTTCGGCATCGGAGGACTGGAGTTCGTCAACCAGTTCTTCGACAACCCCATGCAGAGCCACCTGCGGCAGGTCAAGAAGAACGCCGCCGATCACGGCGTCGCGCTGGTGCTCATCATGATCGACGGCGAGGGCGACATGGCCGCGCGCGACAAAGCCGAACGCATGCAGGCCGCCGTCTCGCACCGCAAGTGGGTCGACATCGCGCATTTCCTCGGCTGCCATGCCATCCGCTGCAACATGGGCGGGCCGCGACAGGACTGGGCGGCCGACAAGGACATCGTCCCCCGCGCCGCCGAGAGCTTCCGCAACCTGATCGAGTATGCGCGCGGGTCGAATCTCAACGTCATCATCGAGAATCACGGCGGCGCATCGTCCGATCCCGCCGTGCTGGTCTCGCTCATGAAGACCGTCAACGACCCGAACTTCGGCACGCTGCCCGACTTCGGCAACATGAACCCCGGCGCCGATCACTACGACGTCATCCGCCAGTTGATGCCCTTCGCCAAGGGCGTCAGCGTCAAGGCGATGTGGTCGGCCGACGGCACGCATCCGCGCTACGACCTCGACAAGATCATCAAGATCTGCCAGGACGCCGGCTACCACGGCTTCTGGGGGATCGAATCGAGCTTCGGCGGCGGCGGCGGGCGCCAGCAGGGCGCGCCGCAGGAGCAGCTCACGCACGACCAGATCTGGGAGCGCGAAAAGAGAGGCGTGCTGCTCACCAAGCAGGTGCTCGACCGCGTCGTCATGAAGAAGGGAGCGTAACGTGGCCACTCGCAGACGATTCCTCGGAACCGCCGGCTCGGCGGTGGTCTACCAGCTCGCCGGATCGCCCGCGCCGCTCAAGGCCGCGGGCGCAAACGACCAGATCGGCTTCGGCTTCATCGGCTGCGGCGTGCGCTCCACGCAGTTGATGAGCGAGTTCAAGCGCGTCCCCGGCGTGCGCTCGCTGGCCGCCTGCGACCTCTACGACGGCTGCCTGGAGCGCTCGAAGGAGCAGCTCGGCGGCGACATCGCGGTCACCAAGGACTACACCGAAGTCCTCAACCGCAAGGACATCGACGCCGTCGTCATCGCCACGCCCGACCACTGGCACAAGCGCATGGTGCTCGACGCGCTGGCCGCCGGCAAGCACGTCTACATCGAGAAGCCCATGACATGGTCGATCGACGAAGGGCCGGAGATCATGAAGGCGGTGGAGAAGTCGGGCAAGCTCCTTCAGGTCGGGAGCCAGGGGAAGACGTCGGCGCTGGCGGCCAAGGCCAAGGAACTGATCGCGGGCGGCGCCATCGGCAAGGTCAACATGGTGCGCATGGCGAATCACCGCAACGACCCGCAGGGCGCCTGGGCCTATCCGGTGCCGCCGGACGCCTCCGAGAAGACCATCGACTGGCCGCGCTTCCACGGACCGGCGCCGAAGAAGGCCTTCGACCCGAAGATTTTCTTCCGGTGGCGCTGCTGGTGGGACTATTCGGGCGGCGTCGCCACCGACCTGTTCGTCCACCTGCTGACGTGGCTGCACGAGGTGATGGGCGTCACGGCGCCGTCGTCGGTGGTCTCGAGCGGCGGCATCTGGCGCTGGAACGACGGGCGCAACGTGCCCGATGTGATGAACTCCGTCTTCGATTACCCCGAGAACTTCATCGCCGATATCTACGTGAATCTCGGCAACTCCTACGGCGGCAGCGCGACGGTGATCATGGGATCGGGAGGCACGCTGGCGCTGGAGCGCGAGGGCCTGGTGCACTATCGCGAGACGCAACTGCCCGACGTGCAGTCCTACGGGACGCTCTCGTGGCCAAAGGCCATGCGCGAGCAGTACTACGAATCGCACGGCTGGACGCCGCAGGGACGCCCGAAGACGCCGCTGCCGCAGCGCGTGCAGCGCGACGTCGTGAAGATAGAGGAAGGCCCCTCGCACACCGAGCTGTTCGTCATCTCGCTGCGCGAGAGCAAGCCCAGCCGCGAGACCGCCGCCGAGGGCCACTACGCCGCCGGCGCCGCGCACCTCGCCAACATGGCGTACCGCAAGGGCCGCCGCATGCACTGGGATCTGAAAAGCGGAAAGGTGAGGGAATCGTAGGATGCGCCGCGCATTGGCGCTGTTCGCCTTCGCCGCGCTGGCCGCCGCGCAGGCGCCGCCCTCCTACGAGAAATTCTCGCGGCCGCCCGACCTCAAGGACGTCGCCTACGGGCCGCACTCGCGCAACGTGCTCGACCTGTGGATGGCGAAGCCGGATCGTCCCACGCCGCTGGTGGTCTTCATTCACGGCGGCGGATTCCGCGCGGGCGACAAGACCGCACTCTCCCCGACGCTGCTCGACTACTCGCTCGAAGCCGGTTTCTCCGTCGCTTCGATCAACTACCGGCTGACCGACACCGCACCGTACCCGGCGCCCATGCACGACGGCGCGCGCGCCATCCAGTTCCTGCGCTCCAAGGCGAAGGAGTGGAATCTCGATCCGCGGCGCATCGGCGCGAGCGGCGGATCGGCTGGGGCCGGGATTTCGCTGTGGACCGGCTTCCACGACGACATGGCGGACCCGTCGAGCGACGACCCGGTGAAGCGCCAGTCGACGCGCCTCACGGCGATGGCCGTCCTGGGCGCGCAGTCGAGCTACGATCCAAGGCTGATTCGCTCGCTGATCGGCGAGGCGGCCGCGCGGCACCCGGCGCTCGAGCCGTTTTATGGACTGCACGGGCCCGATCTCGAGTCGCCCAAGGCCTTCCGGTTGTTCGAGGACGCTTCGCCGGTAACGCACCTCTCCAAGGGCGACCCGCCGGCGTTCCTTTACTACGACGAGCCCGACGCGCCCCTGCCCGCCGACGCCAAGCCCGGCACCGGCATCCACCATCCGCGGTTCGGCCGCTACCTGAAGGAGCGCATGGACAAGCTCGGCATCGAGTGCATCGTGCGGCACACCACCGATTACGGCGCCTTGGTGCCGCGCGAGCTGCGCGCCCGAGTCGACCGCGACATCGTGGCGTTCTTTAAGAAGCACCTCCAGCGGTAGGCTATCCTGAATTATGAGATTTGGATCATTCGCTCTAATATTGTCTTCTCTTCCGGCGCTCGCCGACTCAGCCGCCGGAATCCAGTGGACGCCGCCCTCAACCTGGAAGGCCCAGGCGCAGCGCCCCATGCGCGCCGCGACCTACACGGTCCCCGCAACGGCCGGGGATAAAGAGGACGGCGAGTGCGCCGTGTTCTTCTTCGGCTCCGGACAGGGCGGCAACGTCCAGGACAATATCAAGCGCTGGGAAGGACAGTTCTCGCCGATCGAGAAGGGTCCCACGACGAAGAAGCAGACCATCGCCGGCTTCAACGTCACGCTGCTCGACCTTTCGGGGACCTACGCCGCCGCCTCCGGCCCCATGACGGCGGCGAAGTCGAACAAGCCCGGCTATCGTTTGCTGGGTGCGATCGTCGAAGCCCCTGAGGGCAACGTGTTCTTCAAGTTCACCGCGCCGGCGAAGACCGCCGCCGCACAGGAAGCCGCTTTCCACGGCCTCCTCAAGTCGATCCGCAAGTGAGACCCATCATGCGCGCCTTCATTCTTCTCTCGACGATCCTCGCGGCCTCCGCCGCCGACTGGGCGCAGTGGCGCGGTCCCAACCGCGACGGGAAGTCGCCCGAGACGGGCCTCCTCAAGACGTGGCCCGCCGACGGCCCGCGACTGGTTTGGCGCGCGACGGGACTAGGCGAGGGCTACTCATCGGTGGCCGTCGCCGGAGGCCGCATCTACACGCAGGGCCAACGCGAAGGCGCGCAATACGTGATCGCGCTCGACGCCGCCACCGGCAAGAAGCTGTGGGAGACGCGCATCGGCGGCGACTTCCAGGATCGGCGCGGCTCCGGCCCGCGCGGCGTGCCGACCGTCGACGGCGATCGTCTCTACGCCGTCGCGGCCGATGGCGCCCTCGCCTGTCTGGACACCGCCTCCGGAAAGCGGGTCTGGGGCCTGAGCTTCACGCGCGACTTCGGCGGCGCGATTCCCAACTGGGGCTACAGCGAGTCTCCGCTGGTCGACGGCGACCGGCTGATCGTCACGCCCGGCGGACGCGGCGCCGGCGTGGTGGCGCTCGACAAGCGCACCGGCAAGACCATCTGGAAGACGCAGTCCGACGAGGCGGGATATTCGTCGGTGGTGGTCGCCCAGGTCGGCGCCAACAAGCTGCTGCTGGCGCTGACGGCCGAGGCGGGCATCGTCCTGCGCGCCGATAACGGCGAGCTGGTCTCACGCCACCCGAACGTTTCGAATCGCACGGCCAACATCGCCACGCCGGTCTACCACGACGGCCACGCATTCTTCTCCACCGACTACGGCACCGGCTGCACGCTGGTGCGGCTCGGCGGCGCGGGCGGATCGAAGGAAGTCTACTTCAACCGCGACATGCGGAATCACTACAGCTCGTCGATCCTGATCGGCCAGCACCTGTACGGATTCTCGAGCCAGGTGCTGACCGCGATGAAGTTCTCGACCGGCGAAGTCGCCTGGCGCGACCGCAGCGTCGGCAAGGGGACGGTGATTTTCGCGGAGGGACACCTCTACGCGCTCGGCGAGGACGGGGTCGTAGGACTCGTCGAGGCGACGCCGGAGGGCTATCGCGAGAAGTCGCGCTTCACGTTCCAGAAGGGGCAGTATCCGACGTGGGCGCCGCCTGCGATTGCGGACGGGAAGCTATACATTCGCGATCAGGATAACCTGTATTCCCGGGACATTAAGGAAAAACGGTAGGTAATAAACACGAGGGCGGCCGCCGCCCGCCGGTGCGGCGGAAAGCGAGGTTGGCGCCTTCAGGATGCGCGTTGAGCGCGAGCGCATTTCAAGCGCTCTAATCCGGCAGCTCGTCGCTTTCTCACCTAGGCTCGCGCCGGCGAGTGCAGCCGCCCTCAAACTTGCCAGGATCGATGCTGCACCTCCAACGGCCGCCGTTCCCCGTGGCCCTCTGCCACCGACGCCCGGTGACCGTTTCCAACTAAATATTGCTCCCATTCCCGGTCATTGTCAATAGCCTGTTACAAGAACTCATTGAGCGCTCGCGCTCGATAAAGTTGCCCCGGATTTCGTCTCCACGGCGGCCACCGCCTGACGGTCCGTACACTACCGGCACCTTGTCGCCGCACCGGTGTTGTACAATGAAATCGACCCGGAGGTGGATCTTCTCGAGTCGATGGCTTCCCGCGGCCCGGCCCTGGATCGTTGCCGATCCACTGCGGGCGCTCGCGGGTAAGCTCCTCTCCACCGTCTTCCCCGACGACTGCCGCCTCTGCGCCCGGCCACTCACCGAATTCTCGCGGATTCCCGTGTGCTCGGCGTGCCTGGCGCCGCCCTCTCCCTTCGAGGCCGAATTCGCCTGCGCGGTGTGCCGGACTCCGTTCGTCAACCGGTTCCCGCTCGATGACCGGGGACTGTGCGGGATTTGCCGAATCGGCGTGACCGGCTACGACGGCGCCTACACCTACGGCGCCTACGACGGGAAGCTGCGCGAACTGGTCCACCTGTTCAAGTACGGCGGAGTCGAACCGCTGGCCCCGGTGCTCGGCGGGCTGTTGCTGCGGGCGTTTCCGCGACTGGAAAGCTTCGACGCCGTCGCCCCGGTGCCGATGCACTGGCGCCGCCGATGGCGCCGCGGGTTCAACCATTCGGCGCTGCTGGCGAAGTTTGCGTCGAAGAACACCGGGCTGCCGATCGCCGACCCGCTGCGGCGGCGCCGCTTCACCGCGCCGCAATCGGGCCTGACCAACGCCCGGCGGCGCGCCAACGTCGCGGGCGCCTTTCAGGTTCGCCGGCGCGACGAAGTACGCGGGCGGAAGATTCTGCTGATCGACGACGTGCTCACCACGGGCGCGACGGCGGCGGCCTGCGCGCGGACGCTCAAGCGCGCCGGGGCCGCCCGGGTGTCGATTCTCACGGTCGCGCGCGCCGATCGCCGGCTGTTCGCGGCGCCGCTGGCTCAGGCCGCGGGCGGAGGGGCGTAATGTCGGCCGCGAGCAGACTGCACAGTCCGGTGCTGGTGTTGAACGCCAGCTACGAGCCGATCAACGTGTGCGCGGCGCGCCGGGCGCTGGTGCTGATCCTCAAGGGCGTGGCGTCGCCCGAGGAGGTCAGCGAGCACCGCGTCGTCTCGACCCGCCAGGCGCTGCCGCTGCCCTCGGTGATCCGGCTGCTGGAGTACCGCCGCATTCCGCACCAGACGCGGGCGCTCTCGCGCAAGAACATTCTCATGCGCGACCGCTACACCTGCCAGTACTGCATGCGGACCATGCCCTCGGCGGAGATGACGCTGGACCACGTGATTCCGCGCTCCCGCGCCGGCGAGACCACCTGGGAGAACCTGGTGGCCTGCTGCCACGTGTGCAACAACCGCAAGGGGAGCCGCACGCCCGAGGAGGCCGGCATGAAGCTGGCTCGGGCGCCGCGTCCGTTCACGCTGCACACCAGCCGTCACCTGATGCGCCTGCTCGCCAAGAGCGACGATCGCTGGCGGAAGTATCTGTTCTATTGAGCCGGCGCGCTGGCGTGGATCGATCTGATCGCTGCAAAAGCTGAGCGCTGACAGCTGACCGCTGACCGCTTAATGCACCGCCGGGCCGGCGGGCGCCTTGGGCTTTTCCTTCTCTTTTTCCTTGGCCGATTTCACAGGGCTGATGAGCACGTGAAAGGCGCGCCCCTCCAGCCGCGGCGAGCCTTCGATGGTCCCGTGCGCCGAGATGTCCTGCGCGAAGCGCATCAGCAGCTTCTGGCCCAGGTCGACGTGCGCGATCTCGCGGCCGCGGAACTGCACCACGGCCTTCACGCGATTGCCTTCCTTGAGGAATCGGATGGCGTGGTTTTTCTTGAAGTCGTAGTCGTGATCGTCGGTGTTGGGGCGGAATTTCAGCTCCTTCACCTGGATGACGTGCTGCTTCTTTTTCGCCTCGTGCTGCTTCTTCTTCTGCTCGTACTGCCACTGGCCGTAGTCCATGGCCTTGGCGACCGGCGGGTCGGCGGTCGGCGACACCACGATCAGATCGAAGCCCAGCTCCTTGGCGCGCGCGATGGCCTCCTGAGTCGGCATGACCTGCACCATGCCGTCGGGAAAGACGGCGCGGACTTCGCGGGAGCGGATGCCTTCGTTGACGTTCTCTCGAACCTTGACAGGGAGGCGGCGGAATGGCTGGCGCGGTGGATACATGCGCTCAGCGGACGGGGGGAAACTGAATTGTTAACAAGAATATGGTCCCAATATCCTTAGTGTAGTCCGATGACGGCCTCCTGTCCATAGGGATGTTGGCTTGGCCGCCGGCGCCCCCGCACCCCTATACTGAATACTGACCACTGACAACTACATGCTTCGTGTCCGCTTCGCCCCCTCGCCCACCGGTTACCTCCACATCGGCAGCGCACGGACCTTCATTTTCAACTGGCTGTACGCCCGGCGCCACGGCGGGACCATGATCCTCCGCATCGACGACACCGACCTCGACCGCAACACCGAGGCCTCCCTGGAATCCATCTACGACGGCCTCCGATGGCTCGACCTCGGCTGGGACGAGCACTATCGCCAGTCCGAGCGCATCGAACTTCACAAGCGGCTGGCGTGGGCGGTCTTCGAGAAGGACGCCGCCTATCGCGATTTCACTCCGGCCGCCGACGCCGCCGAGGACCGCCACGCCGGACCCTGGCTCTTCAATCCCGGCATGCGCGAGCTTTCGCGCGCCGAGAGCGATCGCCGCGCCGCCGCGGGCGAGCCCTTCGTGCTGCGATTCCGCGTCCCGCGCCAGCCCGCCATCGACGTGACCTTCGACGACGCCGTCTACGGCGCGCAGTCGAAATCCACGGCCGACATCGAGGACTTCGCGCTGCTGCGCTCGAACGGCCTGCCGACCTATCATCTGGCCTCCTGCGCCGACGACGCCGACCTCCGCATCAGCAACATCGTCCGCGGGCAGGACCACATTTCGAACACCTTCAAACACCTGCTGCTGTTCGACGCCGCCGGCGCCGCCCGCCCGGCGATGGCGCACCTTCCGCTGCTGATCGCGCCCGACGGCTCCAAGCTTTCCAAGCGCAAGCACGGCGCCGTCGTCAGCGTGGGCACCTATCGCGACGCCGGATTTCTGCCGCACGGCTACGTGAATTTCCTGTGCCTGCTGGGCTGGTCGCCCAAGGACAACCGCGAGCAGATGTCGCGCCAGGAGCTGATCGACTCGTTTTCCTTCGAGGGAATCCACCGTCACAACGCCGTCGTCAACTTCAGCGACGCCGATCCCATCGATCCCAAGGCGATGTGGCTCAACTCGCAGCACCTGCGGTCGATGCCGGTCGCCGAGCTCGCCCCGCTCGTTCGCGTGCGCCTCGAGCGCGCGGGTCTCGCGATTCCGGGAGACGACGCCTGGTTCCTCCACGCGGTCGACGCCGTCCGCAGCCGCTTCTCGACGCTCGACGACTTCGCCAAGCGCGGCCGGGCGTATTTCGCCGACGACTATCCGGTAACGCCGGAGGCGAGCGAGAAGCTCGCCGTGCCACAAGCCCGCGAACTGTTGCGCGAGCTCGGCGCGCGGCTGGCCGCGGCGTCCGAGTTCACCGAGCAGAGCGTCGAGGCCGGCCTGCGCGCCCTGGCGGCCGAGCGCGGCGTCAAGGCGGGCGTGCTGATCAACGGCGCCCGCGCGGCCCTCACCGGCCAGACCGTGGGGCCGAGCGCCTTCGCGGTGTTCGAGGTGCTGGGCCGCGATCGCGTGGTGCGGAGATTGGGGAGCGTCTGAATTGATCATTGTCGGCATCGGCGGAATTCTTCGCGACGGCAGTTGCGCCGTTCTCAAGGACGGCGAGATCGTGGCCGCGGTGGAGCAGCGCAAGCTGGCGCGTTTCCATCGCCCGGGCGAGCTGCCCGAGGAGGCCATCGCCTCCTGTCTCCACCTGGCGGGCGTCAAGCGCGACCAGGTGGAGTGCGTCGCGCTGGTGCGGCCGCTCGGCTCGGGACCGCAGACGGCGCCGCATCTGGAGACCCGCGCGCGATTCCCCGAGGCGCAGATCGTGCTGGTGGATCACCACACCGCGCACGCCGCCTCGGCCTACTTCGCCTCTCCCTTCGACGAGGCCACCGTGCTGACGCTCGACCGCGCCGGCGACCTGCGTTGCGGCGCGCGCTGGTCCGGCCGCGCCAACCAGCTCCAGCTCGAGCGCGAACTGTACTTCCCCGATTCGCTCGGCGACCTCTACGCGCGCGTCACCGAGCTGCTCGGCTTCCAGCCCGGCGCCGACGAGCACAAGGTCCAGTGGCTATCGGCCTCCGGCGACGACCGTCACACCGGGTTGTTCCTCGAAATTCTGACCGCGCGCGAGGGGCGCTGGCCGCGCACCGACCGCTCGTTCTTCGACGGCCACCGCGTGACGCACGGCGGCTTCAGCGCCAAGTTCTACCAGCGCCTCGGCCTGTCGGACGCGGCCGAGATTCCCCTGGCGCTGCGGCCATCGCTGGCGCGCGGCGTGCAGGAGGCGGTCGAGAAGACCGTGCTGCACATGGCCGGCGAGGGCCGTAACCTGTGCCTGGGCGGCGGCCTCAGCTTCAACGCCTTCCTGGTGGCGGCGCTCGAAAAATCGGGAAAGTTCGACAATGTTTTCGTCCAGCCGGCGGCCGGCAACGCCGGCAACGCGCTGGGGGCGCTCTTCTACGCCTGGCACTGCATCTACCAGCGGACCGATCGCCCCAGCATACGGAACCTGCTGCTCGGCCCCAGCTACACGGCCGAGGAGATCAAGCAGGTGCTGGAGAACTGCAAGCTGCGCTTCCGCTATCTGCTCACCACCGACGAACTGGTCGACACCGCCGTCGCCGAACTGGGCGACAGCAAGATCATCGCCTGGATGCACGGGCGCATGGAGTTCGGACCGCGCGCGCTCGGCAACCGCAGCATCCTGGCGTCGCCGCTCAATCCGTATTCCACCGAGAACCTGAACACTTTTATCAAGCACCGCGAGCCGTTCCGCAAATTCGCCGCCTCGGTTCCGGCGGAGCTGGCCGCCGAGTACTTCGACGTCGGCCCCAACGCGCGCTACCTGGCGACGGTGGGACGCGTGAAGCCGGCGCATCGCAAGACCTTCGAAAGCGCCGTGATGGGCGAGGGGCGGGTGCGCGTGCACACCGTCGAGCAGGGCGACAATCCGCTCTATTGGCGGCTGCTGCACGCCGCCGGCACCAAGACCGGACTGCCGGTGCTCTACAACACGTCCTTCAACCTGTTCGGCGACCCGCTGGTGTGCTCGCCGCGCGACGCGGTGCGCAGCTTCTATTCCTCGGGCGTCGACGCGCTGTTCGTCGGCAACTTCTTCCTGGAGAAGTGACATGACTCTTACGATCGCCGCGCTGGTTCTGGCGCAGGCCGCGCCCTTCACTCCGCCCGCCGATGTCGACTTCCGAAAGGCGGCCATCGTCAGCGAAGGCACACGCATGGCGGCCGATGTTTTCACGCCGAAAAGCGCCTCCGGCGCTGGCAATGCGACCTCGGGCACGTCGAAGCTTCCCTGCATCCTGATGGCGCACGGCTGGGGCGGCACGAAGGCCAACTTCCGCGCCGACGCCATCGTGTTCGCGCGCGCCGGCTACTTCGTCGCCGGATTCGACTATCGCGGCTGGGGCGAGAGCGAGTCGCGCCTGGTCGCGGCGAAACCCGCAGTCGCCTCGAAACGCGGCGAGCCGTTCACGGCCGAGGTGCGCGAAGTGCGCGAGGTGGTGGACCCGCTCGACATGGCCGCCGACTGGCTCAACGCCATCCACTGGGCGGCCGGTGAGCCGCAGTGCGACATGTCGAAGCTCGGATTGTGGGGATCGAGTTTCTCGGGCGGCCTGGTCGTCTGGGCCGCGGCCCGCGACGCGCGCGTCAAGGCGATCCACAGCCAGGTCGGCGCGCTCGACGGGCGCACCATGGCGGCCGCCGACTCCGACCGCAAGCTGGCCTACGAGGAAGCGACGCGGCGGGCCCGCGGCGAGCTGGAGTATCCGGCTCCCGGCGCGGTGGTGATCGGCAAGCTCCGCGGCGCGCCCATTCGCGCGCGATTCCTGGACTACGCGCCGGTCGACGACGTCGTCAAGGCGCCGCACTGCGCCATGCAGTTCGTCATCGCCGAGAAGGAAGAGCTGTTCGACAACAACGATCACGCCGTCAAGGCGCACGCCCGCGCGCTCGGGCCGAAGCGGCTGGTCAACATTCCGAAGATCGCCCACTACGGCATTTACTTCGAGGCTCGCGCGCAGGCGCAGCAGCTCGCCATCGAGTGGTTCGATCAGCACCTCAAGGGCGGGAAACAGTAAGCGCGCGCCGCGGTTTACAGCACGGCGGGCAGCTGGCGGGTGACCTTCTCCATCTCGGCGGGCGTGCCGATGGCGATGCGCATCCAGTCGTCGAGGGTGTCGAAGCGGCGGCCCGCGGCGACTCCGCGCGCCAGCAGCGCGGGCAGAACCTCCACGACCGGCTTCCGCATCCGGATCAGCACGAAGTTGGCCGACGGCGGAATGAACTCCAGGCCTCGCGCGGCGAGCCACTCGCAGAAATCGGCGCGCACCCGCCGCCGGTCGGCGCTGCGCCGCGCGACGAAGGCCCCGCCTAGTCCGATCGCCGCCTCGGCCGCGCGCGCTCCCAGAATGCTGGGGACGTTCTCGCGGAACGGCGCCATGCGCTCGATCAGGTCGCGCCGCGCGCATGCGAATCCGATGCGGGCGCCGGCGAGTCCGTAAAGCTTCGAGAACGTCCGCGTGACGACCACGGCACGCTCCTCGCGCGCCAGCCGCATGGCACTCAAGGTGCTCGCCCGCCGCATGGGGCTGGGCCAGCCGGGAGTGCGCGCCATCGCCGAGATCGTGCACGATCTCGACATCAAAGACGAGCGCTACCAGCGGCCGGAGACGGCGGGCGTCGCGGCGATGCTGTCGGGGATCCAGAAGCGCTTCCCCACGGACGCCGCGCGCGTGGAGCAGGCGTCGGCGTTTTTCGACGCGTTGTACGAGCAGTTGAACGCGGAGGGGTAGGCGGCCGCGGCTCAGCGCAGCATTTCGACGATTTCGGCGAGCTGGTCGCGGACGGCCTTCAGGCCGTTGGCGGGGGCGGCCTCGAACAGCGGGCTCTGGACGGCGGGCTCGGCTTTGGGCTCCGCCTTCTTGCGCTGCCCGAGCAGCCGGCGCGCGCCCTCGATGGTGAAGCGCTTCTCGTAGAGCAGGTGCTTCACCTCCAGCACCAGCTCGACGTCCTTGCGCCGATAGAGCCGCTGGCCGGTCCCCGATTTCTTGGGCGCCAGTCGCGGGAACTCGCTTTCCCAGTAGCGCAGCACGTAGGGCTTCACGCCGGTGAGCTGGCTGACTTCGCTGATCCGGAAGTACAGCTTATCCGGGATTTTCACGGGCTCTTCGGAGGGCGTGGCCGCGGCGGAGGACATATGGTTGCTTGTTAATACTACGGAAACAGATTCCGCGTCAATGCCCTTCCGCCAGAAACGAACAAGAGAGATGATATTGTTCGTGAAACCCGTTCTTGCGATTGCCGCGATCGCGTCCTCGGCGCTGCACGCCCAGCCTCTGCCGCGCGGCTACGTCGACCCTATGCCGGTGCTGCGCGCCGCCGCGCAGGCCATCGGCGCCGACAGGCTGAAGTGCATCACGATTTTTGGGACCGGCTACGCCGGCAAGGTCGGGCAGAACGTCACGCAGGACACCGACTGGCCGCGCGGGGAGCCGCTCGCCGATTACACCCGCACGATCGATTTCGACGCCCGCTACTCCATCGAGCAGTTCCGCCGCAAGCCGGGGATGAATCCGCGATCGTGGAAGTACGGCGTGGGATGGCTCGGGGGGACGCCGCTGCAAGAACGCGAGCGGCAGACCTTCGTGGTGCGTGGCGAGCATGCCTGGCACATCGACGGGGAGGGCGAGGCGATTCCGGCGCCGGCGATGGCGGAGATGTGGCAGCTCGACATCTGGCTCACACCGCCCGGATTCCTCAAGGCGGCCATGATGCCGGGCGCGAATCCCAGGGCCGTCTGGCGATGGGAGCTGGGCGAGAGCGGCCGCGACGGCGCGACCACAGGCCGCGTCGAGAAGGTCACGGTGGTGTCGATCACTGTGCTGGCGAAGTACCGCGTGAACGCCACCATCGATTCGCGGAACATCATCCAGCGCATCGAGACGAAATATCCGCATCCGGTGCTGGGCGACATGAACTACGAGCACGAGTCGACCGACTGGCGCGAGGCCGGGGGCATCCGGTTTCCGGCGGCCTGGCATTCGCACCACGGCTACGACGACGAGCGCTTCAAGCCGACCACCACCGGCGGCCACAACGCCTTCGGAGGCACGTTCGCGAAGATCGAGCCGAACGTCTGTCCCGCGCCGCTCGCCGTGCCCGAACACGTCCGCCGCGCCGCGGTTGCTCCGGCGCGCGTCGAAACCGAAAAGCTCGCCGACGGCGTCTGGCTGCTGGGCGGCGCGTCGCACAACAGCGTCGCGGTGGAGTTCCGCGACTTCGTGACGATCGTCGAAGCGCCGCTCGACGAAGACCGCTCGCTGGCCGTGATCGAGGAAGCCGTGCGCCTGGCGCCCGGCAAGCCGATCCGGTACCTGGTCAACACGCACGATCACTACGACCACATCGGGGGGCTGCGGACGTACCTGCACATCGGCGCGACCATCGCCACGCACAAGCGCAATCGAGTCTTCTATGAGGAAGAAGTGCTGAACTATACGCCGCGCGTGCTGCGGCCCGACCTGGTGACGCTTTACCAGCCGACGGAAGTTCGCGAGGGCTACACGATGGAGATCGTGGCCGAGAATTATGTCATCAGCGACGGGTCGCGGAGCCTGCACGTCTCCTATGTGCAGCCGCTGGTGCACGGCGAGGGCATGCTGATGGCCTACCTGCCGGCCGAGAGAATCGCCATCGAGGCCGACCTCGACGATCCTCCCGCCAGCCGCACCTTCGTCAATCACGTCCGGCGGCTGGGGCTGGAGGTGCGGACGGTGGCGCCGATCCACGGAAAGCCGGTGTCCTGGGGGGAGTTTCTGAAGAGGGTGGAAGCCCCGGCAACCGGAACACGGTAAAATACGTCAATAGGCCTATGCTGCACCTCGTTCTGATGTTCGTCTCCGCCCAGGAAGTCAAGGTGATGGAGGATATCGTCGCCAAGGTCAACGGCGACATCATCACCCGGACCGACATGGCGCGCGCCCGCGAGGGATTGCGCGCGCAAGCCGAGCAGCGCGGTCTCAAGGCGCAGGCGCTGGATCAGTTTCTGCAGCAGCAGGACGGGGAAATCCTGAAAGACCGCATCGACAGTCTGCTGCTGGTGCAGAAGGCCAAGGAGCTGAACGTCAACGTCGACGCCGAGGTCAGCAAGCGTTTCGCCGACTGGCAGCGCGTCTCCCGGATCGCCGATCCCGAGAAGTTCCAGGAGCTGGTCCGGCAGCAGACCGGCATGCCGTTCGAGGATTTCCGGAGCGAGGTGAAGAACCAGGCGATGACGCAGCGGGTGCTGGGCCAGGAGGTCGGCTCCAAGATCATGATCCCGCGCCAGGAAGCGCGCGACTACTACGAGAAGCACAAGCAGGAATTCGTGCGCCAGGAGACCGTGTTTCTGCGCGAGATATTCCTCTCGACGGAAGGCAAGGACGCGGCCGCCACGGCGCTCGCCGAGCGCAAGGCCAAGGACCTGGTGGCGCGCGCGCGCAAGGGCGAAAAGTTCCCCGAGCTGGCGCGCGATAACTCCGACGCCGCATCGGCGGGCGACGACGGCGCGCTGGCCCCGGCCAAGCGCGGCGACCTGCGCAAGGATCTCGAGGACATCGTCTTCAAGCTGAACCGCAACGAGGTGACCGAACCGCTGAAGCAACCGAACGGGTGGTTGATCCTCAAGGTGGAAGAGAAATACGAGGCCGGACAGGCGACCTTCGAGCAGGTGGAGAGCGAAGTGATGGAGAAGCTCTACATGCCGCGCTATCAGCCGGCGATTCGCGAGTACCTCACCAGGCTCCGCAGCGAGGCCTTCCTCGAAATCAAGGACGGGTTCGTCGACACCGCCGCCGCGCCCGGCAAGAACACCGCCTGGGCAGACCCGTTGCAGCTCAAGCCGGAGACGGTCAAAAAGGAAGAGGTCGCCCTGCTGGCCGGCCGCAAGCGGTTCCTGTGGCTGGTACCGGTGCCGGGCACCAAGATCGGCTCCACCAGCAGTTCCAAGTGAAATCCCCCTACGTCAGCGAGCTTCAGCCGAACCAGCAGGTCAGCGGAGTTTTTCTCGTCCAACAGAAAGACGTCCGGCAGAAGAAGACCGGCGAGCCGTATCTCGCACTCATGCTCGGCGACCGCACCGGCGACCTGGACGCCAAGATGTGGGACAACGCCGCCAAGGTGATCGACACCTTTTCGCGCGACGACTTCGTGAGCGTCAAGGGCTGGTTGCAGGTGCACCACAACCGGCCGCAGCTCACGATCTTCGAGCTTTCGCGCAATGAGGAAGCCGGCCTCGACCATCGCGATTTCTTCCCGGTGTCGGCGCGCGACCCGAAGGAAATGTGGACCGAGCTGCGCGGCATCGTCGAAGGGATGGGGAATCCTCACCTGCGCGCGCTGCTCGCGGCCATGATGGACGACCCGGAGATCGCCCAGGGCCTGCGCGCCGCGCCGGCGGCCAAGACCATCCACCACGCGCGCCTGGGCGGGCTGCTCGAGCACGTGCTGTCGATCTGCGCGCTGGCGCGCGTGACGGCGGCGCACTACGGGGTGGACGGGGACCTGGTGATCGCCGGCGTGGTGCTGCACGATATCGGCAAGCTCCGCGAGCTGTTCTACGACCGCAGCTTCGGCTACAGCGACGAGGGGCAACTGCTGGGTCACATCGCGATCGGCCTGCGGATGGTGGGCGACAAGATTCGCGATCTGCCGGACTTTCCGCCGCGCCTGCGCACGCTGGTGGAACACATGATTCTGAGCCATCACGGCGCGCTGGAGTTCGGGTCGCCCAAGGCGCCCCTGTTTCCCGAGGCGCTGCTGCTGCATCAGCTCGACAATCTCGACTCGAAGATGGAATCGATGCGCGTTTCGCTGGATCGCGACCGCCAGGTGGATGGCGTCTGGACCAGCTACAACCCGGCGCTCGACCGCGCGGTGCTGAAGAAGGACCGGTACCTGGAAGGTCCCCCGCCCGCCGAGGCCGCGCCGCCCAAACCCGCGCCGCCGCGGCAGCAACCGCGCGGGTCGACGACGTTCGGCGACCAGTTGCGCAAGGCGCTCGACGGCGAGCAGTAGCCATGCGCAAAGCCGCTCCGCCGCGCGAGATTCCGCCGCCGCTCGAGATGGAGTGCCTCAAGGCGCTCTGGAGAATCGGCGAGGGGAGCGTGCGCGACGTTCGGGCGGTTATCGGCGAGCGGCGCGCGCTGGCCTACACGACGGTGATGACGGTGATGGAGCGGCTGGTGCGCCGGGGTGCGGTGGCGCGGCGCAAGTCGGGGCGCGCGTTCCTGTACGCGCCAGCGGTGGAGCGCGAAGCGTTGCGGCGGCGCGCCATGCGGGAGTTCGTCGAGACGTATTTCGACGGGTCGGAGGCGGCGCTGCGGGAGTGGCTGGGATCGCCGCCGCCTCGCGTGGCGGCGGCGGCCGCGGAGGAGTCGGAGGACCGGCTGGACGCGGCGCTGTTGTGACGCCAGCGCTTGCCGCACGACTCAGTTCAGCGACCGAAATCGCGCGAATGCCTCGTCCCAACCGGCGGCGGTTCGCGGTTCGTAGCGCTTCACTTCGAACGACGCGCGCACCAGGGCCCGCGCCTCGGTGAGTCCGCCGACGAGTCCCGCGCCGATCGCCTGCGTCAGCACGTTGCCCGCGGCGGTGGCTTCGCCGGGCCCGGCGACGACGGCGCGTCCGGTCGCATCGGCGACCAACTGGTTCAGCAGCTCGTGCCGCGAACCGCCTCCGACGATGTGAATGGTCGCGATACGGCGGCCGGTCAGGGTTTCGAGGCTCTCGAGCACCTGCCGGTAGCGCAGCGCGAGGCTCTCGAGAATCGCGCGGCAGGCCGCACCGGGACCGTCGGGCGGCGTCTGGCCGCGCGAGGAGCAGAAGGCCGCGATCTTCTCGGGCATGCGGCCGGGCTCCAGGAACGCGTCGGGGTCGATCACTGCGGCGAAGGGCCGGGCGTCGGCGGCGAGCGCCGCGAGCTCATCATAGGAATAATCGCGGCCGGCGGACGCCCAGGCGCGCCGGCATTCCTGAATCAGCCACAGGCCGGCGATGTTTTTCAATAGCCGAATCTTTCCCTCGACGCCGACTTCGTTGGTGAAATTCAATGCCAGCGATCTCTCGTCGATCACCGGCTCGTTGACTTCGACGCCCATCAGCGACCAGGTGCCGGAGCTGATGTAACACCAGGCTCCCTCTTCGAAGGGAGCTTCAGCGGGAACGGCGGCGACGGCCGAGGCGGTGTCGTGTCCGGCGGTCGCGAAGACGGGGGTCGCAGGGTCGAGAGCCGCCGCTTCGGCGACGTGCGGGAGCAATCCGCCGAGGCGCGTGCCGGCGGGAACGATCGGGGCGAGTATCGACGCGTCGAGTCCGAGCTTGGCGAGCAGCTCCACCGCCCAGCGGCGCTTCGCCGGGTCGTAGAACTGGGAGGTGCTGGCGATGGTCGCTTCGGCGCGCTTCACGCCGGTGAGGAAGTAGTTGAACAGGTCCGGCATGAACAGCAGGTTCGCCGCGCAGCCGACGACACGCGGCGCGGCCAGCTTCGCGGCGTACCACTGAAAGAGCGAGTTCAACTGCATGAACTGGAGGCCGGTGGCGGCGAAGATCTCCGCTCGCGGCACCATCGCAAAGGCGCGTTCCAGCATGCCGTTGTTGCGCGCGTCGCGATAGTGGCGCGGATTGTCGACGAGCGCCCCGCCGGCGTCGAGCAGCCCGAAGTCGACGCCCCAGGTGTCGACGCCGACGCCGTCAAGCGCCAGGCGCCGGTCGCGCCCGGCGATCGCGAGTCCCTGCTGGATCTCGTGCCACAGGCGCAGCGTGTCCCAGTAGAGTCCCGTGGGCAGGCGCACGGGCGTGTTGGGGAAGCGATGCAGCTCCTCCAGGGCCAGCCGGCCGCCGTCGATGGTTCCCAGCATGGCGCGACCGCTCTCGGCGCCGAGGTCGAAGGCGAGGTAGCGGTTCATTCGGGAATCTCGACGAGGAGCTTGCCGATATTATCGGCGTAATTCGCAAGCATTTCGAAGGCGTCGGAGGTTTTTTCGAGCGGAAGGCGATGAGTGACTACAGAAAGAGGGATGGCGTCCGCTTCGAGCAGCTTCATGGCCGCCGCGCCGCGGTGATTCGAGCGCTTCACCGTCTGGATGCGCAGCTCCTTCGACATGGCCGTCATCAGGTCGACCGGCATGGCGACGTCCGATGTCAGCCCGATGAGGACGGCCCGCCCTCCGGAGCGGGCCGCGGCGAGGGCGGCATTCACCGTTTCGGCCGACCCGGCGGCCTCGATCGCCACATCGACGCCGCGCCCGCGCGTCGCGTCCATCACGGCGTCGACCACGCTTTCCCCCGGCGTCAGCACCGCGACGCCCGCACCCATCGCTCGCGCCAGGGCGAGACGATGCGGCACGCGGTCGGCGGCGACCACCAGCGACGCACCCGCGAGCTTCGCCATGGCGATGCAGAGCAGCCCGATGGAGCCCGCGCCGATCACGGCGACGGTATCGCCCGCGCGCACCGGGACCCGGTCGAAGACGTTCACCACCACGGCGACAGGCTCGGCGAGCGCGATGCGATCGAAGGGCATGCCTCGGGGCGCGAGGTCGGTGTTGTGCGCGGGGACGACGGCGTATTCGCGGAAGAAGCCCGGCGCCTGCGGTCCGCCCTGAAAGATCCCCTGCGGGCACTGGTTGGGCGCTCCACGAAGGCAGAACTCGCAATGGCCGCAGCTCAGCGTGGGCTCGATGGCGACGCGGTCGCCGGCGGCACGGTCGTCGACATCGCGGCCCACGGCGACGATCTCGCCGGCAGGCTCGTGGCCGAGCACCATCGGATAAGTCGCGCGCACCGCGCCGATGCCGCCTTCGAGGTACCAGTGCATGTCGCTGCCGCACAGGCCGATGGCGCGGATGCGCACCAGCACCTCGCCGGGGCCGGGTTCGCGGGGCGCGGCGAGGTCGCGCATTTCGAGGCGGCGTGGGGCGACAAGCTGGACGGCGCGCATGACGGACCTTCCAGAATATATCGGGGCGTGAGCGATCATAGAGACGTGACCCGACCGCTGGCGGTGGCACTGGCCTGCGCGCTGGCCGCCTGCACGCGCCAGGAAGCGCCAACGGGCGCGGCGCGCGTGGCTATCCTGCCGCTCGAGAATCTCTCCGGCGACTCGTCGCACGATTGGATCGGCGCGGCGGCGGCGGCTATGGCGGCGGCGCAGGCGCAAGGATCGGCGGCACTGCACCCGATGTGGTCGGCGACGCGCCAGGATGCGTTGCGACTGCGGGCGACGCGGATCGTCGCGGGCTACTACACCGTGCGGGACGGCGGCGTTCGCGTGAGCGCCATCGACGAAGACCTGCGTTCGGGGAAGACGCGGGCGTTCTCGTTTTCCACCCGGACCGACGCCGGCCCTTCGGCGGCTGCCTCCGCGCTGGCGCGCGAGATCGCCGGCGTAGCGCACGATCGCGGTCCGAAGAACGCGGAGGCCGCCCGGCACTACGCCTCGGCGCTCCTGGCGGAGGCGCTCGACGCGCGGCGTGAAGCGCTCGAGAAAGCGCTCGCGGCCGACCCGGCGTTCGGCGAAGCCCGCCTCGGCCTGGTGGAGGTGTTGATGTCGCGCGGCGACCGCGGGCGGATCGACGCGCTGTTGCGCGAAGTTCCGCAGGGGACCGACGAGCTTTCCGTCGCGCGATTGGAGGCGATTCGCGCCGCGCTCGCGGGTGACCCGGAGGCGCGGCTGGCAGCGCTCGGCAAAGCCTCGGCGGCGACGCCTGCCGACAGCGCCTCCGCCAAGACGCTGGCCGACGCCCTCGCGCAGAGGTGGCGCTTCGACCAAGCGGTCGCCGCGTACCGCCGCGCCATCGCGGCCGACCCCGAGAACGGCCTCGTCTGGAACGACATGGCCTACGCGCAGGCGTTCTCGGGCGACATCGACGCGGCGCGCGCGAGCCTGGCCGAGTACGAGAAGCTGGAGCCGCAGTCGCCGAATCCGCGCGACTCGCTGGGCGAGGTCCTGCATCACCACGGGAGATTCGCCGAGGCCGAGGCGGCGTTTCTGGAGGCGCATCGGCGGAACCCGTCGTTCCTCGCGGGGGGCGAATTGGCGAAAGCGGCGCAGTCGGCGCTCTGGCGTGGCGACACGGCACGCGCCGAGGCGCACATGAAGTCGTTTCTCGATATGCGCGCGAGATCCGACGCGATCGGCGCCGAGCGCATCGCCGCGCAGTGGGACTTTCTCGCCGGCCGCCGCCCGCAGGCGCGCACACGCCTGGAGGCTCTCGCCGCGAAAGCGGAATCGTCACAGGACTGGGCGCAACTCGCGGTGTGGAGCCTGATCGAGGGCGACAGGCCGCGCGCGCGCGGCCATGCCGAGCGGTCGGCGCGCGCGGGGAAGACGGGATTATCGGCCGTGGCGGCTCTGGCGCTGTTTCTCACCGAGCCTTCGGCGACGGCCGCCGAGTGGCAGGCTCGCGCGGCGCGCGCATTCCCGGGTCCGGCGCTGGCGGGCTTCCAGCGGCAGGCGCTTGCATACGCACTGTTCGCCGACCGCCGCTACGGCGATGCCGCGCCGTTGTTGCGCCAGCTCGTCGCGGCAGCGCCGCCCACCGGCGACGGCCTGTTCCGGATGATGCTCGGCGTCGCGCTGCGCGAGACCGGGGCGAAGGAGGAGTCGGCAAAGACGCTGTCGCGGTATGCGTTGCCGCCGGCCGGGGGGTGGGACATCCTGTTCCCGCTGGTATTCTCAAGGGTGAAGTGAAGGGAGAACGCAGCGCACCGCTCGCCGCCGCGATCAGCGCGGTGGTCTCGATCCTGTGCTGCCTGCCGGTGGGGATTCCCGCGGCCATCGGCGTGGCGGGACTGGGGACGCTCGCCGGCGACCTGCAGCCGTGGCTGATGGCGCTGGCCGCGGCCCTGCTGGTCTTCGGTGCCGTGCAATTCTGGCGAAACCGAAGCTGCCGCCGGCGCAGCCGCCTCACTATCGCGGTGCTGTGTGTCTCGGGCGCGATCGTCGGCGCACTCCTGGTGTTTCCGCAGACGCTCGCGGGAATCGCCGCCGACTGGACGCCGGGCGGGCGATCGGCTCCATCGCTCACACAGCTCGACGGCGCGGCCTTCGCGCGCCTCAAGGACGATTTCAACCGACACGCGGACTCCGCGCGGCTGATCGTGCTGCTCTCGCCGACTTGAGGGACCTGTCTGCGGGGGGCCTCCGCAGTCCAGAGCGTGCTCGACCGGCATCGCGGCGCGAAGGTGCGCGTCTACGTCGTCTGGGAGCCGATTATCCTCACCGACTGGGGCGCGCCTGGGAGCGGCGCGAGGGCGCGGGTCGGCGACTCGCGGGCGGAGCACTACTGGGATCGCGATCACCTGGTGGCTGTGCGGATGGATCGCGATGCGCGCGCGCCGCAGCCCACACCGGAGTGCTGCCGACGCAAGCAGGTGCTCTGGGACCTGGCGGCGTTCTATCCGCCCGGCGCGGTCTGGGGCGACGCGCTTCCGGCGGCGACGCTGTTCAACGGACCGGTCGTCGATAGGGAGGGGGAGATCGATCGCGCGCTCGCCGCGCTGAAACCGTAATGACCGCGCCGCGCGGCGGCGGTGTGTTACCCTTCGGTTTCCCTGAATGGATGCGCCTTCCACAGCGCTGTTGACCGGCGCTTCCGGCCTCGTCGGCGGTGAGCTGGTGGAACGGCTTCTCGCGACGCGGCCCGCCCGCCGCCTCTACCTGCTGACGCGCGAACGGAGCCGAATCGGCGAGAAGCTCGTCCGCCCCGGCGTGACGATAGTCGAGGGCGATTTGCGGCGGCCGCGGCTGGGCCTGGACGCCGCGCGGATCGACGAGCTCCGCGCGAATCTCACCGAAGTGGTGCATTGCGCCGCCGAGACGCGCTTCGACCTGCCGATCGAGGAGGCGCGCGCGGCCAACGTCGACGGCACGGCGAACCTGCTCGACCTGGCGGCCGGGTGCCGGCGGCTCGGCAAGTTCGTTCACGTCAGCAGCGTGTACGCGGCGGGGCGCACGACCGGGCCCATCCGGGAAGAACCCATCGAGAAGCCGCCGCCGTTTTCGAGCAGCTATCAACAGACCAAGTACGAGGCCGAGCAACTGGTGTTGCGGCGGCGGGGCGACCTGCCGGTGGCGATCGTGCGGCTGAGCTCCATCATCGGCGATTCGCGCACCGGATGCGTGCGCCAGTTCAATCACGTCCACCAACTGATGCGGCTGTTCCCGCGCAATCATCTGCTGCCGGTGGTACCGGCGGACCCGGCGGCGCCGGTCGACATGGTGGCGATCGACTGGATCGTTCCCGCCCTGGCGTGGCTGGTCGACGAAGGCTTTGCGGCGGGCAAGGTTTTCCACCTGTGCTCGGGGCCGGGATTTCCGGTCGGCGAGATGATCGAGTTGACGCGCGGTGTGTTCGAATCGCACCCCAAGGCGGAGCGGTTCCGTCCGATCCGCGTGCCGCGCCTGGTGAGTCTGAAGGAGTACGAGGAGTTCGTCGGGCAGGCGCGCCGCACCGGGCATCGTCTGCTGGTGGAGCTGACGCGGGTGCTGAGCTTCTTCCTGCCGCACCTGGCGCTGCACCAGTGCTTCGAAAACCGGTTGACGCTGTCGCA
The DNA here is from genome assembly GCA_964515555.1 of uncultured Solibacteraceae bacterium. Lineage (GTDB taxonomy): Bacteria > Acidobacteriota > Terriglobia > Bryobacterales > Bryobacteraceae > CAZEVY01. Next base: position 11,613 of record CAZEVY010000052.1, on the reverse strand, counting down.
CCTGGCGCCGGCGGGGATCGCAACCCCTTCGGTCCGCGACACGTATTCCAAGGTGTTGAATTACTGCCTGGAGACCGACTGGGGGCGGGGGTGACCCGCGCGCTGTGGGCGTGCCTGGCGCTGGCGGCGGCGCCGGCCGCCGAACTCAAGCCGGACACGCGCCGCGCTTTCGAAGGCTACCTGGAGTGGAACGACGCGCGCGTGCAGAACGAGCTGCGCGGCGGGCAGGTGTTCCTGTTCAGCGACGCCCTCGAGGAGGGCAAACGCAAGCCGCTGGAATCGCGGGTACGCAAGGGCGACATCGTGACCGAGGACCTGCGTCCTTCCGATCTTCAGGTTCCCGACGGAATGATTCACCACTGGGTCAGCCTGGCGTTCCTGAAAGGCGTCACGCTGAAACAGACCTTCGCGCTGCTGCTCGATTTCGACCGCTACGCGAAGATCCACGAGCCCTACTTCCAGCGCTCGAAGCTGATCGAGCGCAACGGCAACGACCTGCGAGTCGCGCTGCGGCTCTATCGGCGCAAGTTCTTCCAGAGCCTGACGACCGACACCGAGCACGAGGTGCATTTCACGCCGATCGACGCCACGCGCGCGGTGTGCCGCACCAACGCCGTCAGGATTCAGGAGATCGACGACGCGGGCGAATCCAACGAGCGGCCCACTCAGCCCGGCGGCGAGCGCGGCTACCTGTGGCGGTACGTCTCGTACTACCGGGTCCTGGAGCGCGACGGCGGGACGTATTTGCAGATCGAAGCGCTGTCGCTTTCCAGGGACATGTTCTTCGGCATGGCGACGTTTCTCCGCGGCGTCCACAAGGATCTGCTGGAGGATATGGTGCGCAACACGCGCGCCGCGCTGGTGGCGACGAAGAAGTAGCCGCTTTCCCGGCTTCGATGAGTTGCCGGTTGACGACCAGATCGACTACGTTCAGTCGCTGTGGGACCGGATCGCGGCACGGCCGGATCGGGTGCCGATGCCCGAGTGGCATCGCCGGGAACTGGACAAACGGCTCGCGGCCCATTCCGCGAATCCCGAAGCCACGAGGCCCTGGACGGAGGTGCGCGACGAGATCCGTTCCAAGCTAAGGAATCCGCGGTCCCGCTGATGCGCTCGCTGATCCCCGGCGGTGACGCAGAGCGTGACGCTGAGGAAGCGGCGATGTGGTACGGGGCGCGCCGGGAGGGGCTCGGGCCGGAGTTTCTCGCCGAGTTGGATCGCCTCGCACCGCCTCCGGATACCTGGGTGGGCCGACCCTGACGACGGGCACCGTCGCTGCCCTGATACCCTTGATGGTCATGAGAATTTGCGCGATTCTCCTGGCCGCACACATCGCCGCCTTCGCACAGACCGCCCTCGACCGCTACGTCGCCCAGCGCGACCCGGTCTACGCCTGGCGAATGGAGAAGACCATCCCCGGCGCCGGCTACCAGACCCATGTGCTGGAGCTCACCTCACAGACATGGCGCAGCGAGAAAGACGTCGACCGCCCGGTGTGGAAACACTGGCTGACGATCGTGCGTCCCGACAAAGTCGCGGCGAGCAAGGCGCTGCTGTTCATCGGCGGAGGACGCAACGGCAGTCCGCCGCCGGCGGCCGCCTCGGAGCGAACGGTGCGCGCCGCCGTCGAGACCGCGTCGATCGCGGCAGAACTTGGCATGGTCCCGAATCAGCCGCTGCGATTCACCGACTCGCCCGAACAGGCCCGCAGCGAGGACGACCTGATCGCCTACACGCGCGTGAAGCACTTCTCGACGAAAGACGACACCTGGCTGGTGCGCCTCGCGATGGTCAAGAGCGGCGTGCGGGCCTTGGACGCGATCCAGGAGTTCGCCGCGAGCGCGGCCGGAGGAGGCGTCAAGGTCGACGGCTTTGTCGTCGCGGGCGGGTCGAAGCGCGGCTGGACGTCGTGGCTGGTGGGCGCGGTGGACGAGCGGGTGGTGGCGATCATGCCGATCGTCATCGACGCATTGAACAGCGAGGCCATCACGCGCCATCACTTCGAGGTCTACGGATTTTTCTCGCCGGCGCTCAAGGACTATGTGAATCACGGGCTGTTCCCGCATAAGGTCGGGACGCCGGAGTATCGCGCCGTGCTGAAGGTCGAAGATCCGTACGAGTACCGGGCGCGCCCGCGGCTGCGCATTCCCAAGATGCTCATCAACGCCTCGGGCGACGAGTTCTTCCTGCCCGACAATTCGCAGTTCTACTATCGCGATCTGCCCGGGGAGAAGCTGCTGCGCTACGTGCCGAACGCCAAGCACAACCTGGCGGGATCGGACGCCGTGGATACGATGATCGCCTTCTACCAGTCGGTGATCGGCGGTGGGAAGCGGCCACGGTACTCGTGGGAGAAGCGCAAGGACGGGTCGCTCCAAGTGACTGCGGCCGATCCTCCGCTGGAGGCGAACCTGTGGCAGGCGACCAATCCCGAGGCGCGGGATTTCCGGCTCGACTTCATCGGCAAGGCCTACACTTCGTCGCCGCTGAAGGAGACGGCGAAGGGAGTGTACACCGCCGCCGTGCCGCGGCCGGCGAAAGGCTTCACGGCGTTCTTCGTCGAGCTGGTGTACCCGGGGCCGGGAAAGTTTCCGCTCAAGGTGACCACCGAAGTGAGTGTCGTGCCGGACGTGTCGCCCTATCGATTCGCCGACGCCGCGAAGAAGTACGCGGCCACGGCGCGCTCTCTTCAGTGAACCAGCGCACAACGCAGCCGCGGCGCGAGCGAGTTCCGTGAACCTGTGAGCACCCGGCTTCGGCACCGCGGCGCTGTGCGCTGAGGCGGCCCCGCCGCCGGGCGGACCGGGAGCAATCGCGGCGGGGCGCGGCCGCCCGCCGGGCACGCATGGCGGATGCGGGGCCGCCCGGATACAATCGAGAGGAACGTGCGCATCCTGGTCGTCGAAGACGAACAACGCATCGCCGACTTCGTTCGGCGGGGTCTGGAAAGCTCCGGCTACGCGGTCGACACCGCCGGCGCCGGCGCCGCCGCTCTTGGCATGGTGCATTCCGCCGACTACGACCTGCTCATCCTGGACCTGATGCTCCCCGATATCGACGGTCTGCAAGTGCTGGAGAAGGTCCGCAACCGCAAGGCCAGTCCGCCGGTGCTGGTGCTCAGCGCGCGCGACAAGGTAGAGGACCGCGTGAAGGGGCTGGAGCTGGGCGCCGACGACTACCTGGTGAAGCCCTTCGCGTTCGTCGAGCTACTGGCGCGCGTGCGCGCGCTGCTGCGCCGCGGCCAGCCCATGCCCGAGCGGCTCCAGGTCGGCGACCTGGCGCTGGACTGCCTGCGCCGCAAGGTGACGCGCGCGGGCGACGCCATCGACCTGGCGCCGAAGGAATTCAGCATCCTGGAATACATGATGCGAAACCGCGGGCGTCCGCTCAGCCGCACCATGATCGTCGAGCACGTCTGGGACATGGAGTACGACGGGCTGACCAACATCGTCGACGTCTACATCCGGCACCTGCGCAGCAAGATCGACGACCGCTGGCCGGTGAAGATGATCCACACGGTCCGCGGCGTCGGCTACATGCTCGACACCGCCGAGAAGCCGCCCGATCGCGAGCGCGCCGACGCCAGGAGCTGAAGCATGACCCGCCGCTGGGGAGCTGTCGGGCTGCGGCTTCGGCTCACCATCGGCTACGTGGTGTTCTTCAGCCTGCTGCTGGCAGGGATCGGAGTGCTGTTCCGGCAAACGCTGGAGTCGATTTTCGAATCCAACGTCCGCGGCGTCCTCGAAGAGGAATGGGAGACGCTGATCACCTACCTGGCGGTCGACGGGGATCACGCCGCCTTCCGCTACGACTCGAGCGACCAGGAGGAGACCTATATCGTCTCGCGGCTCCGCCGCGTCAGCGTCCTGGCCGACGCCAACGGCCGGCTGCTCGACGTATCGCCGGCCTACCGCCAGCTGGGACTCGAGTCGGCGGCGGAGATTCGCCGAATCGTCGGCGATGGACGGCCGGTTCACCGCATCCGCCGCAACGAGGAGGGCGTCCCTTACCTGGTTTACTACCGCGTCCACCGCGCACGCGAACGCACCTTCCTGATCGCCATGGGCCGGTCGATGGAACAGAACGTCCACGTGCTCTCCGACTTCACTACCAGGTACTTTGCATTCCTCCCGCTGATGATTCTCGGCAGCAGCCTGCTGGGGTGGTTCCTCACGGGCCGGGCGCTCCAGCCGCTCAACGAAGTGGCCCGCGCGGCGCAGTCGATGTCGGGTTCCAATCTCGGTCCCCGCATCGCCGCGCGCGGCGCCGGCGACGAGCTGGACCGCTTCATCGAGGCCTTCAACGAATTGATCGACCGACTGGAAGGCTCCTTCAACCAGATCCGGCGGTTCTCCACCGACGTCTCGCACGAGCTGCGCACGCCGCTCACGGCCATCCGGGGACAGCTCGAGGTGGCGCTGTTCACGGCGCGCACCGCCGAGCAGTACCGCGAGGCCATCACCAACGCCATGGAGGACGTCGAGAGGCTGTCGCAGATCGTGCGCGCCCTGCTGCTGCTGTCGCAGTCCGAGTCCGGACAGGTGGCGCTGCAACGCGAGCCGGTGGACCTGAGCGCCCTGGTCCGCGACATTGTCGACCAGTTCCAGATTCCCGCCGAGGTGGGCCACGTGCGCCTCGAAGCCCAGTCGCCGGACTCCATCTGGACGGAAGGCGATCGCCTCCAACTCGAGCGCCTGGTGTCCAACCTGCTCTCGAACGCCGTGAAGTACACGCCGCCCGAGGGCGCCGTTCGCGTGAAGCTCGCCGCCGGCGGCGATACGGTCACGCTCACGGTGGAGGATACCGGACGCGGCATTCCGCCCGATCACCTGCCGCACATCTACGACCGCTTCTACCGCGTCCCGGACGGCGCCGCCGATCCCGACAAGGGGCTCGGCCTGGGCCTGAGCTTCGTGCTGTGGATTGTGAAGGCGCACGGCGGCCAGATCGACGTCGAGAGCGGGATCGGCGAGGGCACCCGCTTCGTCATCACGCTCCCGGCCGCGCGGCCCCAGAGCGGCGCGGCCGCCCCGTCGGGCGCCGTCGAAGGCGAGCACGCCCCGGCGCTGCCTCAAGCCTGAAGCGGCCCGCGCCCCGCGCCGTGTGCTCTTGACCTGACAGGCGGCCTTCGGCTAGAGTCATACAGAACGGAGATGCTGTAAACGACTCCCGCGCTACCAGCGCCCGCACTAACAAGGAGACGAACCAATGGCCTACGTGATCGCAGAGCCCTGCATCGGCACCAAGGACACGGCGTGCGTCGACGCCTGCCCGGTGGACTGCATCCACCCGAAGAAGGACGAGGCGGCCTACGCCGAGGCGGAGAGACTCTACATCGACCCGGTGGAGTGCATCGACTGCGGCGCGTGCGTGCCGGTGTGTCCCGTGTCGGCGGTCTTCGCGCTCGACGACCTTCCGGAAAAGTGGGCGCACTTCGCGGCGCAGGACGCGGCCTACTACGGCCGCGGCTAGAACGGTTGCGGCTCGGTAACATACTGCATTTACGGAGCCGCGAGCGCAAGCGAGCGGTCTGGCGCGGTCTTCGCCCTTCCCTTATTCGCCCGCTCGCACCAGCACCGCGGTGATATTGTCGGGACCGCCCGCCTGACGCGCGGCCTCGATCAGACGCCTGCCCTTCTCCTCGAGCGAGGCCTCATCGCCGAGCGCCCCGGCGATGGCCTCCGGCGAGACCACCCCGTGCAGTCCGTCGCTGCACAACAGGAACAGCGAGCCCGGCGGGCAGTCGGCGTAGCCGGTGAACACGCGCAGACTGCGGGCCACGCCGATGGCCATCGTCAGCACGTGTCGCAGCGGATGGGTCCGCAGCACCTCGTCGCCCAGACCCAGGCGGCGGCCGACTTCGCTGGCCCAGTTCTGGTCCTCGGTGAGCGGCTCCAGGCGGCCGGCGTGAAAGCGGTATGCCCGGCTGTCGCCGACGCTGGCCACCGCCAGCCGGCCGTTGCATTCGAGCAGCGCCACCAGCGTGGTCCCCATGCCCTCCAGCTGAGGGTCGCCGGCGGCCGTCTCCAGCACGCGACGGTTGGCCTCCTCGAAAGCGCTCGTCAGATCCTCGACGCAATCGCGGGGCGACTGCGCGATGTGATCGGCCACGGCCTCGACGGCGATTCGCGACGCATGTTCGCCGGCCTGCGCGCCGCCCATGCCGTCGGCGACGGCGTAAAGGCCGAGCTTGAGATCGACAAGGTAGCGGTCCTCGTTGTTCCTGCGGACACAACCGGGGTCGGACGCTCCGTGGGCTTCCAGCATTCGGAATAGGAGATTATAGCGTTCCCAGTCCTCACTCCACCTCTTCGGCCCCGAATCCCCCGCGCGTGTGAGCCGGACCGCGGAACACCGCGTTCAGAAAGAGTACGTTCATGCCGTCCAGATACGCCCGGAAGTTCGGGTCCGTGGTGAAGCCGATCACGTTGCCTCGCCCTTCGCGCTGCACGATGACCAGCGGCTTGTGCGCCAGTTGCTTGCGATTCTCCTCCCACAGGTAGCCGCTCGCGAGCAGCTTGTCGGCCGCCAGGAAGACTGCCGCGTTGACGCCCCGATCGAGCTTCACCGGCGTGAAGATGCCGCGGCCCGCGTAGAGCGCGTGCACCGTCTCGCCGGCGCCCGCGGTGATCCAATGGTCGGCGTCAATGCGGGCGCGCACCAGCACGCCGGGTACTTCGTCGGGAGCCTCGGTCTCGGCCTGGATGGCCGCCTCGAAGGCTTTTTCGTCGGCCAGCACCTTTCCCGCGACGCGGCCGTCCGCCGGTCCCCCGGCCGCCGGCGTCGGACCCTCCGGCCGCCGCGCCGGGGTCTCGCCCGGAGCGCGCGGCTGATTCTCGAGCGACACCGCCAGCAGCCCGGCGCGCGAATCCGCCAGCGCCGCCACCGCGCCGCCGACGCCGATCAGCGTCCCGCCGGCCGACACCCAGTCGCGCAGGCGGCGCAGTCCGTTCGGCCCGAGCGTGCCGGCGTAAGCGCCGCCGTCGGGGAGAATCACCACGTCGAAGCGCGAGAGATCCGTCGTCGCGAGAATCTGCGTGCGCACCGGCGTCACCGGGAATCCGTACTGGCGCTCGAGGACGAAACGCGTGTGTCCGGCCGATCCCGAGGCCGCCGGCGCGTCCCAGGCCAGCGCGATCGAGGGCTTCTTGATAACGCCGACGTAGCGGCTGCCGAAGTTGACTCCCTCGTCGACCCAGCCCGTCGAGGTGGCGTGCACTTCCGCGCCCGACGACGCCGCGAGCCTGGCGACGGCGTCGTCCACCGTCGCGGCGTTCTCCTTGACCTTGACGATCAGCGTGCCGCGCGGGAAGGTGCGCCCGTTCTGCTTGAACTCCTTGTCGGTACTGTGGACGCGCAGCCCCTGCCGCAGCGCCGCCGTCAGGAATCGCGAGGCCGCCGAGGATCCCCAGGGCACCAGATACGCCACCGCCGCCCTCCCTCCGGTCACCCCGCCCGCAGGCCGCGACCCCTTCGCCACAGGTTCGAAACTGCCCGCCGACGGCTGCGCCGCCGCCACGCATTCGACGCTGTAGAGCAGCGGCAGCGACCACGCCGTCACGTCGTAAATCTCGTCGGGCAGCTTCTTCCTGCGGCGCCGTTCCTGCTCCTTGAGGAAATCGGCCTCCATATCGACCTGCGCGTCGACCATGGTCCGGATCAGGCGCTTGGCCGGCTGCGCCAGCGGGATCACGTAAGTTCCCGCCTCGTACTGCCGGCCGCCGTTGGAGAACGCCGCCGTGGCGCGCTTGGCCTCCACACCCTGCATCGTCAGCACCGAAATCAGGTTGTCGACGGCGCCCGTATCGCCGCGCCGCGGCAGGATGTATTCGCGAACCGGCTCCTTCGACCCTTCCTCGATGGCCGTGGCGCGGTACCGGTAGAAATTCTCCAGCAGCTTCTCGCGCTGCCGTGCCGCGGTCTCGGCCGTGGACACCGAAGCCACGAAGTGCTGCCGCACGGTGTCGCGGAAGTGGAACACGGTCTCGTCGCTGCGCCTCATGAGAAGTCCGCGCGCGGACGCCTGCTCGTAGGTCATCGCGATCGAGCCGAAGTAGGCCGGCCAACTGGCGCCGTAGCCGGGATAGAAGGCGTCGTACACCTCGCGCGTGAAGTAACTGAAGCCGTACTGGTCGAACCATTTCGCGTTGTTGCGGCCGAACCACTCCAGGCTGGTCCGCTGATCGGCGGTGAGGTGCGGATTATAGGGCACGGCCTCGGGCGCGAAGTAGTAGGTGGAATCCGACCCCATTTCATGCAGGTCGACGAAGACCAGCGGGTACCATTCCTGGAGGAACTGGATGCGGCCGCGCGTCTCCGGCTGCGTGAAGGCCAGCCAGTCGCGGTTCAGGTCGAAGTGATAGTGGTTGGTGCGGCCGCCCGGCCAGGGCTCGGTGTGTTCGAGCGCCGAGGGATTCGGGTCCGGCTCGATGCCCTCGCTCTGCTCGAAGTGCCGCACGAAGCGGTCGCGCCCGTCGGGATTCTGCGTGGGGTCGATCAGCACGACGGTGTTGGCGAGGATGTCGTCGACCATCTTGTCTTTGCGCGAGGCCAGCAGATGATAGGCGGTCATCAGCGCGGCGTCGGGCGAGGAGATCTCGTTGCCGTGGACGCCGTAGGCGAGACAGATCACCGCCGGCAGCCGCGCGATGAGTTTCTTCGCCTCGGCGTCGGGAGTCGCGCGCGGATCGGCCAGCCGTTTCATGGACGCGCGGATTTCGTCCAGGCGGCGGATGTTTGCTTCCGAGGAGACCACCGCGTAGACCAGCTTCCGGCCCTCCCAGGTGCGCGCGTACTCGTAGACCTTCATGCGCGAGGGCGCCGCCGCCGCCAGTTCCTCCATGTAGCGGATCAGATTGGCGTGCGAGCTGATACGCTGGCCCGGCTCGTAACCCAGAACCTTCTGATGAGTCGGCACTTGCGGGTCGTAAACGGCGCCCGGCCAAAACTCGAAACGAGGCTGTGCCCCCAGGACCATTACGCCGAAGAGTAGTAATGGAACGATGCGGTTTATCTTCGCCATAATGGTCAGGATACAATGAGAAAGTCGACTCGCTGGATTGGGCCTATGCGGGGCGTCGGAGGGTAATGCAAACCAACGCCCACTCGGGGACGTTTCCTGTTGTCGTGCTTGGCGCCGGTCCGGCCGGACTTACGGCCGCCTACGAGCTTGCCAGGAGCGGCGTCCGCTCCACGGTGCTGGAGGCCTCGGGCGTCGTCGGCGGCCTCGCCCAAACCGCTGAGTACAAGGGCTACCTGTTCGACATCGGCGGGCACCGGTTCTTCACAAAGGTTTCGCTGGTCGACCGCATGTGGCGTGAGGTGCTGGGCGCCGATTTCATCAAGCGCCCGCGCATGTCGCGCATTTACTACAACTCGAAATTCTTCCACTACCCGCTGGTGCCGATGAATGCGCTGGCCGGGCTCGGGCTCTTCGAGTCGGCGCGCTGCGGACTGAGCTACGTCGGCGCGCGGATATTTCCGCGCAGCCCCGAGGACAACTTCGAGGACTGGGTGACGAACCGCTTCGGCAAGCGGCTCTACGAGGTTTTCTTCAAGACGTACACCGAAAAGGTCTGGGGCATCCCGTGCCGCGAGATCCGCGCGGAGTGGGCGGCGCAGCGCATCAAGGGCCTGTCGCTGGTCTCGGCGGTCTGGAACGCGATCAAGCCGAAGTCGGGCAACAAACAAAAGGCCATCAAGACGCTGATCCATGAATTCGAGTATCCGCGCCGCGGCCCGGGCATGATGTGGCAGAAGACGCGCGCGCTGATCGAGCAGTCGGGCGCGACGGTCGAGTTTCACAAGCCCGTCGAGAAAGTCTTCTGGGAGCCGGGGCGCGTTATTGCGGTGGAGGCCGGCGGCCAGAGGTTCGAGGGCAGCCACTTCGTCAGCACCATCGCCATCCACGACCTGCTGCGCGCGCTCGACCCGGCGCCGCCCGAGCACATCCGCTCGGCGGCCGACGACTTCCACTACCGCGACTTCCTCACCGTCGCGCTGATGGTTCGCGGCCGCGACCTGTTTCCCGACAACTGGATCTACGTGCACGATCCCAACGTCGCCGTGGGGCGGATACAGAACTACGGGAACTGGAGCCCCGAGATGGTGCCCGACCCGGAGACCTCGTGCCTGGGCATGGAGTACTTCTGCTTCGAGGGCGACCGGCTGTGGACGACGCCCGACACCGAACTGGTGGCGCAGGCCAAGCGCGAGCTGGTGCTGCTCGGCCTGGTCCGCGCCGAGGACGTCTTCGACGGCACCGTGGTGCGCATGAAGAAGGCGTATCCGGTCTACGACGGCGTCTACGAGCGCGGCCTGCGCGCCGTGCGTGAGTTCCTGCCGACGCTGCCGAATCTGCAACTGGTGGGCCGCAACGGGATGCACCGCTACAACAACCAGGACCACTCCATGCTGACGGCGATTCTGGCGGCGCGCAACATTCTCGGCGCGCGCTACGACCTGTGGTCGGTCAACGCCGACACGGAGTATCACGAGGAGGGCGGCGAGATCACCGAGTTGGATCTGGCGGCGCTGGAGTCGACGCAGCCGCTGGTGCCGACGCGGATCGAGTCGTAGGCGGCGCCGCGCGCGACCCATCCATCGACCGGAAGCTTCCCCCCTCTCCACCGTCTATCCCACGATGACGCGCCGATCCTTCCTCCTCGCGAGTTCCGCCGTCGCCCAGACCAAGAAAGCGCCCGCCGGACTCGCCTGGCCCCAGTGGGGCGGACCCCGCCGCAACTTCACCACCGACTCCCGCGGCATCCGCGGCGAGTGGCCCGCCGCCGGCCCCAAAGTCCTCTGGAAGCGCCCTCTTGGCGAAGGCTACTCCTCTACCGCCGTCGAGAACGGCTTCCTGTACACCATGTACGGCCCGCCCCGCAAGGAGGTCGTCATCGCCGCCAATGCCGCCACCGGCCAGACCATCTGGGAGCATACGACCGACGTCGATTTCCTTAGCGATTACCCGAAGAAGGGCGTCGGCACCTACTCGACTCCGCTCGTCGCCGGCGATCGCCTCTTCACCGTCGGCGTCACTGGCCGCCTGCAGTGTTTCGAGAAAAGGACCGGCAAGCTCGTCTGGACGCAGCAGCTTTGGACCGATCACAACGGCACCCGCGTGCCCTACGGCTACTCGTCGAGCCCGCTCGCCTTTCGCGACACCATCATCGTGCCGGTCGGCGGCCAGGGCCACGCCGGGATGGCGTTCTCGCAGGCCGACGGCAAGATCGTCTGGTCGAGGGGCGACATCGGGAACGCCTACTCCTCGCCCATCCTCATCGACGTCGACGGACTCGAGCAGGTCGCCATGCTCATGGACGGCGCCGTCATCGGCGTCAACCCGCACAACGGCGACCCGCAGTGGTCGACTCCGTTCAAGGCCCAGTACGGGATCGCCGTGGCGACGCCCATCTTCGGCCCCGGCAACCTGCTGTTTGTCTCGGCCGAGTACGACGCCGGCGCCAAGGTCGTCGAGCTCAAGCGCAACGGCATGAAGACCGAAGTCCGCGAGGTCTGGACCTCGCCGCGGCTGCGCCTGCATCACGGCAACGCCATGCTCGTCGGCGGCGTGATCTACTTCACCAGCGGGGGCAAGGGCAGCCAGCCGAT